>DATBEH010000001.1:0-8809 GCA_036276175.1 Lichenihabitans sp.
GAGGCAGACGACGCACTGAGTGGAATCGGTCGGCGTCAGTTCAGAAAAACGGCGAGAGTCGGCTGCTCGAGCGTGATGCCGAAACGTCGGCTGCGTTTTCCGGCGACGTCATGTTGCGATGTGTGGGGATCGATCACGGTCATGATTTTGGATCGGTAGGGTCTCGCATCATCGCGATCTGTGCTGCTGGCCTTGATCGGAACGGGTGATCGTCATCCTCAAAATAGAAGAGCCGCACCGTCCGAATAGACGATGCGGCTCGACCCATATCAAACGACAATGATGTTATGCATTGTCAGCCGTGAGACAACTCGTCAGTCCGTTAGACGCTCTTCCTCGAAGAGTAGACCCGAGCCTCGCACGACATGAAACAATGAGACACTGGATCACCTCCTTTCGATAGGTTGCCGATACACGAATCATACACGAGACGGGGACGTCGGCAAGAGGTGTTTGCGGCAGTAAGCAGCATGCTTAAAGTTTTATGTGTGGATACCGGCGCGAGGCGGGATCGCATGGGCGGCGGCGCCTATCTGGCCGGAGGCGCCTCGTGGCAGGCTGCGGGTTTCGGCTTGGCAAAGGGGTCGACCAGGAAATTGTCGGCGCATTTATCGCAGCCCGCCAGGATGGCGGCCGCCGCGACGACGATCAAGAACCGGCAGGCGCGGTGACGCATCGGAACCAGCACTCCGGCAGGCCGGCGGCGCCGGCGAACAGGCCGGACGTGCCGGCGTCATCCTGCATCGTAGCAGATTGCGGTCGGCTTGGCAGCAGCCCCGCGTAAGGGTGGCAGGTCGATCGGGTGAAACTCGAAGCACGGATCGATCCTCCGTCCCTGGAAGAGGCTGCGGCGTGAAGCGCCTCTCGCCTTCCCGCGGGCCAGCGTGTAGAGAGCGGGCATGGTCCCAACCCTGCTCTTCGACATGGACGGCACGCTCGTCCATACCGATCACCTTCATTTCGCGGCGTTCCAGACGATTCTCGGGCCGCATGGAATCGACCTCGACTGGGCGACCTATCGTGAATTCCTGATGGGCAAGTCGAACGAGAGCGTCGCGGCCAAGCTCTTTGCGCACCTGCCGCATGAACGGCACAGTGCGCTGATGGACGACAAGGAGGCCGAATATCGATCGCTGGCCCAGAACCTCGTGCCCGCGGCCGGCCTGATGGATCTGCTCGATTGGGCTGAAAGCGCCGGGATCGGGCTCGCCGTCGTCACCAGCGCGCCCCGCGACAGCGCCGAACATGTCCTCGGCGCGCTTGGCATCGCGCAGCGCTTCAAGGTGGTGATCACGCGCAACGACGTCGCCGATCCGAAACCCCATCCCCTGCCCTATCTCACCGCGCTCGAGGCCATCGGCGGCGACCCGTCCCGCTCGGTCGCCTTCGAGGATTCCAGCGCCGGCGTGACCTCGGCAGCGGCGGCCGGCCTGCCGGTCGTAGGCCTGACCGCCCCGCTCGACGAGAACGATCTGCACCGCCACGGGGCGGCCCTCCTCATCGAGGACTACCGCGATCCGATGCTGACGGGTTTCCTGCGCCGGCACCTGCGGCTCGACGAGCCGGTCGACCCGCCACCGTAGCGCGGCACCCGCGCCGGCGCCGGTGCCTGATTTCCGTGCAAGAACCGCGGATGCGGCGCCCGAAGCCTTCCTTTTCCCGCCGCAGAGCGCTAGAGAACGCCGGACGATTGCCCCTTCGATGTCCATCGTCGCTCGAGCTCGGGCGCTGCAGCCGGGCGGGCGATGAGGGCCGGCCCAGGTCTCGGCCGGACGAGGAACCCGTGGCCCCGATGCGATTGTCCCAGGTTCTCACGATGCTCGCCGATGAACCTGAGGAGCGCATCTCCCTCGATTCCATCCTGGACCTGCTGAGTGACCGGTCGTTCGCCGTGCTCGTCGTGCTGCTCGGCTTGCCCAACTGCCTGCCGATGCCGCCGCCGATCCCCGCGGTGTCGGCGCTGCTCCTGATCCTCGTCGCGCTGCAGATCGCCGTTCGGCGGCACGAGCCCTGGTTTCCACGTGTCATCCTGAGCAGATCGGTGGCGAGCGCCGATCTGCGGCGCGCGGTCGCGCGTGCCCTGCCGGTGGTCAATGCCCTCGAACGCTGGTCGCGGCCGCGCTGGCGGTTGTTTGGAGCGCGGGCCGGCGCCCTGCTCAGCGCGCTGCTGCTGATCACCATGGCGCTCGGCATGCTGACCGCGGCGCCGCTCGTCGGCCAGGTCCCCTACGGACTCGCAGTCTGCCTCATCGGTCTCGGCCAGGTGGAGCGCGACGGAATCCTAGTGATGTCGGGCCTTCTCGTCGGCAGCATCGGCGCGGCGCTGAGCGCCAGCTTCATCTACGGGGTATGGCTGGCCATCGAGCCGCTCTTCTGACGGGTCGGGCCCGCGGCGACCGCTACGCCAGCCCCTTGACGATGTTTTCCGTCATCTTCTTGGCGTCGGCGAAGAGCATCATCGTGTTGTCGCGGAAGAAAAGCTCGTTCTCGACCCCCGCATAGCCCGAGCCCATGCCACGCTTGATGAACAGCACTGTCTTGGCCTTCTCGACGTCGAGCACCGGCATGCCGTAGATGGGCGAGGACTTGTCCGTCTTGGCCGAGGGATTGGTCACGTCGTTGGCGCCGATGACGAAAGCCACGTCGGCTTGGGCGAATTCCGAGTTGATGTCCTCGAGCTCGAAGACCTCGTCGTAGGGGACGTTGGCCTCGGCGAGGAGCACGTTCATGTGGCCGGGCATGCGGCCCGCCACCGGGTGGATGGCGTATTTGACCTCGACGCCCTCCTTCTTCAGCACGTCGGCCATCTCGCGCAGCGCGTGCTGGGCCTGGGCCACCGCCATGCCGTAGCCCGGCACGATGATGATCTTCGACGCGTTCTTCATGATGTAGGCCGCGTCCTCGGCCGAGCCCTGCTTGACGGGCCGGGTCTCGACCGCGCCCGAGGCGACGGCCGTCTCGCCGCCGAAGCCGCCCAGGATCACCGAGATGAAGGAGCGGTTCATCCCCTTGCACATGATGTAGGACAGGATGGCGCCGGACGAGCCGACCAGCGCGCCGGTGATGATCAGCGCCAGGTTGCCGAGCGTGAAGCCGATGCCGGCCGCCGCCCAGCCCGAATAGGAGTTCAGCATCGACACGACGACCGGCATGTCGGCGCCCCCGATCGGCACGATGATCAGCACGCCGAGCGCCAGCGACGCCAGCACGATCAGCCAAAAGGCGAGGGAGCTCGTGCTCGCCACGAAGCCGACGATCAGGATCACCAGCAGCACCGCCAAACCGCCGTTGATGACGTGCCGGCTCGGCAAGAGGATCGGCTTGCCCGACATGCGGCCGTCGAGCTTGAGGAAGGCGATGACCGAGCCGGTGAAGGTGATGGCGCCGATGGCCGCGCCGATCGACATCTCGACGAGGCTCTGGCCGTGAATGTCGCCTGGCACGCCGATACCGAAGGCCTGCGGCGCATAGAGCGCGCCCGCCGCCACCAGCACCGCCGCGAGACCGACGAGCGCGTGGAACAGCGCCACGAGCTGCGGCATGGCGGTCATCTGCACCGAGCGGGCGCGCCAGGCTCCGATGCCGCCGCCGATGCCGATGCCGACGATCACCATCAGCCAGGAAATCGCGTCCGCCGGTGGCCGGTAGAGCAGCGTGGTCAGGACCGCGAGGCCCATGCCGATCATGCCGAAGCGGTTGCCCTGGCGCGAGCTCGCCGGTGAAGACAAGCCGCGCAGGGCCAGGATGAACAGGATGCCGGAGACGAGGTAGAGCAGCGCCGCGAGGTTGTCGCCCAGCATCGGCTCAGCCCTTCCGCTTGTACATGGCGAGCATGCGCTCGGTGACCAGGAAGCCGCCGAAGATGTTCACCGACGCCAGGATCAGCGCCAGGAAGCCGAAGATGCGCGCCGCCCAGGCCCCGGCGCTGCCGGCCGCGCCCGTGCCGACGCCGATCGAGAGCAGCGCGCCGACCACGATGACGGACGAGATGGCGTTGGTGACCGACATCAGCGGCGTGTGCAGCGCCGGCGTCACCGCCCAGACGACGTAGTAGCCGACGAAGACGGCGAGCGCGAAAATGGCGAGCCGGAATACGACGGGATCGACCGCGCCGCCGGTCGCGGCATGGACGCCCGCCCCTATGCTGTCGCCGATCTGGTCCGCATAGGCCTGGGCAGCCGCCGCGGCCTGCCGGGCGGCAGCGGCGGCGGCTTCGGCCTTGTCGTAGAGCTGTTGCGCAGTATCGGCCGCCATAGGAGATCTCTTCGGACGTTCTGTCGGAGGGTCAGGCCGCCTGGGATTGCGGCTTGAAGTTCGGATGGACGATGGCGCCGTCGTGGGTCAGCGCCGTCGCCTTGACGAGGTCGTCGCCCCAGTCGACCTTCACGGCCTTCGCGGTCTTGTCGACCAGCGTCTCGACGAAGGCGTAGAGGTTGCGGGCATAGAGGCTCGAGGCGGTGGCGGCGAGGCGCCCCGGCACGTTGAGGAACCCGAGGACCTTGACGCCGCCGTGGTCGACGACCTCGCCCGGCGCCGAGACCTCGCAATTGCCGCCGCGCTCGGCGGCGAGATCGACCACCACCGAGCCCGCCCGCATGGAGGACACCATCGCGGCCGACACCAGCTTCGGCGCCGGCCGTCCGGGGATCAGGGCCGTGGTGATGACGATGTCCTGCTTGGCGATATGGCTCGAAACCAGCTCCGCCTGCTTGGCCTGATAGGATTCGGACATCGGCTTGGCGTAGCCGCCCGAGGTCTCCGCCTGCCTGAACTCATCGTCCTCGACCGCGACGAACTTCGCGCCCAGCGATTGGACCTGTTCCTTGGTGGCCGGCCGCACGTCCGTCGCCGTGACGATGGCGCCGAGCCGGCGGGCGGTGGCGATAGCCTGCAGGCCCGCGACCCCCACCCCCATGACGAACACCTTGGCGGCCGGAACCGTGCCGGCGGCCGTCATCATCATCGGGAAGGCGCGGCCGTAATGTTCGGCGGCATCGATCACGGCGCGGTAGCCGGCGAGGTTGGCCTGGCTCGAGAGCACGTCCATCGATTGCGCCCGGGTGATGCGCGGCATGAGCTCCATGGCGAAACCCGTGACGCCGGCGCCCGCCATGGCGTCGAGCGCCTCGGTCTGGTCATACGGGTCCATGATGGCGCAGACGAGCGCCCCCCGCCTGTAGGCGGCAAGCTCCTCGGCCGAGGGACGGCGCACGCGCAGAACGATGTCGGCGTCCTTGGCCGCTGCCGCGGCATCCGGGACGATGACGGCTCCGGCCACCTTGAAGTCTTCGTCGATCACGCCGGACCTCAGGCCGGCGCCGGCCTGCACCACGACCTCGCCGCCAAGACCGACGAACTTCTTGACCGTCTCCGGCGTCGCCGCGACGCGGGGCTCGCTGTCAGGTTCGGCAGGCACGGCGATGCGCATGGATCCACCCTGATTTTGGTGCCGGTGGCCTGCCGTGACCGGCGCTCGCCTCGGGCAGGATAGGTTCGGGAGAAGGGACTGCGCCGGAGGTCGGCGGTCAGAGCAGGAAGAACGCCATCAGAAGGAGGATCACGGCGACCGTGATGGTGCCCCATTTCGCCCCGGCGGTGAAGGCCCGGTAGCTCCGCTCGTGTTCCGCGTAATCCATATATTCGGGATTCATCGGGACGTCGTCGGTCGTGGCCATCGTGGTCTCGTCGGAGGCGGCGGGGTTGTTCGACTGTCGTCTAGCGGAAACTCGGCCGGAGGGCAAACGTTGGCGCCCTGGCTCGCGCAGCCTCAAAGACGCCATGACCGCACACGAGTGTCATGGCATGCAGTTCGAGGAGTGGAACGATGACGACACCGAGCACGGCAGACTTCTTCGACGCCGCGGCAGCGGCCTATGACGGCGATCCGGCGGCCGCATCGGGCCTGACCCTATTGCAGGGCGCGAGAGGTGCGGTGACGGCGACGAGAAAGGATGGGTTCCATGGCGTCGCCTTCGAGACCGTGACCGGACAGGTGATCGTCGCCTTCGAGGGGACGGACCTCGGCAGCCTGAACACCAGGCCGACCTTCGTCAACGCGCAGATCCAGGCCGACCGGCAGATCTACGATGGGGCCAATCCGACCCTCTACGACGATGCCTTCCGGTTCACCCACCGCGCGCTCGCCGTGGCGGCCGCCCAGGGCATCTCGCCGAACAATGTCTTCCTCGCCGGCCACTCGCTCGGGGGCGCCGAGGCCGAATATGTGGCTGCCAACACCGGCCTCTCGGGCGATACGTTCGGGGCGCCGGGCATACCCTCGGCCGATATCGCGCCGGGCGAAGCCTCCGGCCTGACCAACCTCGTCGATTTCGGCGATCCCGTCGGCAATTACAGCGCCAACCCGAACCTGCTCCGGAATTTTCTGGCGAGCGATCAGATCGAGCGCTTCGGCGCGCCGACCTATCTGGGCAACCCGTCCGACGCGCGGGCGCTCTCGACCGCCGGGCGGATCTTCGGGCAGACCGACGTCGGCACGGCGGTCAGCCTCGGCATCCTCGGTCATGCGGTCGCCAACCATCACCTTCTCGATGATTACGCAACCGATCTTGGACTGCCGGCATCGGGAACGGGAGGCGGCCTGTCCGGGGTCAGCCCGCAGGTGCTGGCGCAAGTGATCGGCGACATCACCGGCGCCGGCCCGAACGCTCCGGCCGCCGCATCGGCCGACGCACCTACCGGCACGCTCGCCAAGGCACAGACCGATCTTTCAGCGACCTTCGGCCCGGCGCATCATCATGGCATCGGCACGGGATGACCCGGACCGGCGAGCGCCTCATTCCGGCGGCAGCACCCGCGTCACGTGGCCCATCTTGCGGCCCGGACGCGCGGTCGTCTTGCCGTAGAGGTGAAGGCTCGCGCCCTTCTGCGCGAGGATCGCCGGCCAACCATGGACGTCGGCGCCGATCAGGTTCTTCATCTCGATCGGGCCATGACGCCGCGTCGAGCCAAGCGGCCAACCGCAGATGGCGCGGATATGCTGCTCGAACTGCGAGGTCGCGGCGCCGTCGAGCGTCCAATGGCCGGAATTGTGGACGCGTGGCGCGATCTCGTTGACGACCAGCGTCTCGGGCGCCCCGGCCGCGGCGGGCACCACGAACATCTCGACGGTCAGCACGCCGACGTAGTCGAGCGCCGCGGCGATCCGGGCCGCCATGCCGAGGGCGTCCCGCTCGGTCTGCGCACCGACAGCCGCCGGCAGGCGGGTCGTCGCGAGGATGCCGTTGGCATGCTCGTTCTCGTTCACGTCGTAGGCCGCGAAGGCTCCGTCGAGCCCGCGGGCCGCGACGACCGAGACCTCGCGCGAAAAGGGCACGATGCCTTCGAGGATGCTCTTCTGGCCGAGCGAACGGAACACCACGGCAAGATCGGAGCCCTCGCGCACCAGCGCCTGGCCCTTGCCGTCGTACCCGAAGCGGCGCGTCTTCAGGATCGAGGGGCGGCCGATCTGGGCGACGGCGCGGGCCAGCGCGCCGGGATCCTCCACCGAGACGAAGGGCGCGGTCGCGAGGCCGAGGTCGCGTAGGAACTGCTTCTCGGTCAGACGATCCTGTGCGGTGGCGAGGGAGGCGGCGTTCGGCCGGACCGGCGCATGGCGTGCGAGCACGGCGGCGGTCTCGGTCGGGACGTTCTCGAACTCGTAGGTGACGACCGCGACGCTCGCCGCGAAAGCCGCCAGCGCATGCGCGTCGCGGTAATCGGCGACAGTGTGGACGGCCGCGACCTCGAACGCCGGACTGTCCGCTTCGGGGGCGAGGACATGCGCCCTCAGTCCCAGCTTGGCCGCCGCGAGCGAAAGCATGCGGCCGAGCTGGCCGCCGCCGAGGATGCCGACCGTATCGCCGGGCGCGATCGCCGGGGACGACCGTGTCGTCGGCTCATTCATCGCGCGGCTGCTCCGCCACGCCTTCGGTCTGGGCCTCCCGCCAGGCATCGAGCCGCTGCGCCAGGGCGGCGTCGCCCAGCGCCAGGACGGCCGCGGCCAGCAGGGCGGCATTGACGGCCCCGGCACGACCGATGGCCAGCGTGCCGACCGGCACGCCGGCCGGCATCTGAACGATCGAATAGAGGCTGTCCACTCCCTTCAGGGCCTGCGTCTCGACCGGCACGCCGAACACCGGCAGCGGCGTCATCGCGGCCACCATGCCGGGCAGATGCGCGGCACCGCCCGCGGCGGCGACGATCACCTTGTAGCCGGCGGCCTTGGCGTTCTTGGCGAAGGCGATGAGGCGATCGGGCGTGCGGTGCGCCGAGACGATCGTTGCGAGATAGGGCACGCCGAGGGCGTCGAGCACCTCGGCGGCGTGCCGCAGCGTCGCCCAATCGGACGTGCTGCCCATGATGAGCCCGACGGGTACCGGATCGGCCAAGCGCTGTCCCTCGACGCTGTTGGGGCGCGGCAAACCTGTCCGGCCCGCACGCGTCTCGACGATTCGAAAGGATCGGTCCCGCTCGGCTGGGCAAGTCCGATCCCGCACGGGCCGCAGGGCCGCTTCCGAGCCGAAGCGATCCGCGCGGCGAGAGCCACGATTAAGCCGGAAGCCCGGTCGCGGCGCAAGGCGCCTGCGGTGCCGGTCCCCAAGATCGGCCGCAGGTGGCCCTTCCGCCCAGCCGTTGCGCGAATTCGCTAATTCGCTATAGCTTGCGCGCGCCGATACCGTCGTGGGCGCGACGACGTGGGCCGGTAGCTCAACGGTTAGAGCCGGCCGCTCATAACGGTCTGGTTGGGGGTTCGAGTCCCTCCCGGCCCACCACGCTTCACTGGCGAACCTGTAGTGGCGCGGGCGGCGCA
>DATBEH010000002.1:0-5576 GCA_036276175.1 Lichenihabitans sp.
CCTGGTTTTGCTCCGCCCTGATGGTCGTGCGGCGGCGGCCGGTGGACTGTTTGAGGCGATAGCTGTCGCCGTTCATGGCCAGGATCGTGACATGGTGCGTCAGGCGGTCGAGCAAGGCGCCGGTCAGCCGTTCGGATCCCAAGACCGAGGTCCAGTCCTCAAACGGCAGGTTCGAGGTGATGATGGTACTGTCACGGGAACGGAAAGCGAGTGGCCGTAGAGCTTAATTCGGCCTCGAAAATCATGCGGCCGTGGCAACTTCCCACGTAGCCGCCGCCTCGGCCCGGAACTGGCGGAGGGTGCGGCGGGAAACGAGGTGGCGCTGGATGTCGAACGTGTTCTGGACAGCAGCATGGGCGGACAAGAAGCGCTGGGCCGATCCGGGCGACTTCAAGCGCTGCATCTTGCGCTCGCGCCTGCGTGTTGGCTGATGCGAGTTCTCGGCCCGGTTGTTCTTGCGCAGGCCCTGCTCGTGGCGGGCCCGAAGGCCGAGCTTCCGCTTGGCGGCTCCGTAGGAACCCAGCCTGTCAGTGGCCAGCACCTCGGGCGCGAAGCCCTGTTTCTTGATGAGCTTGCGCATGAGCGCAGCGCGCCAGGGCCCACGGCCTGCGAAGCAGGTCGGGGTGGCAAGCGGAGAGCGAACGGCTGCTCGAGTGTCCCGCCTTGATTGCACCAGGATGTCAAGCACCTCGCCTTCGTCGTCCACCGCCCGCCAGAGCCAATGCCGCTGCCCCGCGATCTTTATGACCATTTCGTCCATGTGCCAGCGCGAGGTCGGGCGGGGTCTTCGTGCCCGGAGCTTCTACGCAAATAGGGACCCGAACTTGCCGACCCAGCGACGGACCGTCTCGTAGGTGAGGTCCAGGCCGCGTTCGGCCAGCATCTCCTCGACATCGCGGTAGCTCAGCGTGAAGCGCAGGTAGAGCCATACCGCGTGCCGTATGACGTCTGGCGGGAACTGGTGGCGAGCAAACGAAATCGAGGCCATAGCCCGAGATCGTAGCAGGACAGAGCGAACATGCCGATTGCTGTGACAGCGTCGTCGCCAACGCGCGCGAGCGCCGTGTTCCACCGCGCCTCGAGTTCCCCGGCCACAAGCCGATTCTCTGGATCGGCCGCATCGTACTGCCGGAAGGCCCGATCGGCCGTGTATCGGGCTGCTTCCAGATCGCGCAGCATCGCCTCACGGGCCTGGTCGCGTCGGCCGACCGCTGTCGCCTCGACTTCGATCGCTGCGGCAATCCCGCCCGGTTCGACGACCTGGAGCAGCGCCGTCTCGATGGCGTCGTCGACCCGCAATCCGCCGAAGGCGATGCAGCGCGGCTCGCCATTGTCGAGTGTGCCCCGACAACAGGCGTAGCGGGGAATGTTGTGCCTGATGCCGCTGTAGCGAACAGTCAGCTTGCGACCGCAGCACCGACAATGCACGAGGCCCGCCAGCAAGGCGTCGCCGTGCTTGGCCGCGCCATGGTGACGGCTCGTGGGCACGTTCTCGCTCACCATCCTGCGGATCGCCTCCTGGTGCTCCCAATCGACATAGCCCTCGTGCGCGCCGGGCTGGAGCGCCAGCCATTCGGCGCGCGGCTTGCGCCGGCTCTTCACGCGAACGCCCGAACCATCGTACCGCGCCGCGACGGCGGTCCTACCATACGCATAGGCGCCCCCGTAGGCCGGGTTGACGATCATCCGGTGAATCGTGGCGTAACACGGCCTTCGCCAGACGAGGTCGCCGTCGCTTTGCCGGGCCGGGAGGTCGAGCCCGTGTTCGTGGAACCAGAGGAGCGCCTGACGGGCGCTGCCGAGCTCGGCGACCTTGTCGAAGACGAGCCGGATCGCCTCCTGGACGCGACGGTCCGGGTCCTTCTCGAGCCGATCGCCGCCCTTCACGAAGCCGACAGGCGCGCCGACGATCAGTTCGCCCGCCGCGCCTTCTCGTAGCGCGCCGAGAGCGAGCGCTGCCGCAGGAGATCGTCGTACTCGTTGAGACTGCCTTTGAGGCCAAGGAGCAGCCGGTCATTGCCCTGGCGCGGCGCATAGACCGTCTCGCCGTCAACGAGCACCGTGTCGACGACGCAGCACATCTCGATCAGTTGCTGCCAATCGCGGCTGTTGCGGGCGAAGCGCGACACCTCCCGGGCCGCCACCGCGCCGACCTTGCCGAGGCAGACCTCGGCGACCATCCGCTCAAAGCCGGCCCGAGCGACATGGCCGGCGGCCGAGCGACCGAGATCGTCGTCGATGATCGCGATCTCGGACCAGCCGAGGGCTGTGAGGCGGTCATGCATGGCGTATTGCAGGGCCCGGCTCTCGCGGTTGTGCAGCACCTGATGGTTCGAGGATTGCCGCACGTAGAGGATCGCCTTGCGGTCCAGGTGGTGAGGCCGGATCTTGTCAGACGTCATCGGACGCCCTCCGGTCGAGACCGCGGTCGGCGGAGCCGTGTTCGAGAATGAGCTGCACCATCAGGCTCATCACCGCGCGGCGCGTCTCGTCCGGGAGCAAGCGCCAGGTCGGCTCCGCCCGGGCATGGCGCGCCAGGCTGGGCGGACCGAATAGATCGAACTGATGATCGTGTGCCTGGGTCACAAGACGGCGGTGTTGGCCTCGCATGGGTGCCTCCCCGATTCTGGTCGCAAGACATCCTTGCTGCGACCGGAACCGGAGCATTCGACGATGATGGAGGGCACCCGGCCGCCAGCAACGCCGCGAGCTCCGACAGCGCACACTGATTCACGTGCGGCCGGGCCGCGATCTCCATGGAAAGACACGCCGCCCGGTCAAACATCCAGGCGGGCAGTTCCAGCCAGCGGTCTCCCGGACCGCTCCGATCGCCGCAGCGGAGGACCTCCCCGGAGGCCTTCTCGACCACCTCATGGACGTCAACGACGCATCCGGCCCACGGATGCCAGCGATAGAGAACCTCGCGTCCCGCCGTGATCCCGGTCCTGTGGGCGTTCCGTCGTCGCGTTGTACAACCATGTGCGGCCGCACTCGGCCCACGGCGGCCTCACGCCGGACGCGGCGCGGCTGAACCCCGCGTCCGGTCGGCTGCGCAACTCGATCAGCTCCGCCGCCCGCCCGCTACCCCCGGCGCTGCAGATCAGCTATCAAAACCCTAGGCTCTCACAATGATCGAGGGACCGACGGGGAGCAGGTCAAGAGCCACACCGTGTGCTGGATGAGGGCCGGCGGGAAGCGATGACTGTGGTAAGGTGAGCGCCGCATGGCGCCTTTGCCCCGACACCCGCGAACATGACAGTGCCCCCGCTATGAAAAACTCGCCGTCAACTTCCTCTCAACCATGGCGCTCGCAACCGCCATCGCCTTCTGCCTCTGATTGACTCTCAGCCCCAGAGACACACACACGAAGCAACCGACCCATCTTACCAAACTGTAAGAAAAGCGGCCGCGGATACCGGTCCCTTCACCACACAAGGGTCACGAGGCGCCCGCATAGACCATGCGTTGCGGCTTTTTGGCCCCTGTGCGTCTCCGGATAGTCCGGCGAGCCTGGTGGCGGTCGACACATAAAGGCAGAGCCTCAATGAATGGCATGCGATAGGCCAGCGGCATGCGCGGGCTCGCAATCGTTGAGGTATGGCATCGACCGCCAGGCGACTCGGGGGGTCTAGTTGAAGTACCTGGTGCCTCTTCTCGTTTGTATTGTCGCAGTCGGCGCTGGGGTGGACTGGATGCTGCACCATGCAGCATCGGCGCAGCATGAGGCGGTCGCGGCGACCCATGCGGACCCGGCGGTGCCGGTGGCGGCCACGGATGCCCGTCGTCGCGACGTTCCGGTCTTTCTCACCGGCCTCGGCACGGTGCGGGCCTACAAAAGCGTCGTGCTGACGAGCCGGGTGGACGGCCAGATCGTCAGAATCGATTTCGACGAGGGCCAGAACGTCCATCGCGGCGACGTCCTGGTCGAAGTCGACCCGCAGCCTTTCGCTGCAACGCTGGCCCAGGCTCAGGCGGCCGAGCTCAGGGACCAGGCGCTGCTGGCCAACGCTCGCCTCGACTTCAACCGGGCGCAGGATCTCGCCGGCCGGGGCGCCGGTACGCGCCAGCAGCTCGATACGACGCGGGCCCAGGTCGCCCAGCTCGAGGCCAGCACCAAGATCGATCAGGCCGCCATCACCGCCGCCCAGGTGCAGCTTGACTATTGCAAGATCCGCTCGCCGATCGACGGACGGACCGGGACACGGCAGGTCGACGAAGGCAATATCGTGCGGGCGAACAGCACCACGGGCATCGTGACCATCAATCAGATCCATCCCATCTCGGTCGATTTCGACCTGCCGGCCGACTCGCTTCAGCAGGTCCGCGACCATCTGGCGGCGAGCGAGACGAGGGCCGTCGCCATCGACCGCGACGACCACCCGCTGGCGACAGGCAAGCTGGCGGTGGTCGACAACCAAGTCAATGTCGCGACCGGGACGGTACGCTACAAGGCGACCTTCGAGAACGCGGACGAAAAGCTGTGGCCAGGGCAATTCGTCTCGATCCGGCTGCAGATCGAGGTGCGGCACGACGCCCTGACGGTCCCGAACACCGCCGTGTTGCGCGATCCACAAGGCACCTTCGTCTTCGTCGTCACCCCGGCTCGTGTCGCCGAGAAGCGCATCGTGAAGACGGGCTTCGCCGACAAGGAACTCACGGTGATCGAGAGCGGCCTCGAGCCGGGGGACCAGGTCGTGATCGACGGCCAGTACCGGATCCAATCGGGGACGGCCGTCACCATCCTGTCGCCGGCCGCCGCGGGCATCGCCGAGGCGCCGACGCCGTGAGGATCTCCGCCCCCTTCATCGTCCGGCCCATCGCCACGATCCTGCTCATGGCGGGGCTCACCCTCGTTGGCCTTGCCGCCTATTTCGCCCTGCCGATCGCCGGCGTTCCCCAGGTCGACATCCCGACCATCCAGATCACGACGGAATTGCCGGGCGCCAGCGCGGAGACGATGGCGACCTCGGTCGCGGCACCGCTCGAACGGCAGCTCGCCCTGATTTCGGGGGTCACCTCCATCACCTCGGGCTCCTCGCTCGGCAGCACGGCGATCCAGGTCGAGTTCGACCTCGCCCGCAGCATGGACGGCGCCGCCCAGGACGTGCAGACCGCCATCAATGCGGCGGGGGGCGAACTGCCGAAGAACCTGCCCAATCCGCCGACCTACGAGAAGGTCAACCCGGCCGACGCGCTGCTCATGTCGATCGCGATAACGTCGGACGACATGCCAATCTCGAAGGTGGACGACTACGTCGAGAACTACCTCGCCTTGCAGATCTCGCGGATCACCGGCGTCGGGCTCGTCGACTTCCACGGCGAGCAGAAGCCGGCTGTGCGGGTCCAGATCAATCCCATGGCGCTCGCCTCCCTGGGATTGAGCTTCGAGGAGGTGCGCTCGGCCCTCGGCGCCGCCACCGTGAACGGACCGAAGGGATCGCTGAACGGACTCAAGCAATCCCTGACGCTCGACGCCACGGACCAGCTGTTCGACGCCACGACCTTCAACGCGATCATCATCGCCTATCGCAACGGCGCGCCGGTGAGGGTCGGCGACGTCGGCAAGGCGGTCGACG
>DATBEH010000003.1:0-9125 GCA_036276175.1 Lichenihabitans sp.
GAGGGTTGGTACAATCCGACGCGCCTGCATTCGGGCCTGGGCTACCGGTCACCAATCGCCTACGAAGCAGAAAGGGAGAGGGCCGTGATCAAGCCCTAACCCGCAAGCCTAAAAACCGTCCACTGAAACGGGGCAACCTCAGACTTGCGCCAGCGCTCCCATGAGATTCTCTGCGATGAATAAGACCTTGGCCTGCGAATTCTGCATCGCATGCACCAGCGGGCTCCCCCGGTAGCCGGTGTTGATGGCTACCTCGACGGCGCCGGCGAGCTGGATGCCGAGCCAGGTGCATATCGAATCTTCCGAGCTCTCGGCCATGATGACCACGTAGTCGCCGTGTTCCACGCCGAGGCCCACCAGCCCGTTCGCCAGCGCAAGCGCGCCCGTAAGCCTCCCGGTACGTCACCGGGGCGCCGCCGACGACCTGGATGAAGATCCGGTCTCGGTGGTCAACAGAGATTGCAGGAGCCATGACGTCCCCAATCTCTACATTATCGACGGCAGCGTTTTCACCACCTCCACGGGGCTCAACCCGACGGCGACGATCTGCGCCCTCGCCCGCCGGGCCGCCCTCCATATCAAATCCACACGGCGCGACCAGCAGGTGAGCGCATGACACCAATGTCGAAAATGCCCGAGCTGGATCGCAGCCGCCTCGCCCAGTTCGCCGATGTCCTGATCTCGGGAAGCCCCGGCTGGCCCTCTGCCAGCCAAGCCGACGTGCACGGTAAGTGGATGGACATCACGCTGTCGGCCCGGCCCGACCTGATCGACCTCGTTGTTGACGTCATTGGGATGGAGGGCGATCCTCACGACGTCCTGCAGCAGATCAAGACACGCGAGATCGTCCGTTTCGACCGGTTCAGCACGGCAATCGCCGGGACCTACCTGATGAACCCACGAATCCGGAAGCAGCTCGGCCTGCCTGCCGGGATGCCCGAGGCGAATCCGCCGTTTCCCGACGAGGCCGATTACTATCTGGAAGACGGCCTGCTCGAGCCGGTCATCGCGCGAGGGAGCGCCATGTTTAAGCGAACGCCCGGCCGTTCATAACAAGAATGCGGTTGTCACTTTCCTCCGTTCCCGATTGCGGTCCCGGAGTTTGGGGCGGACCACCGCCACGGCGTCGATCCCGGTCTGGATCTCTCGCTCAGGGGCGTGCCCGTGCCGAACCAGGCGGGTCCGTCCATCGGGAAGCCTCAGATCCGCACGGTCCGCCAGGAACGCCTCGATCTCAAGGTCAACTGCCTGCGCGAGCAACCGACGATCGCCGGCGCGCAGCGGTCATCGCGAGAGCGGTCGCGGTCGCGCCCATCTTGCTGTGGAAGCTATCCGACGTCATCCTGCTGGCGGTCGGAGCCATGCTGATCGCAACCCTGCTCCATGTCGTCGCCGAACCCTTGGAGCGCTGGACGCCGTTGCCGGCCTGGTCGCGGCTGCTCGTGTCGGGTCTCGTTGTCATCGGCCTGTTCGGGGCAGCCGGTTGGATGTTGTGGTCGAGGATGTCGGCCGAGTTTTCGGAGGTGATCAAGCGCGCCGTAGCCGCCACGCACCAGCTCCAGGAGCAATAGGGAAGTCGGAGTTCGGCCGATTTTCCTTAGCCGGATGCGCGGGACCGATATCTCCGTGACGCCGACCGCCCAGCAGGTGGCGGTAGGAACATCGATGCCCGAGGCCCTGGTCGTCATCGTCATCAGCGCCGTCTACCTCGTGGCGCAGCCCGGAGTCTATCGCCACGGGATGGTGCTGCTGTTCCCGCCGCGCGAGGTCGCGGTTTCGCTCAAGGCTTCTCGACCAGAAAGGACAAGCCGTCCCACAAGGCGAAATCGGCGGTCCCGTTCCGCGCGACGCGCAGACCCGCCGCCATCGCCAGCGCCGCCACGTCCCGCCGGTCGCTCTCGGGATCGCCCCGGTAGCTGTAGTTCAGGATGAGACCTGTGCCTCCGGGGCGGAGCACGCGGGCAAATTCCACGACATGGCGTTCGGCGAGGCCGCCGCCCGTCTGGACCAGATAGGGAAAGACGTCCGCCGCGAGGATGAGGTCGATCGTTCCGGCGGCAATGAGGCCGAGATCGCCGCCGGCGGTCCGGGCAACGCGGACGTTGGGCAGGTGGGCGCAACGCGCTTCGGCCTCCGCGACCATGCGGGCCGAAATGTCGAGGCCGGTGATATGTCTGATATGCGATGCAAGAGCGAGAAGGAAGCGTCCGATGCCGCAGCCGAGGTCGAGCGCGTCGCGGTCGGCGCCAACAAGCCCCCAGGCTTGCATACGCCCGACGATCTCGGCGGTTGCCGCTCGCAGGAGGTCGGCGCTGCCGAACGAGTAGAGGGCGACGCTCGCTTCCGGCGAGGCCGCCGCCACGCGGTCGAAAGCCTCGGCCCAGTAGCGGAGCGTCGTCTCCGGCCTTGCGTCGCGGCGATCATGCGCGATGCCGCCGATGGCCGCGCGCACCACGGCCCAGGCCTGCGGGTGAGCCTGCCAGAGCGCGAGCAGGGCCCGCAGGCGGGCGGCGGCGGCCGCATCCCCGTCTTGCTCCCGGTCGGCGAGGGCGCGCCCAATGGCATCGCGCGCCTCGGCTTCGTCTGCGGCCTCGATCAGAACATGCATCAGCGCCACCGCGTCGGGGCGCTTGCCTGCCGTGGCGTTGGCCAGGACTGCGTCGAGGCGGCTCGTCATCTCAGAGGCTCGATCGTGCGGCGGCTGGTCCACTGGTCCACTGCGCCCCATGCATATTTGTAGGGTTCCTGTCCCCGCAGGAAATGGAAGGCCTGGGCGCCATCGGCCGCCGCCGCCTCGATGGCCGCCGCCATCAGCTGCGTGCCGGGACTTTCGAAGGCGAAGGCCGGATCGAAGCCGCCCAGATAGGCATAGGCGCGATCCCCCCGCGCCATGCCGTAGTGAATGCCCACCACGGCCTCGTCGATGCGCAAGGTCGTCAGCCGCAGCATCCCGGCAGCCAGGAGCGCCGGCGCCGTCATGGCATGGAAGCGCCGCACGAGGGGATCGGCGAGCACGCCGGTATCGCCCCTGTCCTGCCAGCGGGCACCGTGCAGGCGGAACAGATCGGCGAGATCGTCCCCGAGCGTGGCGGCGGTGGCACTTTCGATCGCGGAGGAGCGCCGCGCCAACCGGCGGCGCGCCATGCGCCATTTGCGCCGTTGGCGGGGCGGCACCGCGTCGCTCCACGTGTTCGGCGGGGACGGCAGGACGAGGACGGGACAGGCGCTCTGCGGCACCACCCGCGAGACGCAACCGGCCGGTGTGGGAAAAGCCAGGACGGCGGCGCCTGGGGGCGCCTCCTCGGCCGACCAGAGATCCCAGCAATGGCGGCTCGCCGCGAGGGCTTCGACGAGGCCCGCACCGGCCTCGCCGGCATGAGCCGGGTCGATGAGAACGTCGAGATAGTCGCTGACCCCGATGCCGAGCGGCAGCAGCCGCCTGACTGGTCCCGCTTCGACATAGAGCGGCGCGAGCCCGACGAGGCGGCCGTCGTGGCGCAGCGCGACCGTGTGCAGCGCGCCCGGCGTAAAGCTCAGCCACCAGGGCAGCAGCCACGCCGGCGACGAGAAGGGCGACGCCGCCGGGACGCGGCCGAAGAGGTCCCACCATTCAGGTTCGAGACGGCCGAGCGCAGCGGCATCGGTGACGGTATCGACCTTCATCCGTCTCGGCCCGAAGCGAGCCGGCCATAGAGATCGAGATAGGCCGCGAGCATGGGCCGGTCCGAGAAGCGCTCCGTCGCGACCGCGCGGCAGATGGCCGGATCGATCGCGGCGCAGCGGCCGATCGCCTCGGCCATCGCGGCGGCACCCTGCACCAGGAAGCCGGTGCGGCCATGCTCGACCGCGCCCGCCATGGCACCATTGGGGAAGGCAACGACGGCCGTGCCGCAGGCAGCCGCCTCTCGGACCACGAGGGAGGAGGTCTCGGCGGCGAGCGAGGGCACCAGCAGGCAGCGGGCGGCGCTCATCAGGCGTCGCTTGCGGGCGAAACCGACCGGTCCGACGAAGCGGCAGCCGGGACCGAGATGCGGCCGGACGGCCTCGTCGAAATAGCGCTGGTGCTCGGCGTAGGGGTAGACTTCGCCGGCGATGACGAGCGGCACCTCGGCCCGCCGGGCCGCCTCCACGGCGAGATGCGTGCCCTTTTCGGGGCAGATGCGACCGAGATGGAGGACAAAGCGCCGCTTGGCATGACGAGCCTGCAGGGCCTCGACCGATATGCCGTTGGGGATCGGCGGCAGCAGGTTGGGCGATGGCGGGCACACGGCGTGCTGGGCCTCGGAGACGCAGTTGAGCCAGGTCTGCGGACGCGCGGGACGCAGCGCCTCCGGCGGATACCAGTCCGGCGGCAGGTGCAGCGTCGCCAGGGTCGGGATGCTGGGCGGCGGCAGATAGGCCGGAAAATCGATCCCATGCAGGTGGACGACGTCGATCGGCTCGTTCTCCAGCACGCTCTCGATGATCTGCCGCATGTCGGTCTGCGCGCCCGTCTTGGCAGCGTCGTCGAGCACACCGTCCCGGCGCGGGATTGCCCGGAGTTCGCCGCGGATCGACGATCCTTGTGGTGCCGCGACGATCGAGCGGTGCCCGGCCTCGACCAGCGCGCGGTCGAGCGCGGCGAGGATCTGCTCGGCACCTCCGGCACTGTCCGGGGAGACCGGCGCAAGCGGATAGCCGACGCTCAGCACCGTCAGCCGCATGCGGCGTCCTCGATGTCGAGCGCCGTCCTGGCAGCGGCGACGCGGGCGCACCAGCTTGGCCAATCGAGGTTCCAGCCATGGCGCTCGTAGAGCAGCGGGCCATCGTGCGGCCTCTCCAAGAAGTCGTAGGCGGGCGCGCGGCGGAAATCCTCGCGGTCGAGATCGAAATCGCGCAAGGTCTCGGCCTGCGTGCGATGCGCCGCGACCATGCGGGCCTTGCGATCCCGCTCGGCCGGGCGGAGCAGGCGTAGGGAGATCGGGCCGGCATCGGGGTGGGGCAGAAAGCGGCGCCGCACCCAGCCCTGCGCGTCGCCGTAGTAGAAGGGCATCTCGAACAGGTCGGGCTTCGCCCCGCACAGGCGCCGTGCCGCATGGACCGCGAAAGCCGTGGCGTCGTGGTCGCAATGGCCGCCTTCGAACGCATGGGTCAGCACGACATCGGCCTTGGCCAGCATGGGCACCAAGGCACGCGCCGCCAGGACGAGGTTCAGCGATGCCTCCTGATCGCCGATGCCGAGGCTCGCGAGCCGCGCCGCTGGAACACCGGCAAGCGCCAGCGCCGCCTCCGCCTCGCGTCGCCGGGCCGCAGCGTAATCGGCGCGGCCGGCAAAGCCGTGCCGGGCCGCGTCGGCGCCGTCGCGGGGCGCGCCGTCGGTGACATGGACGATCCTCGCGTCCCGGAACGCGGCGAGGCAGGCGCCGCAACCGAGAACCTCGTCGTCCGGATGGGCCACGACGACGAGCACGCGCCCCGTCGCCCAGGCGCCGGGCGGGGCCACGGACGCGTTCAAGGCCCGACGCGCAGGCCGATGCCTTCGATCTCCGGCGTCGGACCCGCCCCCACATAACGCTGCACCATCGCGGCGCAGAATTCCGCGAAACGTTCGGGCTCCCGCGGCGCGCTCGTATGATGCGGCTCTATGCCGAGGTGCTCGGGCGTGAAGCAGAAGGTGGCGGTGACGCGAAACGGCTCCAGCGCCCTGACCAGCCGGTCGAACCAGCGCTCGGCGTCGGGGCGAAACCAGTCGGCCCAGGACAGGCCGGTCCGCAGATAGGTCACGCCCATGCGCTTCATCCAGTCGACCGCGTCGTCGAGGCGATGATCGTCGAAATGGAACCATTGGCACAGCCCCAAGGCCGGCGTGCAGTCATGGAAATGGCGCGCCGCCAGTTTCGGCGTTCCGTCCTGGCGCAGCAGGCCCATGGCGAAATGCCGGTAATAGGAGGAGCCCTCGGCCTCCTTGTGGCGCGTCGTCGCCTCCCATTCGCGCGGCAGATCGTAAAGCGAATACCAGTGGATGCGGGGCGAGCGGTCAGCGAGCAGCTCCGCCGTGCGCCGCAGGCCCCACTCCTGCACCTCCTCGGCGCCAAAGCTCGAGACCCCGACCTCGCTGACCCAGACCGGCAGGTGCGAGGCAGCCCTGATCTCCTCGATCCTGGCCGGCCACTCGTCGAGCCGCCACAGGTTCCAGTCGAGCGGAAAGCCATGCACCGCCAGGGCTTCGAGGTGGTCGAGCACGCCCTGGCCGGCAAGGTTGTTCACGAAGATGGGGTCGATCGGCGACATGCCGCCGAGCACGCGCGGGATGAAGCGGTTCTCCGCCCGGATCGCTTCGGCGCCGAGCTTGATCATGGCGCCGAACTTCGACCAGTCTGGATCGACGGCCGGGTCCCAGTGCGACTTGTTGTTCGGCTCGTTCCAGAGCATCACAGCTTCGATCACGGACGATTATCCTTGGGATGGACGGCAGGAATGGCGTCTTGTCGTGAAGATCGCCGGCGATCCGACCATAGGGGGGTCGCGGACCCGCTGCCATGGCAGGCCGGTTCGCTGTGTCACGGTGTCGAGCTTTTCGGGGCCGCTTGCATAATGGCGCCGCCCCGTCGAGCCTGGGGGAAAGCTTGCCGGACAGCCGGCGCTCCCTGCCCGAGCAGGCTCACGGCCGCCCGATAGCCGTTGAAGGTGCCGACATCGACATAGGACTCCCCTGCCTTGATGCCGCGAGCCTCTCCGGGCCCCGCGATATAGGCGTTGACCAAGGTGCCGAAATATTCGTCGCTGCAGTCGCGATCGAGCCAAAGACGATGCAGATCGTGCAATACCCGGCCCGGCATCTTGAAGGCGCCCCAGACCCAGCGGGAGGTCGCATCCCGCCGTTTGACCTGGATTTCCCGCACGGTGCCGTCGGCGTCGCAGACGACGGCGTCGAACAATTCGGGCCGCTCGACGGGGAAGAGCAGGAACGACAGGCAATCGTCGGGCAATGTGGAAAAGCCCGTTTCGGGAAACCACACGGTGTCGGGCAGACCGACGATTACCGGCTCGTCCAGCGCAACGAGGGGCGCAGCGCGGAAAATCGCGTCGCAGAGGCCGCTCGGGTTCGGCTGCACCACGTAGGCCATCGCGGCCGGCCCGAAGCCGCCGCCGTAATAGGCCAGGATGTCGGTCTTGCCCGGCGCGATGACGAAGCAGATCTTGGTCGCACCACCGGCGACCATGCGGTCGAGGAGGTACTCGCTGACCGCGCAGGGTCGCTCGACCTCGCCGTCGAGGCGGCTGCCGACGGGCAGCAGCTCCTTGGAGAAGGCGAGCGGCTGGATGCGGCTGCCACGGCCGGCGGCCGGAACAATGCCCCACATCGTCAGGCCATCCCTTCGGCGGGAGCGGATCGCGCGACCTCGACGGCGGCCTCGAAATCGGCCGCCCGGCGCGCCGAGGTATGCTGGGCAAGGACGCGCTCGCGACCTGCGCGGGCGACGCGCGCGACTTCGGCATCCGAGAGATCGAGCGCCGCAACGCTGTCGGCGGTCGAACCGGCGAGGAGGATCTCCTGGCCCGGTACGAAGAAGCTGTCGAGCCCTTCCCAATCGTCCGACAGGATGGCCGTGCCGCAGGCGGCCGCCTCGAACAGCCGGCCCGAAGGGCAGTAGCCCAGGGCCGCCATGGCGGCGCGCGTGACGTTCAATGTCATGCGTCCCGAGCAGAAGAAGGCTGGATGCTCGGACGGCGGCAGATGACGGGCGAAGAAGATATTATCCGTCCAGGGAAAGTCCTGCGGATATTGTGTCCCGCCGATCATGAAGCGGCTCTGCGGCCGCGCGCGCGCGGGCTCGACGAAAAGGGCTTCGAGCGACCTCTGCCGGTCGGCCGCATAGGTGCCGAGATAGGACAGCGCCGAGGCGAAGCGACCCTCGGCCGGCACGGGCCGATGCGGGTCCGGGTCGGCGTGGCCGTAGAGGGGCGCCACGCGGCGCGCCCCGAGCCGGGTCCGCAGCGCGTCGAGCGCCCGCCCGCCCGTATAGCTGAGGACGAGATCGTAATCGACGAAACCGCGTGGCCCCACATAGGCGGGGAACGCCTCGGACTCGAGGCTCGCCAGCGTGACCGGCGTGTCGAGATCGTAGAACAGCCGCACGGCACGCGGCGCGTCGAGCACCAGAGCTTCGGCCGCAGTCGCGTCAGGGCAATAGGACGTGACCAGCGCAACGTCGGCATCCGCTACCTCGCGCTTCGCCCGGGCTTTCACCGTCTCCCATTCAGGGTAAAGCACGAGGCCGTCGCCGGGCAGATCGTGAAGATCGCGGTTTTGCGCGTAGTAGGGCACGTCGCGCTCGAAGAATGTGACGTGATGTCCGCGTCGCCCCAGGGCCTTGGCGAGGCCGCGCCAGAGCGTCGCGTGGCCGTTCCCCCAGGACGACGAGATGGCGAGACCGAAGACGACGATTCTCACGGTGCCGCCGCGGCGGCGCGGCGCGACAAAATCCAGCTTTCGCTTTCCAGCATGATCATGAAACCGGCATCGCCGTCGCAAGGGAGCTGTTCGCTCGGGTGACATTGAACGCCCCGGGTGCCGAACAGGTTCATGGCATGCTGCAGAACTCGAGCGCGATCTGGGGATGCCTCGACCCGGACCCGACCACCTGATCGAGGTTTCCCCGCAAACGCAGTCGCTCGCACGTCGGCCGAAGCAGCGACCGGCGGTCCTGAGCAAGCTGATCCGATCCGTCAGGGGCGCCTCATCGTTCCCTGCCTAGTTGGTTGCCGGTCAAGCCCTGATCCGGACCGGGACGGATTTCGACGCCGGCGTCTTCGACTGCATGTCGTGATGCGACAGCGCGATCAGCGGGTTCATCTCGGGATAGTAGGACCCGATGCAGCCATTCGGCAGATCGAACGGCGTGACCTTCAGTGGGCCGGCTTCCCGATGCACGCCGTCCCCGGCGTCGCCGACGAGCGACACCATCTGTCCTTCCTTGAGTCCGGCGCGCTCGATCTCCGCCGGGTTCATCAGCAGCACCTGCCGGGTTCCCTCGATACCGCGCAACCGGTCGCTGAACCCGTAGATGGTGGTGTTGAACTGGTCGTTGCTGCGCATGGTGATCAGCCGATAACGACCCGGGACATCGTCGAAATCGACGGCT
>DATBEH010000004.1:0-51850 GCA_036276175.1 Lichenihabitans sp.
GAGCAGCCGCCGCGCACCAGCGCGCAGCACATAAGTCAGGGGATCATCGACATCGTCGAGCTGACGAAGGCGGACAACATTGATAGGCTCGTTCATGGCGTATCGCTCTCGATGAGAGGGTCTGGCAGGCTGGACACCCGCATCGATACGCCGCCTTCAAACCACCGTCGTCACCCAAACTCCCGCATAGCTCCGGTCCCGCATGGCAAATTGCAGCGCACCGCTCTCGCGGTTCTGCAGCACTTGGTGGGCGGAGGACTGGCGCACGTAGAGGATGGCCTTACGCTATAGCGAACGACCGCACGCGGCGCCCGCCATGCACCATGCAGTGCCTGGCCGAAGTCTACCGGCGCTCACCGCGCCCCTATGCCGGCCTGCCCGAACTCACCTACGCGCTGCTATTCGCTGCATGACCGTACGTCCTGGTCACAGCCTGCGGCCGCATCTGCCTGCACCGAAAAAAGATCAACGTCTCGACCGTGCTCGCCGGTCGACGCCTCGGCGTCAAGGAGGTCGACGAGGGCATTTGGCTCGTCAGCTTCATGAGCTACGATCTCGGCTTCATCGATCTGGAGCAGAGAACCTTGCAACCTCTCGGCAACCCGTTCGGCCCGAGGGTGTCACCCATGTCTTAGGTACGACATGTTACCTATGTGTCCGGGCCGGACAGGCGACGAATGGTCGGAGTGGCGGGATTCGAACCCACGACCCCTAGTCCCCCAGACTAGTGCGCTAACCGGGCTGCGCTACACTCCGACGCCGCTTGGGCTCCGGCGTTGTAGGCATTTTGCGGGCGGCCCGCAAGCCTGATCGACGTGCTCTCCGGGGCTCCGAACCCGGGTTGACGGATGGGCTTCGACACGGGTCTTTCCGCCGCTCATCCCGGCAAAAGCGTCAACTTGAATTCGGCGCCCCGACGTGGTCTCCGGGGCAGAAGCCTACCGCCGCGCGGCGGCCAGAATGCGCTCGCATTCGACGAGCTCCGCCAGGACGGCCTGCAGCCCCTCGATCAGGTTGGCTTGCACGGCATGAGGCGGGCCGGCCGGCTCCTGCGTCGCCGAGGCGGGATGCGGGCGATCGACATGCGGTTCCGAGGCGGCCGGAGACGCGGTCCGGAAAGGTTCGCCGACGGTCTTGGCCACGCTGTCTGTCTCCCGCAACTGGTCGACCTCGAACAATTCATCGAGGAGGCCGCTTCGCTGCACGGTCTGGAGCTGCAATTCCCCGCTGCCCGTCGGGAAGGCGCGCGGCACCGCCTGCACCAGGCTCGTGACGGCCCGCGGCCCCTGTTCCTTGAGGATGCGCTGCACGCCCTTGATCGTGTAGCCGTCATCGTAGAGCAGAATGCGAATCGCGCGCAGCAGATCCACGTCCTCCGGTCGATAGAAGCGGCGGTTGCCTCCCCGCTTCATCGGCTTGACCTGCGGGAATCGCGTTTCCCAGAAGCGCAGGACGTGCTGCGGCAGCTTGAGGTCCGTGGCGACCTCGCTGATGGTGCGATATGCATCCGCGCTCTTCTGCACGGCCCGCCTATTCGTCGACGGAGGTGACCGACCGGCCGCCGTTGATGCGGCTCTTCAGGATGTTGGACGGCTTGAACACCATCACGCGCCGCGGGGTGATCGGCACCTCGACGCCGGTCTTCGGATTGCGGCCGATCCTCTCGCCCTTGGAGCGGACCACGAAGGAGCCGAAGGACGACAATTTCACGGTCTCGCCGCGCTCAAGCGCCAGCGTCATCTCCTGCAGGACCATCTCGACAAGCTCGGACGATTCGGTTCGCGACAGGCCGACTCTCTGATAGACCGCCTCGGACAGGTCGGCCCGAGTGATCGTCCTGGTCCCGGCGGCCCCGTAGTCTTTCGTCATGCTCTGTCCCGAAGATCTCCTGGATCGAATCCCGGAGACCGTCATGCTGCCCACTCAGCCTTGCAAGCTAGTCAAAGTCTTACCGGCTGTCTGCAAAGGATCGAACAGAAAAGCGCGCGCCGCAAGACTCTCGGCGGCCGTGCCTGAATTGCCACGGCTACCATCGCACGAGAGCGCTTCCCCAGGTGAAACCACCTCCCATGGCCTCGAGCATCACGAGATCTCCCGGCCTGATGCGTCCGTCGAGGCACGCCGTGTCGAGCGCCAGCGGGATCGACGCGGCCGATGTATTGGCATGGAGGTGAACCGTCGAGACGACCTTCTCGGGCGCGACCCCGAGCTTCACGGCCGAAGCGTCGATGATACGCTGGTTCGCCTGATGGGGCACGAACCAGTCGAGATCGTCGGGCCCCACATTCGCCGCCGCGAAGGCATCGGTCACGACATCGGTGATCATGCCGACCGCGTGCCGGAAGACCTCGCGGCCCTCCATGCGCAGATGGCCCGTCGTCCCGGTCGTCGAAGGGCCGCCGTCGACGTAGAGCTTGCGCAGGTGACGGCCGTCAGAGCGAAGGTGGGTCGTGACGATGCCGCCGTCGCGCAGCGGCCGGTCGCCCGCCTCGGCCTCCAGCACCAGCGCCCCGGCGCCGTCCCCGAACAGCACGCAGGTCGTCCGGTCCGTCCAATCGAGCAGCCTCGAGAAGGTTTCGGCGCCGATGACGAGCGCCCGGCGGTGCGAGCCCGAATGGAGGAACTTGTCCGCCGTCGCCAGGGCGAAGATGAAACCCGAACAGACCGCCTGAAGGTCGAAGGCGACGCCGCCCTCGATGCCGAGCGCCGCCTGGACCTGCGTGGCCGTGGCCGGAAAGGTGTGGTCGGGCGTCGCGGTCGCCACGATGATGAGGTCGATGTCGGCGGGAGCGCGGTCGGCGCTCGCCAGCGCGGCCAGCGCGGCCCGGGTGGCGAGCGACGACGTCGTCTCGCCCTCGGCGGCGAAATAGCGGCGCGTGATGCCGCTGCGCTGGCGGATCCATTCGTCCGACGTCTCGACGAGGGCAGCGAGATCCTGGTTCGTCACGCAGCGCTCTGGCAGATAGGCACCCACGCCCCGCACCACCGATCGCCAGCCATCCATTGCCACGATTGCAATTCTTTCCTGTCGGCGCCCCGCCGCGCCGGATACGTCTCGACACCGCCGGCATCCGAGCCGGCGACGCCGGCATCCGAGCCGGCCCGACCTATGCGCTCAAACCGTCTTACGGGCAATCGCCGCAACCGCTGCCGACGACTTCAGGCGTCCGGTGTGGCGAGACTGCCCGATCCAGGGGCGCTGATCTCATGAACGAGCGCCATCGACTCGCGAATCTGGCTCAGAAGATCGTGGTTGGCCATCTCGTAGCCGACACCGATGGCCCGCGCATAGCCGAGGGCGTCGGTACTGCCGTGGCTCTTGATGACGACGCCGTCGAGGCCGAGGAAGACCCCGCCGTTGACCCGCCGCGGATCCATCTTCTGGCGCAGCGTCGCGAAGGCGCCCCGCGCGAGCCAGTAGCCGAGCTTCGACATGAGGCTCTGGCTCATCGCCTCGCGGACGTAACGGCCGATCTGCTTGGCGGTTCCCTCGGCGGTCTTGAGCGCGATATTGCCCGTGAAACCTTCCGTCACCACGACGTCGACCGTGCCCTTGCCGAGATCGTCCCCCTCGACGAAACCGTGATAGACGAGCCCCGGCAGGGCCGCGTCCTTCAGCAGGCGGCCGGCTGCCTTGATCTCCTCGAGCCCCTTGATCTCCTCGACGCCGACGTTGAGCAATCCCACGCTCGGCCGATCGATCGAGAGCACGATCTTGGCCATGGCGGCACCCATGACGGCGAGGTCGACGAGGTGCTGGGCGTCCGCCCCGATGCTGGCGCCGACATCAAGCACGATGGAGACACCGCGCAGCGTCGGCCACATGGCAGCGATGGCCGGCCGATCGACGTTGGGCATGGTCCTCAGGCACACCTTCGCCATGGCCATGAGCGCGCCGGTATTGCCGGCCGAGACGGCCGCATCGGCCTGACCCGCCTTGACCGCCTCGATCGCCATCCACATGGACGAGACCCGCCGCCCGGCACGCAGCGCCTGGCTCGGCTTCTCGTCCATCTTGATCGCGACGGCGGCGTGGCGGACGACGGAAACCTTCTCGAGAGCGGGATGGGCCGCGACCAATGGCCCGACCACCGCCTCGTCGCCGAAGAACAGGAAGCGGATCGACGGATACTGTTCGAGCGCCTTGGCGGCGCCCGGCACGACGACGGCCGCGCCATAGTCTCCGCCCATGGCATCGAGGGCGATCCTGACATCCTGCGACATCAGGCCATTCCCGCCGGCCGGACGGTCGTCCGATCCGGGCAGCCCCGCGAGACCAAACCCGAGGTCATGTCAGTTCGGCCGCTCCGACTTGAGGCGTGCAAGCGCCGCGAAGGGCGACACCTCGGGCTCGCCCGCAGCCGGTGCGAGCTCGACGAACGCCGCGCCCGGCTTCCTGGGATAGGGGTCGAGCCCCAAAGCCAGGAATTCCGCCATGACCGACGCGAGGTCGATTTTGCCGTCGACCATCGCATCGGGCAGGTCGTCGGCCACGCGGCCCGCGTCCGACGGGCTCGCGGCGAGCCGGGCGGCCTCCGCTGCCCTGGCCGCCGCCTCGCGCTCGGGCAGGAAGTGGACATCCACCGGTTCGGCGAGGTCGGTGACGAAGTCATCGAGCGTGACGACGCAGGTCTGCGTGATTCGCGCCCGCACGGTCCCCGTCACATGGATGCCGGTGCGGCCCTCCCGGCGCAGCTCCATATCGGCTTGCAAGCTTTCGATGCGGACGAGACCGTTGACATCGGCCAGCGTCCGGCATTCGGCCGCGTCGGCGCTCAGCGAGACGAGCATCCCCTCCGTGCCGATCTGGTGGGTGTCGACCACGCGAGACGGTCGGGGACGGGCGGCCGGCGAACCCTGCACCATGACGGACTCCTTACGCTACGGAGGCGGGATCGGGAAATCGTAACGACCCGCGCAGCAGATCCTCGGCCGGCGTCGCCTCGATGGCCCGCGCCGCGGCCATCGTGTAGCGCGCCAGCCTCTCGCCACCGGCCTCGGCGCCAAGTACGTTGCGCGACAAGGCCGCGGCCAGCCCGCTTCCGTCCTGCCGCAGGGCCGCGTCATAGGCGGCGTTGCGCCCCAGGAAATCGCCGGCGAGACGTTTCATCCGCTTGGGAACCGCGAAGTCGCCGACCCCCATCTCGCGAAGGGCCGGATCGAGCCTACGGAACAGCGCGTCGACGAGCCGCTGCGCGACCTCGGGCCCGGGCGCGGCCATCGCATTGAGGCGCCGCAAGGCAAGGCCGGCCAGCAGGGCAAGGATCTCGAAACGGCCCTCGAACGTGTCCGCGACGCCGTAGTCCAGATAGAAGGCGGGTCGGCGCGCCGCGGCCATGATGCCGTCGTGCAGCGCCTCGATCGTCCGCCGATTCGCGTGGGCCTGCTTGCGGCCTGACAGAGTAAGCATCGTTTATGTTTTGCTGAGAGGCTGCACTCCGCCAAGCCCGGCGGGACCTTGCTTTTCGCGACCCTGGGAGTTAGGCACTGCGGCGCTCCGATGCAAGGAAAAAGGCCCGGAGCACGCGTGCGGCTCTCGCTGCCGGCGTCCGCGCCTCGAGCTCGTCGAGAGGTGCCAGAACGGAGTGGATGATGCGCCTCAATGGTGATGGTCCGGTCGGCTCGCGTCGCTTTCGCGGCCTCGCCGCGGCGGCGCTGATGGCCCTCAGCCTCGGGGGCTGCGTCTTCTATGACGGCGAGGTCACCCGCGGCTATGTGGTGGACAAGCGCGCGCTCGACCAGGTGAAGCCCGGATCCTCCGCCGAGCAGGTGCTCGTCGTGCTCGGCACGCCGTCGACGACCTCGACCGTCGGCGGCAGCGCCTGGTACTACATCAGCCAGACCGTCGACCGGACCTTCGCCTTCTCGCCGCTGGCTGTCACCGATCAACGCGTCCTGGCGGTCTATTTCGACAAGGACAAGAAGGTCCAGCGGGTCGCCAACTACGGGCTTCAGGACGGCAAGGTCATCGACTTCGTGACCCGGACCACGCCGACCGGCGGCGCCGAGCAGGGCTTCCTGAAGAACCTGTTCCGATCCCTCCTGCGATTCTCGTAATCGCCGCGGCGACGAGCCGCATCCTGCCGCGAGACACCCGGCCGCCGCAGCGACGGCCGGGTGTCTTCCGCTGTCAATGCGCCAGCATCGCCAGCAACAGAAGCGCCACGATATTGGTGATCTTGATCGCCGGGTTGATCGCCGGGCCGGCGGTGTCCTTGTAAGGATCGCCGACCGTGTCTCCGGTGACCGAGGCCTTGTGGGCCTCCGATCCCTTGAGGTGGCGCACGCCCGCCTTGTCGACGAAGCCGTCCTCGAAGCTCTTCTTGGCGTTGTCCCAGGCGCCGCCCCCCGAGGTCATCGAGATGGCGACGAAGAGGCCGTTGACGATGACGCCGAGCAGCATCGCGCCGAGCGCCGCGAAGGCCGAGGCCTTCGAGCCCGACAGGAACAGCACGCCGAAATAGGCCACGAAGGGCGCCAGCACCGGCAGCAGCGAGGGCACGATCATCTCGCGGATCGCGGCACGGGTGAGCATGTCGACCGCACGGCCGTAATCCGGCCGCTCGGTGCCCTGCATGATGCCCGGCATGGTCTTGAACTGGCGCCGGACCTCCTCCACCACCGCGCCCGCCGCGCGCCCGACGGCCGTCATGGCGATGCCACCGAAGAGATAGGGGATGAGGCCGCCGAAGATCAGGCCGGCCACCACATAGGGGTTCGACAGGTCGAAGGATACGGTGCCGACGTCGCGAAAATAGGGGATCGTGTCCCCGTGGGCCACGAAATAGCCGAGGTCGTTCGAATAGGCGGCGAAGAGCACCAGGGCGCCCAAGCCGGCCGAGCCGATCGCGTAGCCTTTCGTCACCGCTTTCGTGGTATTGCCCACGGCATCGAGCGCGTCGGTCGAATGGCGCACGTCCTTTGGCAGCCCGGCCATCTCGGCGATGCCGCCGGCATTGTCGGTTACCGGACCGAATGCGTCGAGCGCCACGATCATGCCGGCCAGGCCGAGCATGGTCGTGACCGCGATCGCCGTGCCGAACAGCCCCGCGAGCTGATAGGTCGCGATGATGCCGGCGACGATGACGAGCGCCGGCAGCGCCGTCGATTCGAGCGACACCGCCAGGCCCTGGATCACGTTGGTGCCGTGGCCGGTCACCGAAGCCTGGGCGATCGACACGACCGGCCGCTTGCCGGTGCCGGTGTAATATTCGGTGATCACCACGATGAGGCCCGTGACGATGAGACCGACGATGCCGCACCAGAACAGGTGGCGGCCGGTGATCGCCTTTCCGGCGACGACGCCGATCTCGTGCCAGCCGATGACGAAATGGGTGGCGATGGCAAGCCCGGCGATCGACAGCACGCCGGTGACGATCAGCCCCTTGTAGAGGGCGCCCATGATCGAATTGTTGGCGCCGAGCCTGACGAAATAGGTCCCCACGATCGAGGTGACGATGCAGGTGGCGCAGATCGCCAGCGGGTAGAGGATCGTCGAGGCGAGCACCGCCTGGCCGCCGAAGAAGATCGCGGCCAGCACCATGGTGGCGACCACCGTCACCGCATAGGTCTCGAAGAGGTCCGCCGCCATGCCGGCACAATCGCCGACGTTGTCGCCGACATTGTCCGCGATGGTGGCCGGGTTGCGCGGGTCGTCCTCGGGGATGCCGGCCTCGACCTTTCCGACGAGGTCGGCGCCGACATCGGCCCCCTTGGTGAAGATGCCGCCGCCGAGGCGCGCGAAAATCGAGATCAGCGATGCGCCGAAGCCGAGGCCGACCAGCGAATCGATCGTCTCGCGGCTGTCGCTCGCGAGCTGCATCGGACCCGTCAGGACGTAATAATAGCCCGCCACGCCGAGCAGGGCGAGACCGGCGACCAGCATGCCGGTCACGGCACCGGCCTTGAAGGCGATGTCGAGGCCGCCGGCCAGCGAGCGCGAGGCCGCCTGGGCGGTGCGGACGTTCGCCCTGACGGAGACGTTCATGCCGATGAAGCCGGCGACGCCCGAGAGCACCGCGCCGATCAGGAAGCCGGCGGCCACGAGCCAGGACAGCAGAACCCCGAGGATGAGGAAGATGACGATGCCGACAATGCCGATGGTGATGTACTGGCGGCGCAGGTAGGCCTGCGCGCCCTCGGCGATCGCGCCGGCGATCTCCTGCATCCGGCGCGAGCCGGGATCGGCCGCCAGGACCTGGCTGACGGTGACCACCCCGTAGGCGATCGCCAGCAGTCCGGCCAAAATGATGAGCCAAATAGGATTCATGAAGCTTCTGCCCTCGTTCGCAGCGCGTTGGTCCGCCGAGCGTTCCCGTCCGTCGCCATTGTTGCCAGCTTTCGGCATTCGTCCAGCACGAATGCGCCCTCTTCGCATTATCCCGTTGACTTCGCTATGTCTGCAGCGATGCAAGGAACCGTGCGACGGTGGATCTGGCCGATTCCGTCGTCCCGGGCAAGTGCGGAGGATCGCGGCGTGAACGAGACCGACGAGGAGACGGGCCGCGTGGCGCTGGCGCGCCAGCTGGCCAAGGCGATGGCGAGGCTGCGCGAGCGGCGGCCGCTGGTGCAGAACATCACCAATTTCGTGTCGATGGACATCGTCGCCAATGCGCTGCTCGCCGCGGGCGCGACGCCCGCCATGGTCCATGCCAGGGAAGAGGTCGAGGATTTCGGCAGGATCGCCGATGCGCTCGTCGTCAATATCGGCACGCTCTCGGCCGAGTGGGTCGAGAGCATGCGTCTCGCCGCCAAAGGTGCCCAGGAACGCCGGATGCCCTGGGTGCTCGACCCGGTCGGCGCCGGCGCGACGCCGTTCCGCACCAAAAGCGTCGCGGATCTCTGCGCCCACGGCCCGACCGTCATCCGCGGCAATGCCTCCGAGATTCTCGCCGTCGCGACGGCGCTCGGCCTCCAGGCCGTCGCGGCGCGAGGCCGCGGCGTCGACAGCGGCAACACGACGGACGAGGCCGCCGGGGCCGCGGGCGAGCTGGCGCGCAAGCTCGGCGCGACCGTCGTCGCGACCGGCGAGATCGACGTCGTGACCGACGGGACGCGGACGCTGCGTTTCGCCAACGGCTCGATCCTGATGACGCTCGTGACGGCGACCGGCTGCTCGCTCTCGGCCCTGACCGGCGCCTACCTGGCCGTCGCCACGGACCCGTTCGAGGCCGCCTGCGTGGCCGTCGCCCATGTCGGGGTCGCGGGCGAGCTTGCCGGCGAGGATGCGTCATTGCCGGGCATGTTCCGCGTCGCCTTCATCGACCGGCTGGCGTCCGTCGGCGAAGCCGAGATCCTGACGAGGCTGCGCCTGGCATGACGCTCGGGACCTCGATCTATCCCCTCTGCCTCGTCACCGACCGCGGCCTCGCGCGCGGACGATCGCTGGCCGACGTCGTCGCCGCGGCCGTCAGGGGCGGCGTCACCATGGTGCAGTTGCGCGAGAAGCGCGCGACGACCCGAGCCTTCCTCGAGGAAGCGCGCGCGCTCAAGGCGCTACTCCAAGGGCGCGGCGTGCCGCTCATCGTCAACGACCGGGTGGATATCGCGCTCGCCGTCGACGCCGACGGGGTCCATGTCGGCCAGAGCGACATGCCGGTCGAGACCGTGCGGGCGCTGATCGGCCCCGATAAGCTCGTCGGCCTGTCGATCACCGACGAAGAGGCGATCGCGCGGCCCGACGCGCTGGCCGCCGACTATCTCGGCATCGGCCCGGTCCACCCGCAGCACACCAAGTCGGACGCCTCGGTTCCGCTCGGCATCGGTGGGTTCGGCAAGCTGCGACGCCTCACCGCCAAGCCGGTGCTCGCCATCGGCGGCGTCAAGCCCGCCGATGTCGCCCTGCTGCACGAGGAAGGCGCGGACGGATTCGCGGTGGTCAGCGCCATCATGGCGGCCGAGGATCCGGAGGCGGCCGCGCGGGCGTTCCGGGACGCGAGCGCCCTTTAGGGCTGAGGCCGGACCGGTCTCACGCCTTCTTCAGCGCCTCCGGCCTATGCACGGCCTCCTTGCCGGTCTTGTCGCTCTTCACCCGGAATTGCGGCTCCTCCTTGCTGGCCTTCGCCGTGTGCCCACCCGCCCTGGCGGACCCGGTTTCCGTCTTGACGACCTTGCCTTTGGTCTTTCCCTGCGGCGTCTCCCAGGTCACCGCGTCGCCCTTGTGCAGGCTCGTCTTCGTCGCCATGCCGTCGCTCCATTGCGTGATGCGAGCGGTCAAGCGACGAGTGACGATCGACGTTCCACGGATGACGGCTCACGGAACGGGCCGCGACATCGCGACGCGGGCTCACCGCTCGGCGGAGGTGATCCATTTCGACTGCGCCGGCGCCCGGTAGGATCGCATGAGGCCGAGCAGCGCCGCGGGCTCCTCGGCGACGATGAGCATGGCGCGATGGACCTGCTTCATGAACCCCTGCCCAGCCACGTCATCCAGAAAGGCGATGAGTCGATCGTAGAAGCCGGCAGTGTTGACCACCGCACACGGCTTGGCGTGATGGCCGAGCTGCGCCCAGGTCCAGACCTCGAACAATTCCTCGAGCGTGCCGACGCCGCCCGGCAGCGCCACGAAACCATCCGACAATTCGGCCATCGTCGCCTTGCGCTCGTGCATCGAGGCGACGATGCGCAAATCGACCAATCCGCGATGCGCGATCTCCTTGTCGACTAGCGCCTGCGGAATAACGCCGATGACCTCCCCACCCGCCGCGAGGGCAGCGTCGGCGACCGCCCCCATCAGCCCGACGGAGGCGCCGCCATAGACGACGCCCACCCCGTCCGTCGCCAGCGCGCGTCCGAGCGCCTGGGCCGCGTCGAGATAAGCCGGATCCGACCCGCTGTTCGAGCCGCAAAAGACACATAGTCTGCGCATCGTACCCCGCGTCCTCCCCGTCAGGCGGGCATCCCTATCACGGCGCGACCGATCAGAAGTGGCTGAACGAACCGCGGCCAAAGCTCCGCGCGGTGCCGTCGGCGGCCCTGAAGCGCGGCGGCGCCGTGCCGGGCAGGACCGCCCCGATCGGCGCGGCCGCGACGCCGGCGGCCATGGCCGCACGTTCGAAGGCGGCGACCTCCGCGAGCGGTACTGCGGCGAGGATCTCGTAATCGTCGCCGCCGGTCACGGCGACGTCGAAAAGCTCCGGGGCCGCCGCGATCGTCGCCCGCGCCGCCGGCGAGAGCGGCACGGCGGAAAGGTCGACCTCGGCCGTCGCGCCCGAGGCGCGCATCATCTTGGCGAGGTCGCCGACGAACCCGTCCGAGACGTCCATGGCGCCATGGGCATGCGCCAGCAAGGCCGCCCGCAGCGCGAGGCGCGCTCGCGGGTGGAGGAAGCGGTCGAGCAGGTGGTCGCGCTCCCCCTGCCCCAGGTTGGGAATGTCGCCGCACCGCAGCCGCAGCCCGAGCGCCGCGTCACCGATGGTGCCGGTCACGTAGAGCCGGTCGCCCGCCGCGGCGCCGGTGCGGCGCACCATGCGACCGTGCGGGACGGTGCCGAAGGCGGTGATCGACAAGGTCAGCGGCCCCGGCGTGCGGACCGTATCGCCGCCGAGCAGAGGGCACGCCGCGGAGGCGGCCTCCTCGGCGAGGCCGGCCGCGAAACCGCCGAGCCAGTCCGCCGTCCGTCCGGCCTGAAGCGCGAGCGTCAGCACGAAGCCGAGCGGCTCCGCGCCTTTGGCGGCGAGGTCCGACAGGTTCACCGCCAGCGCCTTGCGGGCGATCGAGCCTGCCGGATCGTCGGCGAAGAAGTGAATCCCCGCCACCAGGGCATCGGCGGTGACGACGAGGTCCATCCCGGCGGGCGGGGTCAGCACCGCCGCGTCGTCGAGCAGCCGCAGGCCGGCCGGGCCGGCGATCGGCGCGAAATACCGGGCGATCAGGGTGTCTTCGTCGAGCAATTCCAAGTGCCCAGCTCAAAAACGGTCATTGCGAGGAGCGAGAGCGACACCGCTTCCAGCGCGGATCCTACACGTTTTCCACCTGAGTGATGCCGCTGAGCGAGCGGAGCTTCGTGGCGATCTCGGGCGAGATCTCGAACCGGCCCGGCAGCCGCAGCTCGACCTCGCGCGCGCCGCCCGAAAAGGGCACGACGACGGCGATCTCGCCCTCTCCCTGCCGCCGCAGCGTCTCGGCGATCGGGCCGAGGGACGCCTCGTCGCGCAGGTGGATCCGCAAGCCCCTGCCGATGCGGCAGGCGGCCGCATCCAAACCCTCCGCCGCGACGATCCGCACCCTGACGTCGTCGCCCTCCGCGCTGGCCTGCACGGTGACGAGGACGGTGGCGCCTTTCTCGAACAGGTCGCGGTGCGCGTTCAGCGTCTCCTGGAACAGGATCGCCTCGTATTGCCCCGTCGGATCGGACAGGTCGACGATGCCGATCTTGTTGCCCGACTTGGTGCGCCGCTCGGTACGATCGAGGACGGTGGCGGCGAGGCGGGCGCTGCTGGCCCCGGCCCTCACGGACTTGGCGAAATTCGCCCAGCTCTCGACCTTGAGGCGCTCCAGCACACGCCCGTAGCCATCGAGCGGATGGCCCGACAGGAAGAAGCCGATGGCATCGAACTCGCGCCGCAGCCGCTCCGCCGCCGGCCAGCTCGCCGCCTTGGGCACCCGCAAGGCCGGGGCGCTTCCGTGAGCGAACATGGCGCCCTGCCCGGCCTGCCGCTCGCCGTGCAGGCTGGTGGCGAGCCCGAGCACCGATTCCATGCTGGCGAAGGCGCGGGCGCGGTCGGGCTCGATGTCGTCGAAGGCCCCGGCCGCCGCCAGACTCTCCAGCACCTTCTTGTTGACCTCGCGGGGGTTGAGGCGGCCGGCGAAATCGCCGAGCGAGGCGAAGGGCCGCTCGCCCCGCGCCGCCACGATGGCCCGGACCTGCGCCTCCCCGGCCCCTTTGACGGCGGACAGAGCGTAGCGGATCGTGCCGCCGGCCGGCCCGACCTCGACGTCGAAATCGACTCCCGACCGGTTGACCGAGGGAGGCTCGACCCGCAGTCCAAGCCGCTGCGCCTCGTTGCGGAATTCGCCGAGCTTGTCGGTGTTCGATTTGTCGAGCGTCATCGAGGCGGCGATGAACTCGGTCGGAAAATTGGCCTTGAGATAGGCCGTCTGGTAGGAGATCAGCGCATAGGCCGCCGCATGGCTCTTGTTGAAGCCATAATCGGCGAACTTGGCCAGGAGATCGAAGATCTCGTCGGCCTTGGGCTTCGGAATGTCGCGCGCGACCGCGCCGTCGACGAAGCGCGCCCGCTGCGCATCCATCTCGGCCTTGATCTTCTTGCCCATGGCGCGGCGCAGCATGTCGGCCTCGCCGAGCGAATAGCCCGACAGGACCTGCGCGGCCTGCATCACCTGCTCCTGGTAGATGATGACGCCGTGCGTCTCCTTCAGCACCGCCTCGAGCTTGGGATGCGGATAGGTCGCCACCTCCTCGCCGAGCTTCCTGGCGCAGTAGACCGGGATATTGGCCATGGGACCCGGCCGGTAGAGCGCGACGAGCGCGATGATGTCCTCGAATCGGTCGGCCCGCATCTCGACGAGGGCCTTGCGCATGCCGCCGCTTTCCACCTGGAACACGCCGACCGTCTCGCCGCGCCCGAGCATCGCATACGTCGCCTTGTCGTCGAGCGGGATCGTGGCGATGTCGAGCGCGACCCCGCGCCGGGCGACGAGCTTCACGCAGGTCTCGATGACGGTCAGCGTCTTGAGGCCGAGGAAATCGAATTTCACGAGGCCCGCCGGCTCGACCCATTTCATGTTGAACTGGGTGGCCGGCATGTCCGATTTGGGGTCCTTGTAGAGCGGCACGATCTCGTCGAGCGGGCGGTCGCCGATGACGATGCCGGCCGCATGGGTCGAGGCGTTGGAATAGAGCCCCTCGAGCGTACGCGATACCTTGAGCAGCCGCGCCACGCGCTCGTCGGCCTCCGCCGCCTCCTGGAGCTTCGGCTCGCCCTCGATGGCCTGGGCGAGCGTCACCGGATTGGCGGGGTTCTGCGGCACGAGCTTGGCGAGCTTGTCGACCTGGCCGAGCGGCATTTCGAGCACCCGGCCGACGTTGCGCAGGACGCCGCGCGCCAGGAACGAACCGAAGGTGATGATCTGCGCCACCCGATCGCCGCCGTAGCGCCGCCGGACATAGGCGATGACCTCGTCGCGGCGCGTCTGGCAGAAATCGATGTCGAAGTCCGGCATCGAGATGCGCTCGGGATTGAGGAAACGCTCGAACAGCAGGCCGAACCGCAGCGGATCGAGATCGGTGATGGTCAGCGCATAGGCGACGAGCGAGCCGGCGCCCGACCCGCGCCCCGGCCCGACCGGGATCTCCTGCGCCTTGGCCCATTTGATGAAGTCCGACACGATGAGGAAATAGCCGGGGAACTCCATCTTGGCGATGACGTCGAGCTCGAACGCCAGCCGCGTCGCGTAATCGTCCGCGATGAAGCCTGGCGCCGGGCCGTGGGCCGCGAGCCGCGCCGCGAGCCCGTCCGCGGCCTGCCGGCGCAGCGTCGCCTCGGCGTCGAGCGCGGCGCCGTCGGGCGAGGTGAAGACCGGCAGGATCGGCTTGCGCGTGCGTGGCCGAAAGCTGCATCGCCGGGCGATCTCGACCGTATGGTCGAGCGCCTCCGGCAGATCGGCGAAGAGCGCCATCATCTCGGCCCGGCTCTTGAACCGATGCTCGGGCGAAAGCTGCCGGCGGTTCGGCGCGCCGAGCGTCATGCCCTCGGCGATGCAGATCAGCGCGTCGTGAGCCTCGTGATCCTCGGTCGTGGCGAAGAAAGGCTCGTTAGTGGCGACGAGCCTGAGCGAGCGGCGGATCGCGAGGTCGATCAGCTGCGGCTCGACCTGCGCCTCGCCCGGCAGGCCATGCCGCTGCAGCTCGACATAGAGCCGGCCGGCGCCGAAACAGGCCGCGAGCCGCGCGAGCCTCGCCGCCGCGGCCTCGCTCCGGTCGGCCGCGAGCACCCGGTCGATGGCGCCCGACGGACCGCCGGTCAGCGCGACCAGCCCCGCGGAATTGGGTCGGAGCCGATCGAAGCCGATATGCGGCAGGTCGCCCGGCTCGGGATCGAGATAGGCCTGGGAGGCGAGGCGCATCAGGCCGGCATAGCCTTCAGCGTCGGTCGCGATCAGCACGATCGAGCCGCGCGCGGCTCGCGCCCCATCGCGCCCGAAGACCGCGCCATCGCCGAAATCGACCGTCAGCTGCACGCCGACGATCGGCTGGACGCCCTCTTTGGCGAGCTTCTCGGAAAATTCGAGCGCCCCGAAGAGATTGTTGGTGTCGGTGATGGCCAGCGCCGGCATCCGGTCCGCGACCGCCAGCTTGCACAGCCTGGCGATGGTGAGCGCGCCCTCGCGCAGCGAAAACGAGCTGTGCGTGTGAAGGTGGACGAACCCCGGCCCTCGACGATCTGCCTGCATGTCTGCGTCTCCACCGCGATCCCCGCCCATTCTCGGTCCGCGGAGGCGAACCGTCGATCCGCGGCCGGCCAATGATCACAGGATTCGCGGCTCTAAGCAGCCTTGCGTGGCTAAAGCCACGATTGATTTTGCTTTTTACAAGCAAAATCAATGCTGCCAACATTCCTGAATGTAAGCAACCCGCGAGAGTTTGCTTAGCCTCACACGCCATGGGCCAGCATGGCCACCATGGTGAGAAACGTCGCCAAGGATACGAGTTCGACCATGTCTTCCGCCAGGCGCTTGAGCATCACGACCTCCAATGATCCAGAAGGCCATTCTGTTCACGTTTTGTTCTAATAGCAAGCAGTATCTTTGCGGCGAGGGCGCAAGGTCGAACCGTGGTTAAAGGCAATGCCCGGCCGGCACAGCGCCGACCGGGCCGAGGTCTCGCTCGCTCAGTAGACCCGACGGCAGACGCGGTGCGGGATCAATCCGACGATCCGGCACACCAGGCGCGGACGGACGACGATGCGGCGATTGGGACGGCATCCGCCGTACGGACCGCGATGGAACGCCGGACCGCAGCCGCCGGCGACGAGGGTGACCTGCGGGTCGCCGCCGCCGTTCGGCGCGGGCGCCACGGGAAAGGCCTCGGCGGACAACGGAATCGATATCAGCATGGCCGCGCCGGCCGCCAACGACAGAGTTCTGCGCATCATCCTGGTACCTTTCGTCTTGAAATGCCCCAGGCGAAACTAGGGCTTCGGATGACCGATGCAAGCCGCCCGGCACGCCGACATTGGCCTATTCCTCGCCAGCGAGCCCCTCCTTCACAGGCGGATTCCGGCGCATCCGGGCAACGAAAGCGCAAGTCTCGCTTGAAAAGCGGCGCTCCCGGCTGGACTTGACGACGCCTTTCGGGCAGGCAGCACAGGCAACCATGCCGTGCCGACCGCCGGCTTCGGCCGGAGGGCAGGCGAAACATGACGGTAGCCGAGTGCGCGGCAGGGTTTTCGATACTGCTGACGGGCGTGCAGATCGTGAGCACGACGGCGGCCCGACTGCGTTGCCCGGCGCCCAAGGTTGCCCGTGCGGCCGCCCCGGATGCCGCCGGCGTCAGCCTGATCCGCCCGGTCTGCGGCGTCGACAACTACGCCGAGGAGACGCTGCGCTCGAGTTTCACGCTCGACTATCCCGGCTATGAGCTGCTGTTCTGCGCAGCCCGCCACGACGATCCGGTCATTCCCGTGCTGCGCCGTCTCATCGCCGCCCATCCCGGCGTGCCGAGCCAGATCCTGATCGGCGACGACGAGATCAGCCAGAACCCCAAGCTCAACAATTGCGTCAAGGGATGGAACGCCGCGGCGCACGAATGGGTCATCATGGCCGATTCCAACGTGCTCATGCCGCCCGACTACATCCAGCGCCTGATGGCGCGCTACGGGCCCGGCACCGGGCTCGTCTGCTCGACCCCGATCGGATCGCGTCCGAAAGGGTTCTGGGCCGAGGTCGAATGCGGCTTCCTCAACACGCTCCAGGCGCGCTGGCAATATGCGGCCGAGGCCATCGGCTTCGGATTCGCGCAAGGCAAGTCCATGCTCTGGCGCAAGGAGACGCTGGAGCGGGCCGGCGGCATCCGGGCACTCGCGGCGGAAATCGCCGAGGATGCGGCGGCCACCAAGCTCGTGCGGCGCGCCGGTCTCAAGGTCAAGCTCGTCGACAGCCCGTTCGAACAGCCGCTCGGACGGAGAACGCTGCCCGAAATCTGGGCGCGGCAGGTCCGCTGGGCCCGCCTGCGCCGCGTCACCTTCCTGCCGTTCTTCCTGCTCGAGATTTTTACCGGCAGCCTTCTGCCGGCGCTGAGCGGCGCCTATGCGGCGTCTCTTCTGGGCTACGATCCCCTGCTGACCGGCCTCGTGATCGCGGCGATCTTCATGGCCTGCGAAGTGCAGCTCGCGCTCGCCGCGGGATGGCGCCTCAGCTTCGGTTCGCTCGCCGCCTGGCTGGCGCGCGACCTGATGCTTCCCGTGCTCTTCGCATCGGCCCTGCTGACCAACGAATTCGTCTGGCGCGGCAATGAAATGACGGTCAAGGAGGAGGAAGCCAAGGCGGTCGGCGACGGGCGGGCTTGACTTGTGACCTCTCCACCGGAGAGTCTCGTCTCCGGCGCACGACAGCCGAGAGGCGCGCCTCTTGCCTCGGTCTCGACCGGCCCGGCGCGACCCTTGGCAAGCCACCGGACGGAGGAAATATGACTATTCGATCGATCGCTTGCGCGGCTCTGCTTGGCGGACTTCTGGCAGGGATCGGCGCCGCCGAAGCCATGCCGGCCGCGACCTCGGGAAGCGGTCTCGCGCCGACCGTCGTCGAAAAGACGGCCGTCGTCATCGTCAAGAAGAGGGTGGTGCGCCGCCCGCACGTGGTCATCACCAAGAAGGTCATCCGCTGACCCTTGGCCGGAGGCTTGCCGCGCCGCCGCGGTTGACGCGGCCCACGCGGTGATGCGAGCCTCGCTGGCTCGCGCAGACGGCCGGGCCATCGTCGTCCGGCCGATCGTGAGCCAAGGAGGGAAAGATGAAGCTTATCATGGTGATCGCGCTGCTCGCCGGGAGCGCCACGGCGGCCTATGCGGACGGAACCTGCACCAGCAATGCGATGGACAAGAAGCTGGCCGGCGCGGCCAAGACCAGCTTCATGACGAAGTGCCAGAAGGATGCGGCAGCCACCTGCGACGCCACGGCCGCGAGCAAGAAGCTGGCGGGAGCGGCCAAGACGAGCTTCACCACCAAATGCGTCAAGGACGCGGTCGGCGGCTGAGGGTCTTCTCGCGGCCGGCGCGCGACGGTCGGCGGAGACGCCGGCCGCCGAACGTCGCCGCGGACGTAGCGCCATCGTGGCCTGAGGAGCGGATATGGTGGATCACAAACAGCTTGGCCGGTCCGGCATCGCCGTGGCGCCCTGGTGCTTCGGCGGCAATGTCTTCGGCTGGACCGCCGACGAGGCAACCTCGTTCAGGCTGCTCGACGCCTTCGTTGAAGCCGGGTTCGGCTTCATCGACACCGCCGACGTCTATTCGAAATGGGTTCCGGGGCACGTCGGCGGCGAATCGGAAGCCGTTATCGGGCGCTGGATGAAGGCGCGCCGCAACCGCGATCGCCTGGTCATCGCGACCAAGGTCGGGATGATGCGCGAGGCGGGCCAGGACAACCTCGCCAAGGCGCATATCGTCGATTCGGTCGACGCGTCGCTGAAGCGCCTGCAGACCGATCATATCGACCTCTACCAGAGCCACCAGGACGACCCGTCGCGCCCGGTCGAGGAGCCGCTCGATGTCTATGCGGGGCTGATCGAGGCCGGCAAGGTCCGCGCCATCGGCGCTTCCAATTTCTCCGCGGAGCGGTTCGCCGAGGCGCTCGACGCGAGCGCATCCTCCGGCCTGCCGCGTTACGAGACCCTGCAGCCGGAATACAACCTCTACGCACGCGAGGGCTTCGAGGGCGCGCTGCAGAAAGCCTGCCTCGACCACGGGGTCGGCGTCATCCCCTATTTCTCGCTGGCGGGCGGTTTCCTGACCGGCAAATATCGCTCGGAGAAGGATTTCGGCAAGAGCGCCCGCGGCGGCGGCATGAGCCGTTACCTCAACGACCGGGGCTTGCGCATTCTGGCGGGTCTCGACGCCGTCGCGGCGCGACACGGGGTCGAGCCGGCGCAGGTCGCATTGGCTTGGCTCGCCGCGCAGCCGGGCATCGCGGCACCGATCGCCAGCGCAACCTCGATCGAGCAGCTTCAAAGCCTGGTCGCGGCCGCACGCCTGCGCCTTCCCGCCGACGACCTCGCCGAACTCGATCGCGCCAGCGCGCCTTGAAGCGGCGACGGAAAGCTCAGACCATTGGTTTAATCTTGTGTCGGCGCGACTCCAGCCTGCCGCGCCCATGCGAACGAGAGCCCGGCCGGCGACGGCTTTTGCACCGCTAACTTGGGCACGCGACGGCATCGGCTTGTCGGGCCGGCAGCGCGCCGCTAAAGCCGGGGGATGGGGGGATCACCTCGCCCGAATCGCAAACCATGCGTGACGATCATCCGCGGCCGACATATTTCATGGGAGTGGACGGCGGCGGGTCGCGGTGTCGCGCGAGGCTGCGCGACGGCGAAGGCCGCCTGCTGGCCTCGGTCCATGGTGGCGCAGCCAACGTCCACGTCGACTTCGACGGCGCGGTCGCGACCATCCGCAAATGCGTCGAGAACGCTTTGGACCAGGCCGGTCTGGACCGGTCTTCCCGGGGCCGCCTGAGGCTTGGCCTCGGCCTTGCTGGGGCGTCATCCCGGATGGTCGCCGAGCAGGTCGAGGCGGCGCTCGAGGGCTGGATGGAGGTCAAGGTCGTCAATGACGCCGTCACCGCCTGCCTCGGCGCGCATGCAGGCCAGGATGGCGGCCTCATCATCGCCGGGACGGGCAGCGCCGGCGTGGCGCGTGTCGCGGGCGTCGACACGATCATCGGTGGTCGCGGCTTCATGCTTGGCGACGACGGCTCCGGCGCCCGCATCGGCCATTCGGCCTGGCGGCGGGCGCTGCGGGCCCACGACGGCCTGGAACCAGCCACGGATTTCACGCGCAAGCTCATGGCGCAATACGACGACGACCCGGTCGCCGTGATCCGCTGGGCGCAGCGGGCGCGGCCGAGCGATTACGGCGCCTATGCGCCCGCGACCTTCGCGGCGGCCTCCGCCGGCGATCCTGTGGCACTCGACACCGTGCACGAGGCCGCGACCGCGCTCTCGGACCTCGCCCTCGCGGTGCGGGCGCTCGGCGCGGACCGCCTGTCGATGGTGGGCGGCGTTGCCGATGCGGTGCGGCCCTATCTGGTGCCCGAGGTCGCCGACGCCCTGTCCACGCCGATGATGGATGCGCTCGAAGGCGCCATCCTGCTCGTCGACGGGCCGGCGCCTTACCGGCCGCGACCGCGCGACGCGGGGCCATGACCGCGGCCGCCTACCGCGCAGCCGGCCGCGGGCGGCGCGCCGACGAGACCACCGCCGCCCTCCGACGGGAGATCGACGGCGGCCGCTTTCAGGGTGCCGACGCATTGCCGGGCGAACGACAGCTCGCCCAATGGTTCCATGTCTCGCGGGCGACGCTGCGCCAGGCCCTGGCCGAGCTGATCGCCGATGGCCTGCTGGCCCACCGACAGGGAATGGGGACCTTCATTGTCCGCCCGCGGCCGGACACCGTCTCGAAGCCGGTCGATGGACCAGTGGTCGATATTGGTCTGAACGGCCCGATCCACAGGTCCGTCGAGATCGAGCGCAGCCTCGACCGTCCGGTGGCGGAGGAGGCTCTGCTGCTCGGGCTCGGCCCGGGCGGGACGGTCTGCCGGCGCACCCGGGTCATCTTTTGCGATGCCGGGCCGCTCGCGGTCGAGCGCACAGCCGTCGCGCCGCATGTTCTGCCGCGGATGCAGTGGCAAGGATCGACGCTCTCCGAGGCCCTGGCCGAGCACGGTCTCCGGCCGAAGCGCAAGCTGCAGCGGCTGCGCGCGGCGACTCTCGGTGCTGCCGACGCGGCCCGGCTTGAGGCCGCGCCCCAGGCGGCGGCCATCGACCTGCAGGAGGCGATCTTCCTCGATGGCGGCGCCTGCTGCGCGCTCACCCGCGCCCTCTACCGGGCCGATCGGCTGGATGCGGTCTTTTCGATCGACCTCGAGTGACGGGCCCCGGAGGCCACGGCCCCGTCCGCAAGGCCTCGGTTGCATGTCCGCGTCCGGCGTGGCAAGCGAAGCACCATGCTCGATCATGTCGACACGTCGCCCGCGCCACCGAAGGACCGCGCGGCGCCAAGGATCTCCTTCGTCTCGCTCGGCTGCCCCAAGGCGCTGGTCGACAGCGAGCGCATCATCACGCGGCTGCGCGCGGAAGGATACGAGATCACCAAATCGCACACCGGGTCGGACGCGGTCGTGGTCAATACCTGCGGCTTCCTCGACAGCGCGAAAGCGGAATCGCTCGCCGCGATCGGCGAGGCCATGGCGGAGAACGGCAAGGTCATCGTCACCGGCTGCATGGGGGCGCAGCCGGAGGAGATCCGCTCGGCCTATCCCAACGTGCTCGCCGTCTCCGGGCCACAGGCCTACGAGAGCGTCATGGCGGCTGTGCACGAGGCATCCGAGCCCCTGCATGACCCGTTCCTCGATCTCGTTCCGCCGCAGGGCATCAAGCTCACGCCGCGGCATTACGCTTATCTGAAGATCTCCGAGGGCTGCAACAACCGCTGCTCCTTCTGCATCATCCCGAAGCTACGCGGCGATCTCGTCTCGCGCCCCATCGGCGAGGTGTTGCGCGAGGCGGAGAAACTGGTGAGGGCCGGCGTCAAGGAGCTGCTGGTCGTGTCGCAGGACACCGGGGCCTATGGGCTCGACCTCGGCTACGCGGGCTCGATGGTGGGTGACCGGGAGGTCCGCACCAAGTTCATCGAGCTGGCGCGCGAGCTCGGCCAGCTCGGCGTCTGGGTGCGGCTGCACTATATCTATCCCTATCCACATATCGACGAGGTGATCCCGCTGATGGCGGAGGGCAAGGTGCTGCCCTACCTCGATATCCCCTTCCAGCATGCGGCGCCGAAGGTGCTCAAGGCCATGCGCCGGCCCGGCAAGCAGGAGAAGACGCTCGAGCGCATCCACGCCTGGCGCCAGACCTGCCCCGATCTCGCGCTGCGCTCGACCTTCATCGTCGGCTTTCCGGGCGAGACGGAGGAGGATTTCCGGGTTCTGCTCGACTGGCTGTCGGAGGCGAAGCTCGAGCGCGTCGGCGCCTTCAAATACGAACCGGTGCGCGGCGCCCCGGCGAACCATCTCGGTCTTCCCGCCGTGCCGCCCGAGGTCCAGGCCGAGCGCCTCGGACGTTTCATGGCGCATCAGCAGGCGATCAGCGCCAAGATCCTCCGCGCCAAGGTCGGCCGGCGGTTGCCGGTGATCGTCGATGCCGTCGGTCCGAGTGTCGCGATCGGGCGGAGCAAGGGGGACGCGCCGGAGATCGACGGCAAGGTCCACCTCGCCCACCGCTTCCCGGTCCGGGTCGGCGACATCGTCACCGTCAGGATCGAAAGAGCCGACGCCTACGACCTGCACGGAACGGTGGTGTAGGGCTCGCAGAGGCTTCGATGGGCCGAAAAAGCATCCTCTGGCGCGATGCGCGCGGCGTAGGGCTCGAGCGGCTCGTCCTCGATGCTTCGAAACGCGCGGTCGTCGCCGACGCGGTTGTGATTGCCGGGCGCCCGGAGGGTTTTGGCTGCCGCTACCGCGTGCGCTGCGACCCCGGCTGGCGGTTCCGGTCGCTTGTCGTCGAGATCGTCGGAGGCGCCCGCCTCCGTCTGGACCGCCACGATGTCGACGGCTGGCGACACAACGGGATGCCCTGCCCTGCGCTCGATGCGGCGGTCGAGATCGATCTCCAGATCACGCCCTTCACCAATATGCTGCCGATCCGGCGGCTCGGTCTCGGCATCGGCGGGTCGGCCGAGATCGTCACCGCTTATGTCGCCTTCCCGTCGCTCGACGTCGCGGCCGATGGCCAGCGCTACACCCGGCTCGGGCCGACGACCTATCGGTACGAATCGCTCGACAGCGACTTCGTGCGCGACATCGAGGTCGACGAAGACGGGCTCGTCCTCCAGTATCCGGGCCTGTTCGAGCGGATCCGGTAGGGAGCCGGATGTTCGGCTTGCGGGCATAAGGCGTCGCGCCCGCCCCGACGAAACCCCGACTATTCCTTCGCCTTCTTGTAAGCCTCCTCGAAGGCGGCCGTGACCGCCTCGCACGAGGTCGCGCCCGGCAAGGACATCAGTCGCGTTCCGTTGCTGACGCCCTCGTCGAAGCGCACCATCGCGGTTCCGGGCGCTTTCGGATCGATGCCGGCCGAGGCCAGGAGATTGGTCGCGAGGTCGTCGACCCGATCCGTCGGGAGCTTGCAGAACCTCGCCGCGCCGATGAACTGGCCGAAGCCGAAGGCCGACTCCTCGGGCGTCTCTGCGAGTGCCACGGTCGAGGCCGCAAGACAGGCGAGCACGATCGGGATGAATCGTCGCCGCGCCCCTGCCCTGCGGTCATGAACGAACATCCATCGGATGGTCACGGCAACAGCACCGTGGCGCCGACCGTTTCACGCGCCTCGAGGGCCCGGTGCGCCGCCGCGGCGTCGCGCAACGGATGACGCGTCGCGACGTCGATCTTGACCGCGCCGGAGGCGATGACCTCCATCACGTTGCGCGCCATGTCGACGAGATCCTCGCGCTTGGCCGCGTGGGTGAACAGCGTCGGCCGGGTCGCATAGAGCGATCCCTTCTGGGCCAGCACGCCGATGTTGAAGGACTCGACCGGTCCCGACGCCGAGCCGAAGGAGACAAAGGTGCCGAAGGGCCGCAGGCTGTCGAGCGAGCCCTCGAATGTGGCCTTGCCGACCCCGTCATAGACGACATTGCAGAGGGCGCCCCCGGTGATCTCCCTGACCCTCGCCGCCACATCCTCCCTCCGGTAGAGAATCACGTGGTCGGCGCCGTGCCGGCGCGCCGCCTCGGCCTTCTCTTCGCTGCCGGCCGTGCCGATGACCGTCGCGCCGAGCGCCTTGCCCCATTGGGTCAGGATGAGGCCGACACCGCCGGCCGCAGCATGCACCAGGATGATATCGCCTGGCGCCACCTTGTAGGTCCGCCGCAGCAGATATTCGGCCGTCATGCCCTTCAGCATCATGACCGCACCGGTCTCGTAGGCGATGGCGTCGGGAAGCCGAACGAGATGGCGCGCCGCGACGATCCGCCGCTCCGCATAGGCGCCCAGTGCCGTGCCGTAGGCGACGCGGTCGCCGGGCTTGACCTCCGTCACGTCGGGGCCGACCGCGACGACGTCGCCGCTCCCCTCGCTGCCGATGATGAGCGGCAGCGGGTTCGGATAAGCGCCGCTCCGCTGGTAGACGTCGATGTAGTTGAGGCCGATGGCACGCTGGTCGATCAGCACCTCGCCCGGGCCGGGCGCGCCGACCTCGACCTCCTCGAAGCGCATGACGTCCGGGCCGCCGAACTCGTGGATGCGTATGGCCTTCATGGATCTCTCCTCGGTCCCGCGTCGACCACCGTCGGGAATCGCGGCTACTCTATCGCCGGGATCGGCACCTTGCCTGTTAACCTCTATCCCGGATGCCCGGAACCGCTTCCGCAAGCGTCATCACCTGCGAACCAAAGCGTTTTGCCTGCCGGAGCTTGCGCACGAAGCCTTCATCGGCTGTGACGAATGGCCAGCGGCGCGCGACCCGCCACCGCGAGATAAATGCAGTCATAGGCCGGATGAGACAGTTCAAGGGCGAGATTGGTTGCATCTGCCATAAAGCCTCGCATGGGAATCAGTTCGAGGCCTGAACGCTCCAGCAGTCGCGCTGCCATACTTGCCTGAGGCCCGCTCAGCTCGCCCCGCCGCGCCTTTTTCCAAAGGATGTTTGCGCACTCCGCGATAACCAAGTCCGGCGCGACCAGCCGATTATCTCGACGCAAAGCTAAGGAAGCAGCCGTTCCGGCTTCCTCAACCACCCATTTGACGACGACGCTGGCGTCCACCACGAACGTCACCGTTCCGCCCGTCCTTCGACCAGAAGCACTTCGGACGGCGTCTGCTTTCGCTGTATCGTCAGAGCACGGAGCTCCGCCGCCAGCTCGTCGAAAGATCGTACGGGCTCGACCGATAGGGCGAGACGGAGAATGTCATGCAATTCCGCCTCGATCGGCCGTCCGTTTCGCTCAGCCCTATGTTCCAAGCGATCCATGACATCGTCATCGATGTCATGGAGATAAAGACTGCCGGCCATGCGAGGCACTCCCTGCCAGGTTCGCCAAGAAAGTAAAGGTCGATATCGCAGTCGGCAAGAAGGCGTTCCAAGGGACCCTCGGGTCGAACGACAATGAACCGAGCCCATGCCGGCCAGGGGAACGCAAGAAAAACTCGCTCCGATGCGCCGGCCCTTCCACAAGGCGAAGATCGAGAAGTGAGGCGCCAGTTCCGGAGCATCCTTCGCGAACGCATTACAGCCGACGCAGCACGTCCATGCGGTAATCGCCGTTGCGGCTCGCATGCAGCACGTCGAGATGTCCAGAGGCGACAGCGATGAAACGGTCGCTCGCTTCGCACCCCGAGGACGGCCCGGTCTTCTTGCCGACCCAGTGCACGAGAAGGACGTCGCCTCCTCCGACGAGCGAGGCGCAGACCTTGCGGCTCAGAGCCTCGACATCGGCCTCGCCGAGATAATCGATGACCTCGGAGACGACCACGAGGTCGAAATTGCCCTCGGGCCAGTCGCGCGGCACGAAATGAGACGCGACGGAGACCCAGGACTTGTCGGCGTTGCGGCGCCGTGCCTCGGCGCGTGCGCGCGCCACCGGCTCGGCCGCCAGCAGCGTGGCGCACCGTCCGGCCAGCATGGCGGTGAAGACGCCCTCGGCGCAACCGACCTCGAAAGCGCGGGCGTAGCGCGGGCGCGGCAGGGCCGCGAGCGTCGCCGCATATTTGGCCTGCTCGTAGGGGCTCGTCGCATAGGACCAAGGATCGGGTCGTGCGGCGTAGATCCTGGCGAAATGGTCGATCGGCAGCGTCTCGCCGCGCATGGTCACTCGATCGAGGCGAGGCGGTCGAGCGCTCGGGCGACGGCGCCAAGCCGCATCAGCGCGTCCTCGCGCCGCTCGCGCTTGGCCTCGATCGCCTCCTCCTTGGCGCGCTTGAGGAAGTTCTCGTTGCCGAGCTCGGTCTCGATCTTGGCGACGTCGGCATCGAGCTTGCCCTTCTCCTTGGACAGCCGCGCGCGCTCGGCCGTCGCATCGACGAGCCCCGCGAGCGGGATGGCCGCGATCGTGTCGCGCACCACGAGTTGCGCGGCCGCCGCCGGCGCCCCGTCGACGAAATCGAACCGCGACAGTCGCGCCAGGCTTTCGATCATCGGGCGGTGCGCCTCGGCGCGAGCCCGCGCCGCGGGTGTGGCACCGACGAGCGAGAGCGCCAGCGGCTGGCTGCCGATGCTCATTTCGGACCGGAAGGACCGGACCTCGGACACGAGGTCGATGACCCAGCCGATCTCGGCCTCGGCCGCCCGATCCGGCGGTGCGGGCCGCGGCCAAAGGGCCAGGGCCAGCACCGTCTCGCGCGCCGGCTCGCCGTCCTCGCCCGCCGTCCCGTAGCCCCAGATCGCCTCGGTGACGAAGGGCATGAACGGATGCAGAAGCTTCAGGATGTCGTCGAGCACTGCCGCCGCGACGGCGCGCGTCTCCGTCCTGGCGGCGCTTGCCTCCCCCTGCAGCACCGGCTTGGCGAGTTCGATGAACCAGTCGCAGAAGACGTTCCAGACGAAGCGATAGGCAGCAGCCGCCGCATCGTTGAATCGGAAGGCATCGAGCGCGCCGGTCACCTCGGCCACCGCCTTCGACGATTCGCCGAGAATCCAGCGGCTCAAGACCTCGCAGGCGGCACCGGGCTCGAACGTGGGGTCGCGCCGGCACTGGTTCATGCGCAGGAAGCGAGTGGCGTTCCAGAGCTTCGTGGCGAACCCCTTGTAGCCTTCGATCCGCGCCACCGACAGCTTGATGTCGCGACCCTGGGCCGCCATGGCGGCGAGGGTGAAGCGCAGCGCGTCGGCGCCGTGATCGTCGATCAGCGTCAGGGGATCGACCACATTCCCCTTGGACTTGGACATCTTGGCGCCCTTCTCGTCACGGACGAGGGCGTGGATGTAGACGTCCTTGAACGGCGTCTCGCCTGTGACGAAGAGCGACAGCATCATCATCCGGGCGACCCAGAAGAAGATGATGTCGAAGCCTGTGACGAGCGTCGAGGTCGGGTAGTAGCGCGCGAGCTCCGGCGTGGCGTGCGGCCAGCCGAGCGTGGAGAAGGCCCACAGGCCGGACGAGAACCAGGTGTCGAGCACGTCCTCGTCGCGTCGCAGGTCGACCGCACGGCCGTAATGCGCCTCGGCCGCCGCTCGCGCCTCCGCCTCGCGCTTCTCGACGAACGTGCGACCATCCGGGCCATACCAGGCCGGGATGCGATGGCCCCACCAGAGCTGGCGCGACACGCACCAGGGCTGGATATTCTCCAGCCAGTCGAAATAGGTCTTCTCCCAGCTCTTGGGGTGGAAGCTCGTATCGCCGTCGCGCACCGCGTCGAGCGCCGGCCCGGCGAGTTTCGCCGCATCCACGTACCATTGGTCGGTCAGCCATGGCTCGATGACGGCGTTCGACCGGTCGCCGTGCGGCACCATGAGCGTGTGCGGCTCGGTTTTCTCGAGCAGGCCGCGCTCGTCCATCAACGCGACGACGCGCTTGCGCGCCTCGGCCCGGTCGAGACCGTGCAGCGCCAGCACCCCGTCCTCCGGCGCCGCGTCCTCGAGGAAGGCCGTGTTGCCGTCGATCGCGAGCCGCGCTCCCGCATCGAAGATGTTGATGACCGCGAGAGCGTGCCGACGGCCGACCTCGAAATCGTTGAAGTCGTGGCCGGGCGTGATCTTGACCGCGCCCGAGCCCTTGTCCGGATCGCTGTAGGCGTCGGCCACGATGGGAATACGCCGACCCACGAGCGGCAGCAGCGCATGGCGGCCGACGAGATCGCGGTAGCGCTCGTCGTTGGGGTGGACGGCCACGGCGGTGTCGCCGAGCATAGTCTCCGGTCGCGTCGTCGCGACCGTGATGAAGCGGCCGGGCTCACCCTCGATCGGATAGCGGAAATGCCAGAGGCTGCCGCGCATCTCGACCGAGACGACCTCGATGTCGGAGACCGCCGTGCCGAGGCCGGGATCCCAGTTGACCAGCCGCTTGTCGCGATAGATGAGGCCCGCCTTGTGGAGCGACACGAAGGCTTCGAGGACGGCCTCGCTCAGCCCCTCGTCCATGGTGAAGCGCGTGCGCGACCAGTCGCAGGAGGCGCCGAGGCGCTGCAGCTGGTCGAGGATCTGGCCGCCGCTTTCCGCCTTCCAGGCCCAGACCCGTTCGACGAAGGCCTCTCGGCCCATGGTACGGCGGTCGGGCTCCTGCCGGTCCTGGAGCTGGCGCTCGACCACCGTCTGCGTGGCGATGCCGGCATGGTCCATGCCGGGCTGCCAGAGCACGTCGCGGCCGCGCATGCGCTCGAACCGGCAGAGCACGTCCTGCAGCGTGTTGTTGAGCGCATGGCCGATATGGAGCGAGCCCGTCACGTTCGGCGGCGGGATCATGATCGAATAAGGCTTTGCGCCAAGCCTTTCAGGCCGGCCGGCCTTGAACGCTTGGACCTCGTCCCAAAGCGCCCGCATCCGTGTCTCGATGGCGGCGGGCTCGAACGTCTTATCCATCATGCAGCACTATCATTCCCGAGGGGCCAGGCGCTCGCCGCCGGACCCGAGCCGCCGAAGCGCTTCACATAAGGGAATGCGATCGCCGTGACGAGGCTCGCCTTGCTCGAAAGCTCAGGATCGCCCGCCTCGTGCCACCCGCTCGATCTCCGAGCGAACCAGGCGTTCGACCATGGTCGGCAGGTTGTCGTCGAGCCAGGTCTTGATCATGGGACGCAGTTCGTCGCGCATGATCCGCTCCAGCATCTCGCCGTTCTGCAGGATGACGGTCGCCGCGAGGGTCTCGAAAGCCGACATGACGCTCGCGCCCGGCTTGGCCGAGATCAACGCGTCGCCGCCCGATGCCGCAGCATGCTCCTGCCGGCCCGGATCATGTCGCTCCGTGGACAGGGCTCGCCCCGCCCCCGGCTCGGCGACGACGGCCGGCCCAGCCTGCTCGTAGACCACGTCCTCCGCGGATGCCTCATCCGCGTCGGCCTCGTAATCCTCCTCGGCCTCCGGCTCCTCGTAATGTGCTTCGGCCGTCGGCCGTGCCCGCTGGTCGTCCGTCCACGGCGCCGCCGGGACGGGCGCCGGCGGGGCGGACGCGGCGAAGGCGGTCGTCGACGGCTCGCGCCGCTCGGGCTGCGCCGTCCCACGCATGCGGGCGAGATCGAGGACGTCGTCGTGGCCGCCGCGAGCATCCTGGGTGCGCTGGGACGAGCCGGCGTCGACCGGTGTCTGCACAGATCCGGCGCGTCGCGATCCGCCGTACGCGGGACGTTGCGTGTGCAGCTGATCATCGGCGATGATTCGCCGGATCGAAGCGAGAATATCCTCCATCGACGGCTCTTGCGCGCGTGTCTCGCCCTTCGCCCCGTCGGAGGATTGCTGATGCAGGAATACGCTGGCTGCGGTCATGGCCTCTGACCCCTAAAGCGCCGCTCGGGATTGAACGCGCGATGGCTGACGACCGGTCACGCCCGCGGCGCCGTCACCGTCAGCCTCGTCTCGATAACTAGGCCGGTGGGCATCCGCGAACAAGCAGCCGCGAAGCCTCGACCCGGGATAAAGAGATCCTGTTAACCATATCGCGAGATATACTGCTCATCGACCGTCCGGCGTGCGCAAGCCGAACCATTTGTCCTTGACTTGCTCGAAATGCACGACCGGGTTGTAGGGCTGGACGCGGAGCCCGAGCAGCGACGCCGACAGTCGGCCGCAGGAGGCCAGGATCGAATAGGACGCGACCACGCGATCGCGCTGGGCGCCGACGAGCGCCACGCGCGCATTGAGCAGCGTCTGCTGGGCGTTGAGCACGTCGAGTGTCGTGCGCTGACCTACACGGGCCTCCTCGCGGGTGCCGTTCAATGCGATCTCGGCCGCGTTGACCTGGCTCTGATCCGCCTGGACGGCGGCTTTCGAGGACACCAGCAGGCCCCAGGCCGAGATCACCGCGGCACGCACATTGTCGCGTGACACGTCGGCCTGGAACTGGGCGACGCCTAATTGCTCCTTGGCCTGGCGAATCGTCGCATAAGTTTCGCCGCCTTCGTAAATCGGCACCGAGACGCTGCCGACGATCGTGCCCTGGAACGCCTTGCTTCCGGGCGTGGCGCTCGCATCATAGCGCTGGGCGACGCTGCCGTTGAGCGAGATCGTCGGATAAAGCGCGCCCTCGGCGATCTTGATCTGGAGCTCGGCGACATCGACCGCATGCAGCGCGGCCTGGATCGAGGGATGCTCGGCCTGGGAGATCGCGATGGCGCGCTCGAGCGACGTGGGGATGTTCCTTTCCAGCGGTCGGGCGGGTTCGAGCCGCGTCGGCTGCTCGCCCACCACCTGCCGATAGCTGGCGATCGAATTCTGCAGCTGCGACTGCGCGGCGAAAAAATCCGACCGGGCTCCCGCGAGGCTGGCTTCCGATTGTGCCACATCGGTTCGCGTCACCTCGCCGACCTTGAACCTGTCCTGGGTCTGGCGGAGCTGCTCCTCCAGCACCTTGATGTTGCTGGCGCGCAGATCGAGGATCGCCGTGTCGCGCAGCACGTCCATGTAGGACTGCGCGCCGCTCTGCAGCACGCTGGCCTCGGTATTCCGCAGCGTCTCCCGCATGCTGAACACATTGGATTCGGCGGATTTGACACGGTTCGTGGTTCGCAGGCCGTCGAACAGTGTCTGGCTGACGTTAAGGCCCGCGCCGCGTGGAACCGTATCGACCACGCCTGCGCCCCTGGAGGAGCCGCCGCTCGTGGTCGTGCTTGACGTGCCCGAGCCGGACGTACCCGAGCTCCCCGGGGTGCCTGCCGAACCTGTGCCGGTGGACGAGGACGGGAACGTGCCCGCGCTCGCGCCATTGAACTCGTCGTGCTCGAAACCGACGTCGGCGGATCCGTTCACGTGCGGCAGGTAGCCCGACTCGGCGATCGGGATGTTCTCGTCGGACGCCCGCACCGTGGCGCGCTGCGCGTTGATGTTCGGATTGTTGAAATAGGCCTTGGCCAGGGCGTTGGGCAGCGTCTCGGCTCGCGCCGGGAGGACCGCCGTTCCGCAGAGCAGGAGCGCAATCATCGATGGCGCGGCAAAAGCTGACAAGCGGCAGCCCCGATCGTGGGCGAAGGAGGCGCGGATATGGGCGCTGGTACGACTCATCACTGACTTCCAGGTCCCCTAAAGGGCCGCCGTTGCCCGGCAGACTCGCGGACGCGTCGCATCCGGCCTGACGACTCGGGATGAGCGGCGTCCCGGCCATCTTAGCTTGACCTCTCTAACGATGCGCGTGCGGGAGCCTTTTGCCCCGGACAATTCAACGAACTGCCGCAAAAATGCGACAGTCACGGTTGCGACCGCGCCGGATCCGCCACGGTGACATACAGGAGGTCGATGGCCGGGCTTGGGCTCGTCAGAAGACGAAGGCCGGCGGCCGGCGGAACTCGTCGAGGACCGGCACCGTCGCGTCGAACAGCGGCCGGACACTGATGTCGTCGCCGGCACGGCGGAAGCTGACGGCTTTGCCGGCGCGCCGCGAGGCATCGCCGCGATGCCCTTCGATGGCGACCAGGCGCCCTCCCGGAGCGAGCTGGTCCAGGAGAGCGTCGAGCCGGATCTCGACGGCACCCTGGACCAGGATGACGTCGTAGGGCGCCCCGTCCGGGACACCTTCGGCGAGATCGCCCGACACGGCCCGCACCGTGGCGTGGCCGAGGTCGCGCGCGAGGGCCTCCGCAGAGGCGGCCCACGCCGGGTCGGTGTCGAGCGTGACGACGCTCGCGGCGATGCGCGCCAGGACGCACCCGGCGTAGCCGTTGCCGCCGCCGACCACGAGCGCCCGCGCCGTGGGTTCGATCGCCGCGCCCTGCATCAGCCGGGCGAGCACCATCGGCTGCAGCAGCGCGCGTCCCGCGGCACCCCCCGGAAGGGTCAGGATCGCGTCCGAATAGGCGAGACCGCGCAGGCCTTCCGGCAGGAAGCGTTCGCGCGGCACTGCCGAGAAGGCCGCGATGACGGCCGCGTCGGTGACCGCGAAGGTGCGGATCTGGCCATCGACCATGGCGCGACGCTGCGCTGAGAACGCCTGATCCATGATCACCGCTGCGCCCTGCATAGACTTGTCCCGCTGTTCGAGCGCCGCCGCGACCGGCGGCTCGATCGGTTCGGCCGACCCATCGCCGCTTATAGGTCGGCCCCGTCGATCTTGTCCATGCAGGCGCCTCCGTCGGAACCGCCTGGAGCACGATGGAACGGATGCCCCAACTGGGCTATGCCTCCAAGGCATCTGAGCGCGCAGGGCGGCCATGGAACTCGAGACATCCGATCATCTGGAACATGCCGAGCACGCGGAACACGCGGCGCACAGCGGCAACCCTCTGCTGATCAAGGTTTCGATGACGATCGCCATCCTGGCCGTCCTCGCCGCGACGGTCGGCAGCCTGGAGAGCCTCGAGAGCGGCAAGGCGATCAGCGACAAGAACGAATCGGTGCTGATGCAGAACCAGGCCGCCGATCATTGGGCCTTCTTCCAGGCCCAGAGCGTCAAGCGCAACCTTTACGAGATCGCGGCCGCGTCGAACCCCGCCAGGGCGCAGGACTATGACGCGAAGGCGCGCGGCTATGCGCAGGTCGGCGCGGAGATCAAGACCAAGGCGGAGGACCTCGAGAAAGAGCGCGACGCCAAGCTCGAGGACAGCAACCGGCACGAGCACCGGCACCATATCCTGACGGTCGCGGTGACGCTGCTGCACGTTTCGATCGCCATCGCGACCATCGCCATCATCACCGGCGGACGGCGGTGGCCCTGGTATACGGCGATGCTGCTCGGCCTGCTCGGCGCTTTGGTCGCCGGGTCGGCCTATCTCGCATGAGCGGCAATCCCCGATCGGAGAGCGGCGGATCTGCCGTCCGCCGTTTGCCGTCGACCCTTACTGGCCCGCGGCCTTGAGCCGCTTGTTGCACTGGCTCCAATATTTGGGCCAGGTGAGGCCAGGGGTCTGCGCCACCAGGGTCGCCTTGTTGGCGCGCCATTCCGCCCCGCATTCACGCTGCCGGGTGGTCGCCGCCGTGCGGCCGGCGCTCACGGGCTTGGCCCCGGCGGCGGCGGCCGTCGGAGCGGGTGCCGGGGCAGCCGGTTTCAGCGGATTGGCGGCGGTGGTGGGCGGCGGTGGCGGAGCGACCGGGGCGGGAGCGGCGGCGGGCGCCGGAGCGGGGGTCACCGGCGCGGGGGCCGGGGCGGAGGCCGGCTGCGCCTTGAGCCTCGCCGCGCACTCCGTCCTGAACTGGTTCCAGCTCATGCCGTTCAGCGTGCCGCCGGCCTTGGCGGCCTGATATTGCTGGCCGCATTGCTGCATGACGGTCTCGGCCCTTGCGACGCCCGCGACGCCGAGGCAAAAGACCAATGTCACGCCGGCGACACCGATGATTGATCTGGCCATTCTCTGTCCTCCTGCTGCCCCGAGGGGCGGCGAGCACGGCATCGTGCCGCAGCAGGACGAAGCCTGTTGCAAATGAGCGCCACCGTCAAGACGGACCGGCGACCGCGCGGCAAGAGGCCGTGCGGATCGTGAAGGAACGCCGGGCGCATGCCATCGGCTGGGGCCTCTTCCTGGCTTCTGCCCTGTCCTACACGGTGTCGTCCTGGCGCTCGGGCGACTGGCCGGGGCTGATCGGCAGCCTGCTGTTCCTCGTCGCCTGCCTGTTCTTCATCGCCCCGATGCTCGACGGGGACGACAGGTGAACGGCGCTTCGCCGTTCGGCCGAGAACCCGAGCGCCGGCTTGGCGTTAACCCATGAAACCAATTCAAGGAGCCTGCCCGATGGTGGAGAAGATCGCGCGACGTCCGGGCGACCTGCAGACGGCGAGTGACGCCATCTGGTCCGCGCAAGACCAGGCAGACCTAGCTGCGGCGATCGAGGCCCTGGAGCACACGAGTTTCGCGACGCAGCTGACCGGGCTCGTCGGCCGGCAGATCGGCCTTGCCAGCCAGTTCATCCCCGACACGATCCTCAAGACCGCCAATGCCACGGCCGCCAAGGCGCTGAGCTATGCGATGCGGGCTGCCCTGACGACCTTGGCCGAAGGCCGCCGAGCGGCATCCCAGCGCCTGCATCTCGCCGCGATCGCGACCTCGGGAGCGCTCGGCGGAGCCTTCGGCCTGGCCACGCTGCCGTTCGAGCTGCCGGTGTCGACGACGCTGATCCTGCGGTCCATCGGCGAGATCGCACGCCAGGAAGGCGAGGATCTCGGACAACCGGAGACGAGCCTCGCCTGCCTCGAGGTTTTCGCCCTCAGCGGCGGGCGCGAGGCCGCCCATTTCGGCGAGGGCAGCTATTTCGCGACACGCGCGCTGCTGGCAAGGTCGGTGACCGAAGCCGCACGCTATTTCATAAACCGGGGCGTCATCGAGGAATCGGCCCCTGCCCTGCTGCGCCTGGTCAGCCAGATCGCCTCGCGCTTCGGCGTCGTGGTCACGCAGAAGATCGTCGCGCAGAGCGTACCGGTAATCGGCGCGGTCACCGGCGCCGCCATCAACGCCGCCTTCATGGACCATTACCAGCGTCTGGCCCGCGGACATTTCGTGGTGCGGCGGCTCGAACGGACCTATGGGGCCGATGCGGTGCGTCGCGCCTATGAGGCCCTGCGCGCGTCACGCCGCGATCCTGAAGACGCCGTCGGCAGCCAGCGCAGGCTCGACGCCGGATCGGCGATGTCCGCCCCGGCTCTGAAGCAGGAGAGCGGCGAACGATGAGACAATGCATATGGAGGCCTCGCCCGGAATCGAACCGGGGTGCAAGGATTTGCAGTCCTCTGCGTAACCACTCCGCCACGAGGCCTCGGCGGATCGTCATGGCGACGACGCGCGCGCTCTTCTAACAACATCGGCCGACCGGGAGCAAGCCGAAGCTGCGCCATCGGCAGGGGAATTCGGAGCCCGCGGAGCAAGGATTGGCGTTTGCAAATGCCCGCCGCCCTTGCTATGCACCGGCCGCGTTCCCCGATAGCTCAGTTGGTAGAGCATTCGACTGTTAATCGAATGGTCGCAGGTTCGAGTCCTGCTCGGGGAGCCATCCTCGTGGTGTCCGGCCCGGACGTTGTCTAGCTGGCTGACAGTCAGCTCATAGACGCAACGGCATCGCAGTTCGCCGCCCCGCCAAGTCTTCGATGGTTGGACGTGGGGAGCCCGACGCCCAAGCGGAGGCACATTCTCAAAGGGCGCTCTCGACATCGGTCCGCGCGAAGTCCTCGCCCACATAGAGCAGGGGAGAATCATGCTCCTTCGCCACCTCGAAGGCGAAGCAGTCCCCGAAATTCAGCGCTGCCGGGTGAACGCCCTTCCCCCAACGCTCATAGGCCTGGGCGATGCGCCGAGCGGACGCGGGCGTGACGCTCACGATCTGGAACCCGAGCTCGTCGATCAGGCGGCCCATCTCTTCGCCGACGTTTCTCCGGGCAGCGACGACAAGCGCCTCCGCCACCGTGCCGGCGGAGATCAGAAGGTCGTCCTCGGCTTCCAGTGCCGCGATACAGACGTGAGCCTCCGGCTCGTCGAGCACGATCGCCATCAGGGCCGATGTATCAACGGCGATCATTCCGGTAGGCCCTCATCCCCATAGAGGAAATCCTGGCTCCGCGCGGCGCTCGGTCCAACAGCCGCCTTCCCGGCGGCGGACGCTCGCATGGTCTCGAGCAACAGTCGGCGGGATGCCCTGTTCGTTATCCTCCTGACGGGCACAAGGCGCACGGCGGCGTGGCCGTGGCGGGTCAGGATAACCTCGTCTCCTGCCTCCGCCCGCCGGACCAGTTCCGTCAATTGCCCCTTCGCCTCGGTCACCGACACCTGCATCGCCCGCCTCCTGCTCCGGACCATTCACAGGTCCAGATTCAAGACAGACGTAGACCATATGATGGTCCAGTCAATGCCTTCGATGCGAGAGACGGCAAACGGCGGGAACTGCTGCCTCGACAAGGCCGCGATAGCACCCGCCGTCTCGGTCTTCGTCGCAAACCAATTGCGGAGCTGCCGTCGGCTGCCGACGTCGGGCAGCCGCTCACTGGAGTAGTATCGCCCGCATTTCAAATGCTGGAGCAGTTCGGCGACAGCCGAACATGCTCTCGGCGGATGGGTGCTCCCGCGCGGCAGATTACTGTTTCACCTCACTCGAGCAGGCGAGCGGCGGGGAAGCGACGCCGCAGCCGCGGCAGCCGCTCGGGCGGGATGCGCACCCGCAGGTGCACCTCGCCGTCCTGGCCGTCGCCGCGCGACAGGATTTCGGCGCTCTCGTAGAGCCAGTGAAGCCCCTGCCCGTCAGTTGGCTCGAGCGTCAGGTCGAGGGTCGAGCTGCGCGCCGCCAGCCGGTCCTCGATGGTCGCCACAAGCCGCTCGACACCCTCTCCGGTCAGGGCGGAGACCACCGCTGGCCGCTGCACCGCGCGCCGCTGCCCCGCGGCATCGACCATCTCCTCCCGCCCGGCCGGGTCGAGCAGGTCGGCCTTGTTCCACACCTCGACGACGCGGGCCTGGTCGGCGACGTCGACGCCGAGTTCGGCGAGGATCTTGCCGACGTCGGCGCTTTGCGCCTTCGTGTCGGGGTGGGCGATATCGCGGACGTGCAAGATCAGGTCGGCGGAGACGACCTCCTCGAGCGTCGCGCGGAAGGCCGTGACGAGCATGGTCGGCAGCTCGGAAATGAAGCCCACCGTATCGGACAGGATGACCTTGCCGCGGTGTGGCAGGACGAGCAGCCTGAGGGTGGGGTCGAGCGTGGCGAAGACCATATCGTCGGCCAGCACGGCCGCATGCGTCAGCCGGTTGAACAGCGTCGACTTGCCCGCATTGGTGTATCCGACGAGGGCGACCGTCGGGAACGGGACATCGGCGCGGGTCTTCCGGTTGGTCGCGCGCGTGCGCTTGACGTGGTCGAGATCGCGCTCGATCCGCGCCATGCGCTCCTCGATGAGGCGGCGGTCGGTCTCGATCTGCGTCTCGCCGGGTCCGCCGAGGAAGCCGAAGCCGCCGCGCTGCCGTTCGAGATGGGTCCAGGAGCGCACCAGCCGCGATTTCTGATAGCCGAGATGCGCCAGCTCGACCTGCAGCGCGCCTTCTCGCGTCCGCGCCCGCCGGCCGAAGATCTCGAGGATCAGCCCGGTGCGGTCGATCACCTTGGCGCCGAAGGACTTTTCGAGGTTGCGCTGCTGCACCGGCGTCAGCGCGCAATCCATGATCACCAGCCCGATCGATTCATCCCGCACCAGGGTCGCAAGCTCGTCGACCTTGCCCTTGCCGATGTAGCTCGCGGGCCGGATCGCGGCGAGATTGACGAGACGGCGGGCCACGACATGGAGGCTGATCGCCTCGGCCAAAGCCGAGGCCTCGTCGATCCTTGCATCAGGCAGCCGCGGATCGCGCGAGCCCGCTCCGCGCGGCCCGCTCGGATAGGGACCCACCACCAGGCATCGCGTCGATTCGGCGGAGCGAAGCTCGGCTGTCTCGGGATCGGGCAGGCTGCCCTCCGACCCCGATGCTTCAACAAATGGCATGCCGCCTCATATGGGTCTCGTCACCGCTTGTCGCCAGTGGCGGTCTCCTCCGGCGCCTCGAACATCTGGATCGGCTGCCCTGGCATGATTGTCGAGATCGCGTGCTTATAGACCAGCTGCGAATGGCCGTCGCGCCGCAGCAGCACGCAGAAACTGTCGAACCAGGTCACGACACCCTGCAGCTTCACGCCATTGACCAGGAAAATCGTCAGCGGAACCTTGTTCTTGCGAACATAATTCAAAAACGTGTCTTGCAAATTCTGTGTTCGTTCAGACGCCATCTTTCCGTCCATCGCTTGTCGCTGCCGCCTGCCGGTCGCAATGCCGCACTCGAAGACCCCGATGCCCGCCGCTGCACGACCCTCCGGCCCCACTAGGCGCAGAGACGCCGCGATGCCGCAACACAAACTTCGCGCCGGCACGCGGATCCGACGCCGAGCCCGCGGTCCTGTCGCCGTCCTGCCTCAATCGATCCCGAGCGACTTCAGCTTACGATGCAACGCGGATCTTTCCATCCCGATGAATTCCGCGGTGCGCGAAATATTTCCGCCGAAGCGGCTGATCTGCGCCACGAGATATTCCCGTTCGAACACCTCGCGCGCCTCGCGCAGGGGCAGGCTCATCAGCTTTTCGCCGCCCGCGCCGTTCGGCGTCGCCGGCACCAGCGTGCCGACCTCCGAGGGCAGCATGTCGGCGCTGACCTCCGCGTCGGCGTCCCCGCTCGCCAGGATCATGAGGCGCTCGACGTTGTTGCGGAGCTGGCGGATATTACCCGGCCAGTCGTGCGACTGCAGGACCGCCATGGCATCCGCCCCGATCCGGCGCTTCGGCAGGCCGGTATTGGCCGAGACCTGATCCATGAAGAAATCGATCAGCTCGGGAATATCCTCGCGGCGCTCCGACAGCCCAGGCACGCGGACCGGCACCACCGCCAGCCGGTGGAACAGGTCTTCGCGGAAGCTGCCGTCGGCGATGCCGGCGGCGAGATCGCGGCTCGACGAGGAAATGATGCGCACGTCGACATGGACCCGCGTCGTGCCGCCGACCCGGGTGAAGTTCTGATCGACCAGGACACGCAGGATCTTGCTCTGCGTCTCGCGCGGCATGTCGGCCACCTCGTCGATGAACAGCGTGCCGCCATGGGCCTCCTCGAGCGCGCCGATCTTGCGGCTGCGGCCGTCCGTTCCCTCGATCCCGAAGACCTCGGTCTCCATCATCTCCGGCACCATGGTCGCCGCATTGATCACCACGAAAGGCGAGGAGGCGCGCCCCGACAGGTCGTGGATCATACGGGCCGCCAGTTCCTTGCCGGCGCCCGGCGCACCGGTGATCAGGATGCGGGAATTGGCCGGTCCGAGCTTCTCGATGACCTGACGGAGCTGGTTCGATGCCGTGGAGCGCCCGACGATCCGGTTGGGGCTCAAGGCGCGGGCCTTGAGCTGGACGTTCTCCCGCTTGAGCCGGGAGGCCTCCAGCGCCCGGTCGACGACGAGCACCAGGCGATCCGCCTTGAACGGCTTCTCGATGAAGTCGTAGGCCCCGAGCCTGATGGCCGCGACCGCGGTCTCGATATTGCCGTGGCCCGAGATCATCACCACCGGCAGCGTCGGGTGCTGCTCCTTGATGATCTCCAGCAGCTGCAGCCCGTCGAGCCGCGAGCCCTGCAGCCAGATGTCGAGGAAGACGAGATGCGGTCGCCGTGCCGAGACCATCGCCAGGGCCTCGTCTGCATCCTTGGCGGTGCGGGTGCCGTGACCCTCGTCCGACAGGATGCCCGAAACGAGTTCCCGGATGTCGGCCTCGTCGTCTACGATCAGGATATCGGTTGCCATCGCCTTCTCTTAGGCTTTCTCGCTCACGCGTTGCGGCGCGGCGTCGCTGCGGGCCGGCACGCTGGACGGGTCCAGAGGGAAGTGAAGCCGCACGTGGGCCCCACGCGAATGGGGCGCATCGAGGAGGTCGATCCCGCCGCCGTGGTCTTCGAAGATCTTCGCCACGATCGCAAGCCCGAGGCCGGTGCCATCGCTGCGCGTCGTCATATAGGGCTCGAGCAGCCGATGGCGATTTTCGGCCGGAAAGCCTTTGCCGTTGTCGATCACATCGATCACGATCTCTCCCTCGGGCATATGGCGAAGCGAGACGGCGATATGCCCCTCCCCCGGTCCATAACCCACGGCCGCAATTCCCTCGGTCGCGTTCTTGATGATATTGGTGAGGGCCTGCGACAGCAATCGCCGGTCGAACCGCGCGACGAGCGGCGCGTCCGGAAGGTCGTCGCTGAACGTGATCTCCGGGTTGCCGACCCGCATCAGGAACACGACCTGCTCGACGCATTTGCCGAGATCGTCCTCCTGGAGCGTCGCCTTCGGCATGCGGGCGAAGGACGAGAATTCGTCGACCATGCGCTTCAGGTCGTCGACCTGGCGGATGATCGTGTCGGTGCACTGGTCGAAGACCTCGCGCCCTTCCGTGATCACCTTGCCGTAGCGTCGCTTCAGGCGCTCCGCCGACAGTTGGATCGGCGTCAACGGGTTCTTGATCTCGTGGGCGATGCGCCGAGCCACATCGGCCCAGGCGGAGGTGCGCTGGGCGGTCACCAGGTCGGTGATGTCGTCGAGCGTCACCACGTAGCCGCGCTCGCTCTTGGCCGAGAGATCACTGGCGACGCGGATGGTGAAGGTGCGCTCGCGACCGCCGCGCGACAGCGTGATCTGCGCCTGATGCAAGCGCTGCCGCCCTGCCCTCGCCTCGTCGACGATGGGACCGAGCTCGGGGATGGCCTCGGTCAGCACGCGGCCGATGATGGTCGCCTCGCCTCCCTCGGCCTGCGCCAGGATCTTGTGCGCCGAGGGATTGACCACGGTGATCGCGCCGTTCGGCCCGATGCCGATGACGGCGGCCGGGACGCCCGACAACACGGCCTCGGTGAACAGCCGCCGCTCGTCGATCGTCTCGCGCGCCGCGATCAGGCGGTTCTGCTGCAGGCGCAGTTCCGACGTCATCTTGTTGAAGGTCTCGCCGAGCCGCGCCAAGTCGCCCTCGGAGCGGCGGATCGGCACCTGGACGTAGAGATTGCCCGACGAGACCTGGTCGGTCGCATGGATCAGGCGCCGGATCGGCGCCACGAGCTGGTTGGCGAAGGAGAGGCCGAGCCAGATGGCCGACAGCAGCATGATCAGCGCGAGCAGCCCGTACATGATGATAAAGGCGATCTGGATCGACCGACGATGCGAATCGAAGGCGTCGTAGAGTGCGATGATGTCGCGCGCCTGCTGCGGGAACTCGATGGCGAAGGGATCGAGCGGTCGCCCCACGTAAAGGAACGTGTCGTCGAAGGACGGCAGCAAGCGCAGCGCGACGAAGGTCCGCCCGTTGTCGAGACGGAAGCAGAAGCGCTGGCCCTTGCGCGTATCCTCGAAATCGGCGGCGGAGGGCTCGACGACCTGGCCCGGTCGACCGCTCTCGACCCGGTCGACCACCGATCCGTCGCCCTTCATCATCACCGCCACGGTGAAGCCGAGCGCGTGAACCCGCGAGGCGAAGTAATTGTCGAAGAAGGCGCGATCGTTGTAGCCGACCTTGGCCCGATCGAGATCCGACGCCGCGAGATCCGCGTCGCGCTGCAGCGACGCGCATTGCGACTCGCGATAGAGCTGCGCCGCATCCGTCGTATGCGAGATGAAGCCGCGCACGTCCTCCATGAACGCCGGATAGAGACCCCGTTCGAGCGCCACCGCGCCGACCACCGCCATGATCACCGCCGGGATGGCGGCGGTGATCAGGAACAGGCCGACGATATAGGCATGGAGGCGCGCCCCGGCGATGCGCGCGCGCCACGCGGCGAAGAGCTTGTAGGCCTCGATCCCGACCAGCAGGAACAGGATGCAGGCGATGATCCCGTCGGCCAGGAACACGTCGATCACGACCGCATCGGTCGGGATGATCGGCGTGAACCCGGTGAACACCGCGAAGGTCGCCAGGGCCGAGACCAGGGCCAACCCGACGATCAGCGGCCCCGCTCGCAGGATGAAGCGGCGGCGCGATGCGCGGCTCTGCGGCAACGCCATCTCCTGCTGGCCTTCGGAATCGGTCAAGCTCGGGCTGTTCCTGCGTTTCGTCGTGAGAGGTCGGCGACCTTCATCCCGCCCCAACCGTTGTAATTATACAGCAGTGTTGCCGCATTGCGACGAATTCAGGGCGGCCCGGCCGGAGGCCCGCAATCTTAGGCGCGATAATGCGCCCGAATCCTCCTCGATCCGATCACCCGCCGGCGAGGTGCGCCGACCTTCGCGGTCTCAGCGAGGCAGGCGCATCAGCTTGATGTCGAGCTCCCGCACCTTCTTGCGCAAGGTGTTGCGGTTCAACCCGAGCATCTCGGCCGCCTTGATCTGATTGCCCCGCGTCGCGGCGAGCGCGGCGGAGACGAGCGGCGCCTCGAGCTCGCGCAGGATGCGATGATAGAGTCCCGGCGGGGGCAGGTCGTCACCGTGCCTGGCGAAAAGCTCGGCGAGATGCCGTTCGACCGCGCCGCTGAGCCCTCCGTCCTCGCCGCCCGGGCTCGGATCAAGCCGATCGCCGGAGGCGGCGGCAGCCGCGGACGTCTCGGCCGGGAAGGCCAAATCCAGCGGACGGCTGAGACCGAGCTCCGCGTCGACGAGCGGCGCGGCGATGACCTCCTGGGGATAGAGGGCCGCCAGACGCCGGATCAGGTTCTCGAGCTCGCGCACGTTGCCCGGCCAGCGATAGTGCTTGAGCTTCTCGTAGGCGCCGGCATCCATGCGCTTGAGCGGCAGGCCCTGCGCCGCGACCATCGTGAAGAAGTGCCGGGCCAGATGCGGGATGTCCTCCGCGCGCTCGCGCAGCGGCGGAAGCCGCAGGGGCACGACGTTCAGCCTGAAGAACAGGTCCTCGCGGAACAGGCCCTGCTGGATGGTGACGCGCAGGTCCTTGTTGGTGGCGGCGATGATGCGCACGTTGGTCTTGATCGGCGTGCGGCCGCCGACCGTGGTATATTCGGCCTGCTGGAGCACGCGCAGCAGGCGCGTCTGCGCCTCCATCGGCATGTCGCCGATCTCGTCGAGGAACAGCGTCCCGCCTTCGGCCTGCTCGAACCGGCCCGCCGAGCGCGTATTGGCGCCGGTGAAGGCGCCCTTCTCGTGGCCGAACAATTCGCTTTCGATCAGGTCGCGCGGGATGGCGGCCATGTTGATGGCGACGAACGGCCCGGACTTGCGCTTGCCGTAATCATGCAGCGCGCGGGCCACGAGTTCCTTGCCGGTGCCCGATTCGCCCGAGATCATCACGGTCAGGTCGGTCTGCATCAGCCGCGCCAGGGCACGATAGATCTCCTGCATGGCCGGCGAGCGGCCGATGAGGGGCATCGATTCGAGCTCGTCGTCGTGGACGACGAGCGGATGGCGCGGCTCGCTCATGGCACGCCCGACGATGGCGACGAGCTCCTTGAGGTCGAAGGGCTTCGGGAGATAGTCGTAGGCGCCGCGCTCCGAGGCCTTGATCGCGGTCATGAAGGTGTTCTGCGCACTCATCACGATGATCGGCAGGTCGGGTCTCAATTTCTTGATGCGCGGCAGCAGCTCGAAGGCGTTCTCGTCGGGCATGACCACATCGGTGATGACGAGGTCGCCGTCGCCGGCCTGCACCCAGCGCCACAGCGAGGCGGCCGTGCCTGTCGCGCGCACCTCGTAGCCGGCCCGCGACAGCGCCTGGCTGACCACCGTCCGGATCGCGGCGTCGTCGTCGGCAACGAGGATGTGGCCATTCATCGCCGTGGTCTTCCTTCCTGTCGGGCGCCGGCGCTCAGGCCCCGGAACCTCCGCGGCCGTCCCGCGCAGCGAACATGGGCATCAAGACCCTGAACGTCGTCCGGCGCGAATGCGATTCGCATTCCACGGTGCCGCCGTGGTCGCCGATGATCTTGGCCACCAGTGCAAGACCAAGGCCAGTTCCCGAGGATTTGGTGGTCACGAAGGGATCGAAGAGATGCGCCACGATGTCGGGCGGCACGCCCGGTCCGTTGTCCCTGACGCAGAATTCGAGCGGCAGGCTGACCGGCTGCGCGGCGCCGGGCACCCGCAGCCGGACGCCCGGCCGGAAGGCGGTGGTGAGCTCGATGGCGCCGTCGATGGCATCCGGGCCAACCGCCTCCGCCGCGTTCTTGACCAGGTTGAGGAAGACCTGGACGAGCTGGTCCCGATTGGCGAACACCGGCGGCAGCGAGGGGTCGTAGCTTTCGCTGAAGCGGATATGCCTGGCGAAACCGGCCTGCGCGATGCGCTTCACATGATCGAGCACCGCATGGATGTTGACGCTCTCACGCTCCGGAGGCCGCATGTCGGAGAAGGCCTCCATGCGTCCGACGAGCTTGACGATGCGGTCGGTCTCCTCACAGATCAGCCGCGTCAGCGCCCGGTCGTCGTCGCCGACCGCCGTCTCCAGCAGCTGCGCCGCGCCCCTGATGCCCGAGAGCGGGTTCTTGATCTCGTGCGCCAGCATGGCGGCCAGCGCAGAAACCGAGCGGGCTGCCCCTCTGTGGGTCAGCTGCCTGTCGAATTTATCGGCAATTGATCGTTCCTGCAGCAGAACGATCATGGCGCCGTGGCCCTCCGTCACCGGACTGACGTGAATGTCGACGATGCGGTCGGGCCCCAGGCGCGGCGTTCCGAGGTCGACCCTGTATTCGTTGACCGCGGCGCCGCGCTCCGACGCCTGCTCGACGAGGCTCAGCAAAGGCGAGCCGAAGGGCACGATCTCGGCGAGGCGGTGGCGCATCAGCATGGCGCGGCTCATCTCGAAGAAGGCCTCGGCCGTCGCGTTCGCGTCGAGGATCGTGCCCTCGGGGGCCACCGCGAGGATCGCGTAGGGCAGGATGTTGAGGATCTCCGGCGCCTGCGCGAAGAAACCCCGCTGCGGCTCGCTGCCGCGCTCGGGCGCGCGCAGGAAGGCCGTCATTACGCGGCCTCCGCGACGGCATCGTGAACGAAGAGCTCACGCAGCAGGCGCCGGACCTCGCCCGCGTCCTCGGTGACGGCCAGCCGTCGCCGCAGGCCATCCGGCACCGGGCCAAGGCGCTCCTCTTCCTCGCCGTAGGCGCAAAGATGCTTGCGGGCGTGCCGCACGCCCTTGGCCATGCCGAACAGCGACAGGATGGCGTCGTAATGCTCGAGCGCGGTCTCGCGCCGCGCGGTCGCCGCGGGCGGCGGCGGGCAATGGCCGGTCGCCAAGCCTTCGGCGACCTGCCCGACGAACCAGGGTCGACCGAGCGCCGCCCGGCCGATCATCACCGCATCGGCGCCCGAGGCGGCCAGCATGGTCCTGGCGTCGACGATGCTGCGGCAATCGCCGTTGACGACGACGGGAACCGCGACGGCCCGCTTCACGGCCGCGACCGCGCGCCAATCAGCCTCCCCCTTGTAGAACTGGCTCCTGGTGCGGCCATGCACCGTGATCAGGCGCGCGCCCTCCGCCTCGGCCCGCCGGGCGAGTGCCGGCGCGTTGAGGCTCGTCTCGTCCCAACCGAGACGCATCTTGACGCTGACCGGGACCGCGACGGCCGCGACTGTCGCCGCGACGAGCCGCGCGGCATGATCGAGGTCGCGCATCAGCGCCGACCCCGCGAGCCCGCCGGTGACGCGTTTGGCCGGGCATCCCATGTTGATGTCGATCGCCACGGCGCCGCAGCCTTCGGCGATCCTCGCGGCTTCGGCCAGCGAGTCCGGCGTGCAGCCGGCGACCTGCACCACGTGCGGCTGGCCGCCGTCGCCGGCTGCGCGGGCGAGGCTCGCCAGATCGCCGCGCGCCAGATAATCGCCGACGACCATTTCGGTGACGGTCAATGACGCGCCGAAGCGCCAGGCGAGCCGCCGCATGCCGAGGTCCGTGATGCCGGCCATGGGCGCCAGGATGGCGCGGCCCCGCACCGCCAGCGGACCGAAGGACAGGCGGACTCCGACCGGATCGCGCTGGCCGGCGATATCGGCGTCGGTCTTCGGCACGGACATGATCAAAGCCGATCGATCCTCTTGAGGTGCGGTCGAAAAGCTCCGCGCCGCGGCGCCGCCCGGCCGATGCCCGGCTTCGCGGCAATATCCGTCTTGCCGGCGAACGGGCCCTTCGTTATTGCACGGCACCATAGTTGTTGCGACCCCCATCGCTGGCCACAGGTCGTTTGACGCGGCGCCCAAAACGCGGGAAACGGGTGCGTCGGAGGAGCCTCATGGTCGATGCCTGAATCTTTCCACGTTCTCGTCGTGGCTGCCGGACGCGGATCGCGCGCCGGAGGGGGGGTGCCCAAGCAATATCGACCGCTGGCCGGAGAACCCTTGATCACGCGCACCCTGCAGGCCTTCCTGCAGCGGCCCGACATCGCATCCGTGACGCCGGTAATTCATCGGGACGACCGTGATCTCTTCGACGCGGCGGCGGGCCGCCTCGAGCGGGCCCACGCGGGGCGGCTGGGCGATTCCGCCGATGGCGGCGCGACGCGCCAGGAAAGCGTCCATGCCGGGCTCGAGGCTCTGGAGAAGCGGCTCGGCCCCAATTCGGATTTCGTCCTCATCCACGACGGGGCGCGGCCCTTCGCCTCCTCGGCCCTGATCGGGCGCGCCATGGACGGTGCGCGCAGCTACGGCGCGGCGGTGCCGGGCTGCCTGGTGTTCGATACCGTCAAGCAGATCGGCGAGGGGGGCCGGATCGTGGGCACGCCCGATCGCAGCCGGCTTCGCGCCGTGCAGACGCCCCAGGCCTTCGCGTTGCCGCTCATCGTCGAGGCGCATCGGCGGGCCGTCGCCGATGGGCGGCACGACCTCACCGACGATGCCGCGGTGGCCGAATATGCCGGCCACGACGTCTTCGTGTTCGAAGGCGAGCCCTCGAACGTCAAGCTGACCACGCGGGAAGATTTCCAGGCCGCCGAGACGCGCCTTCTCGCGGCGTTGCTCGATGTCCGGACCGGCCAGGGGTTCGACGTCCATTCCTTCACCGAGGGCGATCACGTCTGGCTCGGGGGAGTGAGGATCGGCCACGACAGGACGCTGAGCGGTCATTCGGACGCCGACGTCGTGCTGCATGCCTTGACCGACGCGGTGCTCGGCGCCATCGGCGACGGCGACATCGGCTCGCATTTCCCGCCATCCGAGGCGCAATGGAAGGGCGCATCGTCCGACATCTTCCTCAGGCATGCGATCGACCGGGTGCGCGGCCGCGGCGGGATCGTGGCGCATCTCAATGCCACGGTGGTCTGCGAGGCGCCCAAGATCGGACCGCATCGCGAGGCGATGCGGCGCAGGATCGCCGAGATCGCCGGCCTCGCGGTCGACCGGGTGGCGATCACGGCGACGACGTCCGAGCGGCTCGGCTTCACCGGCCGGGGCGAGGGCATGGTGGCCTGGGGCCTCGCCACCGTCCGTCTGCCGCTCGACCCGGGCTGACCTGAGGCCAGCCCGCATGTTCCCCGACGACCTCATCGACCGGGCCAGGGCGCTCATCGGGCTCTGCCGGGCCCAAGGCGTCATCCTGGCGACGGCCGAATCCTGCACCGGCGGCCTGCTGGCCGGGCTATTGACGGAGATTTCGGGCTCCGCCGACGTGCTCGACCGCGGCTTCGTCACCTATTCCAACGCGGCCAAGGCGGAGCTTCTCGGCGTGCCGGCCTCGGTCCTCGACCGGCACGGTGCCGTCTCCCCCGAGACCGCGCTCGCCATGGCCGAGGGCGCGCTGGCGCGCTCGCGCGCCAGCCTCGCGCTCAGCATCACCGGCGTGGCGGGGCCGACCGGCGGCACGCCCTTGAAGCCGGTGGGCCTCGTGCAGTTCGGTCTCGCCCGTCCCGGGCAGCCGGGAACCACGACCGAACGCCGCTTCGGCGACATCGGCCGGCGCCGCGTGCGGGAGGAGGCGTTGCGGCAGGCGCTGGCGATGCTCGAGACGGCCGCTCAGCCGTAGACCTTGCCGGCCTGCCGTTCGAACGCCTCGGCGAAGCGCCGGAACGCGCTCTCGAACATCGAGCCCATCATCAGGCCCAGCATGCGGCTCTTGAACTCGTAGGTGATGTAGAAGGCGATCGTCGAGCTGCCCGGCGCGTCGGGCACATCGGTGAAGGTCCAGCGGTTCTCCAGCGACCTGAACGGCCCGTCGACATATTCGACCAGGATGGCCGAGCCCGCACGATCGAGCGTCACCCGGCTCGTGAAGCTCTCCCGGATCGCCTTGTAGCCGACGCGCATGTCGGCGGTTAGCACCTCCTCGCCGGTCGGCAGGCTCGACCGGCGGCGCACGACGAGGCTCTGGCACAGCGGCAGGAAATCGGGATAGCGTTCGACATCGGCGACGAGATCGAACATCTCGGCGGCGGAATGCGGGACGGTGCGGGTGGTGCGGAACGACGGCATGGCCTTCTCTTAGTCAAGGCGGCGCAAAACCGCGAGGCCGTTTCCCGATCGACGTCCAAAGGCCGCGGATCCGACCCGCCGCCTCATCAGCTTTCATTAACCTTAACACGATATTGCCTGGGTATTGATCCGCGCCGCTTCTCTGTGCGGCCTCATGTCCGGTCGACACCATGCATCGCTTCGCCAAAGCAGCCTGCCTTCTCGTCGCCATCGTCCTCGCGGGCTGCGCCGGGCCGATTTACCGCACCGACGTCTTCCGTGCCCAGCTGACGGCGCCTTACACACTGGCCAGCGGCGATCGCATCAGAGTCATCGTCTTCGGCCAAGATGCCCTCTCCAACTCCTATTCGGTCAATGGATCGGGCATGATCTCGATGCCGCTCGTCGGCAATGTCTCGCTCGTCGGGCAGACGACGAACGACGCCGAGCGCACCATCGAGGCTCGCCTGCGGGCCGGCTTCCTGCGCGACCCGCATATTTCGGTCGAAGTCGAGGCTTTCCGGCCGTTCTTCGTCCTGGGCGAGGTCACGACGGCGGGACAGTACCCGTTCATCAGCGGCATGACGGTGCAGAAGGCCATCGCGGTGGCGGGCGGCTTCGGCCCGCGGGCGGAGCGCAATTCGGCCACCATCACCCGCATGATCAACGGCGTCCAGGTCACGGCCCGCGTACCGCTCGCCTATCCGCTGCGGCCCGGCGATACGATCAACGTCGAAGAACGGTTCTTTTAGCATTGGCGACCATAATCGGGCTCCGCTCATCGCGAGGCTCGTCATGGTGGAACCGCTGCCCGGCTCGGGGCCGCCACTCAAGGTCCTGCACGTCCTGCGCGCGCCGCTCGGTGGATTGTTCCGCCATGTGCTGGACCTGGCCCGCGAGCAGGTCCGCCGCGGCCACAGGGTCGGCCTGATCGCCGATCGGACCACCGGCGGCGAGGCGGCCGATCGCCTTCTCGCCGAGATTGCGCCGCATCTGGCGCTCGGGATGACCCGCATCCCCATGCACCGCAATCCGCATCCCTCCGACGCCGCCGTGTTCATGGCCGTGCGTGAGACGATCAGGCGGACGCAGCCTCATGTGGTGCACGGCCACGGGTCGAAGGGTGGCGCCTATGCCCGGCTCTCCGCCTTGATGCCGAGCGCCTCCAAGACCGTACGGGCCTATACGCCCCACGGCGGCAGCCTCAACCACCGTCCCGGCAGCCCGATCAGCCGCGTGTACATGCAGGCGGAGCGCCTCATGGCGCGACAGACCGATCTCCTGCTGTTCGAGAGCAGCTTCATTGCCGGCCGCTTCCGCCAGATGGTCGGCGAGCCGCCGCACCTCTTCAAGATCGTGCACAACGGCGTCGCGGAGAGCGAATTCGTGCCGCTCGCGCCGAGGGCGGATGCGGCCGAGATCCTCTATGTCGGGGAACTGCGGGCCGTCAAAGGCATCGATACGCTGCTCGACGCCATCGCCGTCGCCGGCCACAGGCTCGGGGCGCCGCCGCGCGCCATGCTCGTCGGTTCGGGGCCGGATCGCGCCAAGCTCGAGGATCATGCCCGCCGGCTTGGACTTGCGGCGCATGTTTCGTTCGCGGGGCCGATGCCGGCACGCCGGGCCTTCGCGCTCGGCCGCTTGCTCGTCGTTCCGTCGCGCGCCGAGTCCCTGCCCTATATCGTGCTCGAAGCGGCGGCGGCCCGGGTGCCGATGATCGCCACCCGTGTCGGCGGCATTCCCGAGATCTTCGGGCCGTATCGGGACCGTCTCCTGCCGCCGGACGACGTCGGCGGCCTCGCCGACCGTCTCGTCGCGACGCTGACCCAGCCCCTCGCCGAGCGCACCGCACAGGCGCGGCAGCTGGCGGAATTCGTTCACGACGGTTTTTCCGTCGACCGCATGGTGGAGTCGGTCATCGGCGCCTATCGCGAGGCGCTGTCCCGCAAGGCAGGCCGCAGCGTGCCGGCGTCGTCCCAGATCGCCGTATCGTCCTCACCGGGGGGTCCAACGTGAAGGCTTCAAGACAGTCCAGCGCGTTCACGCCGGACGACATGCGGCGCATCGACGAGGGCCCCTCCCCCTCTGCGGCCGCGCCGATCGAGGCGGCGGATCAAGTCCGCGCCAGATTGTCCGAGGCCCTCCCGGACGGACTCGGCACGAAGCCGCACTATTCGCCCGTCGTTCTGGCGGGACTGGTGCGGCTGACCGAATTCGTGCTGCTCTGTGCGACTGGCGTCCTGGTTCACCTCGCCTATGTGGTTCCGCAGGTCGGCTATGAGGCCGCCTATTTCGTCGCCATCCCTTGCATGGCGGCGCTGGCGATCGTCGCGTTCCAGATGCTGCGGGTGAACACGCTCGGGGCCTTCAGGACGCCGATCTCGACGGGCATCAGGATTGCGGCGGGCTGGAGCTTCGTGGTGCTGGCGGCGCTTGCAGCCGTCTTCTTCCTCAAGCTCGACGGCACCTTCTCGCGCGTCTGGATGTCCGGCTGGTATGCGCTCGGCCTCGCGACGCTGCTCGTGGAGCGCGGCCTGCTCTCGGTCCTGACCGACGGCATGATGCGCACCGGCCGGCTCGACCGGCGCACCGTCATTGTCGGGGGTGGTCCCGCCGCCGAGGAGCTGCTGCAGACCCTGTCGGCCCAGCCCGAGACCGACCTGCGCATCTTCGGCTTCTTCGACGATCGGAGCGACGATCGCTCGGCCAATGTCGTGGCGGGCTATCCCAAGCTCGGCAACGTCGACGACCTCGTGGCGCTCGCCCGCCACACGCGCATCGATCTCGTCATCTTCACCCTGCCGATCTCGGCCGAGCAGCGCCTGCTGCAGATGCTGCGCAAGCTCTGGGTGCTGCCGATCGACATCCGTCTTTCGGCCCATATGAACAAGCTGAAGTTCCGGCCGCGATCCTATTCCTACATCGGCTCGGTGCCGGTGCTCGACGTCTTCGACAAGCCGATCGCCGACTGGGACGTCATCATCAAGAGCATCTTCGACCGCGTCGTCGGCGCGCTGGCGCTCCTGGCGCTGTCGCCGCTGATGGCCGTCGTGGCGCTCGCCGTGAAGCTCGATTCGCCCGGCCCGGCCTTCTTCCGGCAGAAGCGTTACGGCTTCAACAACGAGATGATCGAGGTGTTCAAGTTCCGCTCGATGCGCACCGACGCGCTCGATCATACCGCCGCCCGCCTGGTGACGCGCGACGACCCGCGCGTCACCCGCGTCGGGCGCTTCATCCGCCGCACCTCGCTCGACGAGCTGCCGCAACTCTTCAACGTCGTCTTCAAGGGCAGCCTGTCGCTGGTCGGGCCGCGCCCGCACGCGGTCCACGCCAAGGCGGCCGATCATCTCTACGACGAGGTCGTCGACGGCTATTTCGCCCGCCACCGGGTCCGCCCCGGCATCACCGGATGGGCTCAGATCAACGGCTGGCGCGGCGAGACCGATACGCCGGAGAAGATCCAGCGGCGCGTCGAACACGACCTGACCTATATCGAGAACTGGTCGATCTTCTTCGACATGTATATCCTCATGATGACGCCCTTCGCGCTGATCAAGGCGAAAAATGCCTACTAGGGCGATCGCCGGAGCCGGGACGGCGACGCCGGCCGCGGCGAGACCGGGCTGGCGGATCGATTACGGCTCCCTGGTGCGATGGGTCTTCGGTGCCTTCGTGCTCTGCGGCTTCATCGCCTTCGTCGAGCCCTCACCCTACGACC
>DATBEH010000005.1:0-37812 GCA_036276175.1 Lichenihabitans sp.
GCGCCCGCATCCATGGCGAGATCGTTGGCTACGGCCTCGCGTCGGACGGCCACGACATGGTGGCGCCCTCGGGCGAGGGAGCGGTACGCTGCATGCGCATGGCGCTCGATGGCATCGAGGCGCCGATCGACTACATCAATCCGCACGCCACCTCGACGCCCAAGGGCGACGAGGCCGAGATCGTGGCCATCCGCCAGGTGTTCGGTGCGGGCGAAGCTTGCCCGCCCATCGCGGCGACGAAGTCGCTGAGCGGCCACGCTCAAGGCGCGACCGGCGCCCAGGAGGCGATCTATTCGCTGCTGATGATGAACGGCGACTTCATCTGCGAGAGCGCCAACATAGAGGAGCTCGACCCGTCCTTCGCGGACATGAACATCGTCCGCGCGCGCCGCGACGGCGTCAAGCTCGGCACCGTCCTGTCGAACGGCTTCGGCTTCGGCGGCACCAACGCCTCCCTGGTTTTCCAGCATCCGGACCTTTGAGAGGGGCGCCAGCACCATGAAGGACAAGACCCCCGCTCCGGCCTCCGGCCTGATGCGCGGCAAGCGCGGCCTCGTCATGGGAGTCGCCAACGACCACTCGATCGCCTGGGGCATCGCCAAGGCGCTGGCCGCCGAAGGCGCCGAGCTCGCCTTCACCTATCAGGGCGAGGCCCTCGGCCGCCGCGTCAAGCCGCTGGCCCATTCGCTCGGCGCGGAGCTCGTCATCCCCTGCGACGTCGAGAAGCTCGACACCGTCGACGCGGCCTTCGAGACGGTGGCGGAGAAGTTCGGCGCAATCGACTTCCTGGTCCACGGCATCGCCTATTCGGATAAGGCCGAGCTCAAGGGCCGCTACGCCGACACGACGCGCGAGAATTTCCTGCGCACCATGGTGATTTCGGCCTTCTCCTTCACCGAGGTGGCGCGCCGCGCCGCGCTGCTGATGACGGCCGGCGGCGCCATGGTGACGCTGACCTTCGGGGGCTCGACGCGCGTCACGCCGAACTACAACGTGATGGGAATCGCCAAGGCGGCGCTCGAGGCCAGCGTCCGCTATCTGGCGGCCGATTACGGCGCTTCGGGCATCAGGGTCAACGCCATCTCGGCAGGGCCGGTGCGCACGCTGGCCGGCGCCGGCATCACCGACGCGCGCTTCATGTTCAACTATCACAAGGCCCACGCGCCGCTGCGCCGCCCCATCACCATCGAGGACGTCGGCGGCTCGGCGCTCTATCTTCTGTCGGACCTGTCGCGCGGCGTGACCGGCGAGGTGCATTTCGTCGACGGCGGCTTCAATATCGTCTCGATGCCACGGCCCGAGAACCTCAAGACGAGCGAGACCATGCGGGAAGAGGCGGAAGCCCTGGTCTGAGGCGGCGGGGTGGGGGAGGATGTCGTGACCGAATGGATCGTCGCGCCCGCCCATACGGCGGATCTGCCGGAGATCGCCAGGCTGGTGAACTCCGCCTATCGGGGCGAGGGGGCGCGGCAGGGCTGGACCAGCGAGAGCGAGCTCCTCGACGGCCAGCGCACCGATCCGGCCTCGCTCGCCGAGGATCTGGCGGGCCCCAATCCCAGCACCATCCTGGCCTTGCGCGAGGTCGCGACCGGGCCGATCCTGGCCTGCGTGTTCCTGGAGAAGGTTCCGGCCGAGGCGGGTCCACAGGCCTGCTATCTCGGCATGCTGACGGTCGCGCCGGCGGTGCAGGCCCGGGGTCTCGGCCGCGTGCTGATCGATAAGGCCGAAAGCTTCGCGCGCGACTGGGGCGCCGCCCGCATGGCGATGACGGTGATCTCGGTGCGCGACGCGCTGATCGCCTGGTACGAGCGCCGGGGCTACGCCCGCACCGGCGAGACGAAGCCCTTCCCCTACGGCGATGTGCGCTTCGGCCTGCCGCGCCGCGACGACCTGCGGTTCGTGGTGCTGGAGAAGCCGCTTTAGGATCGACGAGAAGCGCTTCGACGGCGGGCGGAACAGCGCTCCATGCCTGGTCATTGGTCGTGCGAACTCTCCCCTGGAGCATCACATGACCATGAACGACAATGATGCGGTCTCGCGTCGCCAGGTCGTCGGCGGCCTGGGTCTCGGGCTCGCGGCCGCGGCCGATGCGGCGCCGGCGCGCGCCGCCAGCGCCGCCACCGCCCCGGCGCAGCCGCTGGTCGACCCCACCACCAAATATCCGCAACCGCCCTTCAAGGGCCAGTCGCAGGCCTGGCCGGGGCTGGCCGGCAAGATGGAGCCGAGGCCCGACCACGGCGAGACGAGCTACAAGGGCTCGGGCCGCCTCGCCGGCCGCAAGGCGCTGATCACCGGGGGCGACAGCGGCATGGGCCGTGCGGCGGCCATCGCCTATGCGCGCGAGGGCGCCGACGTCGCCATCAACTATGTCCCGAGCGAGGAGCCGGACGCGCGCGAGGTCATCGACCTCATCAGGAAGGAAGGCCGGATCGGCCTCGCGCTGCCGGGCGATCTCAGGGACGCGGCCTTCTGCCGCAAGCTCGTGGCCGATGCGGTCGAGGGGCTCGGCGGGCTCGACATCCTGGTCTCCAACGCCGGCCGGCAACAGACCCGCGCCTCGATCCTCGACGTTTCGGACGAGGATTTCGACGCGACGATGAAGACCAACATCTACGCGCCGTTCTGGATCATCAAGGCGGCGCTGCCGCATCTCAGGCCCGGCTCGGTGATCATCGGCACCGCCTCCGAGCAGGCCTACGATCCCTCGGCCGACCTCTACGACTACGCCCAGACCAAGGCGGCGACGATGAACTACGTGAAGTCGCTGGCCAAGCAGCTGGCGCCGAAGGGCATCCGGGTCAACGGCGTGGCGCCTGGTCCGATCTGGACGCCGCTGCAGGTCTCGGGCGGCGCCACGCAGCAGAAGCTCGAGAATTTCGGCGGAACGACGCCGATGGGCCGCCCCGGCCAGCCGGCCGAGCTCGCGTCGATCTACGTCCAGCTCGCCGCCGCCGACGCCAGCTACGCGACGGGGCAGATCTACGGCTCGGCGGGCGGTCACGGGCAACCGTGAGAGACGCCACGCTGCACGCGTGAAGGCGCCTCTCTGGGCTGTCGTCAGCGCGATCGAGGGAGAGGCCTTGTCATTCCCGTCATGGCCGAAAGAGGCGGTTGTCATTTCCTGCGCCGCATGGGAGCGGCTGTCGAGCGCCGCCATGTACGGTGTGGGGAACAGGGTAAAGGTGATGAAGGTCGAGGAGGAGGTCTGAGCGTCCGCCTCACGGGTCGTCCGGCGCCATTCCCTTCTGTCGGAGCTGATCGAGCGCCTCCGCGCTCTTGTCGAGCCTCAAGCCCATGCCCCGCAGCACGGCATCGGCCTTGGTGAACTGGACATCGCGATAGGCCACGATCTCGACCCGGTTGCCCCACGGGCGAGAAAATTGTTGCGCTCGAGCAAGGTGGCCCCGGCCTTCTCCGCAAGCCGCTGCACGGCCGCGCGATCTTCCACCACGAGGCCGAAGTGACGCTTGCCTGCGGGTTGGCGAACCGGACCTTCCATCAGGGCCAGGAACTGGTCGCCCATGCCGATAAAGGCCATTCGGTCGCCCCGCCCGCGCAGGGTAAAGGCGAAGATGGCGCCGTAGAAGGCCAGCGCCTCCTCTACGCTGCCGACCTCCAGCGCGATATGGTTCAGGCCGACGAGCTTCGGCCGGGTGTCATGAGTGTCTTGGGACATGGGCTTCTCCTCGTACCGACAACGCCCGACCCGGTCGTCGGATCGGCGCGCGGGTGGAGGCTCGCCTCACGACTTCGTCGCGATTTTGATTTCTTCCGCTCATTCCCGCGAAAGCCGGGATCCAGCGCAAAGCAATTGGAGAACAGTAAGTGACATCATACCCGGCGCAGATGGCGCGGCTACGGATGAGAAGCAGCCTTTGGGCCGCCGGACCGTCGTCATCGCGCGCATCGTGGCGTGGTCGGCTCGGCGGCGGGCTCGGGCTGGGTCTGATCCTCCTGGTCGCCCTGGCGCCGGCCGCAGCCCCCGCCGCGACGCGACTGACGCTGCCGCCGGGCCTCCAGCAGACCGCCCTGGTGTGCCTCGCCGAAGCCCAGCGGCTTTGCCCAGACATGCTCATCGCCAAGGACCATGGCGTCGCCTGCCTCATCGACAAGCGGAAACTCCTGAGCCAGACCTGCCGCACCATCGCCGAGCAGGCCATGAACCTTCTCCACGGCCGCGACGTCCACCTCGACCTGCGCGCCTTGCGACGGCATACGGGGCATTTGAAGATCCCGGAGCTTGGACGCGCTCTGGGAGGCGCGAGTGGGAAGGAGCCGCCTCAGCCGCGGAACGAATAATACGTAAAAGAGTAAAGTGTCACCGTAATTCCGTAATTCGTAATTCCGTAATTCCGATGCTGGAGCCCGGCGTTCGCCGGAATGAGCGGAAGGGTTTCCGGCCGCCCCGTTCATCCTCGCGACATCGCGGGGATGACAGGCTCGATGTCATCAAGCAAGCGACCAGGATAGAGCCCTTGCGCCTCAGGAAGGTTCCTGCCCGCTCATCGCCGCATAATTCCCCATAATTCCCGCCAGACCAATCGGCCGAGCTCCGCTCGATCCACGTGAAGCTCGCGATGGCGGACGCCAGCTACGCCACCGGGCAGGTCCAAGGCTTGGCAGGTGGCAGCGGACAGCCGTGGGCAGCGGCGACGCAAATCTTGCGATCTTCATAATAAATGACTACAGTAGTCCCCAGTGGAGGCCGGCCAGATGCGTGAAATCCAGTTGAAGGATGCGAAGGCAACTCTCTCGGCCGTCGTCGACAGCGCGCTCGAGGGAGAGGCCTTCGCCATCACACGCCATGGCCGGAAGGAGGCCGTGGTCATTTCCTGGTCCGCATGGGAGCGTCTGTCGAGCGTTCCGAGCTTCGGACGGCTTCTCGCCTCCTCGCCTCTTGAGTCGGACGACGTTCCAGAGCGAAATCGTACCTCTGCGCGAGCCAGCGGACTCTGACCTATCTTTTGGATACGAACGTGATATCGGCGGTCGCCCCGGCCAGCCGCAACCGGCAGGAAGCGATCGCGGCTTGGCTGGATCGGATGTCGGACAGCCTCTATCTTTCCGTCATCACCGCGGCGGAGATCCGGGACGGAATCGCCAAAGCGGCGCGCGAGGGTGCCTCACGCAAGGCGGCCGACCTGACCGTCTGGTGGGACACGGTCGAGCATCTTTATGGCGTACGGATCCTGCCCTTCGATCTCAGAGCTGCCACGATCGCCGGAGGCTTTCTGGATCAGGCGAGGGCTGCCGGCCGGGGCCCCGGCTTGGCGGATGTCGCCATCGCGGCGATCGCTGAAGCCCGTCAGCTCACCATCCTGACCCGGAACACACGGGATTTCTTGCCCTTCGGCGTGACGGTGCTCGACCCGTTCCAGGCGCTCCCGCCGATGGTAGAGAGTCGGCCAGACCTCTGAGAACGCGAGGCGGTTATCCTGCGGTCATCTCCTCCCCCGCCCGCCCTTCTTCCACGTCCCGACCTTCGGATCCGGCCGCTCGGGGCGGACGTAGGTGTCGCCTGAGGCCGGGGTCTGCTCGCGGCCAGGACCCATCTCGTCGAGCGAGGGTTTTCGGGCCCGGGAGGCGGGCATGCCTGATCCGGCGGTGAACCGCGGCTTGGCCTCGCCACCGCCGAAATTATGCGGGCCCATGTCGGCATCGGTCGGCTTGTGCGGCCGGTTGGCCGGCAGGTTCGCCGCCTTGCCGTATTTGCGCGCGCCACCAAAACTCCCCGCCTCCTGCTCGATCGCGGCCTGGCGCGCCATCGGGTCCGAGCCGATCATCAGCTCGGTCGCTTCCAGGCGTTTCAGCTCGTCGCGCAGCCTCGCCGCCTCCTCGAATTCGAGGTTGCCGGCGGCCGCCCGCATGCGCTTCTCGAGATCGGCGACCGTCGCCTTGAAATTATGGCCGATGAGGTTTTCCGGCTTGACCAGGCCGGCGTCGACGGTGACGTGGTCGGCCTCGTAGACGGAATTGAGGATGTCCTGGATGCCGCGCTTGATCGAGGCCGGGGTGATGCCGTTCTCGGCGTTGTAGGCCTCCTGCTTCTGCCGGCGGCGGCTCGTCTCCGCCATGGCGCGCTCCATCGAGCCCGTCACCTTATCGGCATAGAGGACGACCTTGCCGTCGACGTTGCGGGCGGCGCGGCCGATGGTCTGGATCAGCGAGGTCTCGGAGCGCAGAAAGCCTTCCTTGTCGGCGTCGAGGATGGCGACCAGCGCGCATTCGGGGATGTCGAGGCCCTCGCGCAGAAGGTTGATGCCGACCAGCACGTCGAAGGTGCCGAGGCGCAGGTCGCGGATGATCTCGATGCGCTCGATCGTGTCGATGTCGGAATGCATGTAGCGGACCTTGACGCCGGCATCGTGCAGATATTCGGTCAGGTCCTCGGCCATGCGCTTGGTCAGAACGGTGATGAGCGACCGGTAGCCGCGCCGCGCCGTCTCGCGGATCTCGCCCAAGACGTCGTCGACCTGCGAGCGGGCCGGGCGCACCTCGACCGGCGGGTCGATCAGCCCGGTCGGGCGGATCACCTGCTCGACGAAGACGCCCTGCGCGCGCTCGATCTCCCAGGGACCGGGGGTGGCCGAGACATGCACGGGCTGCGGCCGCATGGCATCCCATTCCTCGAAGCGCAGCGGCCGGTTGTCCATGCAGGAGGGCAGCCGGAAGCCGTATTCGGCGAGCGTCGCCTTGCGGCGGAAGTCGCCGCGATACATGCCGCCGATCTGCGGCACGGTGACGTGGCTCTCGTCGGTGAAGACCAGCGCGTTGTCGGGCAGGTATTCGAACAGGGTCGGCGGCGGCTCGCCGGGCCGCCGCCCGGTGAGATAGCGCGAATAATTCTCGATGCCCTGGCAAACGCCCGTCGCCTCGAGCATTTCGAGGTCGAAGCCGGTGCGCTGCTCGAGCCGCTGCGCCTCGAGCAGACGGCCATGGGCGTAGAGCTCGTCGAGCCGTCCTTTGAGCTCCTGCTTGATGGCCTTTATGCTCTGCACCAGCGTCGGGCGCGGCGTCACGTAATGCGAATTGGCATAGACCTTCACGGACTTGAGGTCGTTGGTCTTCTTGCCGGTGAGCGGATCGAACTCCTGGATCGACTCGATCTCGTCGCCGAAGACATCGATGCGCCAGCCGCGGTCTTCGTAATGCGCCGGGAAGAGCTCCAGCGTGTCGCCGCGCACCCGGAACGTGCCGCGGGTGAAATCCATGCTCGTGCGCTTGTATTGCAGCGCCACGAGGTCGGCGATGAGCTGGCGCTGGTCGATGCGGTCGCCGACCGAGACGGAGAAGGTCATGGCCGTATAGGTCTCGACCGAGCCGATGCCGTAGATGCAGGAGACGGAGGCGACGATGATCACGTCGTCGCGCTCCAGCAGCGAGCGGGTGGCCGAATGGCGCATCCGGTCGATCTGCTCGTTGATGGTCGATTCCTTTTCGATATAGGTGTCGGTCCGCGGCACATAGGCCTCGGGCTGGTAATAGTCGTAGTAGGAGACGAAATATTCGACGGCGTTGTCGGGAAAGAAGCTCTTGAACTCGCCGTAGAGCTGCGCCGCCAGCGTCTTGTTGGGGGCCAGGATCAGCGCCGGCCGCTGCGTCGCGGCGATCACCTGGGCCATGGTGAAGGTCTTGCCCGAGCCGGTGACGCCGAGCAGCACCTGGTCGCGCTCCTGCTTCCTGACGCCGTCGACGAGCTCGGCGATGGCGGTCGGCTGGTCGCCCTTGGGGTCGTACTCGGACGTGAGCTTGAAGGAGATGCCGCCTTCCGACTTCTCGGGCCGGGCCGGGCGATGCGGCACCCAGGGCGTCTGGCCGAGGCGCGGGTCGCCGGTTTCGAGCAGGCGCTGGAGCCTGTCGGCGGAGGCCGCCGAGCCGCTCATGCCGCGCGGATGGGCGGGTTCGATGCCGCCAGGGGTCGCCACGTCGAAGCGGGCCTGCGGGGCTTCCGCGAAGCCGCGACCCTCCTCGACGCCTGTCGGTCTTTCGGCGTTGAGCGCCGGGTTGAGCAGCGCCGCCAGATGCTGGTCGAGCGGCACCAGTTCCGGCTTGGCGGCCTTGGGCCGGGCCGGGCGGCCCGGCTTCATGGGTTTGGACGAGGCGCCCTGTGCGGCGCCGGAGCGGCTTTTCGGCATGGGCTCAATATGGGACTATGCGGAAGCGGAGGGAAGACTGATGTCGAGCGAGCGGACACGGGCAGGCCGCTATCGGTGGCCGGATCCAGCGCCGGCCGTCGACAGACGTGGGTGCATGGGAGAATTCTGATGCCGCGCAGCGTCGATCTAAGCCAAGAGCTGGAAGATGAAGTGCAACAGCTCGTCAAAACTGGTCGGTTCCATTCGTCCGACGACGTCTTGCGTGAAGGCGTCCGCTTGGTAAAGGAACGTGAAAATCACCTCCGAGCTCTGGATACGGCGCTCGACCGGGGACTTGCGGATGCCCAGGCCGGGCGGGTCAAGCCCGCCGGGGAGGTAGCGGCCCGTCTGGTCGCAAAATATGTGGGCGTCGTTGACGAGCCCTCATGATCGTCGTCTTCACCGATGCGGCGGACACCGATCTCGAAAGGATCGGCGACCACATCGCTGACCAAAATCCTCGCCGGGCCGCGAGCTTCGTCGCTGAGCTCGTCGACCGATGCGAGCAGCTCACCGAGTCGCCGCAGGCTTTCCCCGTTCTTCCACGTTACAAAGAGATTGGCATTCGACGCCGGTCCTACGGGAATTATCTCATCCTCTATCGTATCGAAGGCGAGCATATCGAGATCTTGCATATTCTTCATGGCGCGCGGGATTACGAAACGATCCTGTTCCCTGCGGAGCCGGGGACGCCCGACGATGGTTCGAGCTGAGTCATGACGATCGAGCCCGTAGCGGCGATCCCACGAACGGCCCTCGTCACCGGTGGCGCCAAGCGCATCGGCCGGGCGATCGTCGAGGCGTTGGCCGCGCAGGGTTTTGCGGTGGCGATCCATTGCAACCAATCCCGCCAGGAGGCGGATGATCTAGCACGGGCGATCCAGGGGCGCGGCGGCCGGGCGGCGGTGGTCGTGGGTGATCTCGAGCGCCTCGATGAGGTCGAGGCCCTGATGGAGGCGGCGACCGCGCCCGTCGGCCCCATCGGACTCCTGGTCAACAGCGCCTCGATCTTCGTGGATGACGTGGCGCAGGCGCTCACGCCCGAGAGCCTGACCCGGCACCTGTCCATCAATCTCGCCGCACCCTGCCTGCTGGTCTCGGCGATGGTGCGGCGCCTTCCCGAAGGCGCACACGGCCTCGTGGTCAACATGATCGACCAGCGGGTGCTGAAGCCTACGCCACAGTTCTTCTCCTATTCGCTGTCGAAGGCCGGCCTCGCCTGGACCACCCGCACCATGGCGCAGGCTTTTGCGCCGCGCATCCGCGTCGTCGGCCTGGCGCCGGGCCCGACGGTCAAGAGCGAGCGCCAGTCGGACGAGGATTTCCGCCGGCAGTCCGAAGCCGTGCTGCTCGGCCGCGGGCCGGATCTCGCAGATTTCGGCCGCACCATCCGCTGGCTCGTCGAGACGCCCTCGGTAACGGGCCAGATCATCGCCCTTGATGGCGGCCAGCACCTCGCCTGGGAAACCGCGGATGTGGTCGGGGTGAGCGAGTAACGGGTCGCGTCCTTCTCCCGCAAAGCGGAAGAAGGGAGCGTGCTCCTTCACAATCCCGGTAGCAGGCAACCGAGCGCCAACAGCACGTAGCCGGCCACGACGAGCCCGAGGCGGTGCTGCACCACGAAGCTCGCGCCGACCGGCAGGTGCATCTGTGTCGAGACGAGCGCCACGACGACCAGGACGATCGAGATCGCGAACGTGATCACCTTGGGCGCATTGAGCGCGAAGCCGCCACGTCGAAAGGCCATGTCTTCTCCCGTGATGGTGCTCGTCCGGCGTCCGCCGCAAACCGTTCGTCCCGCCGATGGCTTCGACGTGCTTGCTCGGAGCCGGAAATGAGGAGGCTTGGTGGTCCAGCGCGGAGACTCAGGAGAATCATATGTCGACCGGCCGCTCAAGGGAAGGGCACCGGACCGATTGCGGCCGAGGCCCGCGGGTCGCTCGCCTTCGACGGCTGCGATGCGAACGTCAACAAAGGCGGCGCAAGCGGACGGATGGGCTCGGCGGCTCGACGATGTCTTCCACGTCTTCGGGGCAGGTCTCCGTCGACCCGATCACGGCACCGACCCATCGCCTTCCCGGACGGCGGCGCTCAGGGCGGGTGGGTGATCGCAAACCGGCCGGACTTGGAAACCACTCGACTCCATGAGGCGCGCAATGTTTGCCGACGACGGATTGTCGTGCCGTCATCGAGGAAGCTTTGGCGGAATGGCGCGATCTTTCGAGCAGATCGCTTGCGAACGACGTCGGTCCGGACGCCGATGGTCTCGAGCCGTTGGGAAATCCCCTCACCTGATCGGCTTGGACCCGCTCAGCTTCGGGCGGCTGAGATCTTCTCACGCTCGGCCTGCATCGTCGCCGACGGGATGGAGACCGTATAGAACCCCGGTGACTGCACGGACTGCTTCGGCATATTGACGGCCGCGGCGGCGATCGCCATCGCCAGCCCGATCACCACGCCGACCGACAGCGTGAACTGGCGACGGGCCGTCGTCGGGTCCATCGCATAGCCGAAACCAACATCGACATCGGTGGAGCGATCGAGAGACGTCATGAACCCCAAACCTCTGGCGCTTTGTGGGAGCGCGAAATTTCCTTGGCTGCATCTTCAATTCGGTCGCGCCGCGACGGTTCCTCGTTCATGTTGAAAATCTGCCACCCGAACTTGACAGCCTGGCTCGGATGTGGCTGGCCACCCCATGTGCGTAGAACGCCCGTCAGATGGTTGCGGCCCCGGCAGGGCGTGCTTATGATAGAACGAACCACGGAACCCGAACGCCAGCCCATGCCCCAACCGACGCCCGCGATGAAATCCGTCGATGACGAGCCGGCCGCCGCGCCGACGCATTCGGGGGACGCGTTGCACGGCTGCCCGGTGCACGACCTGCGCGCCAAGCTGCGTCGATCCGGGCTGCGCCCGACGCGCCAGCGCGTGGCACTGGGATGGCTGCTCTTCGCCAAGGGCGACCGGCATATCACGGCGGAGAAGCTCTACGAGGAGGCGACCGGCGCGCGCGTCACGATCTCGTTGGCGACGGTCTACAACACGCTGCACCAGTTTACCGAGGCGGGCCTGCTGCGCGAGATCGCGGTCGACGGATCGAAGACCTATTTCGATACGAACCTGTCGAATCACCACCATTTCCTCATCGAGGATTCGAACGTCCTGGTCGACATCCCCGGGGCCCACATGGCGGTCGGCCCGGTTCCGGCGGCGCCGGAGGGCATGGAAGTCTCGCGCGTCGACGTGATCGTCCGTCTGCGCAAGCGCGCCTGACGCCGAACACCTCCCGAAGAGTCGGGCCTACGTCGAAAGACCGGTGGATATCGGCGGCTCCTCCGTTCGATCTCCCGGCTAACCTTACGCATTCACCAGATTGGAGAGATCGGATTGAACCGGATTGGGGGTTCATGACACTCATTCCCACGCGGGTTTCGGATGACGATGACCCGCCTCAAGGAACCCCGATCATGGTTTCGTTTCTCCGTCGTGCGGGCGGTGACGTCGCCCGCGATGCTGCTCGCCTGATGCGCGACAAGGGCGATCAGGCCTTCACCGTCGCCGGCGAGATGTCCTGGCGGGAAGATGCCGGCCTGCTGCACAGCCCGCGGCCGGGTCACTGGGCGCGCGTGCAGGCGGAGGTGGGACGGCGGACGGGCCGGTCGCTGCCGGCGTCCGACCTTCGCATCACAGCCGCCTCCCCGTCGCGCGCGGCGTGAACGGGCAGGACCGATCGAGCCGGCGGTCACGTCTCACGACGAGCCTGATCCGGGGCTTTGAGCCTGGGTCGGTCGGATCTAGCGCGGCAGGACGGTCGAACCCATCAGGTGCTTGTCGACCGAATGGGCGGCTTGCCGCCCCTCCCGGATCGCCCAGACGACGAGCGATTGCCCCCGTCTCATATCTCCGCAGGCGAAAACCTTGTCGGCGGAGGCCTTGTAGGCCGCCTGGTCCGCCTGCACGTTGCCACGCCCATCGAGCGTGACGCCGAGGTCCGTCAGCATGCCGTCCGGGACCGGCGACACGAAGCCCATGGCGAGCAGCACGAGATCGGCCTTGATCTTGAAACCGCTGCCCTCGACCGGCTTGAACTTCGAATCGACCCTGATGCAGTCGACCGCCTCGACCGTGCCGCCCTCGCCCGAGAAGCGCTGGGTCATCACGGCGAAATCGCGCACCGCGCCTTCCTCCTGGCTCGACGAGGTCCTGAGCTTCAGCGGCCAATCGGGCCAGGTCAGGAGCTTGTTCTCCTTCTCGGGCGGCTCGGGCATGATCTCGAGCTGGGTGACCGATAGCGCGCCCTGGCGGATCGACGTGCCGATGCAATCGGAGCCGGTGTCGCCGCCGCCGATCACCAGCACCCGCTTGCCGGTGGCGAGGATCGGATTGTTGGAGCGCAGCGGTTCCTTGCCGATCCGCCGGTTCTGCTGCGGCAGGAACTCCATGGCGTAATAGATGCCGCCGAGGTCGCGGCCGGGGATCGGCAGGTCGCGGGGCTTCTCGGCGCCGCCCGCCAGCACCACGGCGTCGAACCCGTCGAGGATCTCGCGAGCCGGCAGGTCGATCCCGACATTGGTGCCGCAGCGGAAGACGACGCCCTCCTGGGTCATCTGCTGGACGCGGCGCTCGACATGGGTCTTGTCGAGCTTGAAATCCGGGATGCCATAGCGCAGCAGGCCGCCCGGCTTCTGGTTCTTCTCGAACACCGTCACCGCGTGCCCGACGCGGGCCAGTTGCTGCGCGCAGGCGAGGCCGGACGGTCCCGAGCCGATCACCGCGACGCTCTTGCCGGTCATCCTGGCCGGCTTCTCGGGCTTGATCCAGCCCTCCGCCCAGGCGCGGTCGGCGATGGCGTTCTCGATCGTCTTGATCGTCACCGGCACGTTGTCGAGGTTGAGCGTGCAGGAGGCTTCGCAGGGCGCCGGGCAGATGCGCCCGGTGAATTCGGGGAAATTATTGGTGGAATGGAGGTTGCGCGACGCCTCCTCCCAGTCGCCCCGATAGACGAGATCGTTGAAGTCGGGGATCTGATTGTTGACCGGGCAGCCGTTGTGACAGAACGGGATGCCGCAATCCATGCAGCGCGAGGCCTGCGAGCGCGTCGCCTCCTCGGAGAGCGGCAGCAGGAATTCCTTGTAGTGGCGGATGCGATCGGCCGCCGGCGCGTAACGTCGGTCCTGCCGGTCGAACTCCATGAAACCGGTGATCCTGCCCATCGGGCTACTCCCCCGCCGCCGCCATGAGCGGCTCGTCCTGCTGCGTCAGTTCGGCGAGCGCGCGGCGGTATTCCACCGGCATCACCTTGCGGAACTTGGGCAGGGTCGCCGCCCAGTCGTCGAGAATGGCCTTGGCGCGCGTCGACCCGGTCAGCTCGGCGTGATTGGCGACCAGCTGGCGCAGGCGTTCGGCGTCGTAGCGCGTCATGTCGCCCATGACGTCGACGGAAGGCGGCCCCGTCCAATTGTCCATCTGGTGGAACAGGCGGCGGTTGCGCTCGTCTTCCTCCTCGACCATCTCGAGCTCGACCATGGCCATGTTGCAGCGGCGCTTGAAGTCGCCGTCCTCGTCGAGCACATAGGCGATGCCGCCCGACATGCCGGCCGCGAAATTGCGCCCCGTGGGGCCGATCACCACCACGACGCCGCCGGTCATATATTCGCAGCCATGGTCGCCGGTGCCCTCGACGACCGCGATGGCGCCCGAGTTGCGGACCGCGAAACGCTCGCCCGCCACGCCACGGAAGTAGCACTCGCCCGCGATGGCGCCGTAGAGCACGGTATTGCCCACGATGATCGAGCGCTCCGGCACGATCTTGGTGGCGGATTTCGGCGGATAGACGATCAGGCGGCCGCCCGACAGGCCCTTGCCGACATAGTCGTTGGCCTCACCCTCGAGCTCGAGCGTCACGCCCTGCACGGCCCAGGCCCCGAAGCTCTGGCCGGCCGTGCCCTCGAACTTGAGGTGGATGGTGCCGTCCGGCAGGCCCTTGTGGCCGTAGCGTCGCGCGATCTCGCCCGACAGCATGGCCCCCGTCGTCCGGTCGGTATTGGCGATCGGCAAGGTCAACCTGACGGGCGCGCCGCCCTCCATGGCGGAGATGCATCCGGCGATGAGCCGGTTGTCCAGGGCCTTGTCGAGGCCATGGTCCTGCGGCTCCGTCTTCGAGATGCCGACCCCTTCGGGCGCATGCGGCTTGTGGAACAGCTTGGAGAAGTCGAGCCCCTTGGCCTTCCAATGGCCCACCACCTTGTCGCGGTCGAGCATCTGCATCTGCCCGACCATCTCGTCGAAACGGCGGTAGCCGAGCTCGGCCATCAGCTCGCGCACCTCTTCGGCGACGAAGAAGAAGAAGTTGATGACGTGCTCGGGCAGGCCGACGAAACGCTTGCGCAGCACCGGGTCCTGCGTCGCGACCCCGACCGGGCAGGTGTTCAGATGGCACTTGCGCATCATGATGCAGCCCGCCGCGATCAATGGCGCGGTGGCGAAGCCGAACTCGTCGGCGCCGAGCAGCGCGCCGACGACGACGTCGCGGCCGGTGCGCAAGCCGCCGTCGACCTGCACCGCGATGCGCGAGCGCAGGCGGTTCAGCACCAGCGTCTGGTGCGTCTCGGCGAGGCCGATCTCCCACGGGCTGCCGGCATGCTTGATGGAGGTCAGCGGCGAGGCGCCGGTGCCGCCTTCGAAGCCGGCGATGGTGACATGGTCGGCGCGACCCTTGGAGACGCCGGCCGCCACCGTGCCGACGCCGATCTCCGAGACGAGCTTGACCGAGACGAGCCCCCGCGGGTTGACGTTCTTCAGGTCGAAGATGAGCTGCGCCAGATCCTCGATCGAATAGATGTCGTGGTGCGGCGGCGGCGAGATCAGGCCGACGCCCGGGGTCGAATGGCGCACCTTGGCGATGATGGCATCGACCTTGTGTCCGGGCAGCTGGCCGCCCTCGCCCGGCTTGGCGCCCTGCGCCATCTTGATCTGCATCATGTCGGAATTGACGAGATATTCCGTCGTCACGCCGAAGCGGCCCGAGGCCACCTGCTTGATGGCCGAGCGCATGGAATCGCCGTTGGGCAGCGGCTCGAAGCGATCCGCCTCCTCGCCGCCCTCGCCGGTGTTCGACTTGCCGCCGATCCGGTTCATCGCGATGGCGAGCGTGGTATGGGCTTCGCGCGAGATCGAGCCATAGGACATGGCCCCGGTCGAGAAGCGGCGCACGATCGAGGCGGCCTCCTCGACGTCTTCCAGCGGCACCGGTGTGCGGCTGTCCTCCTCGCCCCCCTTGATGCGGAAGAGGCCGCGAATGGTCAGCAGCTTCTCGTCCTGCTCGTTGAGCAGCTTGGCGTAGGCGCGATACTGGTCGAGCGCATTGCCGCGCACCGCGTGCTGGAGCAGCGCCACGGATTGCGGCGTCCAGGAATGGGTCTCGCCGCGCACCCGGTAGGCATAGTCGCCCCCGACGTCGAGCGCGTTGCGGTAGACCGGCGCATCGCCGAAGGCCTCCGCATGGCGGCGCACCGTCTCCTCGGCGATCTCGGCGAGCCCGACGCCCTCGATGACGCTATGCGTGCCGGTGAAGAAGCGCCGCACGAAGTCGGTCGAGAGGCCGACCGCGTCGAAGATCTGCGCGCCGCAATAGGACTGATAGGTCGAGATGCCCATCTTCGACATGACCTTGAGCAGGCCCTTGTCGATCGACTTGATGAAGCTCTTCACCGCGTGGGGCGCGTCGACCTCCTCCGGGAACTCCGCCGCCATGGCGGCGAGGCTCTCGAAGGCCAGATAGGGGTTGATGGCCTCGGCGCCGTAGCCCGCGAGGCAGGCGAAGTGATGCACCTCGCGCGCCTCGCCGGTCTCGACCACGAGGCCGACCGAGGTCCTCAAGCCCTTGCGGATCAGATGGTGGTGCACGGCGGCGGTGGCGAGCAGCGCCGGGATCGGGATGCGGTCGGGGCCCATCAGCCGGTCCGACAGGATGATGATGTTGTAGCCGCCGTGGACGGCCGCCTCGGCCCGCTCGCACAGGCGCTTCAAGATCGCCTCCATCCCCTCGGCGCCGAGCTTCACCGGATAAGTCGTGTCGAGCGTCTTGGTGTCGAAGGCGTCCTCGAAATAGGAGATGCAGCGGATCTTCTCGAGGTCGTCGTTGGTCAGGATCGGCTGGCGCACCTCGAGCCGCTTGCGGCGCGAATTGCCTTCGAGGTCGAAGATGTTGGGCCGCGGACCGATGAAGCTGACGAGGCTCATGACGAGCTCCTCGCGGATCGGGTCGATCGGCGGGTTCGTCACCTGGGCGAAGTTCTGCTTGAAATAGGTGTAGAGCAGCTTCGCCTTGTCGGAGAGGGCGGAGATCGGCGTGTCGGTGCCCATCGAGCCGACGGCTTCCTGCCCCGTCGCCGCCATCGGCGCGAGCAGGACCGTGATGTCCTCGCGGGTGTAGCCGAAGGCCTGCTGCTTATCGAGGAGCGCGACGTCGGTGCGCGCGGCGCGCGCCTCCACCGGCTGCAGCGTCTCGAGCACGATCTGCGTGCGCTCGACCCAGGCCCGATAGGGGTGCGAGTCCGCGAGCGACGTCTTCATCTCGTCGTCCGAGACGATGCGACCCTGGGTGAGATCGACGAGCAGCATCTTGCCGGGCTGCAGCCGCCACTTGGTGACGATCGTCTCCTCCGGGATCGGCAGCACGCCCATCTCGGAGGCCATCACCACGAGATCGTCGTCGGTGACCAGGTAGCGCGCCGGCCGCAGGCCGTTGCGGTCGAGCGTCGCACCGATCTGTCGGCCGTCGGTGAAGGCGACCGCCGCCGGCCCGTCCCACGGCTCCATCAGCGAGGCGTGGTATTCGTAGAAGGCGCGCCGGCTCTCGTCCATGAGCGGATTGCCGGCCCAGGCCTCCGGGATCAGCATCATCATGGCATGGGTCAGCGAATAGCCGCCCTGAACCAGGAATTCGAGCGCATTGTCGAAGCACGCCGTGTCCGACTGCCCCTCGTAGGAGATCGGCCAGAGCTTGGTGATGTCCTCGCCGTAGCGCTCGGAGGTCACCGAGGCCTGCCGCGCCGCCATCCAGTTGACGTTGCCGCGCAGCGTGTTGATCTCGCCGTTGTGCGCCACCATGCGATAGGGGTGGGCCAGCGACCAGGCCGGAAACGTGTTGGTCGAGAAGCGCTGGTGGACGAGGGCCAGCGCGGTCCTGAATCGCGGGTCCCGAAGGTCGCGGTAATAGCCGCCGAGACGGGTGGCCAGCAGCAGGCCCTTGTAGACCACCGTGCGGCAGGAGAAGGAGACCGGGTAGAAGCCGGCGGTCTTCGGGTCCGCGAGCCCGTAGACCTTGCCCGAGATGACCTTGCGCAGAATGAAGAGCCGGCGCTCGAACGCGTCCTCGTCGGCGATGCCGTCGCCGCGGCCGATGAAGACCTGCCGGCTCACCGGCTCGCCCGAGACGATGCTCTCGCCGAGCAGCGACGCGTCGACCGGGACGTCGCGCCAGCCGAGCAGGATCTGCCCTTCCGCCTCGACGGCCGCGGCCACGATCGCTTCGACCGTGCGCCGCCCCTCCTCGTCCTGCGGCAGGAAGAAGAAGCCCACGCCGTAGCGGCCGGGCTCGGGCAGCGTGAAGCCGAGCGACGCCGCCTCCTCGGCGAGGAAATCGTGCGGGATCTGGACCAGCATGCCGCAGCCGTCACCGCCATGGGCGTCGGCGCCGACCGCGCCGCGATGGTCGAGATTGGCCAGGATCTTGAGGCCCATCTCGACGATGTCGTGCGACTTGCGGTTCTTCATGTCGGCCACGAAGCCGACGCCGCAGGCGTCGTGCTCGTGCGACGGATCGTAGAGGCCCTGCGCCTTGGGCAGGCCGGGATCGGTGGCATCGATGCGGCGGGTGGCGGCCGCGACGGCGCGGAGCTGCGGGCCGATCCTGCCGGCGCCCATCGTGGCTCTGATGATCTCGGTCATCAACGACACTCCCTCTCGAAGCGGCAGCTCAGGCTGCACGCACCGAACCAACCTGCCTGCGAAAATTGCACAAGCGCGTGACTCATGCACGCTTTTTGGTCAGCAACGCTGTCCTATTTCGGCGCCTGTAACATGCAGGAAACAAGCCGCCGCACAACAGGTATTTTCATGGCGCTGACGTCGCCTTCGCGACACATAGCGTCGCTTGGCTCCCTGCTCAAGCCGGTTTCAGCCGGGCGTGCCGGAGACGTCGCGCTCGCGCCGCAGCGCGCGGGCGTACCAGTCGAGCTCGTTCAGGAAGCGCTCCTTGGATTTTTCCAAGGCCGGCACCGTGGCAATTCCGGTCTCCGACAGGCTGGCGCCGATCCTGGGAATCGGCAGAAGCGACGGGATGGAAGCCATGCCGAGCTCGGCCAGCGTCATGCGGAGCTGCATCGCGGCCCTGACGCCGCCGAACGAGCCGGCCGAATAGGACACGATCCCCGACGGGCGGTGGAAATATTCCTCGAGGAAGTGGTCGAGCAGGTTCTTCAGCGCCGGCGGGATGCCGTGGTTGTACTCGCCCGACACGATGACGAAACCGTCGGCCGCACGGTAGAGCACGGCCAGTCTCTCCAGGGCCTCGGGCGCCTGACCTTTCGGATATTCCTTGTACATCCGGTCGAGCAGCGGCAACCGGACCTCGAGCGGATCGACCAGCGTCGCCTTATGGCCGCGCGCTTCGATCGCCTGCACGATCCAGCGCGCCGCCCGGATTCCCATCCGCTCGCGCCGGACCGAGCCGAGGATGACCACGTAGTTCAGCCGCATCGCCCAGTTCTCCGCCCCGCCGCAAATTATGGCATGGGCCGGCGGTCGGGTGAAGCTGCCTCGACAGCCGCCTCAGGCCGCCTGCGCCAGCCCGAGCTCCGCCCAGATGGCGGAGAGCGAGGAGACCAGATGCTCGATGTCCTCGTCCGAATGGACCGGCGATGGCGTCACGCGCAGCCGCTCGGTGCCGCGCGGCACGGTCGGATAGTTGATCGGCTGGACATAGATGCCGTGGCGCTCGAGCAGGCGGTCGCTGATCTGCTTGCACAGGATCGGATCGCCGACCATCACGGGCACGATGTGGCCCCGGTTATCGAGATGCGGGATGCCGGCCTCGTCGAAGGCGCGGCGTACCCGCTCGACGCGCTCGCGGTGGCGCTCGCGCTCCGCAGAGCTTGCCTTGAGGTGCTGGATCGAGGCGCGGGCACCGGCCGCGATGGCGGGAGGCAGCGCGGTCGTGAAGATGAAGCCCGAGGCGAAGCTGCGCACGAAGTCGCAGACCGCGTGCGAGGCCGCGATATAGCCGCCGACCGTGCCGAAGGCCTTGCCGAGCGTGCCCTCGATCAGGTCGACGCGATGGCTCAGGCCCTCCCGCTCGGCGATGCCGCCGCCGCGCGGCCCGTAGAGGCCGACCGCATGGACCTCGTCGAGATAGGTCAGCGCGCCGTGCCGCTCGGCGACGTCGAGGATCTCGGCCATCGGCGCGATGTCGCCGTCCATCGAATAGACCGATTCAAACGCCACGAGCTTGGTCCGCGACGGATCGATCTGGCTGAGCTTGCGCTCGAGATCGGCCGGGTCGTTGTGGGCGAAGATCCGCTTCTCGGCGCCGCTGTGCCTGATGCCTTCGATCATCGAGGCGTGGTTCGAGGCATCCGATAGGATGACGCAGCCCGGCAGGCGGCTGCCGAGCGTGCTCAGCGTCGCCCAGTTCGCCACGTAGCCGGAGGTGAAGAGCAGCGCCGCATCCTTGCCGTGCAGGTCGGCCAGCTCCTCCTCCAGCAGCACGTGGTAGTGCGTGTTCCCGGAGATGTTGCGGGTGCCGCCGGCACCGGCGCCGCAACGGTCGAGCGCCCGGTGCATGGCGTCGAGCACCTGCGGGTGCTGGCCCATGCCGAGGTAGTCGTTGGAGCACCAGACGATGACCTCGGGCCGGGCGCGGTCGCCATGGTTGATGGCTTTCGGAAATCCCCCCGCGCACTTCTCGAGCTCGGCGAAGACCCGGTAGCGGCCTTCCTTCCGCAGAGCGTCGAGCTCGCGGCGGAAAAAGGCATCGTGATTCATATCCGCCTCCAGCGGGATCCGAGGGTCAGGGCAGGGCTCCTTGAGCACGTCTCCGGCGAGATCGGCCACGCCGGGAACGAAGGTGAGCTGACACTAGAGTTGCATCCATCAGAAGAGCGACAATGTCCAGAGCCCGGTGCGGCTCCGCATTCCTCGGCTTATGGCCGGAGCGATGCCCGCCGAAACCCGCATCGGTGCCGCGCGGCGACATGTCGCCGCTGACAGAGGTCAGCCTATGGGCCAGTCCCGACGCCGGAGTCGCGCGGTCGCTCGCTGGTGTTCCCGCCGCGCAGCCGCTAAAGCACGCTCTTTGAAGCGGCCCACGCTTGCCTCTCGCACCGGAGCCGGACGGCGCTAGCGATGTTCCTCGGGATCGATATCGGAACCTCGGCGGTCAAGATCGTCCTCGTCGACGAGGCGCAGCGCCTCGTTGCGAGCGTCGAGGAGACGCTTCATCCGCGCCAGCCCCGCCCGTCCTGGTCCGAGGACGATCCCGAGGCCTGGTGGGCGGCGGTCTCGGACGGGCTCGACCGCCTCGCGGCGGACGAGCGGGGGAGCATGGGACGTGTATGCGGCATCGGTCTCTCGGGCCAGATGCATGGCGCGCTGCTGCTCGACGGAGAGGACCGCCCGCTACGGCCGGCCATCCTGTGGAACGACGGGCGCGCCGCCGCCGAGGCCGAGGCGCTGGCGGCTCTCGGTTCCGAGCTGCAGCGCGCCATGGGCGTGCGGCCGATGCCGGGCTTCACCGGCCCCAAGCTCTTGTGGCTTCGCCGGCACGAGCCGCGGCTGCTGAGCGAAGCCCGCCACCTGCTGCTGCCCAAGGATTACATCGGCCTGCGCCTGACCGGCGAGCATGTCACCGACGTCAGCGACGCGGCCGGGACCTGGCTGCTCGACCAGGCGGCGCGCGACTGGTCGCCCTTGGCGCTCGAGGCCTGCGGCGTCGATCCCGGCTGGCTCCCCCGGCTGGTCGAATCGACCGCCGTGGCCGGGCGGCTGCGCCCGGTGCTCGCGGCGCGCTGGGGCATGGCGCCCGGCGTCGCGGTGGCGGCGGGGGGCGGCGACACGGCGGTCGGCGGCGTCGGCATCGGCGCGATCGGCGAGGCGCAGGGCTTCGTGTCGCTCGGCACCTCCGGCCAGGTGTTCCTGGCCTCCCGGCATTACGCACCCGATCCCGCGCGGCTGGTCCACGCCTTCTGCCATGCCGTGCCGGGCGCCTGGTACCGCATGGCGGCGCTGCTCAACGGCGCGAGCCCGCTCGCCGCCGTGGCCCGCTGGACCGGCCGGACCGATGTCGGGACGCTGCTGGCCGAGGTCGAAACGTCGTTCGAGGGGCCGTCGCGGCTTCTCGCTCTGCCCTATCTCTTCGGCGAGCGCACGCCCCACAACGATCCCGACAGCCGCGGCGCCGTGATCGGCCTCGACGGTGCGACGACGCCCGCCGATATCGCACAGGCCATGATGGAGGCGGTCGCCTTCTCGCTCGCCGACGGCCTCGCCGTGCTGACCCGGCCGGGCGAGCCTCGCCCCGAAGCGCTTGGCTTCATCGGCGGCGGATCGCGCTCGCCCTTCTGGGGCCGGATCATCGCCTCGGTGCTCGACGTGACGCTCGTCCGCTTCGAAGGCGCCGAGCGCGGCCCGGCCTTCGGCGCGGCGCGTCTTGGCCGCCTCGCGGCCACGGGCGAGACGCTCGCCGATGTGGTGACGGCGCCCCCACGCGCCGGCGTGATCGAGCCCGATCCGCGCCTCGGCGACCTCTATCGCCCGCGCCTCGAGTCCTTCCGGACGCTCTATGCCGCCTTGAAGCCGCTCTTCGCCGCACCAGAAAACACCAAGGGAGTCGAACGATGAACAAACTGGGTCTGCACGCCTTCGTCTGGGCCAAGGGCTGGAGCAGGGACGAGGCGGCGCGCGCCATCGGCCAGACGGCCGAGCTCGGCTACGACCTCATCGAGCTCGCGGCGCTCGATCCCTCGACGATCGACACCGGTTTCACCCGGCGCGAGCTGGAGAAGGCCGGGCTCGGGGCCACGGCCTCGCTCGGCCTCGACGCCGACAGCGACATCTCGAGCAACGACCGCGACAAGGAGAAGCGCGGCCAGGCCAAGCTGGAGCAGGCGATCGCCATGGGGCGCGACGTCGGCGCGACCCACATCTGCGGCATCCTCGAATCGGCCTTCCAGAAATATTCCGTGCCGACGACCGCCGAGGGCGTGAAGCGCTCGGTCGAGGTGCTGCAGCGCGTCGGCGAGACGGCGGCGAAGAGCAACATCACGCTCGGCCTCGAAGTCGTGAACCGCTACGAATCGAACGTGCTCAACACCGCCTCGCAGGCGGTCGAGATGTGCAAGCGGATCGGCAGGCCCAACGTCAAGGTCCACCTCGACGTCTATCACATGAACATCGAGGAATCGGACATAACCTCGGCCATCATCGATACCGGCGAGCACCTCGGCTATTTCCATACGGGAGATTCGCACCGCGGCTACATGGGCTCAGGGTCGATCGACCTCGCCGGCGTGTTCCGCGCGCTGGTGCGCTCGGGCTACCAGGGGCCGATCACCTTCGAATCCTTCTCCTCGCGCGTCGTCGGCCAGCCGCTCGAAGGGATCCTCGGGATCTGGCGCAACCTGTGGGAGGACAGCCGCGACCTCGCCTCCCATGCGCTGATGTACACGAAGGCGCAGCTCAAGGCCGCCCAGGAGGCGCAGAAACAGGCCGAGCGCAGCCGCCTGCCTTAAGCCTTAACGGGGTAAGCTTCGCGACAGCGAGGGTGGTCAAAGTCTCCGTCATAGACCAGCGCTCCATGACGGACCCGCCCCCATGATCACCTTCTCGCTCATCACGCGTGACGCCGGCGACGGCGAGGTCGCCATCGTCCTCTACCTGTTCCGCAACGACGAGGTGGCCTCCGTGACGACGATCGCCACCGTGCCGCGCAGCCAGGCCACGATGGTGCTGATCAAGTCCCGCGTCCACCTGCGCCGCCAGGGCGTGCAGGACGCCAACGAGGCCTATCAGCGCAAGGCCGGGTGATCGATCGAAGCCGTCCTTGCCTATTCGGCGAGGACGGATTTCAGGAATTCCCGCGTCCGCGGCTGCTCGGGCGAGGAGAAGAGTTTCTCCGGCGGACCCTGCTCGACGATCTTGCCCTTGTCGAAGAAGCAGACGCGGTCCGACACCTCGCGGGCGAAGCGCATCTCGTGGGTCACCAGCAGCATGGTGAGGTCGTGCTCATGCGCCAGGGTGCGGATGACGCCGAGCACCTCGCCGACGAGCTGCGGATCGAGCGCCGAGGTCGGCTCGTCGAAGAGCAGCACGCGCGGCCGCATGGCCAGCGCCCGCGCGATGGCGACGCGCTGCTGCTGGCCGCCGGAGAGCTGGCTCGGGAAATGGTCCTTCTTCTCCGCCAGCCCGACGAGGCGCAAGAGGTCTACCGCCCGGCATTCGGCCTCGGTGCGGCCCAGGCCGAGCACCGCCACCGGCGCCTCGACCACGTTGCGCAGCACGCTCATGTGCGGGAACAGGTTGAAGCTCTGGAACACCATGCCGACATGGGTGCGGATCTGCCGCAGATGCTTTTCGCTCGCCCGGAAGGTGCCGCGCCCGTCGGGCTGATGGTAGGGGATGCCGGCGAGCGTCAGGTCGCCGTCCTGGAACGGCTCGAGCGTCATCAGGATGCGCAGCACGGTCGACTTGCCCGAGCCGGAGGGGCCGATCAGCGTCACCTTCTCGCCGGGCGCGACGTCGAAATCGAACCGGTCGAGCACGACGAGGTCGCCGAAGCGCTTGGTCAGCGCGGAGAACCGGATCAGGGAGTCGGTCATCTGAGGGCAAATCCGGCTTTGGGCAGCGCCCGGTCGAGCGCGTGGATCCCCGCCGAGCACAGCGTCGTCATGACGGGGAAGATCAGCCCGACGATCGACAGGGGCACCAGATATTCGAAGGTGCGGTCGCCGATCATATTGGCCAGGTTGAGCATGTCGAGCACCGTGACGACGGAGAGCACCGGCGTCTCCTTGAGCATCGAGACCGCGTAATTGCCCATCGAGGGCATGATGCGCGGGATGGCCTGCGGGATGACGATGTCGCGATAGACCTTGAAGCGTGAGAGGTTGAGCGCGGTGGCGGCCTCCCACTGGCCGCGCGGCACCGCGTCGAAGCCGCCGCGATAGACCTCCGACGTATAGGCCGAATATTGCAGGCCGAGCGCCAGCGCGCCGGTCAGGAAGGCAGGCAGCGTAATGCCGTAGTCCGGCAGCACGTAGTAGAGGAAGAAGAGCTGCACGAGGAGCGGCGTGTCGCGGATGAACTCGACCACGAAGGCCACCGTCCAGGAGATCGCCTTGAGGCGCGAGCGGCGCAGCAGGCACCAGACGAGGCCGAGCACCAGCGCGATGGCGAAGCCTGAGATCGCCGCCTCCAGCGTAACGATGAGACCGATGCCGAGGATCGGCAGGATCGACAGCGCGTAGGCGAGCGGCGAGGACGTGTCCCAGGCGAAGCCGTAGATCATCGGGCTATGCTCCTCATCCGTGCGCCGCGCGCGGGAAGGCCGCGCCACGCCGCGTCCAGCGCTCGACCAGGCGGATCGCGAGCGCGATCGCGAGCGAGATGATGAAATAGCCGATCAGGGTCAGCGTGAAGATGCGGGCGCTGTCGAGCGTGATATTGCGCAGTTGCTGGGCCTGGAAGGTGAGGTCGGCGATCGAGATCAGCGAGACGAGCGCCGTATCCTTCAGGTTCTGCACCGCGAGATTGCCGAAGGCGGGCATCATCTCGACGATGGCCTGGGGCAGCGCGATGTGGAGCAGCACATGGGCGCGGGAGAAGTTCAACGCCCGCGCCGCCTCGAACTGGCTGTCCGGCACGGATTTCAGGCCGCCGCGCACGACCTCGGCCCCGTAGGCGCTGATGTTGAGCACGAGACCGGTGATGCCCGTCGTCATCGGGTCGAGCGACACGCCCAGCAGCGGCAGCGCGTAATAGAGCCAGAAGAACTTCACCAGCAGCGGCACGCCGCGCATGAACTCGATGTAGACGAGGGCGAGCTTCGACAGGATCGGGCCGCCCTCGACGCGGGCGATGCCGACCACGAAGGACAGGATCCCGCCGAGCACCGTCGAGACGAGCGCCACGACGATGGTGATTTCAGCCCCTTTCACGAGGGCGGGGATATAGTGGGTCCAGGTCATGAGGGCCTCCGCCTACGGGAGCATCCTTCTCCCGTTAACGGGAGAAGGGCTCGGCGCGTCACTTCCCGGCGCAGAGGTCTTCCATCTTCTTGTCCTGGGCGGCCTTCACGCTCTCCGGGCTCAGGCCGTATTTGATCAGGATCTTCGGATAGGCGTCGGTCTTCTTGAAGGCGACGAGCGCATCGTTGAAGGCCTTGTAGAGCGCCTTGTCCTCGGGCCGGAAATCGAAGCCGCCGTAGGAGCGCGCCGGCTTGCCCTTGACGATCGGGTCCTTGAAGGGCTGGGCCTGCTCGATGCCCGCATCGCCCGAATCCTTGACGAGCTGCGCCACCGTGAGCTCGGTCGCCGCGTAGGCGTCGGCGCGGCCGGTCTTGACCGTCGAGAGCGCGTCGGCGTTGGCCTGGAGCATGACGATCTGCGAATCCGGAATGCCCATATCGTGGAGGAAGTCGATCTGGTCGGCCCCCGACACGATGGCGACCTTCAGCGCCGGATTGGCCTTGATGTCTTCGTAGCCGTGCAGGTTCTTCGGGTTGCCCTTGGGCACCAGCAGGCCCTCGCCATAGGACGAGTTCGGCTCGGTGAAGGCGACCTGCTTGCAGCGGTCGGGCAGGATGTTCATCTCGGCGCCGACGAAATCGTAGCGGCGCGCCTTGAGGCCGGGGATCAGCGTGCCGAAGGGCGTCACCGACCAGGTGATGTCCTTGACGCCGATGCTCTTCCAGACCTCGGCCGCGACCTCCGGGCCGATGCCCTTGCCGTTGCCGTCCGCATCCATGAAGCCATAGGGCGTCTCGTTGGCATTGGCCCCGCGCACGAAGCCCTGGCCCTGGACGTCCTTGAGCGTCGTGGCCGAGGCTGCGGTCAGGCCGAACCCGAGCACCAGGGCTGCGGCGGCGGTGGAAGCAATGAAGCGGTTGCGCATGTTTCGACTCCTTTGGATGTCTCGACCCGCCGGTTGATCCGGCTTTTCCGGCACCATCGCCGGCGGGTTGAATTCACTCTTTGTCCTCGATGGTGGCGAGGACGGCGAGGCAATCCCCGGCCTTGACCAGGCCGGGGAAATGACGGGCGGCGAGCAGGCCGTCGATCGCGGCGCGATGCTCGAAGGGGGCCGAGCCGGTGCGGCCGGTGGGATGGATGCGGGCCACGACCTCGCCCCCGCGCACGGGATCGCCGAGATCCTTCAGCGGCTCGACGAGGCCGTCCTCCTCGGCGAAGCCGAAACAGGCGGCCGAGGGCATGTCGAGCCAGCGCGTCGGGCCGGCCTCGGGTCGGCCTTCGAGGATCCCGGCATGCCTCAGCAGGTTGGCCGTGCCGCGTCGTGCGATCGCGACGCTTGCCGCCGTCGCGGTGCCGCCGCCGCGCAACTCGGTGGTGACGAAGACCTTGCCCATCGCTTCGGCCGTCGTGTCGACCATGCCGACCGCGTCGATCTCGATCATCCGCATGGAATAGGGGGCCGCGAAGGCGGCGACGGCCTCGAAGCAGCGCCGCTCCTGCGCCTTGTCGGGGAGCGCGTGGGCCGCCGCATAGGGCAGGAAATCGAGCGTGCGGCCGCCGGAGTGGAAGTCGAGCACGACGTCGGCGAGCGGCAAGAGGTGGCGGGTGACGTAGTCGGCGATCTTCTGGGTGACGGTTCCGTCCGGCCGTCCCGGGAAGCTGCGGTTGAGATTGCCCTTGTCGATGGGGGAGGTGCGGGTGCCGGCCCGGAAGGCCGGGTAGTTCAGGGCAGGAACGACGATGACGCGGCCCGACACGTCCTCGGCGCGCAGCGTTCGGGCGAGATCGAACAGCGCCACCGGCCCCTCGTATTCGTCGCCATGGTTGGCGCCCGTCAGCAGCGCCGTCGGCCCTCGGCCGTTCTTCACGACCGCGATGGGGATCATGACCGAGCCCCAGGCCGAATCGTCGCGGCTGTAGGGGAGGCGCAGATGACCGTGCTGCACGCCGTCGCGCTCGAAATCCACCGTCGCGGTGATGGGCGAGGGGCGGGCCGTCATGCCGGCAAGTCCATCACCCAACGCCGCTCTTTCCCGCGCAAGCGGGAATCCAGAGCTGCCCTCGGCAGAGCGTCTTCCGCTGGATCCCCGCTTTCGCGGGGATGAGCGGAAGCAACTGCACTCGCTGGCCTTGTCACGCCTTCACCACCAGCTTGCGCGGCACGTCGGCCAGACATTCGACGCCGGTGTCGGTGATCGCGATGCTCTCGGTGATCTCGAGCCCCATGTCCTCCAGCCACAGGCCTGTCATGAAATGGAAGGTCATGCCGGGCCTGAGCTCGGTGCGATCGCCGGGACGCAGGCTCATGGTGCGCTCGCCCCAGTCGGGCGGATAGCTCACGCCGATCGGGTAGCCGGTGCGGTTGTCCTTGACGATGCCGTAGCGCTTCAGCACCGCGAAGAAGGCGTTGGCGATATCCTCGCAGCTGTTGCCCGGTCTGGCCGCCGCGAGCCCGGCCTCCATGCCCTCGAGCGTCGCCTTCTCGGCATCGAGGAAGGCCTGGGTCGGCTTGCCCAGGAAAATTGTGCGCGACAGCGGGCAATGGTAGCGATGATAGCAGCCGGCGATCTCGAAGAAGGTGCCCTCGCCCGCCTTCATCGGCCTGTCGTCCCAGGTGAGGTGCGGCGCCGCCGCATCCGACCCAGAGGGCAGGAGCGGCACGATGGCCGCGTAGTCGCCACCGAACCCGTCGACCCCCCGGACCCCGGCATCGAGGATCTCGGCCACGAGATCGTTCTTGCGCATGCCGGGCTCGATCGTGTCGACGATCCGCTTGTGCATGGCCGAGACGATGCGGCCGGCGATGCGCATGTAGTCGAGCTCGGCCGGGCTTTTCGCGGCGCGCTGCCAGTTGACCAGCGCGGTCGCGTCCTTGAAGCGGGCATTGGGCAGGTGCTTCTGCAACGACGCGAAGGCGGCGGCCGAGAAGTAGTAGTTGTCCATCTCGGTGCCGATGACCGCTTTGGACCAGCCGCGTTCGCCGATGACCTCGGCGAGATAGTCCATCGGATGGCGCTCGGTGGACTGCACGTAATGGTCCGCATAGCCCACGATATCGTCGTGCCGCAGATAGGTCGTGCGGATGGCGCCCTGCGCGTCCTGCTTGCGGCCGAACCAGACTGGCTCGCCGTCCTTGCCGACCAGCACGCCCTGATGGACGTAGAAGGACCAGCCGTCGTAGCCGGTCAGCCAGTTCATGTTGGACGGATCCGAGACGACGAGCAGGTCGAGGCCGGCGCGCTCCATCGCGGCGCGGGTCTTCTTCAGTCGCTCGGCATACTCGGTGCGGGAAAAATTGAGTTTCGGTTCGATCACGCGACTTTATCCTTGTTGTTCCCTTCTCCCGCTTGCGGGAGAAGGGATCATCTCCCTCATGCCTCAAACCCCTGCCCGGCGCCGGCCGCGACGGCCCGCGCATGGGCCAGCGTCGCGATGGCGGTATCCTGCACGCCCGTGCCGGTGAGGTCGCAGAGCGTGACGTCCTCGGCCGAGCGGCGCCCGGCGGCCTCGCCGACGATCACCTGGCCGAGCTCGGCGAACACCGTGTCGGCCGGCACGAGGCCGGCGTGGATTGCATGATGCAGCTCGCCGAGGCGCCGGGTCTGCTTGAGGCTGTCGGCCACGTAGGTGGCGCGAGCCACGAGCGCGGGATCGATCTCGCTCTTGTGCTCCGAATCCGAGCCCATGGCCGTGACATGCTGTCCAGGCCGGATCCAGTCCGCCATGACGATCGGCTTCTCGGCCGGCGTGGTGGTGACGACGATGTCGGCATCGGCGCAGGCCTTTTGCGGGTCGGGCTCCGCCGTCACCGGCAGGCCGAGCGCCGCGGACAGCTCCGCCGCCGCCGCCTCGGCGCGGGCCCGGTCGCGCGCCCAGAGCTTGGCGCGCCGGATCGGGCGGACCAGCGTCAGCGCCCGAAGCTGCAGGCGCGCCTGGACGCCCGCGCCGAAGATGGCGGCCGTCGCGGCGTCGGGACGCGCCAGATGCCTGGCCGCGACGGCCCCGGCCGCCGCGGTGCGCACATCGGTCAGGTAGCCGTTGTCGAGCAGCAGCGCCTCGACGAGACCGGTGCGGGCGCTGAACAGGATCATCAGCCCGTTGAGGCTCGGCAGGCCGAGCTTGGGATTGTCGAAGAAGCCGGGGCTGACCTTGAGCGCGAAGCCGTCGAGGCCCGGCACATAGGCGGTCTTCACGTCGACCTCGCCGCGATGCTCGGGGATGTCGAGCCGCAGGATCGGCGGCATGGCGACGGCCTTGGTGGCGAGCGCCACGAAGGCCCCCTCGACGCAGTCGACCGCGCTCGCGTCGAGCGTGACGACGCGCCTGAGATCCGCCTCGGTAAGGATGAGCATGCCGGGCATCAGGCCGGACCAAGTTCCGCTCGTTTCCGCGAAAACGGTGCCTCCGGGCGGAGCGATCCCCTCATCCGGCTTTCGCGTTCCGCGAAACCCACCTTCTCCCGCAAGGGGAGAAGGAAACACGATGCCATTCGCCGGATGCGTGAATCGCCTCGCGCATTCGCGGGGACGAGCGGGAAGCACTGATGCGAGTGCCACATCAGGCCGCTCTCTCGGCCGGAATCCACCGTCCGGTGACGATCTCGGCATGCAGGCCGGCATCGATGTTGCGGCCGGAGACGAGCGCGACCGTCGGTCCGCTCACCTCGACCTTGCCGGCGAGCAAGGCCGCGATGCCGACCGCACCGGCGCCCTCCACCGTCTCGCCCTCGACCTCGAGAGCATGGCGGATGCCGGCGGCGATCTCCTCCTCGGAGAGCAGCGCGACGTCGTCGAGGAGGTCGCGGCACATGGCGAACGTATATCGGTTGTGGAGGCCGATGCCGCCGCCGAGCGAATCGGCCAGTGTCTCGAGTTCCTCGGTCTCGACGGGCTTGCCGGCCGCGAGGCTCGCCGCCATGGCGGCGCCGCGCGCCATCGACACGCCGATGACCCTCGCGCCCGGCCGACGATCCTTCACGGCTGCCGCGACGCCGGCCGCGAGACCGCCGCCCGAAAGCGGTACCAGCACCGTTTCGACCCCGGGCAGGGCCTCGACGATCTCGAGGCCCGCCGTGCCCTGGCCGGCGATCACCGCCGGATGGTCGAAGGGCGGGATCTCGATCAGGCCCTCCTCGCGCACCAGGCGCGCAACCTCGACCTGGGCGTCGTCCTGCGACCGTCCGACGATCCTGACATCGGCGCCGAGCGCCATCACGGCCTCGACCTTGTTCTTCGGCACCAGCGCCGACATGCATACGATCGCCCGGACGCCGGCTCGGCGCGCCGCATGAGCCAATGCTCGGCCATGGTTGCCGGTCGAGGCCGTCACCAGCCCACGCCGCCGCGCGGCATCGTCGAGCGACAACACGGCGTTGGTGGCGCCGCGCAGCTTGAAGCTGCCGGTGGTCTGCAGGGTTTCGAGCTTCAGGGAGACCGGCACGCCGCAGCGGGCCGAAAGCGTAGGCGATGCCCGGAGCGGCGTGCGCTCCACGTGGCCCTCGATCCGGGCGCGGGCCCGGTCGATGTCGTCGCACGTGACGCCGCTCACCCGCCGACCTTCTGTTTCTGTACGAGGAGGGGCCGGAATGTCCGCCGAGCCGCGCCGCTGCGTCGCCGTCGTGCTCCGCAAACCGACCTCCCGCCCATGGTCCGCTCCGCCCCTTCTAAAGCGGGCGGGATCGTGGGGTCATGACAAAATCATGTCAATGTGATTCTTGCATCATTACAATATTTGCCGGAACCGGGAGGTTGCGCCCGGCGCGATCCATGCCCATCGTGATCCGGCCCCGAGAGACCTCATCCGCCATGCCCTTCGATCTCATCCTCCGCAACGGACGCGTCGTCGACCCGTCGTGCAATCTCGACCGGGTGACCGACGTCGCCTTCGCCGGCGGCCGCGTCGCCGCCGTGGGGGATCGGCTCGAGGCCGCGGGCGCCGAGCTCCGCGACGTCTCCGGCCGGATCGTCACGCCCGGGCTGATCGACCTGCACACGCATGTCTACTGGGGCGGCACCTCGCTCGGCATCGACGCGGAGGATTTCGCCCGCCGCAGCGCGGTCACCACGTGCGTCGACACCGGCAGCGCCGGCCCGGGCAATTTCGCCGGCTTCCGCAAGCATGTCATCGAGCCCTGCGCGATCCGCATCCTGCCCTATCTCCACATCTCCTTCGCCGGGATCTACGGCTTCTCCAATCGCGTGATGGTCGGCGAGGGCCATGACATCCGCCTTCTCGCCGCCCGCGATTGCCTCGACGTCATCGAACGCAACCGCGATCTCGTCGTCGGCATCAAGGTGCGGCTCGGGCGCAACGCCAGCGGCACCGCCGGGATCGTGCCGCTCGACGTCGCCGAGCAGGTGGCCGACGAGACGGGCCTGCCGATGATGGTCCATATCGACGAGCCGCCGCCCTCCTACGAGGCCGTCGTCGAGCGGTTGCGCCCCGGCGATGTGCTCACCCATTGCTTCCGGCCGTTCCCCAACGCGCCGGTCGACGGCCGCGGCCGGGTGAAGCCGGCGCTGCTCGCGGCGCGCCAGCGCGGCGTCCGCTTCGACGTCGGCCACGGCATGGGATCGTTCTCCTGGGCGACCGCGCGGGCCATGCTGGACCAGGGCTTCGCCCCCGACACCATCTCGTCCGACGTGCATGCGCTCTGCATCGACGGGCCGGCCTACGACCAGGTGACGACGCTGTCGAAGTTCCTGGCGCTCGGCATGCGGTTGGGCGACGTCATCGCCGCCTCGACCGTCAATGCCGCCGCGACGCTCGCCCGGCCCGACCTCGGCTCGCTCGCGCCGGGCAGCGTCGGCGATGCCAGCATCCTGTCGCTCGACGAGGGCGAATTTCCGCTGGAGGACGTGCGCGGCGAGGTAATCACGGCGGATCGGCGGCTGTTCGCCCGGGGCGTCGTGGTGGGGGGCCGATGGTGGCACCCCGACACCGCTGCCGCATGACGCTCGAGCAGCTCCGCGTCTTCGTCGCGGTCGCCGAGCGGCAGCATGTGACGCGCGCCGCGGAGGCGCTCGACATGGCCCAATCGGCGGTCAGCGCGGCGGTGGCGACGCTCGAGGGGCGGCACGGCGCCAGGCTGTTCCATCGTGTCGGGCGCGGTATCGCGCTGACCGAAGCGGGGGCGCTGTTCCTGGTCGAGGCGCGTGCGGTGCTGGCGCGGGCCGAAGGCGCGGAGCTGGTTCTCGCCGAGCTCGGCGGCCTCAAGCGCGGCCGGCTGAATGTGCAGGCGAGCCAGACCATCGCCAGCTATTGGCTGCCGCGCCACCTCGTCGCTTTCCGGCGCGCCTATCCGGGCGTCGAGGTGCGGCTCGCGGTCGGCAATACGGCGGAGGTCGCCAAGGCCATCCGCGACGGGACGGCCGACATGGGCTTCGTCGAAGGAGATGTCGAGGACCCCGCCCTCGTCGCCGAGGCGGTCGCCCGCGACCAGCTGGTGATCGTCGTCGCGCCCGGCCACCCCTGGGCCGATGGACGGCGGATCGCGGCCTGCGACCTGCCGGACAGCGAATGGGTGCTGCGCGAGGACGGCTCGGGCACGCGCTCGATGTTCGAGGCGGCGGCGCGCGGCTACGGCGTGCTCGACCGATTGACGATCGCCTTCGAGCTGCCGTCGAACGAGGCGGTGCGCGGCGCGGTCGAGGCCGGCATGGGCGCCACCGCCATCTCGGCCTCGGTCGCGGCGCCCTCGATCGAGGCGGGACTTCTCGTCGAGGTCGGCTTCGACCTGCCCGAACGCGCCTTCACCCTGCTCCGCCACGCCGAGCGCTACCGCAGCCGGGCCGAGGAGGCGTTGCTTGCCATCATCGCCGGAGCGCACGCGACGCCCGTCCGCCGCGTCGGGTGACGACCTGCGACGATCCCACGCCATCAGCAGGAAGACCCCGATCGGGGCGATCGGTGACAAGGTTCGAATGCACCCTTGGGTGAGACGATCGAAAGCGGGACAGCTCTGCTTGGAGGAGGGCTGACAAGCGAGGGAGGTCAGCGGCGGTTCAGCCGGACATGCTGCGCGCGATAGCTGCCGCTTGCGCCGGGATGGTCGGTCGGTGTCTTCTGGGTCATGGTAGCCGACCTCGACCGCTTCGACCTCAAGCTCCTCGCTCTCGTGCAATACGACAACCGGTTGACGAGCGAGGTGCTGGGCGAGCACGTCGGCCTCAGCGCCACGGCCGTGCAGCGCCGCCTGAAGCGGCTGCGCGACACGGGCGTGATCGAGGCCGATATCGCGGTCGTCTCGCCCAAGGCGGTCGGCCAGCGCGTGCAGATGATCGTGCTGGTGTCGCTCGAGCGCGAGCGCGCCGACATCATCGACCGCTTCAAGAAGAGCATCCGGGCGACGCCCGAGGTGATGAACGGCTACTACGTCACCGGCGACGCCGATTTTCTGCTGCTGGTGACGACGCCGGACATCGAGGCCTACGAGCTCTTCACCCGCCGCTTCTTCTACGAGAACCCGGACATCAAGAACTTCAAGACCATGGTGGTCATGGACCGGGTCAAGGCCGGCTTCGGCCTGGCGCTCGACACCGAGGCCGAGTGAACGTCCTCGCCGCATCCCGACGCTGGGCGGCAAGATCTTCAAAGCGGCCAGCGGCGGTGCGGGTGTCGCCGTTCTGGCATCGGGGCTGACCCTCCTTTGCGCGGATGCGGGCCTGACGACTTTGTTCGGTCGGGGGCGTCGGGCGCGATTTACCGGGATCGAAAGCCCCCGTAGGATCGCGCCATGAACTTCAGCAGCGACAATATCACCGGGGCGAGCCGGCCGATCCTCGAGGCCATCGTCGCCGCCAACGCGGGCGCCGCCAAGCCTTACGGCCAGGACGAGGCGACCAGCGAGGCGACCCGCAGGCTCTGCGAGGTCTTCGAGCGCGAGGTCGCGGTGTTCCTCGTCGCCACCGGGACCGGGGCCAATGCGCTGGCGCTGGCGAGCCTGGCGCAGCCCGGCACGGCGATCTTCTGCCACGAGGAGGCGCACGTCATCGAGGACGAGTGCGGGGCACCCGAGTTCTTCGCGGGCGGGGCCAAGCTCGTCGGCGTCCCGGGGGCCGCCGGAAAGGTGACCCTCGAGGCCTTCGAGACCATGCTGGAGCGGTTCCCGCGCGGCGTCGTGCGGCAGGTCCCGCCGGCCGCGCTGTCGCTGTCGCAGGCGACCGAGGCCGGCACGCTCTACAGCCTGGCGGAGATCGCGGCGCTCGCCGAGGCGGCGCATGCGTCCGGCCTCGGCGTCCACATGGACGGCGCCCGCTTCGCCAACGCCCTCGTGGCGCTCGGCACGAGCCCGGCCGCGATGACCTGGCAGGCCGGTATCGACGTCCTGAGCCTCGGCGCCACCAAGAACGGGGCGCTCGCCTGCGAGGCCGTGATCCTCTTCGACAAGACGCGGGGCGAGGAGTTCGGCGTCCGCCGCAAGCGCGGCGGCCATACGCTCTCCAAGGGGCGTCTCCTCGGTGCGCAGATGAACGGCTACCTCGCCGACGGCCATTGGCTCGACAATGCGCGCCACGCCAACCGCGCCGCGCGGCGGCTGGCCGAGGGCCTGGCGGCGCTGCCGGGCGTCAGATGTCCCTGGCCGAGCGAGGCGAACGAAGTCTTCGCCATCCTGCCGTGCCGCCTCGACGAAAGCCTGCGGCGCGCCGGCGCCCTCTACTATCCCTGGGTCACGCGCTCGCTTCCCGCCGTGGAGACGCCGCGGCCGGACGACATCCTGGTCCGCCTCATCTGCTCCTTCGAGACGAGCGACGACGAGGTCGATCGGCTGGTCGGGATCGCGCGGTCGGCTTTATGACCGGCGTTCACGTGCAATTCAGTCTGGCGGGTCGACATTGCCAGGATCGGGGTGCCGGCCCGGCCGAGAGGCGTTCCGCGACGCGCGGTGTCGCAGCTTCGCCGCATTGACGGCCCAGACTTTACTCCGAAAAGACTCTTCAGGAGATGCGTCGATGCGTGGTCTGGCGAAAGGCAAAGTCGCACCCCTCCTCAAGGGACTGCTGCCCGTGGCCGCTCTCGGCTTCTGCATCGCCGGGTTCGGCGCGCCGCAAGCCGCACAGGCACAGTTCTGGGGCGGCTGGAACGATGACGGCGGCTGGGGCGGCTGGGGTGGCGGCATGGACCGCGGCGACATCCGCCAGAGCATCGGCCGGCAGGGTTTCCGCCTCATCGCGCCATTGCGCCGCAACGGAGCCGTATTCGTCGCCGACGTCCTGGATCGGCGCGGCCAGCGCGAGAGGCTCATCGTCGCGGCCGCCGGCGGCCAGATCCTGCAGCGTTTCTTCCTCGACGACCCGCGGCTGCCCGGCCGCGTGCCGCGCGGCATGGCGGCCATGCCGCGCGATCCGAACGATGAGCCGGTGGATCGGGCCGACCTCGTGCCGCCGGCCGATATTCCCAACGTCAACGGCGGGCGCGGCTATGCCGATCCGGGCTCCGACATGCCGGGCCCGGCGCCCCGCGCCCGGATCTATAGCCGCGGCCAGGACGAGAATCTGATCGAGCCGGTGCGGCCGCGGGCGCCGGTCAAGATCGTCAAGCCGAAGCCGCGCGTGGTCGAGCGGTCGCCCGACACGGTCAAGCCCGACGCGCCCGTGGCACGCCGGCCGCTCGATGCGTCGCAACCGCGCCGGCAGGATGCGACGGTCGCCCCCGCGGCGCCGGCGCCCGCCGCCGCGGCGCCCGCCCCGAAGCCGGACGCGGCGCCGAGCACGACGACCCGCCTGCGCGATCCGCTGGCCATTCCGGGCGGCGATGCGAAACCCGCGCCTTTGTCGGGCGACGCTACGGCCCGCGTCATTCCGGGCGTTACCGGCGACCCCACTCCGCCGAAGCCGGCCCCGGCCAAGCCTGCTGCCCCGGCGAAGCCGGCCGATGTCCCGGCCGCGCCGCTCGATTGAGGTCGACACGCGCTGTTTAGCAGGCTGCTGAAAAGAGGCCTTCGAGACGATCCCCCGTCCTTCGACACACTCCCTTCGGTCGCGGCTCAGGATGAGGATCTCTCAAAATCAAACACTTAGCTCTCATCCTGAGGAGCCGCGAAGCGGCGTTTCGAAGGACGAGGGCGCCCCAATGCGAGCTTTTCAGCAGTCTGTCAGAGGTCCGGCCACCACTACGGCACGTCGATTTTGATACTCCGGGGTATGCGCTTCGGTCGCGACGCCCCTTGACCGGACGCCGAACCGCTTATGCTGCCTGCCGATCCGGAACGAAGAGTCCGGGACAACGAGCCGGCAGGGAGGTGCGGACACATGAGACATCTATGGTTGTGCGGTCTGGCCATCGCGGCCGTTGCGACCGCCAATGCCGCGCGGGCGGCGGACGGCGAGATCAAGCTCGGCTTCATGACGACGCTCGAGGGGACCTACACCGTCCCGGGGCAGGACGGCTTGCGCGGCTTCGAGATGGCGCTCAAGGAGCATCACGACGAAGCCGGCGGCAAGAAGATCACCTATACGGTCGCCCCGACCGACGCGTCGCCCGATTCGGCCGTGCGCGCCGCCACCAAGCTCGTCGAGCAGGACGGGGTGAAGATCATCGTCGGGCCGCTGTCGGGCTCCGAAGGCCTCGCCATGCGCGACTTCGCCCGCCAGCACCCGGACATCACCGTCATCAACGGCATTTCCGGTGCCCAGGAGACCACGATGGTGGATCCGGCGCCGAACTTCTTCCGCTTCAACATGGACGGCGCGCAATGGGGCGCCGGTCTCGGCGACTACGTGGTCAACACGAAGGGCTGGAAGACCGTCGCCACCCTCGCCGACGACTATTCCTTCGGCTACACCAACTTCCTCGGCTTCGCGCTCGGCTTCTGCAATGCCGGCGGCAAGATCGAGAAGCGTTTCTGGGTGCCGCTCGGCACCAAGGACTTCGCCTCGATCATCTCGGCGCTTCCCGACGACGTCGACGCGATCTTCCTGGGATTGGGCGGCGGCGACGCGATCAATTTCCTCAACCAGTACCAGCAGGCCGGTGGTCAGGCTCACCTGATCGGCGGCACCATCATGGCGGACCAGACGGTGCTCACGGCCAAGGGCAACGCCAAAAAGGCCCTGCTAGGAACGCCGACCTCCGGGCCTCAGGCCGATACCTGGGATGACCCGAAGTGGAAGGAGTTCGTCAAGATCTACCAGGACGACTTCCCGGCCGATAAGCGTTTCCCGGTGCCCTCGCTGTTTGCCACGGGCTACTACAATTCGGCCAATGCCATGTTCAAGGCGCTCGACGAGGTCAAGGGCGACCTGTCCGGCAACGAAAAGAAGTTCATGGAAGCGCTGTCCAAGGTCGAGCTCGATGCCCCAAACGGCCACATCAAGCTCGACGAAAACCGCCAGGCCATCGGCACCAACTTCATCACGGAAGTCACCGAGGGAGCCGACGGCAATCTCGTGAACAAGCTTGTCAAGACGGTGCCGGACGTCAACCAGACG
>DATBEH010000006.1:0-8612 GCA_036276175.1 Lichenihabitans sp.
AACGTCGCGCTGCAGGTCGCCGAGCAGATGTCCGACTATCTCATGCGCGGCGCGATCTCGAACGCCGTGAACTTTCCCTCCATCACGGCCGAGGAGGCGCCGCGGCTCAAGCCAATGATCGCGCTCAGCGAGCGCCTCGGCTCGTTCGCCGGGCAGCTGACGGAGGCGACCATCAAGCAGGTGCGAATCACCTACGAGGGCGCCGTCGCAGGCTACAACACCAAGGCGCTGACCGCCTCGGCACTGGCCGGCCTGCTGCGCCCGGCCCTCGCCCACGTCAACGTCGTCTCGGCGCCCGCCGTGGCCAAGGAGCGCGGCATCGCGGTCGACGAAGTGACACGCGCCGCCGAGAGCGACTACGAATCGCTCATCACCTTGACGGTCGTCACCGAGGCGCAGGACCGCGCGGTCGGCGGCACGGTATTCACCGACGGCAAGCCGCGCATCGTCGCGATCAAGGACATCAAGGTCGATGCCGAGTTCGCGCCCTCGATGCTCTACGTGACCAACGAGGACAAGCCGGGCTTCATCGGCCGCTTCGCCACGGCGCTCGGCGACGCGGGACTCAACATCGCCACCTTCGCGCTCGGCCGCGACGCGCCGGGCGGCTCGGCCATCGCCCTCGTCGAGATTGACGGCGCGGTGCCCCCCGCCACGCTCGACAAGATCCAGTCCCTGCCCGGCGTCAAGTCGGCCAAGGTGCTGCGCTTTTGAACGGCGGGCCGGATCTCAATCGAGCAGGCGGGCGAGACGCCTCGGCGCGACGAGGCGATAGCTGCGGCGCACGAGGCCCGCGACCTCGTCCCAGTCCGGGCTGGGGTCGAGCCGCATGGCGACCCAGCCCTTCGGCCCGACATAGGGCGGCGCGAAGAAGCGGTCCGGGTCGGCGCCGACCAGGACGGTCTGGCTGCCTTCCGGTGCCTTGACCCAGACGGAGAGCCGGCCGTCGCCTCGCTTTTCCATGGCGAAGATCCGGTCGCGGACCCGGAAGGTCGGGTCGCCCCAGGCCTCCTTCTCGTGGGCCTGGGGAAGCGCCAGGCAGATCTCGCGCAGGCGTTCGGTTGCGATCACGGCCTTCCCCTTAACGTTCGGTCCCGAAGAGCCCATTTGAAGGGGAACACTTTCGAGGACGACGGACATGTCCAATCGCATCCTTCTGGCTGCCGCTGGTGCAGTGGCGATCTGCGGCCTCGGCGCCGCGGCCGGAGCGCAGACCCTGCCCTTCCCGCCCTACGACCAACTTGGTCGGTACAGAGCGGCGGGCGAAAACCCGTATTATCATGTCAACCGCTACGGCTACGGCAACTATGTGCGTGGGCCGAACGGATCGCTTGGCGGCTATCCGGCCGGCAGCGGCGCGGCCCGCGAGCTCGAGATCAACCACGAGCTGAAGTGCCGCTACTACCCTGAAACCTGCTGAGCGGCGACGGCCCATCCTCGCCGTCCCATCGGGCTTTACTCGCCGCGGCGGTCCTCTTAAGCAAGCATGCGTGGCTGTCCTGCGTCAGCCCACGGTCCGTTCGCTCGGCGCGAACAGGGCTGAGGCTTTTGCGGTTGGGGAGCGTCTCCGGTGGCCAATGTGGTGGTTGTCGGCGCCCAATGGGGCGACGAGGGCAAGGGCAAGATCGTCGACTGGCTGTCGACCGAGGCCGATGTCGTGGTGCGCTTCCAGGGCGGCCACAATGCCGGCCATACGCTGGTGATCGGTGACACGACGTACAAGCTGGCGCTGCTGCCGTCCGGCATCGTGCGCCCGGGCAAGCTCTCCGTCATCGGCAACGGCGTCGTGCTCGACCCGTGGCATCTCGCTGGCGAGATCGAAGCCCTGCGCGGGCAGGGAATCAGGGTCGGGCCGGACAATCTCAAGCTGGCGGAAAACGCCACGCTGATCCTGCCGCTGCATCGCGAGCTCGACGCTCATCGCGAAAGCGGGGCCGGCGGCGAGGGCGCCATCGGTACGACGAAACGGGGCATCGGCCCGGCCTACGAAGACAAGGTCGGGCGGCGCGCCATCCGGGTCAGCGATCTTGCCGAGCCCTCTTCGCTCGACGCCAAGGTCGCCCGCCTGATGGCGCATCATGAGCCGCTCCGCCGCGGCCTCGGCCTGCCGCCGGTCATAGTCGAGGAGATCCGGGCGGAGCTCGACGCCATCGCGCCGCGCATCCTGCCTTACATGGCCGCGACATCGGGCATACTCGATAGCGCGCGGCGGGCCGGCAAGCGGATCCTGTTCGAGGGCGCGCAGGGCGCCATGCTCGACATCGACCACGGCACCTACCCGTTCGTGACTTCGTCGAACACGGTGGCGGGCGCCGCGGCGACCGGCTCGGGACTCGGTCCCGGCGCCATCGGCTATGTGCTCGGCATCGTCAAGGCCTATACGACGCGGGTCGGCGGCGGCCCTTTCCCGACCGAGCTCCACGACGCGATCGGACAGCGGATCGGCGACACGGGCCGCGAATACGGCGTCAACACCGGCCGGCGGCGGCGCTGCGGCTGGTTCGACGCGGTGCTGGTCCGCCATGCGGTCCGGACCAGCGGGATCAACGGCCTCGCGCTGACCAAGCTCGACATCCTCGACGGCTTCGACGAGGTGAAGATCTGCACCGGCTACCGGCTCGACGGCGAGACGATCGACCGCCTGCCGGCCAGCCAGGCCGCGCAAGGACGGGTCGAACCCATCTATGAGACCGTGGAGGGTTGGGAGGGCACCACCGGCGGGGCGCGGTCCTGGGCTGCCTTGCCGGCCCAGGCGATCAAATATGTCCGCTACATCGAGGAACTCGTCGGCGCGCCGGTGGCGCTGCTTTCGACGAGCCCGGAGCGCGACGACACCATCCTGGTCCGTAACCCTTTTCAGGATTAGCGACCGGCGCCGCTTGCGCCGATACCCCTCATGCCGCCGGTTGACGGATGCCGGTTTCAATGGTCTGAACCCCCATGGCCGAATATTTCCCGCTCCTCGAACGCGCAGTCTCCGGACTCCAGGACGCGTCGCCCGAGGCTCGCCATGCCATCTACGAGCGGGCCCGCACCGCCCTGCTGGGCCAGCTCCGCGCCATGGATCCGCCGGTCCCGGACGAGGACATCAATCGCGAGAGCTCGGCGCTCGACGACGCGATCCAACGCCTCGAGGCGCGACTCAGGGCGCCCGCCTCGCCGCCCGTCGCGGCACCGCCGATCGTGGCCCCGCCCGGCGTCGAACCGCGGACACGTTCACCGGCGGCGCCCCCCGCCGCGGGTCCGCGAGACCCCGCCCCGCCGGCCGGCGGGGCCTCGGCGATGACGCCCACGATGCAGCGGGACCGGCCGGTCCTTGCGCCTCGTCCCAAAGACGGCGAGAGCGGCGGGATACCGACGCGCCCCGCGGCAGCCGTGATCCGTCCCCGGATCGGCGCCGACCAGGCACCGGCCGCCGGCGCGCCCGCCGCACAGCCTCGGCCCTCGCCGGCGTCGAGGCCGTCCTCGCCGGCGCCCCCGCTTGGCGCGACCGGGATTGCACCGAGGCTCGACGTCGCACCGCAGCCACTGGATCGGAGACTCAACGGGCCCACCACGGGACCCGGCACAGCTCCGGGAGAACCGTCGACGGTCTTGCCCGCTGCCCCAACCCCGTCGGACAATGCCGACTCGGTGTCCGCTGGCCCGCAAGCCGCGGGCGACCCGGACATGCCGGGGCCGCGGCGGGGCCGCCCCGGCGTCGTGCGGCCTGCCGCGCCGGTGCCGACCCCCGTGCGCAAACGCGGCGCGGGCTTCTACGCCGGGCTCGCCGTCCTTGTCTTGATCGCCGCGGGCATTGCGGTCGCCGCCTACCGGCTGCGCGACCGGCCGCAGGAGGTGACCGCCGCGAACGGGCCGCCCGCCGCCATCGCGCCGGACAATCCGGGCAAGATCGTCGGGCGCGCCGACGCGCCGAACGCGGCTGGCCAACAGGCCTCCCCGCAACCTGGGGCTGCTCCGGACGCGGCCTCGCAGACCTCGGCGGACGAGGAAACGCAGTCCTCGCCGTCGGCCGAGCCGTCGACGCCGTCCGGGTCTGCGTCACCGGTCCAGCCTCAGAGTCCCGGCGGCAGCGACGCGGTCGAAGCGCCGGCGATTCCCGTTTCGCAACGGGCCGCCCTCCTGGTCGACGCACCCCAGGACCCGCAGAAGGTGAAGACTTATGTGGGGACAGTGGTGTGGCGCACGGAAAGCGTCAGCCCGGGTCAGGACCAGCCTCTGGCGACGGCGGTGCGGGCGGATGTCGACATTCCGGACGCCAAGCTGTCGATGAGCCTGGTCCTGAAGAAGAATACGGAGCCGCAATTCCCGGCGTCGCACACGATGGAGTTCCACTTCACCCCGCAGGCCGGCAACACCCTCGGGCCCATCAAGCAGATCAACGTTCCCGAGATGCGCAAGGACGACAGCACGCCGACCGGTGACCCTCTGGTCGGGGTTCCGGTGGCCATCACCCAGGACTATTTCCTCGTCGGTCTGTCCCACGGCGCCGCCGAGCCCGGCAATCTCGCGCTCCTGGAACAGCGCAACTGGGTCGACGTCTCGCTCCTCTTCGCCTCGGGGAAGGTCGCCAAGATCACGTTCGAAAAGGGTCCGACCGGGCAGCGCATCTTCGACGAGGCGATCAAGTCCTGGCAATAAGCCGCAAGACGGCCGGCTCGCGCCCGCCGTCTCCGGCTTGTAGCAGCCCCCGAGCGACATATAACCGCGTGGCGAGGCCGCGCGACGGTCGTGCCGGAGAGGCAGCATCGGAATGGCCACGACCGAGCCAGGCGAAACCATCCTCAGGCCACTCGATCTGGGCCCGGATCCTGCCGGGCGCGCCATGCGCCCGCCTTACGGGGTCGTCGACATCGGCTCCAATTCCGTCCGTATCGTGGTCTACGACCAGCTCGGCCGCGCGCCCATGCCGCGCTTCAACGAGAAGTCGCTGTGCCGTCTCGGCGATGGGCTGGCGCAGACGGGCGCCATCAAGCCGGAAAACTTCCGCCGCACGATCGAGGCGGTGCGGCGCTTCCGGGCCATCGCCGATGCCATGGGGGTCACCCGCCTCGACGCCATCGCCACCGAGGCGATGCGACGAGCGTCGAACGGGGCGGAGCTCGCCGCCGCCATCACGGCGGAAAGCGGGCTCGACATCCGCATCCTCAGCGGCGCCGAAGAGGCGCGCCACGCCACGCTCGGCGTCATTTCGGGCTTTTTTCGTCCTGTGGGCCTCGTCGGCGACATGGGCGGCGGCAGCCTGGAGGTGGCGGAGGCGCTCGACGACCGGGTCGGCGAGCGATGGGTCAGCCTGCCGCTCGGCGCATTGCCGGTCGAAGCCCTGCTCGAGAAGGGGGTGGAGCATGCCAAGCGCCAGATCGACGCGCTGCTTGCCGAGGGCCTGCCTCCGGTACTGACCAACCCGATCTTCTATGCGGTGGGGGGTGGCTGGCGCGCGCTGGCCAAGGCCCATATGGCCGCACGGAGCACGCCCGTACCGGTGGTGCATGGCTACGGCGTAGCGACGGACGAGGTACGGAGCTTCGCCAAGAGCTTGTGGCGCGTCGCGACGACGAAGCCGGCCGTGCTTGCCGCGGTGCCGGCGCGGCGTGCCCGCACCCTGCCGGCGGCCGCATTGGTGCTGGATCGGGTCTTGAAGCGGCTTGCGCCGGACAGGCGTCGTCTTCTCGGCGCTGGGCTTGCGCGAAGGATGGCTCTACGCCCAGCTGTCCGAGTCCGAACGCTATCTCGATCCGCTGATCGAAGGGGCACGGCTGATCGGCCTGCCGCAATCGCGGGTGCCCGACTTTGCGCCGGCTCTCGTCGTGTGGACCGCTGGCCTGTTCCCCGGCGAGACGCCGGCCGAGACCCGGCTCAGGGTGGCGATCTGCGCGCTGTCGGATCTCGCCTGGCGCGACCATCCCGACCTGCGAGCCCAGGAAAGCTTCCGCCGGGTGCTGCAGCTTCCCTTCATCGGGATAGAGCATGCCGAGCGCGTGTTTCTGGCTGCGGCGCTTCACGCCCGCTACAACGGCCGGCCAGATGACCCGTATCTGATGCCCGCCGCTGGCCTGCTATCACGCAGCCAGCGCCGACGAGCGCAGGTCGTTGGGCGCACCATCGCCCTCGCCTACCGGCTGTCGGCCGGCGCCCCGGCGGTCCTCAAGGATTCGGCGCTGAAGATCGGCGCCGACGGCGTCATCCTGGAGGTCGGCAACGCCGCCCGCGTTCCGGACAGCGAGGTCGTCATGGAGCATCTCCAGCAGCTTGCCGGCGCCGTCGGGGTCAAACGGTGCGAGGTGGTCGGCGTCGGTCCGTCGAGCTGAGTCGCACGGTCAATGCGCCGGCAGCGCCGCACGGGAGCTACCCGGCGCCTTCGGCGGCAGCGCCTCGATCCTCGCAATGCCCGCCTTGACCGCGGCCTGGACCTTCTCGAAGGCCCGAACCTCGATCTGCCGGACGCGTTCGCGCGAGATGTTGAACTCCTCCGACAGCTGCTCGAGTGTGATCGGGTCCTCGGCAAGGCGGCGCGCCTCGAAGATGCGGCGCTCGCGGGCGTTCAGCACCTGCAACGCTCCGGATAGAGCGTCGTGCCGGTTCTCCCGCTCCTGTTCGTCAGCCAGAATAGCCTCCTGATTGGTCGAGTCGTCGACTAGCCAATCCTGCCATTCACCCTCGCCTTCCTCGCGCATCGGCGCATTCAGCGAGGTGTCGCCACCGAGACGGCGATTCATGTCGACGACATCCTGCTGCGACACGCCGAGCTTGGTCGCGATGGTGGCGACATGGTCGGGGTGCAGATCGCCCTCTTCCAACGCCGAGATCTGACTCTTGGCCTTGCGAAGGTTGAAGAACAGCTTCTTCTGGCTGGCGGTCGTCCCCATCTTCACGAGCGACCACGACCGCAGGATATATTCCTGGATCGAGGCCCGGATCCACCAGATCGCGTAAGTCGCGAGACGGAATCCCTTATCGGGCTCGAATCGCTTCACCGCCTGCATCAGCCCGACATTGCCTTCGGAGATAACCTCGCCGATCGGCAATCCATAACCGCGGTACCCCATGGCGATCTTGGCCACGAGACGCAGATGGGACGTCACCAGTTCCTGCGCCGCCGCCCGGTCCTCATGCTCGCGCCAACGCTTGGCCAGCATGTATTCCTGCTGTGGCTCCAGCATCGGGAACCGGCGAATTTCATTCAGATAGCGCGTCAGCCCGCTTTCGCCCGAAATAATCGGAAGCGCATAGGCCATTACAGTCTCCTTCCGTAGCCCCAATAAGCGGGCTACCGCGACCCCTGGTTCAGCCGGCCGCCAACATTTCCATGTAGGGTGGGCGATCGGCATTTTACAGGGGTCGTATTGGCTTTTGTCGATGGGCTCCTGCACCCGGTTAACGCAAAGCTAACAGACGAAGTTGACCAAATCGCGCCCGGCCAGGTTAACCTTTGGTTAGGTCGAGGAAAGCGGATGGGCGCGAGCCCCACCGATCGCGACCGTGGCGCCCGCGCCGTGCAACCTTTGCCGGGTGAGGTCGATCGCGGCGACCGACGCTCACCACGGGGCGCAGGTCAGTGACGGAATTTCGCGATTTCGTCTTTCAGAATCAGCTTCTTGCGCTTGAGCTCGGTGAGCCTGAGCCGGTCGGTCGAAGGATGCGTCTTTTCGAGTTCTATCTGCTTTTCGAGCGCCTGGTGGCGGCGGGTCAATTCGGACAGATGACCTTGCATCGACATCCTGATCTCCTTCTCGCAGCGTAACGGGTCAACGCTCGTCACGAAGGAAAGATGACACTGCGTTTGTGGCGGACGAACAATTGTCTCGGTCCGGCGCCTTCACATCTTCGCGACCGCGCATGGGCCGGGTCAGTCGATCGCCAGCATGCGGCTCAGGAGCCCGTCGATGGACCCGGACGTGTCCGCATCCGCCGGCGTCGGGCGGGACGATGCCACGGTCGGACGGGGCGATGTCGAAAGCCGCGCCGCGCCGCTTTCCAGCAGGGCATTGATATCGAGCACGGCAAGATTCGACGACAGGGACAGGACGGGCGCCGTCCGGCCCTCGGTCGCAGCCTCGTTAATCGTTTGGCGAGGGACGACCGCTAGGGTGCCGTACGGGCTGCTGGCGGCGGCCCCGGCCGGGTCCACCGCGGCCGCCCGATAAGCGCGGGCGCGGGATCGGGTGAATTCGCTTGCAACGGCATCGTAACGGTTGGTGCGGGCCGCGATGTGCATGGCTCGTCTCCCTTGTCTCGAGAGATGGTGCGGTCGCGAGCTTGCCCGAGGCTGGTACGACGAACCTCACGCGTCGCGCATTAGGGAAAAATCAACCAAGTGTCCGAGCTGGCGCTCCTTTCGGGCTCGGGAGCGCTAGCGGTCGATGAGAATCAGATGGCCGTCCGGATCGCGGACGAGGCAAGGCGGTTCGCCGGCTGCGCCGCGCCGCAGCACGAGGCGCGTCGCCGCGATGTCGTCGGGGCGCCCGTCCGCCGCAATCGGGCGGCGAGGCCCGGTTCGATAGGCGAGCAGTTCGAGATGCGGGGTCGGCACGGCCAGGCTCAGGCCGACGACCTCCGCGACATCGCCGGCGAGATCATCGAGCCGCTGCTGCTCCGGGCCGCGGTTGAGAGAC
>DATBEH010000007.1:0-33771 GCA_036276175.1 Lichenihabitans sp.
TGACGGGTGTTGAGTCAGAAATCGGGATTTGTCAAGTGGTTTCGCTTCTCAGTCCCCACCTCACGCCCTCCCGCTCGCCATCCCTAACGACCAGGCCACGCCGCGCCGCGAGATAGGCGAGCCCGTTGCGCACCCGATGGGCCATGCCCTTCCTGGCGTCGTCACCGAAACCCGCAGCGACCGTCACGGCATCTATGACCTCGCCAGTCGTCATCGGCTGTCCAGCCCGCCGCAACGCGTCCAAGATCATGCGGTTGAGGCCGCCGGCGCCGAACAGCTTCGTCCGCTTGCGCGGCAGCTTGGCAGGTGCGGGTTCCGCGTCGGGATCGAACAGCCGGATCGTGCCATCCAGGTTGACGATCGACTCGCGGAGATAGCGCAGCTTCCGCTCAAGCGTGATGATCTCGCCGGCCATCTCGGCGCGGCGCTCACGTAGCGCGGCGAGCGCATAGCGGTTGGTGTAATCGGTTGCTTCGGACATGCCCCGAAGATGGAGTCGGACCGGCTAGAACGCTTGTGGCATCTGCGCCATAATACCGAGGCTCAGCCAGTTCGTCTCGAGATGGTCGATGAGGAGCCGCGCCTGCAGGCAGGCGACGCTCGAGGGTCGCGCCCGGAAGCGTGCCGCCGCTGCGCGCAGCTGACCCGGGTCGGGCACGTCCTCCGCATCGTAGACGACGACGAGGTCGCCGCGGGCGTAGTGGAGGCCGATGTTGAGGGCCCGCGGCTTGGTCTGCGGCCAGCCGGGAGGTCCGACGATGATGTCGTAGCGATCGGGCAGGCGAAGCCCCTCGATGGCCGCGAGCGTCTCGGGGTCGTCGGCCTCGATCATCAGCTTGATGTCGAGCTTCGCCCTCGGATAGTCCGGTCCATGGCGGCGACGAGCTGGGGCACCACCGCGGCCTCGCGGTAGAGCGGGACGATCACGGTGTAGTGCGGCAGCTCATGGTCGGGCAGAAGCCGGTCGTGGCAGGGTGCCGGCGCGACATTGGCCGCGGTGGCGACGAGGCGCAGCAGGACGGCGGCGAAGAACAGCAGCGAGACGGCGACGAGCCCAGTCGCGAGCGTCGCCGCCGGGTAGCAGACCAGGCCTGCGCCGAGGAGGGCGAAGAGGACGGCGATGGCCATGCACTGGCGCGGCCGCAGGCCCGCCTGCGCCGAGAGGGTCGCATCCCATCCGCCGAGGCCATGGCTCGCTTCCTCGGCGACCGTCGTGGCATCGCGCTCGCGTACCATGGCGGCGATCCGACGTCGGGAACTGATCCCGAAACGCGCCGTCCGTCCGCGCCCGGGCGGCACATGGCCCAGCAGCGCCGCGAGGCCCGGACCCTGCGGGGCGAGCAGGACATCGAGGCGGCGGGCGTTCGGCGCCAGGGGGGCCATGCCGGCCGCGATGCCCTGGACGCCTCCTCCGGGCGGCAGCGCCAGCCGCATCGGCTCGTCGATGAAGGGCACGCCGAGGTGGCGTGCCAGCAGGGCGTAGAACGTGTCGGCCGCGAAACCTTCGCCGAGCAACGCCCGGTCGGCGCTGACGCCGGTCTGCCGGGCGATGGCCGAGGCCCGCAGCAGGATGTCCGGCGCGACGCCCTGGGCCGCCAGAAAGGCGATCTCGACCGGCAGACCGGACGAGGATGGCGATCGTTCGGCGCCATGCGGCCCCTCCCTGGGAAGGCGCCGGGCCTCGCCGACGAGCGGGACGGGCATGCCGGTCCACTGACGCGCCTCGATCCCCATGATAGAACTCAAAGCCAAAAGGCAATCGGATCAGGCCATGGTAGCGGCGACCATCGACAGTTGCATATGTAAATTTTTCGATTCTCTCCGGGGCCCGCTGATCGGCGGTCTGATCCTCCTGCTGCTGCCTGCGGCGGCCCTGGCCGCGGAGACCGCGCCGTCGGCGCCGTCGGGCAATGCGGCAGGGGTGTTCGTGCCGAGCTTCTGGGATCCGGCCGTGACCCCGGAGAAGCCGGATCCCGACACGCTCAGGAGCATCCGCTTCCTCACGGAAGGAGACGATCCGCCCTTCGGCTTCACGCTCTCGGACGGTACGCTCGTGGGCTTCGACGTCGACCTCGCCCGCGCGCTCTGCGCCGAGCTCGACGTGACCTGCACGATCCAGGTGAGACCGTTCGACACGATCGTGCCGGCGATCAGAGCCGGGTTGGCCGATGCCGCCATAGCGTCGCTGGCGATTACCGACGATGCCCTGGCGCAGGTCGACTTCACCTCGCCCTATTACAAGACGCCGGCGCGCTTCGCGACCCGCACCGAGACGAGCTTCGGCGTCATCACGCCCGATGTCGTTGCCGGCAAGCGTGTCGGCGTGGCGCGGGGAACCGCTCATGAGGCATTCCTCAAGGCCTTCTTTCCCAACGTCGATCTGCGTCCCTACGGTGACGCGGCCGAGGCCAGGGCGGCGCTCAAGGCGGGCGCGGTGGACCTCGTGTTCGGCGACGGCATCGCGCTGGCGCAATGGCTCGGCGGACCCGACGCGGCTGCCTGCTGCAGCTTCGCGGGCGGGCCCTATACGGAGAGCCGGTTCTTCGGCGACGGGGCAGGGATCGCGGTGAGGCATGGCGACGACGCGCTGCGCGCCGCGCTCGATTATGCCTTGGCCCGCGTCGCCGCCAAGGGCCGCTACGCCGACCTCTATCTAAAATATTTCCCCATCGGCCTCTACTGACGGTGTCGCCTAAGGCTCCACCGCCGCCGATCCTTTGGCCTTGTGTGACCCGAAACTGCGTGGCCTCACAGAAACTTGCTGAAGGCGACCGCCGCCTGCTTGGGCTTTTCGAGCTCGGGATTGAAGGACTGGACGAAGTTGCCGGACTTGTCCATCAGGTAGACCAGCGCCGTATGGTCCATCGTGTAGTCGCCGCCACCGGTCGGCACCTTCTTGGCGTAGACCCGATAGTCCTGCAGCACCTTGGCGATGGCGGTCGGGCTGCCGGTGAGCCCCGTGATGCGCGGATCGAAGCTCGACAGGTAGTCCTTGAGCACGGCCGGCGTGTCGCGTTCGGGGTCGACGGTGATGAACAGCACCGCGGCCTTCTTGTCCGTCCCGAGGGCCCCGAGCATCGTGGTGATGTCGGAGAGCGTCATCGGGCAGACGTCGGGGCAATGGGTGTAGCCGAAGAACACCAGCTTCGGCTCGCCGGCGAAATCGGCATCGGTCACGGTCTTGCCGTTCTGGTCGGTCAGCGTGAAGGGGCCGCCGATGCCGGAGGCATTGGCGCCGCCGCCCCCGCCTTGGAACACGAAGCCCAAGGCCAGCAGCAAGACGCCGACGGCGATGCCGGCGATGGGCAGGAGAATGCGGCGAGGCGGCACGGTCATCGGATGTCTTCTGGCGGGTGAGCGGGGGCGCACCGCTCGGATAATCCGGTCTTTGGACCGTTTCGAGGCGGCCTCTCAGAGTCCGCCGACGACCTGGGAGATCACGCGGGCCGTATAGTCCACCATGGGCACGACGCGGGCATAGTTGAGCCGCGTCGGACCGATGATGCCGAGAACGCCGACGATGCGCTGCTGACCGTCGCGGAAGGGCGCGGCGACCATCGAGGAGCCGGAGAGCGAGAACAGCTTGTTCTCCGCGCCGATGAAGATGCGCACGCCCTCGCCCGTCTCCGCGCGGTTGAGCAGCTCGATCACGTCGGTCTTGGTCTCGAGATCGGCGAAGAGCAGCCGGATCCGTTCCAGGTCGTCGAGGGCCGTCAGGTCCTCGAGCAGGTTGGCCTGGCCGCGCACGATGAGCTGGCGCCCCTCGCCCTGCAGGCCGGCCCAGCTGGCCAGACCCGCATCGACGAGCTTCTCGGTCAAGAGACCGAGCTCGCTCTCCGCCGCGCGGCGCTCGGTCTCGATCTCGGCCCTGGCCTCGGTCAGGGTACGGCCTCTGATCCGGGCGTTGAGATAGTTGGCCGCCTCGACGAGCGCCGAGGCCGGCAGGCCCTTGGGGGTCTGGACGACGCGGTTCTCGACCGAGCCGTCCTCCGCCACGAGGATCGCGAGGCCTCGCTCCGGATCGAGCCGGATGAACTCGATATGCTTCAGCCGCGCATTGTCCTTGGTGGTCACGACGAGGCCGGCGCCGCGCGTCAGGCCCGAGAGCAGGCTCATCGCCTCGGCCAGGGCGCCGTCGAGCGTGCGGGCATGGGAGGCGGCCTTGACCTCGGTCTCGATGCGCCGCCGCTCGGCCTCGCTGAGGTCGCCGATCTCGAGCATCGCATCGACGAAGAAACGCAGGCCGAGCTGGGTCGGCAGCCGGCCGGCGCTGGTGTGCGGCGCATAGATCAGGCCGAGCTCCTCGAGGTCCTGCATGACGCTTCGCACCGAGGCGGGGGACAGCGTCACCGGCAGCAGGCGCGACAGGCTGCGCGACCCGAGCGGCTCGCCGGTGGCGAGATAGGAATCGACGATGCGCCGGAAGATATCGCGGGAGCGCTGGTTCAGCGCCGCGAGGGCGCCCTGCGACGTCGGATCCTGCCGGGCATCGAAGGTGGGGACCATGCCTGAAAGATGCGCCCTGCCGGCGGTGCGTGCAAGCCTCGGATGAATGGCAAGCGGCAGGCGATCTTCATGCCGGCCCCTGTCACGGGATTGACGCCTCGCCCGATCACGATAGATGCGACTGATATCAAGAGGCCGGGGGCAACATCATGCGACGTTCGATCATGCGATCCGGTGCGGCGGCGATGGCCGTCCTGGCCGTTGCGGTTCCGCTCCGTGGCGCCCGCGCCCAGACCACGCCGCCGCCGGCCGCGACACCCGCCCCGGCTACGGGCGCGGCGAGCGAACCGAACCCCGAGGCGACTCGCCTCGCCGATGAGATCATCGCCAAGACCAGCGCCAACCGCCAGGCGACGATCCGCGCCATGAGCGCGCCCATGATCGGCATGATGCAACAGTTCGGGGTGCATCAGCCGGATCGGGCGAGGACCATGGTCGACGAGGTCATCATGCCGATGCTGAGCGCCCATATCGACGAGCTCTTCGCGCTCCAGGCGCGCTCCTACGCGATGACGTTCAGCGTCGACGACCTCAAGGGCCTCAATGCCTTCTACGATACGCCGGCCGGCCGCGACGTCCTGGCGCTGCAGCCGAAGCTGAGCTCGAGCCTGATCAGCAACACGACGCAATGGCTGCGCGCGCTCTCGCCCGAGCTGCAGACGAAGATGCAGGCCGCCATCAAGGCGCACGGCTGGGACAAGGACGACGCTTCCAATTCGCCGGCACCCCAGTGAGGCCCGTTCCGTGGCCCGCTAAATTTTAGGGCTGTGCAGCGGGTGCGATGGCGGGCAAGCTGATCCGCGGCGGCGAGCGAGGCCGCCGATGAGGAGAGCCATGGTGTCCGCGGCATTCGACGACCATCTCGACCGCGTGCTCGACGAGATCCGGCTCGACGGGCTCTACAAGCGCGAGCGGCTGATCGCCGGGCCGCAGGGCGGACGCATCGAGGTCGTGGCGCCGCGCAACCTGCGTAACGTCGTCAACCTGTGCTCGAACAATTACCTCGGCCTCGCCGACCATCCGGAGGTGATCGCCGCCGCCAAGGAGGCGCTCGACCGGTTCGGCTTCGGCATGGCCTCGGTGCGCTTCATCTGCGGCGCGCAGACGTTGCACCGCGACCTCGAGACCGCCATCGCGGCCCACCTCGGCAAGGATGACGCGATCCTCTTCGCCGCCTGTTTCGACGCCAATGGCGGGGTGTTCGAGCCGCTGCTCGGGGCCGAGGACGCCATCGTCTCGGACAGCCTCAACCATGCCTCGATCATCGACGGCGTGCGGCTGTCGAAGGCGAAGCGCTTCCGCTATGCCAACGGCGACATGGACGACCTCGCCCGGCAGCTCGATGACGCGGAGAAGGCCGGCGCCCGCTTCAAGCTGATCGCCACCGACGGCGTCTTCTCCATGGACGGCCATGTCGCCAACCTGCCCACCATCTGCGACCTCGCCGAACGCCATGGCGCCCTGGTGATGGTCGACGATTGCCACGCCACCGGCCATCTCGGCGAGATGGGAAAAGGCACGCCGGCGCTGACCGGCGTGCACGAGCGCGTCGACATCGTCACCGGCACCTTCGGCAAGACGCTCGGCGGCGCCATGGGCGGCTTCGTGGCGGCGAGCCAATCGATCGTCGAGCTCTTGCGCCAGCGGGCGCGACCCTACCTGTTCTCGAACTCGCTCGCGCCGGCTGTGGCGGCCGGCTCGCTCAAGGCGCTGGAGATCGCACGCGCGGCCGACGACCGCCGCGCGCGACTGATGAGCCACACGAAGCGCTTCCGGGCCGGGCTCGCCGAGGCCGGCTTCGAACTGATCCCGGGCGAGACGCCGATCATCCCGGTCATGCTGCACGAGGCCAAGCGGGCGCAGGAACTGGCGGCGGCGCTCGACGAGCGCGACGTCTATGTGGCGGGCTTCTTCTTCCCCGTCGTGCCGAAGGGCAAGGCGCGCATCCGCACCCAGATGTCGGCGGCCTTGAGCGAGGCGGATGTAGATTTCGCCATCACGGCGTTCATCGACGCGGGGAAGACGTTGGGGGTGGTGTGAGGATCAGAGGCTTCTCTATAAAAACTGGAGATTTGGCCTGCACAGAGGCGCCGTTCGTGTTCGAGTTCCTGATCTGCATCGTGAAGAATTCCAGGAAGCGGTAGACGGCGCGGTCGCCGGCCGCCGCGATCAGGGCAGGGGCTGGCGCATGCGGCAGGATGATGAGCTTGTTCATGTGAGCACGACCGGGCCGAAATGAGGGTAGCGCAGAGGCTCTGCATCCACATGCGTCATAACTTTTCGGATCAGCGCTACGTCGAGCCTTGCTGTCACCGGGTCGGTCGAAAGCGCGGCAGTCGGGCTTCGCTGCTTGGCAGGCGTGCGTGCCAGGCGTGCCTCGCAGAGCGCGAGACCATACCGTCCTGAGAACAGATCGGAGAGCGCGCGCATCAGGCAGGTGCGCTCCCACGCGTCCGGATTACGACGCTCTGCCTCCAAAATAGAGACCATCTCCCAAACCGCCGCGACAGCCTCGCCCTTATCGGATTTCAGTCGCCCCCGATCGGCCTCGCGCACTTCCATGACCTGCTCCATTACATGATAAAGCATATTATCATATGCTCTCGGAGATCGGACGGAACGCCGAGCAACCCCGCGACATGATCGTTGAAAACCGACCCTTGATTGTGATATTCTAGTCAGTATGACTAGAATTATGAAACCATCTTCCACCAAACCATCGACGCCGCGTCGGGCGCGCGACCGGGACTCCGGTCCGTGGCTGTTGCAGGATGCCAAGGCGCGGTTCAGCGAGTTGGTACGTCGCGTCCGCAGCGAGGGGCCGCAGCATGTGACGGTGCATGGCCGCGAGGAGGTGGTCGTCATCTCGGTCGAAGACTTCCGCCGGCTGAAAGGCGATCTCACCGGCGAGGCGCTGATCGCCGCCATGCAAGCCTCACCCGACCGCGATGTCGATATCGAGCCCAAGCGCGCGCCTCTCCCTGTGCGCGGGGTCGCTTTGTGACGGGTTGGCTCCTGGATACCAATATCCTGTCGGAGCTGCGCCGCCCCAAACCGGAACGCAAGGTCCTCGCCTTCATCGCCGCGCAACCGCTGGACCTCCTCTACGTCAGCTCCGCGACCCTTGCGGAAATCCGCTTCGGCATCGAACTTGTCACCGACGCCAGCCGGCGCGCCGAACTGAACGACTGGCTTGTGCATAAGGTGCGGCCGCTGTTCGAGCAGCGGGTGCTGGCGATCACCGAGGACGTCATGTTCAAATGGCGTCTCCTGGTCGAAGACGGCCGCAAGGTCGGCCATACGTTTTCGCAGCCCGATTTGATCATCGCCGCGACCGCGCTTCACCACGGGCTGACCGTCGTCACCCGGGATGTGAGCGACTATCAGAGGGCACGCGCGCCCATCCTTAGTCCCTGGCTCGACCCGCTGCCGACGGCCGGCGGCGATCACCTCTAAAACTGCGGCGGCCACCTTTAAACCCGGCTTGTCCCGACCTTCGATCTGGTGTCCACAAGCGTGGGAGGCCGTGCGTGCCCGCGACGGTCGAAGTGGAGGGTCCCGTCCATGAAAGCCTTGGTCAAAGCCAAGCCCGAGCCCGGCCTGTGGATGGGCGATGAGCCGATCCCCGTACCCGGCGCCGACGAGGTGCTGGTCAAGGTCGCCAAGACCGGCATCTGCGGCACCGACATCCACATCTACGCCTGGGACGAGTGGGCCAAAAAAACCATCCCCGTGCCGATGGTGGTCGGCCACGAATATGCGGGCGAGATCGTCGAGCTCGGCGCCCTGGTGCGCGGCCTCAAGATCGGCCAGCGCGTGTCGGGCGAAGGCCACGTCATCGGCATGAAAAGCCGGGCCGCGCGTGGCGGCCGTTTCCACCTCGACCCCGAGACGCGCGGCATCGGCGTCAACATCCCCGGCGCTTTCGCCGAATACGTCCGGGTGCCGGCCTTCAACATCGTGCCGCTCCCCGACGACATCGACGACGAGCTCGGCGCCATCCTCGACCCGCTCGGCAATGCGGTGCACACCGCGCTCTCCTTCGACCTCGTCGGCGAAGACGTGCTGGTCACCGGCGCCGGACCGATCGGCATCATGAGCGCCGCCGTGGCGCGCCACGTCGGGGCGCGGCATGTGGTCATCACCGACGTCAACCCGATGCGGCTTAAGCTCGCCGCCGAGGTCGCCGACGTGGTGCCGGTCGACGTGACCAAGGACGACCTGAAATCGGTGATGGACCGCCTCGGCCTCAAGGAAGGCTTCGACGTCGGACTCGAGATGAGCGGCGTACCCTCCGCCATCCAGGGCATGATCGACAGCCTGGTCATGGGCGGCAAGATCGCCATGCTGGGCATTCCGGCAAAGCCCTTCGCCATCGACTGGAACAGGGTCGTGTTCCGCATGCTGACCATCAAGGGCATCTACGGGCGCGAGATGTTCGAGACCTGGTACAAGATGCTCGCCATGCTGCAGTCGGGCCTCGAGGTCCGAAAGGTGATCACCCATCGTTTTCCCGTCGCGGATTTCGCGCAAGGCTTCGAGGCCATGCGCAAGGGCGAATGCGGCAAGGTGGTGCTCGACTGGGAGTGAGGCGGTGCGGCTCGCGGGCCCGTCGTCATGGATTCGTCACCATATCGTAAGTCGCGTGTCGCACCCCGCGGGTTAGGTCACCCCGTCATGAGCCGGCCGCGATCCGCGCGGCGCGGCCTGGTGGGGAGCTTCATCGATGACCGTCAAGCGACGTCTCGCATCATCCTGTGCCATGCTGGCCGCCCTCGCCCTGCAGACGCAGGCGGCGCTGGCCCAGACGGCGGCGACCGACGTGTCCACCCAGCCCGCCAGCTCGCCGATGGTCAGCCGCCTCGCCACGCAGGTTTCGGCCGAGCCGCGGCTCGATCCGGCGACCAAGCTGAACCTGCTGCAGCACAAGATCAAATACGTGTTCGTCCTCTATCAGGAGAACCGGGCGTTCGATCATTATTTCGGCACCTTCCCGGGCGCCGCCGGCCTGTTCACGCAATCCGCCGGTCAGACGCCGGGCTTCGTCCAGCCGATCGTCAACACCGACGGGTCGACCGGCACGATCTCGCCCTTCCTGATCCCCCAGACCGTCATCGACCAGACCGGACGCACCGTGCCGCTCTATCCGGCCGACACCGATTCCGTCGACCATAGCCATACCGGCATGGACAACAGCATGGATTTCGATGCGAGCAACCTCGCCGCCAACGACCGCTATGCCCTGAACGAGGAAGGCCTGACCACCAAGAGCGGGCAGATCGTCTCGCTCGCCACGGGGCTCGCGCCATCGACCCGGCCGACGCTGGTGCAGAAGCAGCGGGCCGAGCTGGTGATGAGCCATCTCGATTGCGACACGATCCCGTTCCTGTGGCAATATGCCGACCGCTTCGCGATGTTCGACAATTTCCGCCAGACCGAGATCGGGCCGTCGACGCCGAACGCCATCGCCATGATCGCCGGCCAGTCGGGCGAGACGCAATGGGCGCTGCATCCCGATCAGGCCAGCAGCAATACCTCGGACCCACGGATCAAGGTCTCGGGCGGCGAGCCGATCGTCTCCGACCCTCCGCCCTACGGCGGCTCCAACAGCGATCCGACCGGGTTGCCGCTGCCCTTCACGGAGAACCGGGCGACCCCGGCGCTGAACCAGACCTACGCGACGCTGCCCCTCTCCTTCATGGGCCCGCAGGTGTTCAACGTCGTCCGCGCCGACCAGAACCCGGGCGTCGACCTGGCCGACATCCAGCACGACCTGAACGAGGTCGCCGCCAAGGACCTCAAGCTGATCCCCTGGGGCTGGTATCAGGAGGGCTACGATCTCGAACCGACCGATCAGTCCGGGGTGATCTCCAATTCGAGCTACGTCACCCATCACAACGGCCCGCAATATTTCGGCTATATCGCGGACAATACGAGGGAGCTGTCGCACCTGCACGGCCTCGCCGACTTCTACAACGACGTCGATCATGCCCGCCTGCCCAAGGAGGGCGGCGTATTCTACGTGCGCGGCGGCTATGGCAACAACGACCTCCTTCGGCCGGTCGATCCGAACCCGATCGTGCAGGCGAACTTCCAGGGCAACGACGACCATCCGGCCTATTCGGACGCGCAGATCTCGGAGGCGCTCCTCGCCGACGAGGTCAATGCCATCGCCCAGAGCCCCTATTGGAACGAGAGCGCCATCATCATCACCTATGACGAGACGGACGGCCTCTACGATCACGTGCCGCCGCGTATCCGCTCGCTCGACCCTGAAGGCCAGCCGCTCGCCGGCGGTCCTCGCATCCCCGCGATCGTGATCTCGCCCTATGGCAAGTCGCATGTCGTGGTGCATCAATATTCGGAGCATAGCTCGGTCATCAAATTCATCGACGAGCTGTTCAGCCTCGAGCCGCTCGCCGACCTGCCGGACGAGACCCGCGGTCGCGCGCTCGGCCGCAACCTCGGGCAGACCGATCTCGGCCCGGCCGACGACAAGGTCGCGGACATGGGCGACCTCTCGATCGCCTTCGACAACAACCGGTTGCTCGGCAATGCGCCGCCGCTGCCGCCGGGCTACGCGATCATCGCCCCGTCGCTCGTGACGACCTTGCCGCACTTCCAGGGCCGCGGCTGCGCCTGGCTGCACACGACGCCGACCGACTACGTCGACGGGCAGCCGATCGACCCTCCGCCCGCCGACTTCAACCCGCGTCCCGGAACGACGCCCGGCACGCCGACCTCGGACACCTGGACGCCGTAGGCGCCCAACTTCCCCTCCACAGGCGAAGATGCCACGCATGCGGATGCGCTTGACCATGCTCGTGGTGGCCGTGCTGCTCGGCGCCACGGGACGGGCCGAGGCCGGGCCGGTGCTCGACCACGTCAAGAGCGCGGGTACACTGTCCTGCGGTCTCATCCACGTGCCGGAGGACTACGGACGGACCGATACCCACGGCTCGCTCGACGCCTTAGCGAGCGAGATCTGCCGCGCCGTGGCGGCCGCCGTGCTCAAGGATTCCGGACGCATGACCCCGGCGATCTTTCCGGACGAGGCGCATGGCTTCGCGGCTTTGGCGGCGGGGACGATCGATCTCCTGATCGGCGCCTCGCCCTCGCACGCTATCGCGGTCGCGCGCCATCTCAGGTTCGGCCATCCCGTCTTTTATGACGGCGACGGTTTCCTGGTGAGCCGCGCCAGCGGCGTCAGCTCCTTCGCCGACCTCGCCGGCAAGCAGGTCTGCTTCATCGGCGGGACACCGCCCGAGGCGGTGCTCGATGCCGCCGCCGCCCGTCGCGGGATCGAAGTCATGCCGTTTCCCTGGTCGGAGGATGGCGAGATGGACGTCGGCCTGCTGACCGGCCATTGCGCCGCCGTCGTCGACAGCGTCTCGCGGCTCGCCAACATCCGGGCGCGCTTCCAGAACCGGATCAAGGATTTCGACATCCTGCCCGACCGCCTCTCCGCCGATCCGGTCGCGCCGGCGATGCGCGACGACGACCCGCAATGGGCCGCGGTCGTGGATGCGACGATCGAGGCGCTGCTGCTGACCGAGCGGGCGAGAGTCACCAAGGCGGACGCGGCGATCCTGCGCACGACCGAAGACCCCGTGCTGCGCGTGCTCGGCGGCCTCGTCCCCGGCGTCGAGGAAAAGGATGTCGACCGCGATTGGGCGGTGCGCGCGCTCTCCGCCGTCGGCAATTACGCCGAAATCTATGAGCGGACGGTGGGACCGGGCTCACCGCTCGACCTGCCGCGCGGCAACAACGCGCTCTGGAGCGACGGCGGCCTGATGCTCGATGATCCGCCGCGCTGAGAGATTGCGGATCAACCTTCAGCTTGCCTGGGGCGCCCGAGGTGCGAGCACCTTGAACGCTCGCTCCGGGTCGTCAGCCACGAGCGCCAAGAGGGACCGCGCCGCCGGATCCGGCGGCGTGCGGCCCTGTTCCCAGTTCCGCAGCGTCGCGAGGGGTACGCCGATGGCAAAGGCGAAGGCGTCCTGAGACAGGCCGGTCCGCTTGCGGACGGCGGCGGCCGACAGAACGATTTTGTACGTCCCGAGAGGCGCGTCGGGATCCTCGCCGTCCTCGATCATGTAGCGGCGAACATCCGCTTCCGTCGTGGCATCGACCTTCACGCGATCGACGTCACGCGATTCCGCAACCTCTTCCATCGTCATTCTGACGCGAGCCATTGCTTGCGCTCCTTGCGGCTTGCCGGGCGAGCGGAAATGACACGATCTCTCCTTACGCGACGCGGGCGAAGCACATCAAGGTCCGGTCGAGGAAGACGCGAGCAGCGTAGCCAAAGCCAAAGCCGCGTTGCTGTCGGTTCGTCTCGCTCTTGGTCGGGTCGAACTCGATGTCTACCCCGATGATATACGCTTCAAGCGTAGCGAATACAAGTTGACGAATGCGGCGGACGACGTGGCGGGTTATTCGCGCTCTCAGCTCCTGGCCCGCTCCACCGCCTCGATCAGCGCCCTGGCGGGCGGGCCGTCGCCGAACGGCAGCTCGATCTCGTCGCCCTCCTCGGCGCTCGTGAGAACGCGGCCGAGCGGCGTTTGCCTGCCGACGAGGCCACGGCCCTCGTCGGTCGCATCCTCCGTGAGGCGGATCGTGAGGCGTTTCCGGTCGTCGAAGACCAGTGCCAAGCGATCGCCGGCCTTCAGCGCATCGGGTTCGGCGGCGTCGGTGTCGGGGCGCGGCGGCGCCTCGCCGCTCGCTGCGGAGGGCGGCGGCGCGACCACCCGATGCTCGGTCAGCCGGCCCGCTCCGGCCGCGCCGTCGAGCGGCTCGATACGCTCTTGGTCGAGCGTCGCGACGAGGTCGGCGACGACGCCCTCCGGGTCGCGATAGAAGTTCGAGGCGAAGCAGCGCCAGAACCGCCAGCCGACCCGCTCCAGGATGCGCTGCCGGCGCATGTCCTCGCGCCATTGCGCCGGTCCGTGGAAGGAATCGCCGTCGCATTCGACGGCGAGGCGGCGCCCCTCGGTCCCCTCGACGACGAGGTCGATGCGGAAGCCCTCGGCCCCGACCTGCGGCTCGACCCGGTAGCCGCGCCCAACGAGCGCGCGCATCATGTCCCGCTCGAACGCCGATTCGCAGGCCGCCTCGTCGCCGGCACCGCCGGGCCGGGCCGGCATCGGATCGTCGAAATGGGCGATCAGCCGCGCCTTGAGGTCCTTCGGGTTGAGGTCGTCGAGCGACACCGAGCGCACCAGGACGACACGGTCGCGGGCTCGCGACACCGCCACGTTGAAGCGCTGCTCGTAGCGCAGCATGGTCAGCGTCGAGCGCCGCTTGCGGTCCGCCACCATGGACAGGAAGACGATGTCGCGCTCGTTGCCCTGGAAAGCGGCGCTGTCGCCGGCGAGGATCTTGTGGTGCTGCATCGCCTCCTCGCCGATCCGCTCGGCAAGCATGACGCGGATCAGCTCCGCCTGCTCGCCCCCGATGAGCGAAATGACGCCGATCGAGCGGCCGGCATGGTGCGGCGCGGACGCGATCCCGGCGATCTCCGCAACGATCACCTCGGCCTCCGCCCGGTTGATCTTGCGTGCTCCGTCGCGCATGCCGTGCGGCACCAGGATGTCGACGAGCGGCGGGTCGAGGCGCTCGGCGGCCGAGGGGACGCGCAGCGGCACGAGCCGCTCCGGATAGAACCGCATCGAGAACCGGATGATCGGCTCGACGCAGCGGAAATGCTCCTTCAGCATCAGCCGGCTGTCCGGAAACACGGCGCGCAGCAGATCGTAGAGGCTCTCGCCCGGCTCGAGCAGGCTCGCGAAGGGCAGGTCGCGCAGGTAGTGGTGGCGCAACTGCTCGAGGCGGGCCTGCGTCACGAAAGGCGGCGTCGGGCTCACCTGCCGGTCGTCGCCGACCGCGAGGATCTTCTTGCCGCGCAGCAGCGCCGGCAGCTCGGTGACGTCGGATTGCGAGGCCTCGTCGAGGATGACGAGGTCAAAGGCCGCAAGATCGGCGGGCAGCTGCTCGGCGACACGCCAGGTCGGCATGATCCAGCACGGCACCGCGTCGTAGCAGCGGTCCATCGCCTCACGTGCCGTCCGGCGGTGGCGGCCGGCGCCCTTGCCGGTGCCCTTGCCGAGCCGGCCCAGCGCCCGGACGTACTCGACGAGCGCCGATTTGACCTGCGGCGACAGGCGCCGTTCCAGCGCCATGAAGGCGCGCTCGCGCACCAGCTCGACGAAGAGCTTGCGGGCGCGCCGGTCGGCGGCCTCGCGCTCCCGCGACAGGGCGAGGAGCGCGGTGCGGCCGTCGATGCGTTCGAGATGGGCCTCGCCGGCGCCGGCGTCCCAGGCCTCGCGCCAATCGTCCGGCAGGAGCGGGTCGGTTTCGCCCTCGACCGGTTCGGATCTGAGCCGCCCGGCCCAGGCGGGCGCGCCGGCCGCGGCGATGCGCCCGGTCACATCGACGATGGTCGCAAACTCCGCCGCGGCGCCGGCAACCGAGGCGATGCGGCCGACGAGCGCGGTCCACAGGCCCTCGATCCGCGCCGGCTCGACATCGGTGCGCCCGATGAGATCGCCCAGGAATTGCCTGGCCATGCGCGAGGTCCTGTCGTCCCCCGTAAAGCTGGCCGCGACCGCGGCGCGGGCGGCATCGGCCGCGGCGAGGCGCGCCGCCGCGACGGCTCCCTCGACCTGGTCCGCGAGGGCACGGGCAAGGCCGGGATCGGTCGCGATGGCGGCGAGCGTCGGCAGGGCGCGCGCGACCGTGGCGAAAAATTCGAGCCCGGCCGTCGCCCGGTCGAGGGTGGCGAGGTAATGCGCCGCCGGCGCGGAATTGCCGGGGTCGTCGCCCGGCAGCAGACCGGCCTCGGCCGCGAAGCTGCGCCAGCGCGCGGCCAGCGCGTGCCGCTCGTCCTGAAGGCGCAAATGGTCGGCGACGGCGCGCCAGGACATCGAATCCTCGCGTGGCGGCAGGCCGCGGAGACGCACCTTGCCGACGAGGTCCCGGCTGAGCGAGCGGCCGATGGCGATCCGGCCCCACGGACGTTCGCCGGCGGCAGCGCGGTCAATCGCGGCGCGGGCGATCTCGTCGTCGAGCAGCCGCTCCGGGATCTCGATGGCGAAGGGTGCGAGCCGGATCCGCTCGGCCTCGGCGGTTCTGAAATCCGACACGATGTCGCGCAGCATGTCGAGCCACGGCGAGGCCACGCCGGTGGCGCCCGCCTCCAGGACAGGAATGAGCCAGGCCTGGTGGGTGGCGACGTCCCGGGCCGTCGCGAGGTCGCGCAGCGCCCGGGCGGCGCCTTGCGCTTGGTCGACTCGATCGGAGGGGATGCGCAGCGCCCGCGCCGGACCGGAGGCCGCCGCCTCGCGCAAGGCGTCGGCGTGGCGAAGATCGTCGTGCCAGGCCGCCACCGTCGCGGCATCCGGCAACGTTTCGGGGGAGGGCAGCGTAGCATCGACGTGGTCGATCAGGACGCCCGCGGCGCGGCGGGCCCGGTGCAAAGCCAGCATGGCCTCGTCGAGACCGGTCTCGGCCGCGAATGCCTCGGGCCGGTCGGTGAACCAGGCATGGCGCTCGCGCGCGGCCTGCAGCGTCCTGGCGAGGTCCGCCGGCGGCGTGGCGGACGGGCCGAGCGGCGCGGTCTGCCAGTCGGCGATGGCGTCGAGCTCATGGTCGATGGCATCGAGCCGCGCCCGGATCTTGAGGATCTCCGCCTCGCAGCGCCGGATGGCCGACTGGCGGATCTCGGGGCGGCTCTCCTCGACGACGGATTGGATCTCGCGGATGGCGGTCTCGACCTGCCGCAGGCCGGCCCGTTCACTCGACAGGATCGAGATGGCGAGCGGGCGCACCTTCTCCGGCAGGAGGTCGCGCAGCACGGCGAGCGCCGCCTCGCCGCGCGACACGACGAGCACGCGCTGGCCGAGCGCCATGGCATGGCAGATGAGGTTGGCGATCGTATGCGTCTTGCCGGTGCCGGGCGGGCCCTGCACGACGAGCCCGTCGCCCGCCGCCAGGCGGCGCACGATGGCGATCTGATCCTCGTTGAAGGGCTTCGGGAAGAAGACGTCGGTGAGCGGCGCCGCCTCCGCCGGCGCGCCGGCCTCCTCCAGCGTGCCGAGCCTGTCGCCGAGCGGTCGCCACGGCTCGGCATTGGCGGCGGCGGGCGGCGTCACCAATCGCGCGGCAAGGCCGTTCAGCGTCGACGCCTGCTTCGCCAGATCGCGGAAGCGCGCGATGTCGTCGAGCACCACGTGGCGCGAACGCGGCCGTGCGAAGAGCACCCAGCCATCCGTGATGACCGGACCGTCGCCTTCCGGGGCCGTGGGTCGCCGGCTTGGCACGTAGCGGCCGTTCGGGGCGAGACGGGTGGCGGCCGCGAGCAGGCTCGGCTCGAAGCTCGTGGCCCGGAAGGGCGTCATGCCTTCGTCTTCCGCCGTCCGTTCGATCTCACGCCGCAGCGCCTCGTCGAGCTGATTGAGATTGGGGCAGCCGAGCTCGTCGTAGGGCTTGAGGTCGAACCGCGCCGGCACGGCGCGCGGCCGCACCCGGATGGTGCCGTCGGCATCGAGCTCGAGCTCGACGGTGCGCTCGATCAGCGGCCGGTCGATGCCCCGGGCCGAGCTCGCCCACTGGACCGGACCGATGCCCCAGACGGCCTCGACCGCGCTCTCGGCCCCGCCAAGCTCGAGCTGCTGCTGAAGCCTGTAGAGCGCGCCATAGAGCGCGATCGTGCGACGGCGCGGCGCCTCGGCGTCGGACCAGGCCTGCCACGGTCCGGCGATCCAGGCCTCCGCCGCGGCGCGCTCGGCCGGTGCGAGCGCCAGCCGCCGGTCGAAGCGAGGCGGGCCGCAGGAAGCCGCGAGCGGCTCCGGAACGGCGCTGAAATCCTCCTCGTCGGCCTCGCCGGCCGCAAGCAGCGCGTTGCGGGCCTCGGCCGAGACGGTATCGAGCCGCTCGTCGAGGATTGTCGGCGGCGCCATGGGATCCGCGCCGGCGACGAGCCATGGCGCGAGCCTCGCGGGCACGTCCGGCGCAGCGTGGCGGGCGAGCCGCTCGGCGCGCAACCAGACGGCGCCGTCCTCGTCGCGCTCGTCGAGGTGGAGGCCCGGCAGACCATCGATCTCGGCGTCGCGCAGGACGAAGGCCGTGCCGTCGGCGAGCCGATAGTCGGCCAGCCGGAACGCGACCCGCTCGTCGAGCCTGACGACCTGTTCGACGTAGTCGAGCAGGTCGACGAGCTTCTGGTTCGCGGTCTTCACATGTGCATCCAGGGGTTGCGCTCCGGTCCGAATCGGGGAGAACAGAAGCCGGATTGAGTCCGCAAGGCAAGTCGGCCTTCCTGCGGTCAGGGAGATCCGGTGAGCGGGGCCGGGGCGGCGCCGTCGAGGGCCTTGCGCAATTCGACGAGGTCGCGCCAGGCCTGCTTCTTGTGGGCGGGCGTGCGCAGCAGATAGGCCGGATGCAGCATGGGCATGGCCTTGATGACACGGTCGCCGGTCGGGAAATCGAACCATCGGCCGCGCAGCCGCAGGATGCCGTCCTTGACGGGCAGCAGCGCGTGGGTGGCGGCGCCGCCGAGGCAGATCAACAGGTCGGGCGCCGCAAGCTCGATCTGGCGCAGGACGAACGGGTGGCAGATCGCCACCTCCTGCGGCGTCGGGGTGCGGTTGCCGGGCGGCCGCCAGGGCACCACGTTGGCGATATAGACCTGCGTGCGGTCGAGCCCGATGCTTTTGAGCATGCGGTCGAAAAGTTGCCCGGAGCGGCCCACGAACGGCCGCCCCTGACGGTCCTCGTCGGCGCCGGGCGCCTCGCCGACCGCCATGACCCGCCCCTCGGGATTGCCGTCGGCGAAGACGAGCTGGGTCGCCGACTGCTTCAGGCCGCATCCGTCGAAGGCAACCAGCGCGGCGCGCAACTCGTCGAGCGTCCGGGCCTGCGCCGCCTGTTCGCGGGCCGAGCGCACCGCCGCGTCGGCCGTCAGCGCCGCCGCCGGGCCGGCGATGGTTCGGGCCGCCATCACGGACGGCCGGTCGGCGGCCGGCACCCGCCGTGCAGGTCCGGGGGCGGGCGATGGCGGCTGTTCCGCCGACTCGAGGATGGAGTCGACGGCGTGCGCCGCCTCGGCGAACCTGTCGTGCGGCTCGGCGTCGAGCGCGACGTCGACGCCCATGTCGACATACCAGCGCAGCAACGCCTCGATCTCGGTCCTGGAGCCGGAACTCATCGATGTCATGGATGCGGTCCATCTCCTGATGTAGGCTTCCTACCATGCCGTCGCGCCGAAAGATCCACGAGTCGAACGCCGTGACGACGGTTCGCGAACGCGACGGCGCGCTCCGCCACGCCTCCAGCTTCACCCGCGTACCCGTGCCATGACGGTCCTATGGCTCGTCGGGGGCGCCCTCATCCTCGTTGTCCTCGTCGCCAGGAGATCACGCATGGCCATCACCCGCCAGGTTATAACCCCGCTCAATCGCGAGGGTGTCGACATGCTCGGCACGAAGAACATCGCGATCAAGATCGTCGACGAGAGCATCGTGTCGGGATCGCTGCTGACCGTCGAGAGCAATCATTTCTGCGTGCTGAAATCGCGCGGGGCGGTGCTCAACGTCTACGAGACGGGTCAATATGCCCTGACGACGCCCGACAAGCCGCTGCTCGGCTCGATCGTGCAGGGCTTCTTCGGCGGCAACTCGCCGTGGGTCTACGAGGTCATCTACATCAACCGCTCGAAGCTCCTCATCCGCAGCCAGGGGGTGGCGACCAGCGCCGAGATGGCGGAGATGTCTTACCAGGTCGACTATTACGTCCATGTCGACACGCGCGAGGCGGCGCTCGATCTCATCACTCACCTGCCGTTCAACGGCAATGTCATCGACACGCGCGAGATCGCCGATTACGCCGGCCCGGCCATCGAGCAGGCCATCAACCAGGTGGTGCAGGTCACCAAGATGGAGAACATCAACGAGCATATCGCGGAGATCCGCGAAGGCGTGAAAGCCCACCTGACCGAATTTCTGGCCGTTTACGGCATCATGCTCAATGACCTCAAGATCCTGATCCTGCCGAAGGACGAGCGGATGCGCGAACTGATCTCGCTGCAGGCCATCGGCCTCACGCCGATCGAGGCCGTGCGCTACTATCTGGCGCTGCGCATGGCCGAGAAGGGGCTCGTCTCGGCGCCGAACGCCGCCGCCGGGGTTCCGTTCCAGATCGGCGGCCAGCCGACCGGGTTCTATCCAGTCGGCACCGAGGCCGGCATGGTGCAGCGATGAGCGCGCTGCCGGACTTCTACGACGCCTCGCGCCTCGAGCAGATCGCCATCACGCTCTTCCACGGCTGGGGCTACGATTTCTATCGCCTCGAGAACCGGCTGCGGGCCGACGACCTCTTGGTCAGGAGCAAGGCCAGCTGGCTTCTGGGCCTAGCGCATCGAGCCGCCGAGGCGGCGGAGGTCGGCTTCCGGCGCGAGACCCTTCCCCCGCCGTCGCGCGAAAAACCGCGGCCCGATCCGGCCGCGCTCGCCGGGGCGCAACTCCTCGAACGGCTATCGCGGGCCATCGGCGCCGCCGAAGCGCAGGTCCGCGCCCAGCCGGCACCGGAGAACGATCGCATGACGCAGCGCTACCGCGACGAAGCCGCGACGCTGGCGCGGCTCGTCGAGGCGGATAAGCGGCTGATCGGCCAAGCGGAGCTGCTGCGCACCATGCTCGAGAGCCGCGACGGCGCCTGGATGATCGCCAATGCCGCAGCCATCACGGCCGGCATCGAGGCGATCGCCAAGACGCTATCGGAGCGGCAGGCGGTGCTGATGGGGTGACATCAAGGTTTCGTTCGCAAGACATCACGCTCCAATAACTCGCGAATATAGCGTGTGTAGGGGATGCCGCGTGCTCTAGCCCGGTCTTTCACCGCGTCCAACAGCAGTTGCGGCACGCGCATGTTAAGCTGCGCTGAATTTCTCTCAAAATCAAATTTTGCCGGCTTGAATTGAGAAAAATCCAGCTCAGACAGGTCTTCATCGAGGAAAGCTTCGGCTTCTGCATCGCTTTTGAAATCAGGAACTTTCCGTTTCATATCGCTTGATCTCTTTGGCATGCATGTAGCGGGTACTGAGCGGGCGGATCAGGGCTCCGCGCCACGTAAAAACCACGAAGGCTAGCCGTCCTTCCGAGGTTGGGCCGATAGCAACGAATCGCTGCTCGACGCGCCCATGTTTCAAATCCGGCGCAATCCGCGGGCGTCCGGAAAACACCGTCTCTATCTCCGACAGAGATAATCCGTGCTTGCAGCACTTTGCTCTGTTGCCTTCATCCCATTCGAACCCTGCAACCCCGAAGTCCATGCCTTCACGCTACACGAATGTATATACCTTGCCCATAATGAACGTCCGCGGAGAGATGAAATTTCATGCAAGGGGCGGTCGAGTTAGGGTAAGGGGCTGCTAGGAGACGATCAATCACGCCGATGACATAGAGGGAGCATATCGTCCATGGCCGAACCGAACGGCGCCCCAGAAAAATTCGAGCCGCCGGCGCGCGAGGCGATGGAGTTCGATGTGGTCATCGTCGGCGCCGGACCGGCGGGCCTCTCGGCCGCCATCCGGCTGAAGCAGCTCGCCCCCGATCTTTCCGTCGTCGTGCTGGAGAAGGGCTCGGAGGTCGGCGCCCATATCCTGTCTGGCGCGGTGATCGATCCCGCGGGCCTCGATGCCCTCCTGCCCGAATGGCGCGGGGAGGCCGATCGGCCGCTGAGCGTCGAGGTCACCGACGACCGCTTCTACTATCTCGGCCCCGCCGGCGGCGTGCGCCTGCCCAATTTTCTGATGCCGAAGCTGATGGGCAACCACGGCAATTTCGTCGGCTCGCTCGCCAATGTGGCGCGCTACCTCGGCCGCAAGGCGGAGGCGCTCGGCGTCGAGATCTATCCGGGCTTCGCGGCGGTCGAGGTGCTCTATGGCGACAGGGGCGAGGTGGTCGGCATCGCCTCGGGCGACATGGGCGTCGGCCGCGACGGCCGCATCACCGAGGCCTACACCCGCGGCATGGAGCTCCGGGCCAAATACGTGCTCGTGGCGGAAGGCGCGCGGGGCTCGCTCGCCAAGGGGCTGATCGCCCGCTTCGGGCTCGATCATGGCCGCGAGCCGCAGAAATACGGCATCGGCCTCAAGGAGATCTGGCAGGTCGCGCCCGAGAAGCACGTGCCGGGCCTGGTGCAGCACAGCTTCGGCTGGCCGCTCGACAACAAGACCGGCGGCGGCTCCTTCCTCTACGGCATGGAGGACGGCATGGTGTCGGTCGGCTTCGTGGTCCACCTGAACTACCAGAACCCGACGCTCTCGCCCTTCGACGAGTTCCAGCGCTTCAAGACGCATCCGATGATCGCCGAAATCTTCAAGGGCGGCAAGCGTCTGGCCTATGGGGCGCGGGCCATCACCGAGGGCGGCTGGCAGTCGGTGCCCAAGCTCTGCTTTCCGGGCGGCGCGCTCGTCGGCTGCGCGGCCGGCTTCGTCAACGTGCCGCGCATCAAGGGGTCGCACAATGCCGTGCTCTCCGGCATGCTGGCGGCCGAGCACGTGGTCGAGGCGCTCGCGGCCGGGCGCGCCAACGACGAGCTCGAGAGCTACGAGGCCTCCTGGCGGTCGTCCGCCATCGGCTCCGATCTGAAGCGGGTCCGCAACGTCAAGCCCCTGTGGTCGAAGTTCGGCACCATGCCGGGCGTGGCGCTCGGCGCGCTCGACATGTGGTCGAACCAGCTCTTCGGCGGTTCGCTCTTCGGCACCATGGCGCACGACAAGCCGGACCATGCCTCGCTGAAGACCCTCGCCGAAGTCAGGCCCATCCGCTACCCGAAGCCCGATGGCGTGGTGAGCTTCGACAGGCTGTCTTCCGTCTTCCTCTCGTCCACCAACCACGAGGAGAACCAGCCGCCGCATCTGGTGCTGAGCGATCCGTCGATCCCGGTCGCGAAGACTCTGCCGCGATACGGAGAGCCGGCGCGGCTCTACTGCCCGGCGGGGGTCTACGAGGTGGTCTACGCGGACGAGACAGCGAAGTCGGATCCGCGCTTCGTCATCAACGCGCAGAACTGCGTCCACTGCAAGACCTGCGACATCAAGGATCCGGCCCAGAACATCACCTGGGTACCACCCGAGGGTGGCGGCGGCCCCAACTACCCGAACATGTGAGGCGGACTCAGCTGTCGCGGCCGAGCCGGTGCAGTGCGCCGCGCCCGGCGGCCGCCCCGGTCGCAAAGGCGCCCTGCAGCAGGTAGCCGCCGGTCGGCGCCTCCCAATCGAGCATCTCTCCCGCCACGAAAGTGCCGGGACGGCGCATCAGCATGAGATCCATGTCGACCCCGCTCCAGGCGATGCCGCCGGCGGTCGAGATCGCCCGCGCGATCGGGCCGGTGCCGACGAGCCTCAGCGGAACGGCGTTGACACGGGCCGCAAGATCCTCTGGCGGGAGACCGGAGAGCGGCTCGCCGGCCACGACGGCGGCTTCCTGGAGCAGGCCAACCGCCACCGGCGCGAGCTTTAGGGCCTTGCCCAGGAAGGTCGACAGCGATTGTCGCGGCGGCCGGAGGGCAAGCCGGCGCGCAAGCTCCTCGGCCGAAAGGTCGGGCCGCAACGCGATGTCGAGCCGCGCCCCGCCGCCGGCCGCGATGGCGTCGCGCAGCGGCGCCGACAGGGCGTAGATGCCGCCGCCCTCGATCCCGGTGCGGGTGATGGTCGCCTCGCCGCGCAGCGAGCGGCCCCCGAGACCAAGGCTGATGCCCTTGACCGGGGCGCCCTCGAACCGGTCGCGAAAACGTTTCGACCAGTCGACCCGGAAGCCGCAATTGCTCGGCTGCAGCGGCGCGACCGCCACGCCCGCGGCCTCGACCGTCTGGACCCAACCGCCATCCGAGCCGAGCTGCGGCCAGCTCGCGCCGCCGAGCGCGAGCACGACGACCTCGGCCGCGACCACGACCGCGCCGTGCGGCGTCTCGAAGCGGAGCCGTCCCTCCGCGTTCCAGCCCATCCAGCGATGGCGTGGCCGGAATTCGACGCCGAGCGCGCCGAGCCGACGCAGCCAGGCCCGCAGCAACGGCGAGGCCTTGAAGCTTTGCGGAAAGACGCGCCCGCTCGAGCCGACGAAAGTCGGCTCGCCGAGCCCCTCGCTCCAGCCTCGCAGCGCCTCCGGCCCGAAGGCCTCGACGGCAGGACGCATCCGCTCCGCCGCCGTGCCGTAGCGCTCGATGAAGCGCCTCGCGGCCTCGCTATGGGTCAGGTTGAGGCCACCGCGCCCGGCCAGCAGGAACTTGCGGCCGGCCGAGGGCATGCGGTCGAAGAGCGTGACGGCCGCCCCGCCACGGGCCAAGGTCTCGGCCGCCATGAGGCCGGCCGGGCCGGCGCCGATCACCGCCGCCTGTATCATGTCCGGCATGAGCTCAATAGCGCCCGGCGCTCGTCGGATCGGGGACGGCGGCCGTCGGCGGCAATCCGGACGAAGGCGGCGGCCGCGCCACCGAAGGCCTGATGTTCAAGGGCCGCGTATGCGCCCCCCTGGCGGGTCGGGCCGGCGGCATCGGCGACGACGCGCCGGCGCCTGCGGCCGGCTCGCTCGCCGCGGGCGTCCGTGGACGGAGCACCGCCGGGGCCGGCGGTTGCGGCGGCTCGGCCTTGAGCTGCTGCTCGATCTCGGCCTCCGCCTTGGCGCGCTCGCGCTGGGCTTGCTGATCGGCTTCGATCGCCTTGAGGCGACGGTTGAAATAGGCGCGTTCGCGGACGTCCTGCTGCATGACGTCGATGCGCTCCTGATCGCGCGCGATGGCGCGGGCCTGCAGGGCGTTGACGAAGCTGGCGGCGTCGACGCTGCGGCTCGGCGTCTCGCCGAGCGGACCATCGAAGCGCACGGTGACCTGCGGCGACCCGCCCTTCCAGTCCGGGAGAGGCTGACGCGCCTTGAGGGCGACCTTCGTTTGCAGCATGAGGGTCGCGAGGTCGAGCGACGCATCCGCATCTGCCGTCCAGCCGCTGCCCTCGGCATGCAGCGGGCCCACCCTGAGGATGCCGGTCGCCAGCACCGCCGGTCCATCCGTGTCGCCGAGCGGCAGCGGCGCCTGGGCGAGACCGGCATCGAGGCTCGCGGCGACCGCATCGGCATCGACCTGGGAGGTGTTCCGCTCCGCCATCACGGCCGTGCGGGCGATGGCGGCGGGATCGAGTCCCGGGATCCTGGCGTCGAGGAGCCGGATCGAGCCGGTGCCGGCCAGGCTTCCGGCGAGGGCGGCCGGGCTCGAGCCGACGCCGACGAGGTCGAGCGAACCGGCGAGCCTCGCCGTCGGGCCGGAGCCGCCGAGCGCGATGCCGTTCGAGGAGACGGTGCCGTTCAGCGACGCGCTCGCTCCGTCCCGGCGCAGCGTCAGCGTGGCGCCGAGGCGGCCGTCCCCGATTGCTCCGGTCAGATCGGCGAGCGTGACGGTGCTCCGATCGGCCCTGAGCGTCAGCGACGCCGAATGGGCATCGACCCCGTCGCGCAGGCCGAGCGTGCCGATCTTCACGGCAATCTCGGTGCGCGGGAGGTGCAGCACCACGTGGCCGAACGGGGCATCGGGCCATGGGGCCGCAACCTTGACCGCCGGCGCCGACCCGCCTTTCGGCGCCACGGTCGGACCGAACGCGAGCCCGAACAGGCTCGACGCATCGAGACGGTCGATGGCGAGGCCGCCGAACAGCGCCGGCTTGGGGATCTGGCCGGCCGCCGGCTTCGGGGGTGCGACGTCGATGGTGAGATCGCCGGTGAAGCCGACGCCATCGAGGTGCCCGGCGAGGCGGTGGAAGCTCAGGCTGGTGTCATGCCACGACAGGTCGGCTTCGGCATCGGCCGGCCAGGCCAGGCCAGGCGCCGGCTGCGCCAGCCCGGCCGCCCGCAAGAGCGGTGCGAGGTCGGGTCCGGCGAGACTGAGGCGGCCGCTGCCGAGCTCGGGCTTGGCCCGGCCCTTGAAGCCGAGTGTCGCACCGCCGACCTCGAAGGCCGCCGTCGTTTCGAAGCCCGCCGCCGCCGAACCGTGGGCGGTTCCCTTGAACCGTCCGGCTCCCAGCGGCTGGATCGAGCCCGGTGCGACAGGCAGGCCGAGCTGCCGCATGAGGGCGATCCCGTCGCCCGATTCGGCATCGAGGCTGGCCGCGACCGTCGCGGTCGCCGGATCGAGGTCACCCGGCTGCTCGGGCTTCAGCTCTGCCGTGATACGGCTGGCGTTCAGCGTGCCGGCCATGGTCAGGGCGGTCGGCAGCAGGCCGCCGTCACCGCCCCGGGTGGCGCCGAGATGGAGGTCGAGGCGGGCGGGCGAGAGTCCCGGCGCCCGGGCGCGCAGCAGCTCCGTGAGACGACCCGGCATGAGGCGGGCCAAGGCCCCCGCGACAGCATCGAGCTGCGGCGCATCGACATGCGCGTCGAGCTCGGCCGATCCCGCATCCATGGTGCCGCTGGCGCGGACGCGGGCACTCCCGATATCGGCGGAGAGCTCGTCGAGCCTCATCTGCGCGCCGGTCTTCTTCAGCCGGAAGGCGACCTGCCCGGCATCGACCGGCCCGATCCCGGTTGGGACCACGGTGATGGCTCGCGCTTTCAGCGTCAGGTCGAGGTCGAGGCCGCCCCAGTCGACCGGGCTGTTCTCGACATCCGGCAGGGCGTCGAGATCGAGCGCATCGGAGCCGAGATCGGCGAAGATCCGCCCCGGATCCCCTCCGACCGGCGCCGTATAGGACAGTGTCCCGCGGGCGGTCGTCCGGTCGAGGGTCAAGGTGAGATCGCGTGCCGCCATCCCGGTCGCCGACAGATCGACGGTGCCGGCAAAGCTCATGGATTGCGCCGGAACCATGCGCCTGACCCAGTCGGATCCCTCCGGCAGCGTCGGCGCCATCCATCGCATCAGGCGCGGCAGGTCGCGCGAGACCATGTCGAGATGGCCGCGAAACACCGCGACGGGATCCGTCGCGAGGCGGCCATCGAGCGCGAGATGCGCATTGTCCGGACCTTTGGCGGAGAGACGGAGGTCGATCGGCTTGCCGCCGTCGATGCCGATATGGCCGCCGAGGCCGAGCAGCGTCTGGGGGCCGGCGGTCGCCGTATCGAGATCGAAGTCGAGCGCCAGACCGAAGGGCAAGGCCGCCAGGGCAGCGATCGGATCGCCGTCGGAGCCGTCCTGGTCGAGCCGGCGCAAAAGGTCGACCCCGCGCGGCGGGGCGAGCGTCGACTTGTCCGGCGCGACGGCGAGGGTGTCGAGGTCGAGCTGCGCGCCGTGCAGCTTGAGCCGCACCGATGCGGGCGCGGTCAGGGAGGCATCTCCGCCGCCCGTCGCGTCCAAGGCCCGCATGTCGGCGCCGGCCTTGAGTTCGACATCGGTGAGGCGAGCCGTCGCGCCGTCGCTCACGACGTGCCCAGCGAAGCGCCATGGAACGATGGCCGGAGATCCGGCAATGGGCAGCGCTCCCGCCACGGTGACGCTGCCTTCGAAGGTCCGCTTGACCTTTGGATTCGCACCCTGGGCCTGACCGGTGTCGAGCGTGCCGTCGACGTCGACGGCCGGCCGGCCGCCGGCGCCGTCGAGCCCGAGCTTGAGCCGCAGCCTGCCGCTCTCGAAAGTCCCGGTCGCGAGCCGGAACGGATGGCGGTCGGCCTCGGGGCCGAAGCTGCCGGTGGCGGTGAATGGGCCGAGCAGCGAGGTCGCCTGGGCGTCGAGATCGAGCCCGGTCAGGGTGAGGCGGCCGTGATCGGGCGTGTCGAGCGCGAAGGTCCCATCGACGATGGCGACGTGCTGGAACTGGAACCGCTCCGGCTTGCGGACCTCCGGCAGACCGAAGGGTGCGGCCCCGTGGGCAGCGCTCGTCAGGTCGAGGCGTGGGCGGCGCAGCGTGGCATCCGCCACCTGGACGTCGCCGCGCATGAGCGCCGTCATCGCGATCGATACGTCGACCTCGTCGGCCGTGAAGCTCGGCGCCCCCGCCGTCGCCCCACCGATCGTGACCTTGCCGAGACGGAATACGGGCTGGGGCAGGAGCTTGACGTCGATCGGCCCGGCGATCGAGACGCGCGTGCCCGCCGCCTTAGACAGCCTCGCCTCGATCAGCGCCCGATGGCTGTTCCAGTCGATGAAATAGGGCGCGACAAGCGCCGTCGTCAGGACGGCGACCAGCAGGATGGCCAGAAGGGTCAGACTATCGCGCAAGGTGATGATCGGCGGAACGAGGCATGCATGAAAGGTGTAACCCGCGAACGTGGCGGTTCTACACCCAAAACGCAAAGGGCCGCGATCCGCCTGAGGCAATCTGGTGAATGGCGGGCCTTCCGCTTTGAGCCCGGCGCGCTTTCATGGCAAAAGGCGGCTCGATCCCCGACCCCGACCATCCTCGAGGCTGCCATGACCCCGTCCCCGTCCTCGTCCCTCGCGGCTGAAGCGGCGCGCATCCTGCAAGGCTGCGGCGTCGCGCCCGAGCGCGTCGCGGATGGGACGCGGGCGGCGCGCTCGCCCATCACGGGCGAGACGATAGGCCGCGTGCGCGACGCCTCGGCGCAAGAGGTGGCCGAGGTCATAGGCCGGGCCGCGGCGGCGTTCGGCACCTGGCGTCTGGTGCCCGGGCCGCGGCGCGGGGAACTCGTGCGGCTCATCGGCGAGGAACTGCGCGCCGCCAAGGCGGAGCTCGGGCGGCTGGTCTCGATCGAGGTCGGAAAGATCGTCTCGGAGGGACTCGGCGAGGTGCAGGAGATGATCGACATCTGCGATTTCGCGGTCGGCCTGTCGCGTCAGCTGCACGGGCTCACCATCGCCTCCGAGCGCCCCGACCACCGCATGATGGAGCAGTGGCATCCGGCGGGCGTCGTCGGCGTCATCTCGGCCTTCAATTTTCCCGTGGCGGTCTGGTCCTGGAATGCGGCGCTGGCCTTCGTCTGCGGCGACCCCGTGGTGTGGAAGCCATCCGAGAAGACGCCGCTGACCGCGCTCGCGGTCCAGGGATTGGTCGAGCGGGCCATGACACGCTTCGGCGACGCGCCGGCGGGACTGTCGAGCCTCATCCTCGGCGGACGCGAGGCGGGGGAGGCGCTCGTCGACGACCGACGCGTCGCGGTGGTCTCGGCCACCGGGTCGACCCGTATGGGCCGCGCGGTCGGCGAGCGCGTGGCGAAGCGCTTCGGCCGTGCCGTCCTGGAGCTCGGCGGCAACAATGCCGCCATCGTGACGCCCTCGGCCGACCTCGACCTCGCCCTGCGGGCCATCGCCTTTGCGGCCATGGGCACGGCGGGGCAGCGCTGCACCACGCTGCGGCGGCTGATCGTGCACGAGAGCGTCTACGCGGCCCTGGTGCCGCGCCTCGTCAAGGCCTATGCCGGCGTCGCGGTCGGCGACCCGCTCGCCACCTCGGCGCTCGTCGGGCCGCTGATCGACGGCGAGGCCTTCGGCGCCATGCAGGCGGCGCTCGACGCCGCTCGTGCGGCCGGCGGCACGGTGCATGGCGGCGCGCGCGAGCGCGCCTCCGCGGCGCCGCAGGCCTTCTATGCCCGGCCGGCACTGGTCGAGATGCCGGCCCAGAGCGGACCGGTCGTCGAGGAGACCTTCGCGCCGATTCTCTATGTGATGAAGTATCGTGACATCGACGAGGCGATCGCCCTGCAGAACGGCGTGCCGCAGGGTCTGTCGTCGTCGATCTTCGCCACCGACATCCGCGACGTCGAGCGCTTCCTCGGCGCGGCGGGGTCGGATTGCGGCATCGCCAACGTCAATATGGGGCCGTCGGGCGCCGAGATCGGTGGGGCGTTCGGCGGCGAGAAGGAGACGGGCGGCGGCCGGGAGAGCGGCTCGGACGCCTGGAAAGCCTACATGCGCCGGCAAACCTCGGCCATCAACTACGGACGCAGCCTGCCGCTGGCGCAGGGCGTGACGTTCGACATCGACGCGTGACGCGGCGATCGACAGGGCAGCGTCTCAGATGACGAAATCGTCCGAAACGTCGCGGTTTCCCGTAACCGCCCTGACTTCGATCGGAACGATCCAGTTGGCGACGTAGCTCTCGCAGTCCTGGTGCTGCGCCTCGGGCTGGGTCCGCCCGGCGGTGTCGCAGGCGCGGCAGCGCAGGGTGAAGCGGCCCGGCTCGAGCGGCGTCCACAGATGCTCGAACAGGCGCCAGCCGAAGCGCGATTCGGGCTGCAGCAGCGTCGCCGGGCGCCAGCCGAGTCCGTCGCCGGCGCAGATTTCGACCGCCTCGATCCCGTCCTCGCCGCCCCAGGCCGCGCCGAAGATGCGGACCGGCTCGCCGACCCGCACCACCGCCCCGTTCACGGGCCGCGCCATCTGCGCCTTGACCTCCATGCGCGACAGCGGCACCAGCACGGGCTCGCCGAGATCGCGCTCCCAGCGGAAATAGTCGCGGGCCTGCCAATATCCCAGGAAGGGTCGCTCGACCACCCGGATCTCGGTGATCCATTTCACCCAGGCCATGCCGAACCAGCCGCCGACGACGGCGCGCAGCGGATAGCCGTGCTCGGTCGTCAGCGTCTCGCCGTTCATGGCGGTGGCGAGCAGCACGTCTTCCGACAGCGCCTTGGCCAGAGGCAGCGAGCGGGCGAAGGAGATGGGGCCGGGCGACGCCGTCTTCTTGCCGCCGTCGACGATGCCGCGATCGGCGCCGACGAGGATCACGTCGACGGCGCCGGGCTTCACGCCCGCCAGCTCCAGCACGTCGCGCAGCAGGACACCGCCCCATTCCGCGTTGCCGACGGCGCCGCTCTGCCACTGCAGGCCCTCCCGCGCCGGCTCGTAGAAGACGCGGCCGTTGCCGGCGCATTCCATGACGGCCGGGAAGCTCGTCTGCGGCAGCGCCGCGAGATCCGCGGGCGAGAGCGAGAATGGCTTATCGACCGCCCCGCCGATCTTCAGCCGCCAGCCGGTGTCATGCAGTTCGGGCGAGGCGAAATGGCTGCGCACGTAATATTGGTCGATCGGCGTCAGCCAGTCGGCGAGCGTGGAGAACTGGAATTCCAGGTTGAGCGGCGATTTCTGCCGGACGACGAGGCCGGGCTGTTCGACGTGAGGCATGCGGGCCGTGACCTCGATGGCGTGGAAATTCAAGCGGCATCACTCGCCGGCCGTCCCGGACACCGACCAGGGCGGCCGGGTCAGGCTTTCGAGGACCGCCACCCTCAATGCGGAGGAGAGGTTTGCGGTCCCCCGAAGGCTGTCGACCTCCGCCACGAGCGCCGCGACCGTTCGACCGCGCTGCCCGGCAAGCGCCTTGAGCGCGACCCAGAAAGCCTCTTCGAGCGAGATGCTGGTGCGATGGCCGGCGATGGTCAGCGAGCGCTTGACGACGCCGGCACGACGAGCCGCAGCCTCATTCAAGGCCGAGGTCCGCCGGCACGACCAGATGGGCGTCGAGGTCCCGTTCGCGGCGCTCCGCCTCGGCCTCGGCGGCGTGGGTCTCGGCCTTGCTCCGGCCGAAGGCGAGCCGGTTGCGGTCGGCCTCGGCCGCCTTCTTGGCGCGGACTCGCGATTTTCGCACCCGCCTCAGGTTGACGACCTCGCCCATGGCGCCTCTCCGGGTCAGGGCTTCTTGCGGAACGCGTCGATCGAGATCACCTTCGGGCCGGCCTTGTCGTCCGTCTCGGGCACCGGGTCGGGAACCTTGGCCAGCACGGGCTTCGGCTTGTCGGCGGCCTGGCGCGACTTTCCCTCGCCGGAACCGGTGGCGGCGGCCTTGGCCGGAACCGGCCCGCCGGGAAGCGCCTCGACGGCGACGAGCCCGCGCTTGGCCTTGCCGGCTTCGTCGGCGGGCTCCTGATGGGGCGGGGTCGCCGCCGCCTCCTGGACATCGAACTTCAGCCCGAAATTGACCGACGGGTCCTGGAACATGGTGATGGCCGCGAAGGGCACGAGGAGCCGCTCGGGCGTGTTGTGGAACGACAGGCCGACCTCGAATCCGGTATCGACCACCGTCAGTCCCCAGAACTGGTGCTGCAGAATGATCGTCATCTCGTCGGGATAGCGTTCGCGCATGCGCTTGGAGAGGCGCAAGCCCGGCGTGGCGGTCTTGAAGGTGATGAAGAAGTGATGCTCGCCCTGGAGGCCGTTGCGGGCCACCTCGGTCAGAACCTGTCGCACGACCCCGCGCAACGCATCCTGGACGAGCAGGTCGTAACGGATAAGGTCGGGCATCGAGGGCTCACGTGAGGACTGGAAGGCTGAAGTGGAGGCTTCTGTTGCCAGGTGCCTCCGGACCCCGCCTAGAGGTGCTACCCCCTAGGGCTTGATTCCCAGTACCTTCACCGCATTACGCAGCGACGGCCACCGGAGCATAGTTGTCGTTGGCAACTATAAGTTTAGCCCGATAACGGTGGTACAATGCCGAGCAAAAGAGCACCCTTTACACCCTCGTCGATCCTATTTCGCCCCCGCCGAAGCCCGGCCGCCGAAGAGTTCCGGGCTTGGGTGGAGGCGCCGGGTACCGCCCCCGGGTCCGAATGGTTTATTACGATGTCCGCTTATCGCCATAGCCGTCGTGAGACGGCGATGCGAATATAGGCCAGGACGGCGGCGGAAAAAAGGGTCGTGACGAGGGATGGCGCGAGGTTGCTGCAAATGGCACGGTCCGACCGGCCCTGGAAAGATCCGCGGCCGATGCTGAGCTTGGCCCTTTCGCGTCCTCCCCGAGCGCGACGGGGGCGCCTGTCGCGGCTCCGCGCGGCGCTCGTCGGCCTGGCTGCCATCGCCGCCTGCCGTGCGCCGGCGTGGGCCGAGTGCCGATCGGCCTCGCTGCCGCTGTCCTTTTCCGGGCAGGTGTTCGAAGTGCCGGTCCGCAGCGGCCGCACGCTCATGCATTTCGTGCTCGACACCGGCGCGGTTCGCAGCGTCATCGACCGCGAGACGGCACAGCGCCTGCACGTCGCGTCCGACCCGCACCATCTCTCCGCCATCATCGGTGTCGGCGGGCGCGGCGCAGCCGTGCCGGACGTCGTGCTCCCGCAGGTCGAACTCGGATCGGAGATGCTCGGCGAGCTCAGACTCGCGGTCGGCAACCTGCGGGCATCGACGAGCGGCCGCACCCGGCACGACGGCGTGCTCGGCGCGGACGTGCTGTCGAGATACGACGTCGAGATCGATTTTCCCGCCCGGCGCCTCGTCCTCCACGATCCGGGCTGCCACGCCGGGGGGCCGCCCTGGAGGGCGCAGGGCCAGATCCTGGCGACGGGCGCCGACGACGGGCTGATCTTCGCGCCGGTCGCCATCGACGGCCGCAGCTTCCGGGGGCTCGTCGATTCGGGCGCCGCGGCCACCACCCTGTCGCACGCCGCGGCGGAGCTCACCGGCCTCTCGGCCTCGGACCTCGCCCGCGACGGCACGACCGTCGGCCAGGGCGCCGCAGGCCCGCGCGTCACCGCGAGCCTGCATCGCTTCGACCGGCTGGCGGTCGGCAGGGACGCGTTCGCCCATCCGGTTCTCGCCATCGTGCCCCGGCTGCCGGTCGGCGACCTGCTTCTGGGGCTCGATTACCTGCATAAGCGGCGGCTGTGGATCGCCGCTGCGCCGAACCGTATCCTATGGTCGGCGCCGGGCCCATGAAGGGTTTGTTGAATAAATCCACCTAATCGTTGGCGCGAGCGCTGGGGCCCTCATGCAAGCCTATCTCGACCTTCTCTCGACCGTGCTCGCGACCGGCGCGCCGAAAGCGGACCGCACCGGCACCGGCACGCACTCCGTCTTCGGTGCGCAGCTCCGTTTCGACCTGGCCGAGGGCTTTCCCCTCGTCACGACGAAGAAGCTGCACCTAAAGTCGATCATCCACGAGCTCCTGTGGTTCATCCGCGGCGATACCAACGTCGCCTCCCTCAACCGCGAGGGCGTCACGATCTGGGACGAATGGGCCGGCCCCGACGGCGACCTCGGCCCCGTCTATGGCCGCCAGTGGCGCTCGTGGGCCGGCGCCGACGGCCGCGAGCACGACCAGCTCGTGACCGTTCTCGACCTCATCAGGCGCGACCCCGACAGCCGGCGTCTGGTGATCTCGGCCTGGAACGTCGGCGATCTCGATCGCATGAGGCTCGCCCCCTGCCACTGCTTGTTCCAGTTCTACACGGCGCCCCTGCCGGACGGCCGGCGGCGCCTTTCATGCCAGCTCTACCAGCGCTCGGCCGACCTGTTCCTCGGCGTGCCGTTCAACATCGCCTCCTATGCCCTGCTCACCACGATGATGGCCCAGGTAACGGGACTGGAGCCGGGCGAATTCGTGCATAGTTTCGGCGACGCTCATCT
>DATBEH010000008.1:0-2615 GCA_036276175.1 Lichenihabitans sp.
GACGTCGCGCGAACGGCCCTGGCTGGCGCAGCCTTGCTCGGGGCTGCCGTGGTGTCGGGCCATGCCGTCGCGGAAACGCGCGCCGAGCCGTTCCCGGCCTGGCCCGAGCCGGTCATCCAGGACAAAATCTCCGTCGATGAAGCCAAGGCCATCGTGGCCGAACGGACAAAGCCGCAGACGGAGTGGAAGGGGCCGACCGAAGGACCCAAGGCGCCCGAAGGCCACGTCACCATCGCCTATGTGTCGCCCGACCAGTCCTATACGCCGCACGTGCTGTGGGGCAAGGGCGTCGAGGAAGGCGCGAAAGCGCTCGGCTGGACGGTCGTGACCTTCAATGGCCAGGGCACGGTCAGCGGCACCCTATCGGCGATGCAGCAGGCTCTGGCGTCGAACCCGGCGGCAATCATCACGCCGGCGGATGCCAATGCGCTGCAAAAGCCGATCAAGGACGCGGTCGCCCGCCATATCCCGGTGATCGGCATTCACGCCACGGCGTTCCCCGGCCCGAGCCCGGAGCTCGGCCTGTACCAGAACATCGTGTCGAATCCGGCCGAAATCGGTGGGACCGAGGCGGCCTACGTGATCGCCATGTCGGACGGCAAAGCCCAGGACATCCACATGGTGGACAACAGCTACGCCATCGCGCGCTTCAAGGCGAAGGCGACGACGACGCCGATCGCCAACTGCTCCGGCTGCAAGATGCTGGAAACCATCAACATGCCGCTCGGCGAGGCTTCGGCCCGCATGAACCCGGCGGTGTCCGGGCTCCTCGCTCGACATGGCGACAGCTGGTGGATGACCACCTGCTGCGACGGCTACTACACCAACGTCGCCGCGGCCTTGAGAGCGGGCGGCGCCTCCATGGAGAAGATCAAGCTGGTGGGCGCCGATGCGCCGCCCTCAGCCTACGACATGATCCGCAAGGGCGGGTTCGAGGTGGCGAGCGTGCCGGAGCCGAGCTCGCTCTTCGGCTACGAGGCCGTCGACGCCGTGGTTCGCGCCATGGCAGGCCAGGAGCCGGCGCATTTCCTCCAACCGGTCTTCCTGATCGTCAAGGACAATGTCGACAGCGAGGGCGGCAAGAACAACGAATTCGTGCCCAGCAACAACTTCGCCTGCCACTACGTGAATATCTGGAAAGGCACGAACAAAGGCTGCTGACCTTGCCTCGACCTGGCGAAGGTCCGGGCCAAGAGCCGCCCGAACGTTCGCCGGTTTGCCGTCGTCCCGCAAGCGGGGCGGCGGGCGGTCAACCGCCGTCGGCATTCCCACACGAGCGAGCCATCATGGCGACCGATGCGCCTCCCGCGATCGAGATCCGCGGCCTCACCAAGCACTTCCTCAGCACGCTGGCGCTGGATGGTGTCGACCTGACGATCGACGAAGGCGAGATCCATGCCCTCGTGGGTGAGAACGGCGCCGGGAAATCGACGCTGATCAAGGTTCTGGCCGGTATCCATCAGCCTGATGGCGGAGAGATCTTCGTGACGGGGCGCCGCGTGCATCCCCACGCCGAATCCGTCCCGATCTCCTTCGTGCATCAGGATCTCGGTCTCGTCGACGAACTCAGCATCGGCGAGAACGTGGCGCTCGTGGCGGGCTTTCCCCGCTCCGGCGGCCTGATCTCTTGGCCGAAGGTCTGGCAGCAGGCCGAACGCATCTACCAAGGCATGGCGATCGATCCGCCGGACCCGCGCGCGCCGGTCGGCTCGTTGAGCGCAGCCGGCAAGGCCATCCTCGGCATCGTGCGGGCGCTCTCGCGCGACGCCCGGATCGTCGTTCTCGACGAGCCCACCGCCTCCCTGCCCGGCCCCGATGCGCTCCACCTTTTCGAGGTCCTTCGGCGGTTGCGGGCCTCGGGAACAAGCATCCTCTACGTCAGCCATCGACTGAGCGAGTTGTTCGGCCTGGTCGACCGCGTGACCGTCTTCCGTGATGGTCGCCATGTCCGGTCGAGCGACATCGAGACGCTCACCCCGGAATCGATCGTGCGCGACATGCTGGGCCGCGACCTCGACCTGCACCACGCGCCGGCCGCCGATCGCCGGCAGGCAACGCCCCTGCTCACGGTGGAGGGGCTTTGCGTCGGCAGCCAGGGCCCGCTGTCGTTCACGATCGGCGAGGGCGAGGTCGTCGGCCTCGTCGGCCTTCGCGGTGCCGGGCACGAGGTGATCGGTCGAGCGATTTTCGGGGCGCATCCCCAGATCGCCGGATCGATCCGGCTCGGGACCGAAATCATTCCCGCCGGTCTGCCGACCGGTGCGCGAATCGCCAAGGGCATCGCGCTTTTGGCAGGCGACCGGCTCAGCGAGAGCGCTCTCGGCGGCATGTCGGTACGCGAAAACCTGTTCCCCAACACGCAGAACGTGACCGGCGGCCTGTTCACGCCGATCAGCGCGAGCCGCGAAGCCCGCCGGGTCCGCGACGTGCTCGACCGGTTCGACGTCCGCCCCCGCGACGAGGCGGCGCTGATCGACTGGCTGAGCGGCGGCAACCAGCAGAAGGTGTTCGTCGGCCGCTGGCTGGTGACGGGGGCGCGGCTCCTCATCATGGAAGAGCCGACGGCCGGCGTCGACATCGGCGCCAAGGGCGTCATTCATCGCATGCTCCGGGAC
>DATBEH010000009.1:0-21395 GCA_036276175.1 Lichenihabitans sp.
TTCCGGGTTACAGTCTGTCGGCATCGGGGAGCTCCTCTGGATCGGCATAAGTCGTTGCAGCACAACAACTTTGCCTCATTCAGAGCCCCGATGCACCAGTTCTCGGTGAGAAATGCGGGTTTAGGGGACGAGATCGACGGCGGCCCTGAGGCTGCCGTCCATGTAGAAGGGCGTCGACGTGTGCTCGTGGACGATGGTCCAGCGCCCGTCGCGTCGCTCGAGGCCGATGGTCTGGCGGGCCCAGAGCAGGGGCGTCTCGCCATCTGCGCGCCTCGATGAGGGTGCGGATCGCGGTGTCGTCGGATCCATCGTTCGTCTCCGGTTCGTCTGCCCCGAGGACGGCGCAACGGGCGGGATCCCGACAGGCGGCCCGAAAATTATTTCGCGGCTTCGGCCGGCGCCGGCTCGCGCGCCAGGCGATCCAGGTGGCGGCGGATATGGGCGGCCTCGGCCGCCGTGCCGGCGAGCGCGATCGCCCGGTCGAACGCGGTGCGGGCCTCCTCGATCCGGCCGAGCTGCTTCAGCAGGGCGCCCTTGGCACCGAAAAAGTAGAAATAGCTCGATAGGCACGGCTCGAGCGGTTCGATCATTGCCAGCGCCGCGGCGGGTCCCTCGAGCTTGCCGACCGCGACCGCGCGGTTCAGGGTCACGATCGGCGACGGCTCGAGCCGCTCGAGCGCCGCGTAGAGCGTCTCGATCTCGACCCAGTCGGTCTCCTCCGGCCGCGACGCTCTCGCGTGCAACGCGGCGATGGCGGCCTGGATCTGATAGGGACCCGGCCGGCGATGGCGCATCGCCTTGTCGATGAGCGCGAGGCCTTCGGCGATCTGCTTGCGGTCCCAGAGCGCGCGGTCCTGATCGTCGAGCAGCACGATGTCGCCCGCCGCATCGGAGCGCGCCGCGCTGCGCGCATGCTGGAGCAGCATCAGCGCCGTGAGGCCCATCAACTCGGGCTCGGTCTGGAACAGGCGCAGCAGCAGCCGTGCGAGCCGGATCGCTTCGCCGCAGAAATACGCACGCTCCGATCCGGTGCCGGCCGAATAGCCCGAATTGAAGACCAGATAGATCATGGCCGAGACGGCGGCGAGGCGCTCCGCGCGCTCGACGGGGCCGGGCGGATCGAACGGCAGGTCGGCCTTGGCGATGCGTGCCTTGGCTCGGGTGATGCGCTGCTCCATGGCGCTCTCCCCGACCAGAAACGCGCGGGCGATCTCGCCGAGCGGCAAACCCGACACGATGCGCAGCGCGAGCGCGATCTGCTGCGTCGCCGGCAGGTCCGGATGGCAGCAGATGAACAGGAGGCGCAGCACGTCGTCGCGATAGTGGGAGCCGTCGAGCCGCTCGGCCATCGCGGCCTCGGCGTCCTCGAGGTCCGAGACCGCCGCCTCGTCCGGCAGCGCCGTCAGGCGGGTGCTGCGGCGCACCCCATCGAGCGCGGCATTGCGGCCGACGAGGATCAGCCAGGCGGTGGGGTCGCGCGGCGGCCCGTTGCGCGGCCAGCTCTGCAGCGCCCGCAGGCACGCCTCCTGGAAGGCTTCCTCGGCGATGTCGAGGTCGCGGAAATAGCGCAGCAGGGCGCTCAACGCCTGTGGTCTGGCGCCGATCAGCGCCCTTTCGATGCAGGCGAGGTCGGTCACCGGACGGTGCCGTCCCGCCTGTCGGGGACGTAGAGCGCGATGGGGCGGATCTCGTAGGCGCCGCCGGGATTGGCCTCGGCGAGCTCGCGCGCCACCGCGAGCGCCGCCTCGAGGTCGGCGACGTCGATGACGTAGAAGCCGAGAAGCTGCTCCTTGGTCTCGGCGAAGGGACCGTCGATGACGAGCGGCGGATCGCTCTTGCGCAGCGTCGTGGCGGCGGTCGTCGGCAGCAGGCGTAGGGCGGGACCGAGCTTGCCGTCCCGCGTCAGCCGGTCATGGACCACGCCGAGGCGCACCATGACGGCCTCGTCTTGCTCCTTGGTCCAGGACCAGACGACGTCCTCGTCATTGTAGCAAAGGATCGCGTAATGCATGCGGATCGGCTCCCGTCCTCTCTTGAAGACGAGGCATTATGCCGGTTGCCGACAGCCGGATGCAAAAATCGCGGGGTGGGGATGTCCGCAAGGGCTCGGGACAGAGTTATTCGAAGCGCCCCGGCCGGTCCACGGTCGGCGGGATGTCGAGCCCGCTGACGATCATCGTACAGGGGAGGTCGCCGACCGTGCCGGAGCGATGCCCCTTGCCGCCCCGGCTGTTCTGATCCTCGCCCATCATGAGCTCGCCGGGTCCCATCTCGACCCGCGTGCCGTCCATCGTCTCGACGAACCAGCGCCCGCCGAGGATCGCGATCCATTGGGGCTTCGGGTTCTCGTGCCACTCGCCGATCCAGCCGACCGGCAGAACCGTGAAGGTCACCGTGGCAGCCGCCGGCTGCATCTTGTCGTTCCATTGCGGGGCGATGCCGGGGCCGATGGCCTGGAGCGTGAATGCGGCGAGGTCGCAGCGCTTCTGGCGGGTGGTACCGTCGGCATCGACATAGACGTGCCAGTAGGACATCGTCGGCTTGGACTGCGTCTCTTCCATGCGATCACCTTCCCCGGCGCCCCCTCCCAAGACGGGCCGGCGACCGCGTTTGTTCCAGGCGCCGCGCCGCGATCGCCGCCTCAGCCGCGACCGATGCGGAAACTCCGCTGATCCGTCCACGTTCACCCGGCAGGAACTCCGTCCGATCGAGGTGCACGCCCATGGCGACCAAAATCCTGCTCAAGAGCGCGACCGTCGCCGTGATCGCGGCCTGCGCCTCCACGCCTATGATCCAGGCTTCGGCCGCCCCCGCGCATCGTCACCACGGCCGGTATCGGGTGATGCATCACACGCCGCGCTATCGCGTGAACCGCTACGGCTACGGCAATTACGTCCGTGGTCGCAACGGGAGCTACGGCGGCTATCCGGCCGGTAGCGGCGGCGCGCGCGAGCTCCAGATCAACCACGAGCTGAAGTGCCGCTATTCGCCGGAATCCTGCTGAAGGCCAGGCCGACGCAAGCAAACCGGACGAGCGCGTAGGCGTGATGTCCCGACCATCACTGGTCGGGCGCCGCTCTCATTCGGCTCCGCGGCCGGGGCGCGGGGCGCCGTACGCCGCGGGTGGTGTGGCCCAAATGCCGCTCGCAAAGGCCACGGAAAATTGTGACGCCATCACGGCTTGATCATGACGAAGGCTGCCGCCATGGCTATTCGTCGAGCAAGGCGGCGCACAAATTGCCGTTGTTGCTGAAAAACGACAGCATAAAACACAGTACGGATTATGACATTCAACAGAAAGCATTGTCATAAAACTGCAATCATCAACGTGCTGAAGTCGTCTAACCTTGTATAATGTGGGGCTGGGTAGCGATATGATGACCTTGAGACACTCGTTCCTTGCCAGCGTGGCAATGCTGACGGCAGTCGGTAGCGCCGCAGCGGCGGATCTGCCGGCCTACAAGTCGGCTCCGGTGGAATATGTGCGCGTCTGCGACGCCTACGGCGCGGGCTTCTTCTATATCCCGGGGACGGACACCTGCCTGCGCGTCAACGGCGCGGTGCGGGCGGAATATACGATCCGGCCGAATGCCCCGACCGACAACCAATTCGCCTATGCGCGCAACCTCGCGGGCGTGGTCTACAAGCGCGACATCGGCGTCTTCCGGGCTCGCGCCTATATCAATGCCGACGCCAGGACCGCGACCGCCTACGGCACCATCCGCACCTATATCGCCTACCGCATGACCACGCAGTCGACCCAGGCCGGCCCGACCGGCGGCGGCAGCTTTACCCCGGCGGGTGCGGCCTTCTCCGAAAAGACCAGCATCTTCCAGGGCTTTCCGAGCCCGCAGGCCAATCTCGACAAGGCTTTCATCCAGTTCGGCGGCATCACGGCCGGCCGGGCGCAGTCCTTCTTCGATTTCGACGCGCAGAGCCACGAGCTGCTGACCAACTCGCTCGCCAACTCCAACCAGCCGACCCAGCTCTTCGCCTATACGGCGACGTTCGGAAAGAGCTTCTCGGCGACCATCTCGGTCGAGGACCCGAGCGAGCGCGAGGTCGGCGACAACGGCTTCCTGCAGGCGAATCTCAACCCGACCGCCACCAAGGCCGGCTACCAGGCCTACGCGGGCCAGAAGATCCCCGATGTCGTCGCCAGCCTGCGCGTCGACGAGGCCTGGGGCTCGGCTCAGCTCGCCGGCGCCTATCACGACGTGTCGTCGTTTCAGGTGCAGCTGCCGAACGGCCTGGCCGTCGCGCCCAAGGACGAGGCCGGCTTCGCGGCGATCGCGGGCGTCAAGCTCTTGGTCCCGCAACTCGCCAAGGGCGACAATTTCGTCATCCAGGGCACCTATGAGAGCGGCGCCACCGACTACATCAACTCGGTCAACTACGACAATGGACCGACCAACGTCTACGACCACGGAACCCAGGTCGGCATCCCCAACAACGACGCCTTCATCCTTCCTGGCGGCAGGATCGGCCTTCAGCACGCGTTCGGGGGCTATGCGGCCTTCCAGCACTACTGGGCGCCGGAATGGAACAGCTCGATCTACGGGGACTACGTCCGCTATCACAACCCCTCTGCGGCGCAGCTCCTGACGTCGAGCGCCGACAATGCCACGGTCTATCAGGTCGGCGGCAATCTGATCTGGACGCCGGTCAAGGACCTGATCATCGGCGGCGAGGTTCTCTATACCAATCTCAAGCTGGCGGGCGCCGCCGATCTGTCGAAGGCCGTGACCCTGGGAGACGGCTCTAAGGTGGCCTTGCCGCCCGACTCGAACGATATCCGCGCCCGCCTGTCGATCCGCCGCGCGTTCTGACCCGGGCTTTCAGACCAGGACTACCCCGGGTTCGTTCGATCGAGCCCGGGTTCGTCATTCTTTCAGGCGGGGCTGACGGGCGGCCGGCCGCACGCTATGGTGGCTCCCCGACGTGACGGCGGAGCTCCCATGGCAGACGATCGATTTTCCCTCGGCACCCAGTTGAAGCAGTTCCGCGACTTCGCCCTCAAGGGCAATGTCATCGACCTCGCCTTCGCGGTCATCATCGGCGCGGCCTTCGGGAAGATCGTCGACAGCTTGGTCAAGGACATCGTCATGCCGATCATCGGCATGGTCGGGAGCGCCGATTTTTCTAACTACTTCATTCCGTTGAGCCACAATGTCACGGCCACCAACCTGGCCGATGCGCAGAAGCAGGGCGCGGTGCTGGCCTGGGGCAGCTTCCTCACCTATGTGGTCAACTTCGCCATCGTCGCCCTGGCGCTTTTCGTCATCTTCAAGCTGATCAAGGTGGTGCGTGACCGGATGGCGGCCGAACCTGCCGCAGCGGAGGCAGCCCCCTCGCGCCAGGAGATCCTGCTGACCGAGATCCGCGACCTGCTGGGCCGCGAGCGCACCTGATCGTTCGGCAAAACCGCCCATGTCCGCCTTCCATGCCGAGGGCCGCTCGGCCCCGCACGACGTCACGCCGCCTGGGCGAAGCCTCCGCGACGGCCTGCGGCCCGAGGCCCTCGGGCCGCCCGACAGTGGCATCGTCGAGATCTTCAACTACGGCCGCAACCGCCAGGGCCTGATCCCGCTCTGGGTCGGCGAGGGAGACTTGCCGACGCCGGGCTTCATCGCCGACGCCGCGGCGCGCTCCTTCGCGGCGGGCGAGACCTTCTACACCTACCAGCGCGGCATCCCGGAGCTCAGGGCCGCCATCGCGGCCTATATGACGCGTTGCTACGGCACGCCCTTCGCCGACGACCCCACACCCTTCGCGCCCGAGCGCTTCCACGTCACGGTCGGAGGCATGCATGCGCTCCAGATCGCCATCCGCATGATGGCCGGGTCGGGCGACGAAGTGCTGGTGCCGACGCCAGGCTGGCCGAACTTCCGCGGTGCCGTCATGGCCGCCGGGGGTGCCGTGGTGGAGGTGCCAGTGCAGTTTTCCGGCCGGGGTGCGGATGGCCGGTGGTCGCTCGACATCGACCGGCTCGCCGGCGCCGTCACCGGTCGGACGCGGGCGATCGTGGTCAACTCGCCCTCGAACCCCACCGGCTGGATCGCCTCCCGGGCGGACCTCGAGGCTCTCCTCGACCTGTCGCGCCGGCATGGCCTTTGGATCGTCGCCGACGAGATCTACGGCCGGCTGGTCTATGAGGCGGAGCGCGCGCCCTCGTTCCACGACGTCATGGCTCCGGACGACCGCGTCCTCTTCGTCCAGACCCTGTCGAAGAACTGGGCCATGACCGGATGGCGCGTCGGCTGGCTCGAAGCGCCGCCCGAACTCGGCGGCACCATCGAGAACCTCGTGCAATATTCGACGTCCGGCGTTCCGGTGCCGCTCCAGCGCGGCGCCGCCATGGCGCTCGAGGAGGGCGAGGAGACGGTGCAGGCGATGATCGCACGCTCGCGCCGCAGCCGCGACATCCTCTGCGAGGCGCTCGCCGGCTCCGGCCGGCTGCATTTCGCCAGGCCCGGGGGCGCCTTCTACCTGTTTGCCCGGGCCGACGGATTTGCCGACAGCCGCGGCCTCGCCTTCAGCATGGTGGACGAGATCGGCGTCGGCGTCGCGCCGGGCTCTGCCTTCGGCGAGGCCGGCGAGGGCTTCATGCGGCTGTGTTTCGCCCGCGATCCCGCCTCGGTCGCGGAGGTGGGCCGGCGGCTCGCGGCCTGGCTCCATCGCTGAAGCGGTGCAACGATCCCGGCCGGCGGACCGTTCTTCGTCCATCTCGACCGGAGGATTTGCGCCATGGCCTCGCTTGCGTCCAAGACCTGCACCCCCTGCCAGGGCGGCGTGCCGCCGATGACCCCCCAGGAGGCCGAGAAACGCCAGGTCGACGTGCCCGACTGGGGCCTGCCGGATGTCGGCACGCGGCTCGAACGGCGTTACGCGTTCAAGGACTTCGCCGGTGCCTTCGCCTTCGTGTCGAAGGCGGCGGAGATCGCCGAGGCGGAAGGCCACCACCCCGACATCACCTTCGGCTGGGGCTATGCGCTCGTCTCGCTCTTCACTCACAAGATCAAGGGGCTGCACGAGAACGACTTCATCATGGCCGCCAAATACGACGTGGTTTATGCGGGCATGGACAAGGCGAAGAAGGCCTGATGCGACGACTTTGCTGAAGCCGCAAGCGGCTGTCGCGGAAGGGACATCGGCGGTCGTTGCATCGCTGTGCCGCAACGCCTATGAGATTTGTCGGACCAGCGGGAGCGAGACTATCTCGCGGGATCAGAGCCAAGACCGGTCCGGGGAGGAATTCTCATGCGTTATGTCACTCATGCGCTGCTGGCGACCGCCGCCGTTCTCGCCGCCTCGGCGGCCTCGGCCGAGACCAAGGACGCCAAGATCGCGTTCTCCAACAACTACGCCGGCAATTCCTGGCGCCAGGCGATGCTCAAGAGCTATGCGGCCGTTGCCGGCAAGGCCGTCGCCGACCATGTCGTGGCCGCGGCCGATGTGTTCACCACCGCCGACAAGGAAGTGCCGACCCAGGCGGCGCAGATCCAGAACCTGATCCTGCAGGGCTACAACGCCATCGTCATCAACGCCGCTTCGCCCGATGCGCTGAACGGCGCCATCAAGCAGGCCTGCGACGCCGGCATCGTGGTCGTCTCCTTCGACGGCATCGTGACCGAGCCCTGCGCCTATCGCGTGGTGGTCGACTACAAGGACATGGGCGAGAAGCAGGTCGAGTTCCTGGCCGGGCAACTGCCCAAGGGCGGCAACCTGCTCGAGATCCGCGGCGTCGCCGGCACCTCGATCGACGACGCCATCCACGCCGGCATCCTCGAGGGCGTGAAGAAGCACCCGGACTTCAAGATCGTCAATTCGGTCGAGGGCGACTGGGACCAGACCACGGCCCAGAAGGCGGTGGCGACCGTGCTGCCGTCGCTGCCGCCGATCGCCGCGATCGTCGACCAGGGCGGCGACGGCTACGGCGCGGCCCAGGCCTTCAAGACCGCCGGCCGCCCGACGCCCGTCATCATCATGGGCAACCGCCAGGACGAGCTGCAGTGGTGGAAGGAGCAGAAGGCGGCCAACGGCTACAAGACCTGGTCGGCGTCGATCGCGCCGGGCGTATCGTCGCTCGCCTTCTGGGTGGCCCAGCAGGTTCTCGACGGCCGCAAGGACATCCCGCACGACCTGCTGGTGCCCTACCTGGCCTTTACCCAGGACGATTTCGAAGCCGCCTTGCCCAAGATCCCGGTCGGCGGCGTCGCCAGCACCGAATATACGCTCGCCGACGCCAAGAAGGCGATCGACGCCAACATGAAGAAGTGACCCCTCATCCGGTCCTACGGACCACCTTCTCCCGCAAGGGGAGAAGGACGCCAATCTCGCAGGATGTTGCACCCCCTTCTCCCCTTGCGGGAGAAGGTGACCTGGCGAAGCCAGGTCGGATGAGGGGGTAAAAGGCCGATGTCCTCGTCGCCCTCCGTCATCGCGATCGCCGGCGCCGCCAAGAGCTTCGGCGCCGTCAAGGCGCTCGGCGGCGTCGATCTCGCGATGTCGGCCGGCGAATGCGTCGGCCTGATCGGCCACAACGGTGCCGGCAAGTCGACCCTCATGCACGTGCTGGCCGGCACCCTGGCGCCCGACACGGCGACGATCGCCGTCGGTGGCGCGCCGCAGGCCGCCTATGGGGTGGGATTGGCGCATCGGCTCGGCATCCGCTGCGTGTTCCAGGAGCTGTCGCTCTGCCCCAACCTCACCGTGGCCGAGAATGCCCGCGTCCTGCACGCCTCGCTGACCGGCATCGGCTGGCGCCGCAGGGCCGCCCGGCTCATCGGCGCGAAGCTCGACGAGATCTTCCCCCGCCATGGCATCGCGACGGACGCGATCGTCGGCGATTTGCCGATCGGCAAGCGGCAGATGATCGAGATCGCCCGCGCCTTCACGGTCACCACCGATCCGCTGCGGCTCGTGATCCTCGACGAGCCGACGTCCTCGCTCGATGCCCATACGGCCGAGCAATTGTTCGCCTATCTGCGCCGGGCGGTCGCGGCCGGCGTGAGCTGCATCCTCATCTCCCACCTCTTGGGCGAGATCCTGGGCACCGCCGACCGGGTCGTCGTGATGCGCGACGGGCGCATCGTGACGCAAGGCCCGACAATCGGGTTCGACCGGAGCAAGCTCATCGTCGCCATGGGAGGCGCGGAAGCGCATGACGCGGTGCCGGCCGCCTCCGCGTCGCCGCGATCCGACGCGCCGCTCCTCGTGCGCTTCAGGCCGGCGCGCCAGGGCGACGGCCGCGAGCTGGTGGCCCGCGAGGGCGAGGTGATCGGGCTCGCCGGCCTCGCCGGCCACGGCCAGACGGACCTCATCATCGGCGTCTTCGACCTCGCCGGTCGTCGCAGCGCGCAGGGCGAGGTCAATGCCCCGGTGGCGCTCGTCGCCGGCGACCGGCAGAGCGACGGCATCTTCCCGCTCTGGTCGATCGCCGAGAATATCGGAGCACGCTCGCTGGCGAAATTCCGGCGCGGCCCGTTGCTGTCCTCGGCCGCCGAGGACGAACTCGCGGCCCGCTGGAAGGCGCGGATCGGCATCCGCACGCCCGACATGCGCAACCCTATCCTGTCGCTCTCGGGCGGCAACCAGCAGAAGGCGCTGTTCGCCCGCGCGCTCGGTTCGGACGCCCGCATCGTCCTGATGGACGACCCGATGCGCGGCGTCGACATCGGCACCAAGCTCGACGTCTACGACCTGATCCGCGAGGAAGCCAAAGCCGGCCGCACCTTCCTCTGGTACACGACCGAGATGGACGAACTCTCTCATTGCGACCGGACCTACGTGTTCCGAGACGGTGCCATCGTGGCCGAGATCGGCCGCGACGCGCTGAGCGAGGACAGCATCATCGCGGCCTCCTTCGCCGACGAAACGTCGGCCGCGGATGTCGCCTGAATGACGATCACGGCCCTCGCTCCGGCGCCGGCGACGCAGGCCGGCGCGGCCTCGGCCGCCCTGCGGCGGGCCTTGCGCAAGGCGCTGCCGGGGCTCTCGCTCGCCATCATCGTCGGCGCCATCTGGGCGATCAATCCGCGGGCGATCAGCTATTTCGGCTTCACCCTGATGCTCAACCTCGCCGTGCCAGTGGCGCTCGCGACCGTCGGCCAGATGTGCGTCATGGCGGTCAACGACCTCGACCTGTCGATCGGCACCTTCGTGGGTTTCGTCGGCTGCGTCACGGCGACCTTCCTCAACGAGGAGCCGTGGCTCGGCACGCTGATCCTCCTCGGCTGCATCCTGGCGTATGCGGTGCTCGGCGCGCTGATCCACCTCCGCCGCCTGCCGTCGATCGTGGTGACGCTCGGCATGTTCTTCGTCTGGCAGGGCCTCGCCATCCTGCTCCTGCCGAGGCCCGGTGGCCATGCGCCGGCGTGGCTGCATGCCCTGATGAGCCTCAAGACGCCGATCGTGCCGTTTCCCATCCTCGCCGCCCTCGCGATCGGCCTCGTCGGCCACGTCGGGCTGATGCGTACCTCCTATGGAGCGGTGCTGCGCGGCGCCGGCGGCAACCCGGTCGCGGTCGAGCGCGCCGGATGGTCGCTGCTCAAGGCCAAGATGGCGATGTTCGGGCTTGCCGGGGTCTGCGGCGTGCTGAGCGGCCTGGCCCTGATCGGGCTCACGACCTCGGCGGACGCCAATCTCGGCAACGGCTACACGCTGCTCTCCATCGCCGGCACGATCCTCGGCGGCGGCGAGTTCGTCGGCGGGCGGATCTCGCCCATCGGCGCCGTGATCGGCGCGCTGACGCTGACGCTCGCCGGCTCGCTGCTCAACTTCATGCATATCTCGCCCGACTGGCAGGTGGCGGCGCAGGGCGTCATCCTCATCGTGGTGCTGGCGGCGCGCGTCCTCATCAACCGCACCGGCGCGCCCCGATGAGCCGGCTTGGCACGAAGCTTCTGGCGCAGCCCTGGCTGTGGTCTTTCCTCGGAGCCATCGCGGTCTGGATCGCGGCCATCGTCTATACGGGCGGGGTCGGGGCCGGCGGCATGGTCTCGGCCACGGTCGCGCTCGCGGCCTTCTCGGCGCTGGTCGGCACGGCGCAGATGTTCGTCATCACGCTCGGGCCCGGCAACGTCGACCTGTCGCTGCCGGCCAATATCGGTCTCGCCAGCGCGGTGGCGATGAAGCTGATGGACGGCAACGACGCGCTGGTGGCCTACGGGCTCGCCGGCGCGGTCGGTTCTGGCGTCGCGATCGGCGTTGCCAACTACCTCCTGATCCGACTGCTGCGCATCCCGCCGATCATCGCCACGCTCTCGGCGAGCTTCGTCATCCAGTCGGTCGGCATCTCCTACGGGCGGGGCCTGCAGATCAAGCCGCCGCCGGGGTTCGCGGAGGCGACGAGCGCCGCGGTCGCCGGCGTGTCGCTGATCGCGGTGGCGGTCGCCCTGTTCAGCCTCGTGACCGGCGTCGTGCTGCACCGGACGGTGTTCGGCCGCTCGGTGGCGGCCATCGGCCAGAATCCCAGGGCGGCGCGGCTCGCCGGCATTCCGGTGGAACGGATCCGCCTGATGACCTATGCGCTCGCAGGCGCGCTCGGCGGCCTCGCGGGAGCGTTGCTCGCCGGCTATTTCCGCGGCTCGTCGCTCGACATCGGCAACGAATATCTCCTGACCTCGATCGCGGTGGTGGTGATCGGCGGCACCGCGGTCACCGGCGGCAAGGCCAATGTGACCGGTCTCTGGGGGGCCTCGCTGTTCCTGGTGATGCTGCTGACCATGCTCAACACCTACGGGGTCAGCGCCGGCGTCCGCCTGCTGGTCACCGGGCTCGTGATCATCGGCGTCATCGTCGCCGCGGGCGGCGAGAAGACGGCACGGTGAGCCGCGAAAACCGGTCGCAGCTGCAGGGCGAAGATTAATTTCGGTGTTCGGTCTCTTATGCTAGTTATGGGGGCTCAATGAGGTTCCGTTAGACGGAGACAATCTGGTGCGGATTGCCTACCTGGATGAGTCTGGCCGTTCGAGGGGAGAACCGGTAATTGTCGTAGCTGGCGTGATCGTCAACGGCGACAGAACATATCGTAAGCTAGAAGCGGCCTTGAGGATCATCGCTTCTGAGGAACTTCCAAAGGAGGACGCTCAATCCTTTATTTTTCATGCGAAGGAACTGCTTCACGGCGGTGGCTACTTCCACCGTGACAGGTGGCCAAGCGAGAAGCGCCATGTCATTCTAATGCGGCTTGCCAAGCTCCCCGCCGAATTCGCGCTGCCGGTTGTATTTGGGCACATAGGTAAACAGGAATACCGAGCGAGTCTGGGGCATTCTGCAATCGCAGCGGCAGGCCGCAATAGCGATGAAGTCGTCGACGTTGCCGAACACATGACCGCTTTCGCCAGAGTGGAGATTGCGGTCGAACGTCAGATGCATCTCTTCTCGCGGGATGAGATCTGCATGGTGATCGCAGAAGACACCGACAGGGTGAAAAGGGCGGTGAAAGAGGCGCATGCTATCCTCCGCGATCCCGGTCAGGTGATTCAATTCGGACTCCCCGAGCTATCAGGACTCCCAGTCCGCAAAATTGTGGACACACCACACTTCGCCGCGAAAACCGAGTCTCCACTCCTTCAACTAGCCGATGTCTGCGCCTTCCTAATCATGAGGCGCATCAAACGGGAAGAATCCTCACAACCGTTCTTCGAGGCTATCGCTCCTCAGCTTTCTTGGACGTGCAAGGATTTTGGGGATCGGATGGGCTCTGAACTGTTGTGTTCCGGAGCACGGTTTTAATCCATCTCGAACGCTCCAAAGACCTTTCAGCTTGATAGAATAAGACCTGCTCTCTTGGCCCCTTAAGAGCAAGGTCGGAGCAGGTGAGGTCATCAGCCCCCTCCCGTTATTGTAGCGGAAATCAAATTGGGAGCGCGTCAGGGGTACTCTGAAATCCACTGATAAAGTCGTAGACAGGGCCAATTTAGTGCTGAGAGCCGGTATGCCAAGAGGCATTTGATTACCCGGAAAGGGCTTGAACAAATCGGGAACAAGGGCCATTATGCCTTCGCGGCGATTCGAACGAGGAGGCCAGGATGGCGACGCTGAAGGAATTCGAGGAGGCCCTTGAGGCCCAGGGCATGACCACGGCGCTCTCGATTCTCGAGAGCCTGCGCCAGCGCGATCGCGCCACACGCAGGGCCGCCCCGGCACGCCGTATCACGGGTCAGAAGATGACGCCGGAACTGGCGCAGCGCATCCGCGAGTTGCACGGCTCGACCACGATGACCCAGCAGGAGATCGCCTTCAAGGTCGGGGTCAACCAGGGGCGGGTCAACGAGGTGATCAAGCACGGCAAGTGGCTTACCGGCAATCCCGCCGCGCCCGAGGCCCAGGCCCGCGACAAGGCGGTGGCGAGGCTCAAGGCCGGTGCGCGGAAGCCCTCGCCGCTCAACAAGCGCGAGCGGCAGCCGGTGCGGACCGAGCCGCGTCGCGTCGCCGAGAGGCCGGCAGCGCCGCCGCCGCGGCGCCAGCTCAGCTTCGCCGACTGGAATTAGATCACAATGTCTTCGCGGCGTGTTGGCCTGGCGACAAGGTCGGGATCGCTGCGAGAGAGCCGGCAAGTGGTCTGGTCCGCGGCCGCGTGCCGGCTCTTCGGCATCATGGTCCGGCGGCGCGCCGGATCTCATCAGGGCAAGGGCCGGTCGGCCGCGAACGGGTCCTCGACGCGCGGCCAGATCGGCCGGGTCAGCTTGCGATAGGCCGTGGCTCTCGGGTTCGACGGATAGGGCGCCCCCGCGTCGATGTAGATCACCTCGGCGGCGATCGGCGCGAAGCCCGCGTAGAAATGGTTGGTCGACTTGATCAGCAGGATGTCCTGCGCGAGCGGATCGAGGCCGAGGTTCGAGAAGACGTCGGGCTCGAAGGTCTGGGTGCGGTTGGTGTTGAGGATCACATGGATCGATGTGCCCTCGATCCGCACCAGGGCCGCGGCGCCGAGCGTCACCCGGCTCGCCCCGAAGCTCTGCCAGCCCTCAGCCACGGCCTTGACGACCTCGACGTCGGCGTCGATCGGCGCGCCGCCGTCCGGTCCCGCCTTGCCGCCGAAGCGCAACCCGATCCGTGCCCCGTCACCGGCCGCGAGGCAGAACTGCACCGCGATCGGGTCCCAGATGGTGGCGACCGCGACGCGCTCCATGCCGCGCGCCAGGATCTCACGCAGGATCAGCGTGCCGTCGCCGGCGACGCCGCCGCCCGGATTGTCCCATACGTCGGCCACGACCACCGGCTTGCCGGGTATTCCGGCCGTGAGCGCGGCGGCGCGGTCGAGCCCCGCCGCCGTAGAGAGCATCGGCATGGCGGTGGTGCCGCGCATGGCGAAGACCTCGCGCGCCAGTCGTTGGGCCAGCGCGTCGCCGCCCGCCTTGTCGTCGTCGGTCACGACCAGGATCTGCGTGCCCATCTCCGGCACGTCGCCGGCCATGAAGCCATGGATCAGCGACACCGAGAGCACGCGGTCCTTGCCCTGCAAGGCCTTGATGCGATCGACGAAGGAACGGTTCGGGTTCCGGCTCGTCGGGAAGATATCGATCATGCGGCAGTCGCAGGTCGAGATCTTCGGGCGGATCTCGCCCCTGAGTGCCCGGAGCGCCAGGTCGACGACGTGCTCGCCCCGTTCGAGGAAGTCGGTGTGCGGGAATTCCAGGAAAGCCGCCAGGATGTCGGCGCTCGCGACCCTGAGCGCGGTGAGATGGCTGTGCGGATCTAGCTCGGCGGCGATCAGCACGCCCTCGCCGACCATCTCCCGGACGCGGCGCAGCAGATCGCCTTCGCAATCGTCGTAGCCCTGCGCCACCATGGCGCCGTGCAGGCCGAGCACGACGCCGTCGACCGGCAGGGCCGCGCGGAGCTGGTCGAGGATCTCATCGCGCAGGCTCTCATAGGCCTGCCGCTGCAGGAGCCCGCCGGGCTCCGCCCAGGCGGCGGTGCCCTCGATGAGGCTGAAGCCGTCCTGCCGGGCGCGCCGGCGCAGCACGACCATCGGCGAGGAGCACAGGGTTGGCGTCTCGGGATGGGCGCCGGGCGGCGCATAGAAGGCCGCCGCGAAGCTCGCCCGGTCGGTCGGGACGGGCGAAAAGGTGTTGGTCTCGGTGGCGAGGGAAGCGGTGAAGATGCGCATGGGGAGACATGACGTTTCGAGTTGAACAACCCGTGCGGGCAGCGGGCGGGTCGGCTTGTGCGATCCCTCATCCGGCGCCACGCAGCCAAGTTTACGCTGGCTGCGTAAACTTGCCAGCGAGGGGAGAAGGGCGCCAATCCCGGCAGAACGAGGCTTCCCCTTCTCCCCTTGCGTGAGAAGGTGGCTTTCGCGGAAACGCGAAAGCCGGATGAGGGTGCGACGCGTCGGTCAACCCAAGGGGTGCATCACAGCGGCTTGTAGGCCACGGCCTCGATCTCCACCGCGATGTCGATCATCAGCTTGGCTTCCATGGTGGTGCGGGCCGGCGGGTTTGTCGGGAAATAGCTGCCGTAGACCGTGTTGAAGGCGGCGAAGTCGCTCGCTTTCGTCAGGATCACCGTGGTCTTGATCACGTCGGAAAGCTCGGCGCCGGCGAGCGCCAGGGCGGCCTTGACGTTCTCCAGCACCTGCCGGGTCTGCGCCTCGACGCCGCCCTCCACGACCTTGCCGTCCGCGCCGACCGGCACCTGGCCCGAGACGTAGACGAAATCGCCGGCCCGCACGGCGGGCGACAGCGGCACGTGCGAGGTGCCGAAATGCTGTTTCTTCATGATCTCCTCAGGGGTCACTTGACGGCGCCGAGCGCCAGGCCGCGCACCAGGTAGCGCTGCAGCCAGGCGAAGACAATCGCCACCGGAACGGAAGCCAGGAAGGCCGCTGCCATCACATATTGCCAATCCACGGTGTAGCGCCCCGAGACGAGCGAGAAGACGCGGATCGGCAGCGTGTAATTATCTTCCTTGCGCAGCATGGTCAGCGCGATGACGAATTCGTTCCAGGCGTTGATGAAGGTGAAGACCGCCGTCACCACCATGGCTGGGGTCGCCAGCGGCAGGAATACCAGGACGAGCGTCCGCCAGCGGCTCGCGCCTTCGATCCAGGCGGCCTCCTCGAGGTCGCGCGGGATGGTCGAGAAATAGCTCTGCAGCATCCACACGCAAAAGGCGATGTTGAAGGCGACATAGATCACCGTCAAGACGTTGAGGTCGTCGATCAGGCCGACGCCGGCGACGAGCCTGAACAGACCGATGACGAGCACGATCGGCGACAGCATCTGCGAGACGAGCAGGAACTGGCGGAAGGCGTCGCGCCCGGCGAAGCGGAAGCGGCTCAACGCATAGGCCGCGGGGATCGAGACCACGATCGTGAGCACCGTCGTCAGAGCCGAGACGTAGAGCGAGTTCCACAGCGCCGGCGCGATGCCCGACGTCTCCCACATCTCGGGGAAGTTCTGCCAGTGCCAGTCGTGCGGCCACCAGTTCGGGTCGAGCACCTCGGTCGCCGGCTTGAACGCCGTGATGACCATCACGGCATAGGGGAACAGGATGGCGACGACGAGCGGCGAGAGCATGAGCCAGAACAGGATCGATCGCCTGGCCTTGCGCATCACGAAACCTGCTCCTCGCGCATCGCCAGCCGGACGTAGACGACGGTGAAGACGATCAGCATGGCGAACATGATCAGCGAGACGGCCGAGGCTTCGCCCAGCTTTCCGAGCCGGAAGCCGAGCCTGTAGAGATAGGTGACCAGGATGTCGGTGGAATTGGCCGGGCCGCCTTCGGTGGTGGCCCAGATGATCGGGAAGGAGTTGAACACGTAGATCGTGTTCAGCACGAAGGCGATGTTGATGAAGGGCTTGAGCAGCGGCAGCGTGATCAGGCGGAACTGGTCCCAGCCGCCGGCGCCCTCGACCGCGGCGGCGTCGTAGAGGTCTTCGGGGACCGAGGACAGGCCGCCCAGGAAGATCGTCACCGTGAACGGGACCGAGGCCAGGATGCCGATCATGATCTGCATCGGGAAGGCGGTCGAGGCATCCGCCAGCCACTGGATGTTGCGGTTCATCAGGCCGAGGTCGCGCAGCGCCGAATTGAGCATGCCGCTCTCGCCGTTCAGCGCCCAGCGCCAGACGATGGCGGTCATCGTCAGGGACACCGCCCAGGGCAGCATGACAAGGATGCGGGCAAAGCCGCGCCCATAGAAGTCCTCGTTGAGGATCAGCGCGACCGGCACCGACAGGACGAGCGTGCCGAGCACGACGGCCGCCGTCCAGAGCAGCGTGCGCCACAGGGCGGCGAAGAAATCCGGGTCGGAGAAGAGCTCGCGGAAATTGGCGAGCCCGCTGAAGCCCTTGAGGGTGCCGAACCGGTTCACGTCATGGAGCGCCAGCGCCACGATCTCCTTCAACGGCCACAGGATGATCAGCGCCGCGAGCGCGAAGCTCGGCAGGATGAGGATGTAGGGCGTCAGGTTGCGGGTCATGCGCCGATGGGTTGAGTGATCGCGGGTTGAATGTCGGAAGCTGCGACCCCTCTCCCTCATCCTGAGCTGGGCCTGAAAGGCCCGAGTCGAAGGACGAGGGAGAGGCCATGGGAATTCCACCCTCGTGGTTCGACACGAATGCTATCGCGTTCGGCTCACCATCAGGGTCGGAAAGGAGTCATCCTCTCAGAATCCGTGCGCGAAGGGCGGTGCTAGGCTCACTTCTGCGTCAGCGTCTGGTTGATCTTGCCGGCCGCTTCCTTGAGCGTCGGCTCGATCTGCCCTTGGCCGAGATAGATCTTCTGCACGGCGTTCGACGTCGTCTGGGCGATGTCCTCCCAGCCCGGGATCACCGGGGCAAAGCGGGCCTTCGGCAGCAGCGAGGTGAAGACCTTGAGGTCCGGGTTGTCGGCGAACATCGGCATCTTGGATTCCTCGACGTTCACCGGCAAGAAGCCCTCGACCTCGTCGAACTTGGCCCGTTGCTGCGTGGTGAACAGGAAGTCGAGGAACTTCCAGGCCTCGTCCTTCACCTTCGAGTTCTGGAACATGACGATGGAATCCGTCACCCCGTAGGTGCCCTGGTCGCCCGAGGGGCCGGCCGGGATCGGCGCCACGCCGTAGGCGAGGTTCGGCGCCTCCTTCTTGATCTGGCCCGAGAGGAAGGGCGCCGTGATGACGGTCGCGACCTTGCCCTGCTTGAACAGGTTCTGCACGTCCTCGCGGTTGTAGGAGGTGACGCCGGGTTCCGTCAGGCCCGCGTCGATGAAGCCCTTGTAGAGCTTGGCGGCGTCGATGCCGGCCTGCGAATCGAGGCCCGACTTGCCGTCCTTGATGATGTCGCCGCCGTAGGACCAGAAGCCATAGTAGAAATAGACGTCGGTCTCGATCTCCTTGCCCTGCAGGCCGAAGGGGAAGACGCCGCCGCCGGTCGACTTGATCTTCTCGGCCGCCGTCTTGAAGTCGGCCCAGGTGCCGGGCGGCGTGTCGTAGCCGGCCTTCTTGAACACGTCCTTGTTATAGTACATGGCGCGGGCCGAGGCGGCGATCGGCAGACCGTAGACCTTGCCGTTCATGACCGACGGTTTCAGGAACGTATCGATGAAGCGCGCCTTGAAGTCGGGCGTCACGTAGCTGTCGAGCGGCGCCACGATGCCCTGGCTGACGTAGTCGAGCAGCCAGCGCGTGCCGATGATCGAGAGATCCGCATTGGCGCCGGCCGAGATGTCGGTCGTCAGCTTCTGCTGCAGGTTGTCCCAGGGCACGACCTCGATCTCGATCTTGGTGCCGGGGTTGGCCGCCTCGAAGGCCTTGGCGGCATCGTTGAAGTAAGGGCCGGTGCCCTTCGAATATTCGGCGATGGTGACGCGGACCGTGGCGGCGTCAGCTGCGCCCGCGAGGGCCAGCAGGCTGCCACCGGCCAAAACCCATGCTCTGATCCTGTTGCTCATCTGGTGACCTCCCCTTTCCAATCCGCCGGCCGAGCGCAGGCTTGGCACGATTGTCGACTGTAATTTTATTTCTCGCAAGGGGGTTTTATTGTAAATCCGAAGCTCCGCAATGTTGCTTTTTTTCATGGACGCGGATTTACTCGCCGTTCCGCCACGGATCCTGGCGGCAGGCGGTTTCGGATACGGATATGACGACGCGCGGCTCGGCACTTCCCTTGGGTCTCGATGGGCGGCACGTGCTGATCACCGGTGCCGGCGGGGGTATCGGGCGGGCCTTGGTCGCAGCCTTCGCCGGGGCCGGCGCGCTGGTCTCGGGCGCCGATCGCGACGCGGCCCTGATGGACGGCCTCGATCTTGCCCATCGCCTCGCCTTCGACCTCACCGACGGTTCGGCCACCGAGGCGGCCATCGCGGGCCTCGATCGCGCCGGTGCCGCGCCCGCCGTGCTGATCAGCAATGCCGGCTTCACCCGCGGCGAGACGCTCGATGGGGTCGACCGCGCCGTCTGGGAGCGCGAGCTCGCGATCAACCTCACGGGCGCCTTCAACGTCGTCGCCCCGGCGATCGAGGTCATGGCGGCGCGCGGCGGCGGCTCGGTCGTCTTCATCGCCTCGGTCAATGCGCTGGCCCATTATGGCAATCCGGCCTATTCGGCCGCCAAGGCCGGGCTCGTCGCCTATGCCAAGGCGATCGCGATGGAGCGCGGACGCCAGGGCGTGCGGGCCAATGTGGTGGCTCCCGGCTCGGTGCGCACTCCCGTCTGGGATCATCGGCTGGCGCGCACCCCGGACCTGATGGACCGCCTGCTGCCGCATTACCCGCTGGGTCGGCTCGTCGTGCCCGAGGAGGTGGCGCGCGCCGCGCTGTTCCTCGCCTCCGACGCCGCCTCGGGCATCACCGGGGCGGTGCTACCGGTGGATGCGGGATTGACGGCCGGCAATCTCCGCTTCGTCCGGGACGTGATCGCGGGAGATTAGGCATGGCGTCGTTGCGCATCAGGGACCTCGTCAAGGCCTACGGATCGGCCCGCGTGCTGCATGGCATCGGGCTCGATGTGGCGGATGGCGAGTTCGTGGTGCTGGTCGGCCCCTCGGGCTGCGGCAAGTCGACCCTGTTGCGCATGATCGCCGGGCTCGACGACATTTCCTCGGGCGAGATGTGGATCGGCGACAGGCTCGCCAATGCCCTGCCGCCGCAGCGCCGCAACATCTCGATGGTGTTCCAGAGCTATGCCCTTTTCCCGCATATGGACGTGCGCCGCAACGTCGGCTTCGGCCCGCGCATCCGGCGCGAGGCCCAGGCGAGCATCGCCACCAAGGTCGCCAAGGCGGCGGCGACGCTCAACCTCGACGATTATCTCGACCGGCTGCCGCGCCAGCTCTCGGGCGGCCAGCGCCAGCGCGTCGCCATGGGCCGCACCATCGTGCGCGAGCCCGACCTGTTCCTGTTCGACGAGCCGCTGTCGAACCTCGACGCCAAGCTCAGGGTCCAGATGCGCACCGAGATCAAGGCGCTCCACCAGGCGCTGAAGACCACCATCGTCTACGTCACCCACGACCAGATCGAGGCCATGACCATGGCCGACCGCATCGTGGTGATGAACGCCGGGCGGATCGAACAGGTCGGCGGCCCGCTCGAGCTCTACGATCGGCCGTCGAACCGTTTCGTCGCCGGCTTCCTCGGTTCCCCGGCCATGAGCTTCATCCCCGGTACACTGGAGCGGGGCGACGGTCCGGCGCGGCTGCGCACCGCGAGCGGCGTCACGCTGCCGGTCGGCGAGACGACGGCCGCCTCCGGGCAGCCGATCGAGATCGGCATCAGGCCGGAACATTACCGCCTTGCAGGCGACGGCTCGGGCTTTCCGTTCGAGGTCGTCGTGATCGAGCCGACCGGTGCAGAGACGCATGTCTTCGGCACGATCGCGGGGATCGCGGTGCGCTGCGTGTTCCGCGAGCGCGTCGCGGTCGCGCCCGGCGAGGTGCTGCGCCTCGATGTCGACCCGGCGCGCGTCCATGTCTTCGACACCGCGTCCGGCGTCCGTCTCTGACCGTGCCGGCGCTGCCGCAGATCGACATCGTGGCGCGCCTGCGCGAGACGGCGGCCTCGGGCAGCCGGTCGGATCAGCGGCTGGCGGCCGCAATCCTGGCCGACCCGGATTTCGCCACCCGCGCGGCCATCGCGCGCCTTGCCGCGCGGGCCGAGGTCAGCGGGCCGACGGTGACCCGCTTCTGCCGCGGCCTCGGCTGCGGCGGCCTGCGCGAGTTCAAGCTCCGGCTGGCCCAGGCGGTCGTCACATCGGGGCGCTACATCCGGCCGGCGGCCGGGGGACGCGAGAGCGGCGCGCGCGTGCCCGACGTCGTCGCAGCCGGCGCCCATGGGGCCATCGAGGCCGTCTGCGCGGCGGTGAATGCCGAGGCGCTCGGTCGCGCCGCGGCGCTCGTCGCCGAGGCCCGCATGATCAGGGCCTATGGCTCGGGCGGCACCTCGTCGCTCGCCGCGATGGAGCT
>DATBEH010000010.1:0-9439 GCA_036276175.1 Lichenihabitans sp.
CCCGGCTTCGTCGACACCCGCATGGCGCTGCTGCCCGACGGGTCCGGCCACGAGCACGATACCGACTGGTTCAAGGACATCTACCTGAAGTACGGCCGCATCCCGCTCGGCCGCGCCGGCCGGCCGGAGGATATCGCCGGCCCCGCCTATTTCCTGTGCTCCGACGACGCACGCTACGTCACCGGGCAGATCCTGCTCGTCGACGGGGGTGTCTCGGCAACCTTCTGACGCACGGCCGGCCCTCGCCCGCGCCTCCGCCCCAAGCCTCAGGCGCCGGACTTGGCCCGATAGGCGTAGTTCGCGTCGATCCGCTCCATCAGATAGTCGCCGTAGCGGACCGGCGGAAAGCGCGCCGGCTCGCTCGCGGAACAGCACGTCGGCAGGCACGCGATGATGTCCGCCGCTCCAGGATCGTAGAAATAGGGCATCGAGTAGCGTTCCCCGCCCGAGCGGTTGATGACCCGGTGCGGCGTCGAGCGCCATCGTCCATTGGTCCAGCGCGATCCCATATCGCCGATATTGACCACGAACGTGCCGTCGATGGGGGTCGCCTCGATCCATTCGTGATCGAGGCTGCGCACCTGCAGCCCGCCGGCACGGTCCTGCGCCAGGATGGTGATGAAGCCGTAGTCGGTATGGGGCGCCGAGCCATATTGCCGGACGTCGGTCTGCGGCGGCGAGGGCGGGTAATGCAGCAGGCGCAGGAAGGTCGTCGGCCGATCGAAATAGCGGTCGAGGCCAGCCGGCTCCAACCCGAGCGCCACGGCGATCATCCGGGTCATCCGCCGCGCCAGCTGGCCGAGCGCGGCATCGTAGGCTTCGATGGCCGGGCGGAAGCCGGGAAGGTCCGTCGGCCACTGATTGGGACCGTCGAGCGGGCCTTGCTCGGTGCCGGGCGCCACCTCGTGCATCAGCATGAAGGATTCGCTGAGATTGGGCTTGGTGGCCTTCTCGATCGAGGAGGTCACGATGACGGAGGAGGCCATCGCCATGTAGCCGCGATGCGCCTGGTTGATGGCGATCGCCTGCTTGTCGGCGAGCGGATGGGCATGGAAGGCCGCGCTCGCCTCGACCGCGTCGTCGATCAGCCCTTGCGATACCCCGTGATTGACGATGTAGCAGAAGCCGAAATCGCGGCATGCCGTGTCGAAGGCCTGCGCCAGGCCCCGCAGGCGTCCGGCGTCGCCGGCATCGGCCGCCTCGGCGAGACCGGAGAGATCGACGATCGGAAGGCCCGCCATCATTGCATTCCCTCATGCTGGAACAGGTATTTGGAGCGCGACCAGACATCCTCGGCGACCTTCTGCGCTTCGTCGAACAGCTCGCCCTCGTCGAAGCGCGTCAGCTTGCCCTCGCCGACGAGAAGCTCGCCGTCGACGAAGACATGGGACACGTCGCCGCCATTGGCGTTGTAGACCAGGTTGGCGATCAGGTTTTCGGTGCGGAGCGGCTGCAGCCACGCCTTGCGCAGATCGACCAGGATGACGTCGGCCTTCTTGCCGGCCTCGAGCGAGCCGATGTCGCGCTCGATGCCGAGGCAACGGGCGCCCCCGATCGTCGCCATGCGCAGCACGTCGACGGCGGTGCGGATGCCGACGTCGTTGAACACGGCGCGCGGAATGACGATCGCCGAGCGCATCACCTGGAACATGTCGTTGGACAGCCAGTCGGTGCCGAGCGAGACGCTCATGCCGGACGGGTAGATCCGATCCATCGGCGGATAATAGCCGCGCTTTCCGACCAGGAAGGCCGTGTGCGACATGCAGGCGCCGGTCTCCGCCATGATGGCGATGTCGTCATCGTCCATGAAGACACAGTGGGCACCGATGAAGTCGCGCGAGAGCAGGCCGAGCTCCTTGAGCAGCGGCACCGAAGCCTTGCCCCAGGTGGCCTTCATGAACTCGGCTTCGCCCGGCACCGAGCACAGATGCGCGTGCAGACCGACGCCGTGCTTGCGCGCGAGATCGCCGAGCATGCCCATCGTCTCCGGACGCAGCCGGTCGGGCCCATCGGGCGCGATGCGGCAGGTGATCCGGCCATCGGCACGGCCGTGCCAGTTCTCGAACAGATCCTGCGCCTCGGCGAGGCCCTCCTGCACCAGACGCTCGTCCCAGCTCCGCTCGAACCGGCCGAAGCCGATCGTCGAGCTGTCGACCTCGCGGATCTCGGCGGCGACGACGCCGCGCAGCCCGACCTTCTCGATGATGCGGGCCGATTGCGGCTGATGCCACCAGCATTCGTTGATCGTCGTCGTGCCGGTCTTGAGCATCTCGACGCCGTGCACCATGCCCGGCAGCAGCACATCCTCCTTGCGGATGACGTTCTCGTGCATGCCGAGCGCGATGCGGAACGGTCCGCCGAACGTCGTCGCATCCTCGGTGATGGCTTTCGACAAGGCCCCGGCGAGATGGGTATGGGTGTTGACGAAGCCGGGCAGAATGGCGTGCCCGCGGGCGTCGATGGTGCGGTCGGCGGTCGCGATATCGGCCGCCAGCGCCGCAGCGTCGCCGACAAGCGCGATACGGTCGTCGTCGATGACGAGGCCGCCCTCCCGGATGATCGCGGCGTCGCCGTTCTGCATCGGGATGAGATGGCCGCCATGGATCACGGTTTTCATGACATCCCTTTCACGCGCCGCACCGATCGGCGGACCGGGCGATCGCCTCGGCGACGGCTAACGTCGCTCCGCAGGGCAGATCGTGTCAACAGATAAAACGTGTTTCATTAGATGAAACGAGACAGTCAGGCCGCCAGCCCCGCCTCGAGCTTGCTGGTCATGGCCTGGAGGATCGGCAGATGACGCGGCTGCCCGTCCTCGATCATATGGGCGTTGAGGCCCGAGATGCTGATGGTGGCGACGACCGCGCCGGTGCGGCCATGCAGCGGGACGGCGACGCTGGCGATGCCTTCGATGATCTCGTTGATCCCGAAATCCCAGCCGCGCTCGCGGATCGCCTGCAATCTCCGGTCGAGGTCCACCGGGTCCGTCGGCGTCCTGCTCGTCAGTGCTTCGAGCTTTCCCGACAGAAGCCGCGCCCGCTCGATTGCCGGCAGGTTGGCGAGCAGCACGCGAGGGCCGGCGCCGCCATGGAGCGGCAGCCGACCGCCGATCGACCACGACCGGATCTGGATGGCGAGACCGCCGTCGACGCGGCCGATGCACATCGCATGGTGGTCATGAACGATGCCGAGGAACGCGGTCGTCTCCGTGGCCTGGGCCAAGGCGGCCAGGACCGGCTGTGCCCGCTGCCGCAGATCGCCCTCGCGCGTCAGCCCGGCGGCCAGTTCCAGCACGCCGATGCCGAGCGAGTAGGTCATGCCGGCTTCCTGCTGCTCGACGAGCCCTTCCACCATCAGGGTGCGCAGCAGGCGATGGGTGGTACCCTTGTCGAGACGGGCGCGCGACGCGATCTCGCCGAGCGGCAGGTCCCGATCGGTCGAGCGGAAGGCTCGCAGGATGGACAGGGCGCGTCGAACCGTGCGGATCGTGGTGCCGTCCTCCGGCTGCGACGCCCGATTGTCGTTCCGCTCCCCCATGGCCGCAGCCTACGCGATTCTCACGCCGCCATCCATAAACAAGCTATGGAGGTGGGCGAGGTCGAGCGTCGCCGCCGGGCCCTCGAAGGCCAGCCTGCCCCGCACCATCACGCCGACGCGATCGGCGATCGACAAGGCGGCGCGCACGTTCTGCTCCACCAGCAGGACCGGGACGCCGCTCTCCGCCCGGATGCGGCGGATCGCGTCGAACACCTGGGTCACCATGGTGGGCGCGAGGTCGCTGCTGGGCTCGTCGAGCAGCAGCAGGCGGGGACGCAGCAGCAGCGTCAGGCCGATCGACAGCATCCGCCGTTCGCCGCCGCTGAGGTCGCGCGCCCGGTTGTGCCGACGCTCGCGCAGGCGAGGGAACAGGTCGTAGACATGGTCGAGCCCGGCCCTCGTCGAGGCGGCGTGCAGATAGCCGCCCATCTTGAGGTTGTCGAGGACGCTCAGGTCCGGGAACACGTTGTGCGTCTGCGGTACATATCCCATGCCGAGCGCGGCGCGGCGATGCGGCGGGAGCTGCGTGATGTCGCGGCCTTCGAGATGGAGGCGCCCCTCGGTCATACGGGCGAGGCCGATCGCCGTCTTCAGGACCGTGGATTTACCCGACCCGTTGGCGCCGAGCAGGGCCAGGACCTCGTCGGCGCCGAGGGTGAGCCCGACGCCCTGCAGCACCGTGAGCTTGCCGTAGCCGGCCGTCACCCCGTCGAAGGCCAGGCGCGGCGGGGCGCTCACGACGTCTCCACGGCGGGTTCCCCGAGATAGGAGCGCATGACGCGGTCATCGGCGCGGATCGCGGCCGGCGTGCCTTCGGCGATCACCTCGCCGGCATCCAGAACGACGACGCGATCGCAGATGCTGGCGATCATCTCCATGTTGTGGTCGACCAGGACGACGATGCGGCCTTCGTCACGCAAGTCGCGGAGCAGTTGGATCTGGCGGTCGACGAGAACCGGGTTGACCCCCGCGGCCGGCTCGTCGAGCAGCACGACGCGCGGATGCGCCATCAGCATCATGGCCAGCGACAGGAGCTTCTGCTGGCCGCCCGAGAGGTCGCCCGCATAGGCGCCGGCCTTGTGCCCGAGCTCGACCCGGCGCAACGCCTCGTGGGCCGCTGCGGCGATCTCCCGCTCGCGCGAGCGGACGCGGGCCGGGCGCAGGACCAGGTTGGCGACCGTCTCGCCCGGCTGATCCCGGGCGCCGATCTGGACATTCTGGAACACCGTCAACCGGCGCGCCAGGCGCGGCACCTGAAAGGTGCGGCCGATGCCGTGATGGGCCATGCGCTCGGGCGCGCCGAACGGGATGAGCCTGCCGTCGAGCCGCAGGCTGCCGGCGACGGGCCGCTGCACGCCCGCGACGACGTTCAGCAGCGTGGATTTGCCCGAGCCGTTGGGGCCGACGAGCCCCACGATGCTGCCGGGCGCGGCCCGCAGCGACACGCCGCGCAGCGCCCGGAAGCCGCCATAAAGGACCGTGATGTCGCTAACGTCCAGCATCGACGCGCTCCCGTCGCTCCGGGATCAGCCCGTCCGGCCGAAACAGGAAGACCAGCACGATCACCAGCCCGAACGCCCCGAGGCGCAGGTTGGCGACGAGCTCCGAGCCGAGATGGCTCCACTCCGCCACGAACCGCGTCGACAGGCTCGTGATCTGCACCACCACGGTTCCCAGGATGACGCCGGGGATCGTGGCCGGGCCGCCGAGCACCACGGCGGTCCACACCACGAAGGTTTCGACCACGGTGAACGCATTGGGCGAGATATAGCCGACCACATGGGCGTAGAGCACGCCGGCAAGTGCGGCCATGCACCAGGACATCACGGTCACCGCGCGCTGAAACCGCACCGGATCGCGGCCGAGCGTGGCGGCCAGCACCTCGTCTTCCCGCAGCACCCGCAGCATGCGCCCGAACGGGCTGCGGCCGACGCCGTGCGCGACCAAAATGCTCACGGCCAGCAACGCCAGGGCGCAGGCCATGCCGGCGCGGTCGCTGGCGATGCGGTAGACCGACATGCCCTCGACGCCCCCGGCGATGTCGGAGACGTTCAGCATCGTCAGGCGGAAGATCTCGCCGGCCCCCAAGGTGACGAGCGCCCAGTAATCCTGCATGAGGCGGCCCGCCGGCCAGATGACCAGGACCCCGATCAGCGGTGCCAGCGCGGCCCCGATCACGCCGCCGGCCCAATCCGGCAGTCCGTGGGCGGTCGCGATGGCGGCGCCGTAGGCGCCGATGGCGAAGGGCAGCACCTGGCCGAAGTTGACGAGGCCGGTCAATCCGAACTGAAGGTGAAGGCTGAGGCCGAGCACCGACCAGATGGCGATCATCGTGACGGCGAAGACGAGGAAGTCGATCATGCCGTCATCGCGCTCCGCGCTCGCCCCGGGATCGCCGGAGCAGCAGGATGAGAACCATGGCGCCGACGGCGACGAAATCCCGGAACTGGGTCGGCACCGACCATGGCGTGTCCGACACCAGCGAGCCGACATCGACGCCGATGAGGAGGTTCTGCGCCAGCGACAGCGCCAAGGCGCCGAGGGCGGCGCCGAACACGTTGTCGAGGCCACCGATGGTCACGGCCGCGAAGGTGGGAAGCAGGATGATGAGGTCCATGTTCGGCTGCAACCGCGTCTCAAGGGCGAACATCGTGCCGCCCAGCGCCGCATAGGCGCCCGAGACGAACCACATCAGCGCGATCATGCGCCCCGCCGGAATGCCGCGCGTCTCGGCAAGGTCGGCATTGCTGGCCAAGGCCCGCAGCGCGGTGCCGGCCCGCGTGCGATAGAGCAGAAGGCGCAACGCCACCATGGCCGCCAGCGTGGTGCCGACGACGACCGCATCCTGCGACGTGAAATAGGCGCCTCCGAGGCTGAGGCTGACCGGCTGCGCCGGAAACACCCGCGACGCGCCGCCGAAGATCGCGGCGACCGAGGCGCGCAAGACCAGCGCGACGCCCCAGGAGACGATCATCTTGCCCTCCGGCGCGATGTGCTTCAGCCGGGAGAAGACAAGACGGTCGACGAGGACGGCGATCAAGCCGGTCGCGACGACGCCCAAGGGCACGGCAGCCAGCAGCGGCAGGCCGAGCGCCTGGTTGGCCGCGAAACTCAGATAGGCGCCCACCACGGCAAACTGCACGTGGGCGAAATTGGCGAAGCGCAGGATCGAAAATGACAGCGCCACGCCCATGGCGATGATGGCGATCTCGGCCGCATAGATGATGGCGTCGACGAGGATCTGGGTCATGCATCGCTCGCCCCGGCGGGCTTCGTCCGGCCGACGTGGGCGGGCGGCGCTTCACGACGCCGCCGGCGGAGGTCGAGTCTACCGGTCACGCACGATCGACCCTGCCGGGGCGTGCATCGGCGGCCAGGCTCAGGGCGCCGCGACCGTGTCCAGCTTTCCGTCCTTGAACAGGAAGTAGTCGAGAGGCGGATCGATGCGCTGGCCGCGCGCGTCCCATTCGACCTTTCCGGTCGCGCCGGTGTAGTCCTTCGCCGCCGCCGGCAGGGCCGCCTTGATCGCGCTCGTGTCGGTGCCGGCCCGCCGCATCGCATCGGCGAGGAGCATCATCGCGTCATAGGCGTAGTAGTAATGGGGCCGCGGCTCGCCGGCGAACCTCTTGGTGTAATCGGCCTTGATGTCGAGGCCGACCGGTCCGGACAGACCGCCGTTGTCGATGCCCGAGAGCTTGCCATTCATCCAGTCGGCATTCTCGACGCTGAAGATCGACGGGTAGGCCACGTACCAGGGTACCGTGACACCGAGCTCGCGCGCGGCCTTGAAGACGGTGCGGGTGTCGTCGCCGTAGCCGGCGCTGATGATCGCATCGGGCTTGGCCTGCTGGAGCGGCTGCAGATCCGGACGATAGTCGGGCTGGCCTTCGGTGTAGATGATCTTGCGCAGCACCTTGCCGCCGGCCGCCGTATAGGCCGCGGCCGCGGCATCCATCAGGCCGGTCCCGAAGGTGTTGTTCGGCACGATGAAGACGGCGGTCTTGGCGCCCTTCTTGGCGGCGTAGCGGCCGAGCTCCTTGCCCACGATGTCGTCGAGCGGCAGGGTGCTGTACAGCGTCCCGGGAAAATTTCCGAGCTTCGGCGAACTGGCCGACGTGTTGAGGATGATGCGGCCCTTGGGGGCCGCCAGTTCGGCGATCGGCAACGTCACGCTGCTGCCGCCGAACACGATCGCGGCCGGCACCTGATTGACGTCGAACAGCTTGTTCGCCGCTTCCACCCCCGCTTGCGGCCGGTATTCCGAATCCTCGACGACCAGCTTGATCTGGCGCCCCTTGATGCCGCCGGACCCGTTGATCCGATCGGCCGCCAACTGCACGCCGCGGACCATGTCGACGCTCGAGGGGACGTCGCTGCCGGTGAGGTTGGCGATCACCCCGATCGGGATGGCCGCGTCGTCCGCCCAGCCGCGGGACGGGAGGAGCCCGGCGAGGGCGATGCACAGAACGACAGCTCGGCGAGGCAGGGTCATTCGCATTGCGGGATCTCCTAACGAGGGATGACAGTCTTCGTCAGTCGCTGTAGTGTGTCAACCAGCAAAACACGTTTCACAGAATGAAATGAATCGGTGCGAGGCTCGCGTCGATTAGGCGAGGCCATCCTACACGACCTCTGCGGCAGGATTTCCCGCAACGACAGCATGAAGGACTTGAAACGCTCATGACCGCAAGGACGCTGACATTCAAATTCGTCGACTCGGGCGTGACCGGCATCGTCGGCCTCCACGACGATGCCGCACCGCACACCTGCGCGGCGATCTGGGACGCGCTCGCCAAGCCGATCCGCATCCCGGCGATGCACGCGATGTTCGCCGGACCCGAGATCATGCTGGGCCTGCCATCCGAGGCGCAGACTTTCGACCCGCGCGCCGTGCCGGTGGAGAACCAGACCTGCTTCCCGGTCGCCGGCGATTGCCTGTGGTTCTATCAGGCCAAGGGCATGATGAAGGGCCTCACGGACGAATTGTGGGAGATCGGGATGTTCTATTCCGACGGCGGCAGGATCTTCGGGCCGCTCGGCTGGACGCCTTGCAACATCTTCGGCCGCATGATCGAGGGACTGGACGCGTTCGCGGCCGAATGTTCCGGCATCCGCGTCACGGGATTGAAGACGATCGAGATCCGTCGCGGTACGGGCGCGTAAGCAGCGGCTTGCGCCGCGGAACGGCGAGGCGCCGCGTCGAGTCGCGCACGATCAGGCGCGGTTGAAGCACAACGGCGATCTTGCCGTCGGGATCGGGACTCGCGCAGCGCGCCAGCAACAGGCGGGCGGCCTCCCGTCCCATCGCGACGATCGGCTGGGCGACGGCGGTCAGCCGCGGCGAGAATGCCTCGGCCCAGGTGAAATCGTCGATGCCGACGACCGACACGTCCCGCGGGCAGTCGAGACCCCGGTCGCGCAGCGCCATCATGACGCCGACCGTGCCGTGATTGTTGGCCGCGACGAAGGCGCTCGGCCGCGGCCGACGACACAGCAGCTCGAGCGTGGCGCGATACGACGGCTCGCTCTGGAAGCCGCCGTCGGCCACCAGCGCCTCGTCGAAGGGAACGCCCCGGGCCAGCATGGCATCGCGGTAGCCGGCCACGCGTTCGCGCGACAGGGCGAGATCGGAATTGCCGGCGACGACGGCGATCCGTCGATGGCCCTGGTCGAGCAGGTGGTCGGTGGCGAGCCGCCCCGCCATGACGTTGTCGAGCACGACGCTGTCGAGATCGAGGCCCGTGAGGGTACGGTCGAGCAGCACGGTCGGCACCCGGAGCAGAGGCCCGAGCGTCGCGGTGTCCTGCGTCCGGCCGCCGGGGATGAAGATCACGCCGGCGACGCGCTGGGCCCGCATGACCCGCAATTGGCTCGCCTCCTTGGCGGGGTCGTCCGTCGTGGA
>DATBEH010000011.1:0-13199 GCA_036276175.1 Lichenihabitans sp.
CGTCCCCGTCCTTGCTCGCCGGCAGCTTGCTGTTGGGATTGACGGCGACGAAATCGGGGGTGAACTGCTCGCCCTTGCGCGAATCGACCGGCACCGTCTCATAGGGCAGGCCGGTCTCTTCGAGACAGAGCGCCACCTTCATCGGATTGGGCGCGAGATTGTAGTAGAACGTGATCATGCGGACACCTCCCTGTATCGAGGGGTCTCGCATAAGATCGGCGCATGTCAAAGCTGTGATGGCGGGAACACGTCGCGCTCGTTCGGCCCGGCCTGCCGGCGCGCGAGAGCCGAGGCGCGGTCCGCCGGCATCGGCCGGCCGATCAGGTAGCCCTGCAATTCGTCGAAGCCTTCCTGCTTCAGCCGCGCGAACTGCTCCGGCGTCTCGATGCCTTCCGCCGTGGTGGTGATCGACAGGCTCGAGCCGAGGCCGGTGACGGCGCGCACGATCGCCATGCTGCCCGGATTGACGCAGACGTCGGCGACGAAGCTGCGATCCATCTTGATCTTGTCGAACGGGAAGGAGCGAAGATAGCTCAGCGACGAATAGCCCGTGCCGAAATCGTCCATGGCGATGCGGATGCCGAGCGCCCGCAGGTCGTGCAGCGTCTGCAGGTTGGTGCCGCTGTCGGCTAAGAGGATCGATTCGGTGATCTCCAGCTCGAGCCGCTGCGGCGCGAGACCGGCATCGCGCAGCGCGCCCTCCACCATGGCGACCAGGCCGGCCTTGCGGAACTGCACGGCCGAAAGGTTGACCGCGACCTTGATACTGTCGGGCCAGCCGGCGGCCTGGCGGCAGGCCTCGCGCAGCACCCAGTCGCCGATCTCGACGATGAGGCCGTTCTGCTCGGCGACCGGGATGAACTCGCCCGGGCCGATCAGGCCACGCTCCGGGTGGCGCCAGCGCACCAGCGCCTCGAAGCCGGTGATGCGGTCGGTGCCGAGGTTGTGGAGCGGCTGGTAGTCGAGCTCGAACTCCCCGGCCGCCACGGCGCGGCGCAGGTCCTCGGACATGAGCTGGCGGGCCTCGACATGGACGCTCATCTCCTCGGCATAGAGCTTGGCCACGCCGCGACCTTCGCTCTTGGCCGCATAGAGCGCGATATCGGCATGGCGCATCAGGCGCTCGCCGCTCCGGCCGGACGGCTCCGCCAGCGCGATGCCGATGCTGACGTCGATATGCGCCGTGCATTCGCCGAGATCGAAGGGCCGCCTGAAGCAGCGCGCGATCCGTGCCGCGAGCGCCATGGCGGCGGGAGGGCCGCCCTCGACACATCCCAGGACCGCGAATTCGTCGCCGCCGAGCCGCGCGGCGACCTCGGAGCGGCGCAGGATCGCCCGCAGCCGCGCCGCGACCTGGCGCAGCAGCTCGTCGCCGACCGGATGGCCGTAGGTATCGTTGATCGTCTTGAACCCGTCGAGGTCGAGGCAGAGCAACGTCACCATGCGGCGACCCGGGCGAGCCAGCATGCCGGCCAGGGTCTCCTCGAAATGCAGGCGGCTGGGGAGATCGGTCAGCGAATCATGCGACGCCATATGGGCCATCCGGTCTTCGGAGGCCCGGCGCTCGGTGACGTCCTCGCTGATGCCGAGCAGGTAGCGGGGCGCGCTGCCGTCGAGCATCGGCAGGGGCTTCTTGACGGTGCGGATCCGGCGCGTCTCGCCGTTCGGCCGGGTGACCGGCTCGTCGCCGATCACGAGCTGCCGTCCGCTCGCCATCACCCGGCGATCCTGGCCGGCGAAATCCGACCCTTCGACATGCTCGAAGATATCGCGGTCCCGCCTGCCGATGACCGTCTCGGCCGCGCGTCCGACGATACCGCTGATGGCGGCGTTGTAGATCAGGTAGCGGCCCCCATCCTCCATGTCCTTGAGGAAGATGCCGACCGGCAGCGCCGCGACGACGCTGTCGAGCAGCAGGCGCGTGCGCCCGAGGTCGTCGCGAAGCGTATGCACCTCGGTGCGATCGAACGCCGCGGCGAGGACGGCCTCCCGTCCCTCGACGGTGATCGCCCGGCCATAGGTGACGACCTCGATCGGGGTGCCGTCCGCCCGGCAGTGCCGCCAGACGGCCGGCGCGCCGAGATCGGAGCCGTCGCGCGTCGCGGCGACCATCCTGTCCTGCTCGTCAGGCGGCCGGATGTCGAGGACGGTCATCGACAGCAGGGCCGCGCGCGGGTGGCCATAGGCCTCGACCATGGCGTCGTTGACGTCGATGAAGCGCAGGCTTTCGGGATCGTAGATCCACATCGGGACCGGGTTGCAGCGGAACAGCGCGTCGAGGCGCCCTTCGGCGCCCGACAGCGCGGCCTGCCGCTCGATCATCCGGCCCGCCAGGGTGGCGAGGTGCGGCAGGGCCGCCGCGTGGTCGGCGTCGGGCAGCGTCTCCGTCTCGGCGCGCAGGATCGTGATGAGGCCGAGGCGGTGCCCTCGATCGCTCATGATGGGCGCCTCGGCCAGGCTCTCGGTCTCGACGCCTTGGGGCGGATCGCCGTCGAAACCCGCGAGGCCGACGATCTCGCGTCGCCCTTCGGCATATCGCTCGATGACGACCCGCCGCACGCCGAACAGGCGCGCCGCCAACCCGGCCAGGCTGTCGAGCTCGCCGATCCGCGCGCCGGCGGTGCAACGGGAGATGGTTTCGTCTTCGTAGTCTAGGCAGAGCGCCTGTGCGGATCGCATCGTGATCGATCTTCGCTCAATGTCGGGATGTAGTTCGCAGTCCTTCATTCAATCTAGACGATTTGAGTTACGTCACCGTTAAGGTCGAAATGGCCGACTCTTCTGTCGCGGCCAGTAACGCGGCATGCAACCGGGAGGCGTCGGCGACGGCGACGGCGGCCGGCGAGCCGCGGCCGCCCTTGCGGGTCGGGCTCGATCATCCTAGACACAGCGGTCATTCGAGGGAGATCTCCATGCGCCCATCGCAGCGCGCGGCCGACGAGACGCGTCCTGTCACGCTCGACCGCAACGTGGCGCGCTACGCCGAAGGCTCGTGCCTGGTGAAGTTCGGCAATACGCATGTGCTGTGCACCGCCTCGCTCGAGGAGAAGCCGCCGCCCTGGCTGCGCGGACAGGGGCGCGGCTGGGTGACGGCCGAATATGCCATGCTGCCGCGGGCCACCTCGACCCGCACCAGGCGCGAATCCTCGGTCGGCCGCCCGTCCGGCCGCACCCAGGAGATCCAGCGCCTCGTCGGCCGATCGCTGCGCGCCGTCGTCGATCTGGCGCTCATGGGCGAGCGCCAGATCACGATCGATTGCGACGTCCTCCAGGCGGACGGCGGCACCCGCACGGCGGCCATCACCGGCGCCTGGGTGGCGCTGCACGACTGCCTCGCCTGGATGCGTCACCGCTCCATGGTCAAGGACATGCCGCTGCGCGACCATGTGGCGGCCGTCTCCTGTGGCATCGTCAAGGGCGAACCGGTCCTCGACCTCGACTATGCCGAGGATTCGACCGCCGAGACCGACGCCAATTTCGTCATGACCGGCAAAGGCGGCCTCGTCGAGGTGCAGGCGACGGCCGAGAACGCCCCCTTTACGTCCGATCAGTTGAGCGCCATGCTCGACCTCGCGCGGGCCGGGATCGACCGCCTGGTCGCGATGCAGAGGGAGGTCGTGCGGACCAAGCCTTGAGATCCGCCGCGACCCGGTGAGCGACCTTGTGGTCCGACGCGGACGGATGATTCCTCCGTCTGGACACGTCGGCCCACCAGTTTAGAGGCGGTGCGCCGACTCGTCTCGAACGAGAGGATACCTTCCGTTCGAGTCGGTGCACCGGGTCCGGGAGCGATCCGCATGAGCCGGCAGCCGGATTTCGCCGCGATGGGGGAAGGACTCCTGATTCGCGAGGCTCGCCCCGACGATGCGGCCGCCGCGTGCGAGCTGGTGCGCAGCTCCATCGTCGAGCTCTGCGGCGCCGACCACGGCGGCGACCGCGGACGGCTCGCGGCCTGGCTCGCCAACAAGACGCCCGACAACCTGCGCGCCTGGATCGTCGGCAGCCACGTGTTCCTGGCCGAGCGCGACGGGGTCCTTGCGGGCGTCGCGGCGGTGACGGGGGAGGGCGTCATCACGCTGCTCTATGTGCTGCCGGCCCAGCGCTTCACCGGCGTCAGCAAGGCGCTGCTGCTGGCGCTCGAGGAGCGGGCGCGCGACCTCGGCCTCGACCTCTGCCGGCTCGAGTCGACCGCCACGGCCCTGCGCTTCTACGAGGATTGCGGCTACCGCCTCGCCGAGCCCGACCGCCACAGCAGGATCATGGTCAAGCCGCTGTGAGGCGCGGCGGCAGGCGCGACCCGATGGCGGCGGGGTCCGTCGCCAGGCGCCGCGTCGCATCTGTTCTTGGCGCGCCGCATGCCATCCGTCCCCGACAAGTATTGCCGGCCGTAGCTTTGCCCGCGAAGAGTCTATTCGCCGACGGAACGACTCGGCACAGAGTCGAGTTGAGTCCCGACTCGCTGTGGTTGAGTCCAACCGAGCCCGGTTCGACTCGGCGAATGCAGTATTGTCGGAGGTGTCGCGTCATGGCCGAGCGGTCTTATTGGAAGGGACACCTGCGGCTGTCGCTCGTGTCCTGCGCGGTGGCGCTCTATCCGGCGGTCGGCGCGGCGAGCCGTCTCAAGTGCCACACGATCAACCGCCGCACCGGCAACCGCATCAACGAGGAGGTGGTCGACGCGGTGACGCGCGAGCCCGTGCCGCGCGAGGACCGGGTCAAGGGCTGCGAGGTCGCCAGGAACGAATATGTGCCGGTCGAGGAGGACGAGCTCGAGCACATCCGCCTCGAAAGCACCCATACGATCAACATCGAGAGCTTCGTCGGCCGCTCCGAGGTCGACGAGCGCTATCTCGACAAGCCCTATTATCTGGCGCCGGAGGACAAGGTGAGCCGGGAGGCCTTCGCGGTGATGCGCGATGCCATGCGGGAGAAGAAGAAGGCGGGGCTCGGTCGCCTGGTCATCTCGCGGCGCGAGCGGGTCGCGCTCATCGAGCCTTTCGGCAAGGGCATGCTGGTGACGCTGTTGCGCGCCGCGGGGGAAGTGCGCTCGCCGACCGCGACCTTCGAGGGGATCGGCGACTTCGAGGCCTCCGACGACATGCGCGAGCTCGCGGCGCAGCTGATCGACCGCAATAGCGCGGCCTTCGACCCGAGCCGCTTCGAGGACCGCTACGAGCAGGCCCTGGTCGCCCTCGTGCACGCCAAGGCGAAGCCCGCCGGCAAGGCGGGGCACAAGAGCGCCGCCAACGACGACGCGGTTCCGGCGCGTTCCAATGTCGTCAACCTCATGGAGGCGTTGAAGCGCTCGATCCGGGACGAGGCGTCGGCGGGCGGCGCCAAAGGCCCCGCCAAGGCGTCGCCGAAGACGGCGAAAGCGACCGGGCGCGCTGCCGCCGCCAAAGCCGCCGGGGCGAAGCCCAAACGCGCCGCGCCGGCGCTGAAGAAGGCTGGCTGATGCGGCCCTCGGCCAGGCATCGGTCCATTCTCCTACGTGTTCCCGGCGGATGCCTTCTCGGAGGTCGTCTACCGCTTCCCCGAAGCCGATCCGCCGGCCTGACCCGCCTCAGGCGAGGGCCGCCACCGCCGCGATCAGCCGGACGATGTCTTCGGGCCGCGAGAGCCGGTGGTCGCCGTCCTTGACGAGGGTGAGGCTCACCGGGTCGGCCGCCACATGTTCGAGCAGCAGCATCGCATGCTGCCAGGGCACGTCCTCGTCGCGCATGCCCTGCAGGATGTGGAGCGGGCAATGCGAGCGGACGGTCGCGCCGAGCAGCAGATGGCGGCGGCCGTCCTCGATCAGGACGCGGGTGATCGGATAGGATGTCTGCGCATAGGCGGACGGGCGGTGCCAGACGCCGTCCTCTTCGATGGCACGGCGGACCTTGGCATCGAACCGGTCCCACATCAGCCGCTCGGTGAAGTCGACCGCCGGCGCGATCAGCACCATGCCGGCGAGCCGGTCTGCTTCGCCCGCCATGTCGAGCGCCCGCGCGACGAGCAGCGCGATCCAGGCGCCCATCGACGAGCCGATGAGGATCTGCGGCCCCGAGCTCGTCGCCAGGATCGCCGCGAGCGCATCCTCGAGCCAGGTCCCGACGGTGCCATCCTCGAAGCGTCCCGAGGAATGGCCGTGGCCCGAATAGTCGAAGCGCAGCATGGCGCGACCCTGCTCCGCGCACCACGCGTCGAGCGCCATGGCTTTGGTCGAGGTCATGTCCGACATGAAGCCGCCGAGCCAGACGAGGCCCGGCCTTCCATCCACCACGGTCGCAGGGCGCGCCGCTACGGCGAGGCTGCGCCCCGCCACCTCGATTTGCCGTTCCGTCGGGCTCGTCATAAAGAAGGCACAGTTCGCTTCGGGGTGATTCACGCCAAGCGACCAAACACCGTGGGGGCGGATGTCGCAAGCTTTCGGTTCCGAAGCGCTGTCTCCGTTGCCGCGCCTCGACGGCGCGACCATCCTCCAGATCATCCCGTCGCTCGACGCCGGGGGTGCCGAGCGCACCACGATCGACATCGCCGGCGCCATCGCCGAGGCCGGCGGCCGGGCGCTCGTCGCCACCTCCGGCGGCCGCCTCGTCAGCGAGTTGCAGGCGCGCGGCGGCATCTGGCTGCCGTTTCCGGCCGACACCAAGAACCCGGTCGCCATGGCGGCCAACGTGCTCAAGCTGGCGCGGCTGATCCGGCTCGAACGCCCCGGCATCGTCCATGCCCGGTCGCGCGCCCCGGCCTGGGTGGCGCTCGGCGCCTGCCGCATGACGCATGTGCCGTTCATGACGACATTCCACGGCAGCTACGGCGGCAAGAGCGCCGTCAAGCTCTTCTACAATTCGGTCATGGCGCGCGGCGACACGGTCATCGCCAATTCGGACTATACGGGCGGCCTGATCAAGGGCCACTATCCCTGGGCGGCGGAGCGCGTGAGAATCATCGTGCGGGGCACCGACCTCAAGGCCTTCTCGCCGGCCGCGGTCCATCCGGCCCGGGTGGAGAAGCTCCGGGCCGAGTGGCAGATCGATCCCGACCGGCGCATCGTCCTCCTGGCGGCCCGGCTGACCTCCTGGAAGGGCCACAGGGTGCTGATCGAGGCCGCGAAGCTGCTGCGCGAGCGCGGGCTCGACGACGCGGTCTTCATCTTCGCCGGCGATCCGCAGGGTCGGTCGCGCTACGTCAAGGCGCTCGATGCGGCGATCGCGGCCGCGGGCCTCGGCGGGAGCGTCCGGCGCGTCGGCCATTGCACCGACATGCCCGCAGCGCTGCTCGCCGCGAGCGTGCTCGTCGTGCCCTCGACCAAGCCGGAAGCCTTCGGACGCTCGGCGGTCGAGGCCCAGGCCATCGGCACCCCCGTCGTCGTCTCCGATCTCGGCGCCGTGCCCGAGACCGTGCTTGCGCCGCCGCGCGTGCCGCCAGAGCGGCGCACCGGCTGGACGATCGAGCCCGCCGCCGCAGCGCCGCTGGCGGACGCCATCGGCGAGGCGCTGTCGCTCGGGGCGAGCGCCCGCGACGCCATGGCCCTACGGGCCCAGGCCCATGTCAGGGCCGAGTTCTCGCTGGAGCGGATGCAGGCGGCGACCCTCGAGGTCTACCGGGACCTGCTGCGTCGCCCGAAACCGGCACACGCTGGGCCGGAGGCGGAAGCGCGCTAAGGCTTGGCGGCCGGCGTCGTCCCGCCGTGGAAGGCCCAGATGAGGCCGATCACCACGAGGATGGCGACGATGATGCCGACGAGCAGCGTCCGGTTCATCCGCGGGGCGCCCGGTGCGGCCTCGGAGGGCGCCCCGAACCCGAAGGCCCGCGCCGCCGCGGAGGAGCGCCCGCCGCCCGCCACTTCGACCCCGCGTCCCTCGAGCGTCGCCTCGGCCAGATGCCGGTAGGTGGCGAGGCGGCGCGGCGTGCTCTCGCCGAGCAGATAGGCCTGGGCCTCGGCCTCGTCCGGCATGCGCCCCGTCTGCCGGCCGAAGGCGGAGAGCCAGTCGTATTTGTTCTGCTTGTAGATCGAGTAGGCGACGAGCCCGACGATGTCCTTGTCGCTGGTGACGAGGTTGGTGAAGACGATCGTATGTTCGGCCGGATCGACGATGGCGGGATCGTCGGCTGCCGTCACGCCCTCGGCGACGGTCCGCCGCGTCGGGGAAGCGATCGCCCGCGCGTCCTCCTGGGATTCCGGCTCGAACATCGTCTCGGTCACCATCTGCGATCCCCTTCTCGCTCAACCCGGTCGGTCGTGCCAAGTTCCAGCCGGCGCGTCGCCGGACGAGTCCCGCGGCAATGCGAAGACGAGGCGCGCCCGCGTTCCGGGGCCGGCATCCTCGTAATCGAGGGCCGAGTCGAGCTTGGTGGCCATGGCCCGGATGATGGTCCGGCCGAGACCGCCGGCCGCGACCGTCGCGCCGGGCTGGCCGACCCCCTGGTCCTCGACCGTCAGCACATAGCGGCCTGGACGGTCCCTGGCCCGCAGGGTGACGCGGATCGGCCCCGATGTCCCCGGATAGGCGTATTTCAGCGCATTGATGACCAGCTCGGTGACGATGATGCCGATGGTCACCGCCGCGTCGGCGTCGATCGTGAGCGGATCGGCGTCGAGGGAGAGGAGATCGCCGATCCGGCTGCCGTCGGTCGACTGGCGCAAGTCGTCGATCAGTCCCTCGAGATAGGCGCCGAGCGCCACCGACTTGACGTCGTCCGAGGCGTAGAGCCGCCGATGCACCTGCGCGATGGCGAGGACGCGGCGGTTGGCATCGTGGAGCGCGGCGCGGGTCTCCGGGCTCGACGAGGACGACGCCTGCATGTGCAGCACGGCCGCGACGAGCTGCAGGCTATTGCCGACCCGGTGATTGACCTCGCGCATCAGCACGTGGCGCTCGGCCGCCAGCGCCTCGAACCGATCGCGGGCATCACGGATCTCGCGCTCGACGGCCTCCTTCTCGCGACGCAGCCTGGCCCGTTCGAGCGCGGAACGGATCGCCACATCCAGAAGGTCGACGAAGTCGCCCTCCGCGTCCTTCACCACGTAATCGGCGGCGCCGGCCTTGAGCGCCGCCACCGCGATCCGGCTTTCGCTCGTGCCGGTGAGAAAGACGACCGGCGGCGGATCGGCGATCCCGATGATCTGGTCGAGGATCGCGAGGCCGTCCTGGCCGGGCATGTAATGATCGAGCACCACCGCCTCGATGTCGCCGGCCGCGAGCCGTCTCAGCCCCGCGGTTCCGTCCGCCGCGAGGTGGATCTCGTGGCCATGGCGGGAGAGCTGGCGCTGGATCAGTCGACCCAAGGCCGGGTCGTCGTCGATGTAGAGGACGTTGGTACCCGCCACGCTCAACCCGGTCCGGGGATCTGGATCGCGGCGAGAAATCCGCCCAATTGGCGGATCGCTCCCGCAAACTTCTGATAGAGCAGGGGCTTTGTCATGTAAATGTTGCAGCCGAGGTCATAGCAGCGCTCCACTTCGATTTTGTCGTCGGTCGTGGTCAATACGATCACCGGAGCCCGGCGCGTCGTCTCGCTGCTTTTCACCCGCCGCAAGATATCGGTGCCCGCCATGTCGGGAAGGTTCAGGTCGAGCAGGATCAACCACGGCTTGAGTTGGTCGTAGCGTCGACTCCCCGCGCTTCCGAACAGGAAATCCAAGGTCTCGTTGCCGCTGCGCAGATGAACGATCTCGTTGGTCAGCCCGGCCCGGCGGATGTTCTTGCCGATCAGCCGGGCATGGCCGTCGTCGTCTTCGATCATCAGGATCGTGATGGCATCCGTGAAGGCGATCATGACGATCCTTTACGATTGGCGAGAGGCAAGGTGACGGTGAAGGTGCTGCCGCCGCCCGGCGTGCTGGCGAGGCTGATGCTGCCGCCGAGCCGGCGCACCAGCGCTCGCACGTGGGCGAGCCCGATGCCCTCGCCCGGCTGGTCCTGCGGACCGGCGCGTCGGAAGAGCTCGAAGACGCGGGCGTGATCGCCGGCCTCGATGCCGCGCCCATTGTCCCGGATGGTGAACATGGCGCTGCCCTTCCCCCGTTCCCCCTCGACCTCGATCCGGCCGGGAACGCCGGGGCGCAGATATTTAACCGCATTGTCGATCAGGTTCGAGAAGATCTGCTCGAGGGCGATCGGGTCGCTGACGACCGCGGGGAGGCGCCCGATCTCGATCGTCGCCCCGCTCCGCAACGCCCGGTGGGCGACGTCGTCGGCGACCGCGCGCATCAGCCGGTCCATGTCGACGGGCTCCGGCGCGAAGGGCCGCTGGCCCTGGCGGGACAGGAAAAGGATCGCCTTGATCAGCCGATCCATCTTGTCGATCGACGTCCGGATGAAGCCGATCGCCTCGTCGAAATCCTTCACGAGCTCCGGGTTGGCGCGGGCGCGCGGAGCGAAGAGATCGTCGCGCAGCATCTGCAGTTCGGCCGTGAAGCCGGTGATGTTGACGAGCGGCGCCCGAAGGTCGTGGCTGACGATATAGGCGAAGCGCTGGATCTCCGCGTTGGTCTCGCGCAGATCGGCGGTGCGTTCGGCGACACGCTCCTCGAGGCGCGCGTTCGACAGGCTCAGGTCATGGCGTGCCGCCTCGATGGTCCGCCGCGCCAGGGTCTCGGCCCGGACGTGGCGCAGGTTGAGCCCGATGGCGGCCAGAACCGCCAGCATGGCCGCCACCGGAAAGGGCACGAAGCGCACGAACCATGCGGACCACTCCCGCACGCTCTCGCGGTCGGAGAAAACGACCACCAGATAGAGCGGCACCGATCCGACACGGCGATAGAAACCGGTCTCCCTCGGCGTCGGATGGAAGATCCCGGCGTCGGGATGCTGCGCCGTGGCGTCGGTCAGGTCGCGGGTCGGCGTGGCGCCAGGTCCGAAGGCGCCGCCCGGATAGCCGACGAGCAGATCGCCCCGTCCGCCGCGCACGAGGGCGATCCGCTCGCCGTCCGGCAGGTCGAGCCCTTGCCAGTAGCTGGTGAAATAGCCGAGGTCCGTCGTCGCCGAGACGATGCCGCGCAAGCGTCCATCGGGCCAGGTCATGCGGCGGGCGATCAGGAAGGTCGGCGCCCCGGTGAGCTTGCCGACGATCGGTTCGCCGACGACGAGGTCGGTCTTCTCCTCGAGGGTCTTGAAGATCGGTCGATCGGCGATGCTGGACGCGGGCGTCGGGAAGGCGAGCGTGGTGAGGCGCAGGCGTCCGTCCTGATCGTTGAGCCAGATGTCCTCGACGAAGGGCAGCGCCGCCGCGACGGCCGTCATCTCGGCCCTGATCCGCTGCGAGGCCTCGATCGTCGACCAGTCGTCGGCCCCGAGGGCGATCTCGCTGGCGCGGAGCGCGAGATCGGCCACCTCCAGCAGGCGGCCGGCATGGTCGGCCAGGAACGAAGCGCCTCGTCGCGCATGATCGCGCACCTCGCGGTCGGTGCTCACGTAGGTCTTCCACGCGATCGCGCCCGTCATGGCGAGGATGAACGCGAGCCCGAACAGGCCGAGCCCCGTGCTGATGCGGTCCATCGGCCAGGCGCCGCCCGGTCGGCGCCACAGTCTCGCCACCATGGTCCGGCCCAGGTTCACCGTGCCGGAGCCCGGCGTCGGGCGTGGTCCACCGCGTCGCGCAAGGCCACTCCTCGGCATGGGCGTTCCCCGGGTCGCCGTGAGCGGATGGCGCCACGGCCCCATCCTCGGGCCGTCGTTCCGGCTTGACAAGGACGCAGCTTCCCCCTATCTCACCGGCGCCCGCTGGCACTCACGACTGAAGAGTGCTGACGAGCACCGTTTCACCACATCCTGCGGACCGGGCGTCGGACGACGCTCGCGAACGCACGAACAGGAACATGAGCAATGAATTTCCGTCCCCTGCACGATCGCGTGGTGGTCAAGCGCCTTGAAGGCGAGGAGAAGACCAAGGGCGGTATCATCATCCCGGATACCGCGAAGGAAAAGCCCCAGGAAGGCGAAATCATCGCCGTCGGCCCCGGCGGCCGCGACGAGGCGGGCAAGCTGACGCCGCTCGACGTCAAGGCCGGCGACAAGGTGCTGTTCGGCAAATGGTCGGGCACCGAGGTCAAGATCGACGGCCAGGATCTCCTCATCATGAAGGAGAGCGACATCATGGGCGTCGTCGGCTGAGCCTTTCGGTCTCGCCCTCTGATCCCATCCCCGTAATTCAGGAGCTCAAGCACTATGGCTGCTAAAGAAGTCCGCTTTTCCTCCGACGCCCGCGCCAAGATGCTGCGCGGCGTCGATATCCTTGCCGATGCGGTCAAGGTCACCCTCGGCCCCAAGGGCCGCAACGTCGTCATCGACAAGAGCTTCGGCGCGCCGCGCATCACCAAGGACGGTGTGACGGTCGCGAAAGAGATCGAGCTCGACGACAAGTTCGAGAACATGGGCGCCCAGATGGTGCGCGAGGTGGCCTCGAAGACCAACGACAAGGCCGGCGACGGCACCACCACCGCGACGGTGCTGGCCCAGTCGATCGTCCGCGAGGGCGCCAAATACGTGGCGGCCGGCATGAACCCGATGGATCTCAAGCGCGGCGTCGACATGGCCGTGACCGCCGCCATCAAGGACATCGAGCAGCGCGCGAAGAAGATCGCCTCCTCCGACGAGGTCGCCCAGGTCGGCACCATCTCGTCGAACGGCGATACCTCGATCGGCGAGATGATCGCCAAGGCGATGCAGAAGGTCGGCAACGAGGGCGTCATCACGGTCGAGGAGGCCAAGACCGCCGAGACCGAACTCGACGTCGTCGAGGGCATGCAGTTCGACCGCGGCTATCTCTCGCCCTATTTCATCACCAATGCCGAGAAGATGGTCGCCGAGCTCGACGACCCTTACATCCTGATCTTCGAGAAGAAGCTCTCGTCGCTGCAGGCCATGCTGCCGGTGCTGGAAGCCGTGGTGCAGACCTCGAAGCCCCTGCTGATCGTGGCCGAGGACGTCGAGGGCGAGGCGCTCGCCACGCTCGTCGTCAACAAGCTGCGCGGCGGCCTCAAGGTGGCGGCCGTCAAGGCGCCGGGCTTCGGCGACCGCCGCAAGGCAATGCTGGAGGACATCGCCGTCCTGACCCAGGGCCAGATGATCTCCGAAGAGCTCGGCATCAAGCTCGAATCGGTGACCTTGCAGATGCTCGGCCGCGCCAAGCGGGTGCGCATCGACAAGGAGAACACCACGATCATCGACGGCGCCGGCGAGAAGTCGCAGATCGACGCCCGCATCGCCCAGATC
>DATBEH010000012.1:0-1560 GCA_036276175.1 Lichenihabitans sp.
GCTGTAGGCCATGACGCCCATTCCGTGGCGCAGGCAGGTCGGCAGCACGTCGTACTCGATGGCGCGGGTCAGGATTGAGTAGGGCGGCTGCTCGGTGCGGAACCGCCCGTGGCCGCGGCGGTCGGCGGTCCACTGGGCCTCGACGATCTGAGAGGCGGGAACCTTCGACGCGCCGAAGGAGCGGATCTTGCCGGCGCGCACGAGGTCGGACAGGGCGCCGAGGGTCTCGTCGATATCGGTGTCCGGGTCGGGAACGCCCACCTGGTAGAGGTCGATCCAGTCGGTCTGAAGCCGGCGCAGCGAGCCCTCGACCCCCTCCGTGATCCACCGCCGCGACGCTCCGCGATGGTTGGGGTCCGCACCGAGGGGAGGACCGAACTTGACGGCGAGCACCACGCTCTCCCGCCGTCCGCCGGCCAGCGCGTTGCCCAGGATCTCTTCTGACTCGCCGGCAGAATAGCCATCGGCGGTATCGATGAAGTTGATCCCGGCGTCCAGCGCCTTGTGGATGACCCGGATCGACTCGTCGTGATCGGGGTTGCCGAAGGCGCCGAACATCATCGCGCCCAGGCACAGCTGACTGACCGAGACGCCGGTGCGCCCCAGAGGCCGGTATTCCATGATGAAGCTCCTTGAGCCGCCGCGAGTCAGCCGCGGCAGGCGGATATGATCGGACGGAAAGCAGGCGGAGAGCCTGTCCACTTCACTGTAGCGGATAGCCTGTCCACTTGGATTGCCAATGCCCCCGGACCAGTTCCCATCACCGACGAGACGAGCCGACGCCGAGCGCAACCGCGACAAGATCCTCGCCGCCGCCCGCACCGCGTTCGCCGATCCTGAGGCTGAGGTGTCGATGGCCGAGATCTCGCGACGGGCCGGCGTCGGCATGGCGACCCTGTACCGCAACTTCCCCGGACGCCAAGAGCTCCTCGAGGCCCTCTACACCGACGAGGTCAATGCCGTCTGCACGGCCGCCGAGACGGTCGAGGGCGAGACCCCTGGAGCGACTCTGGCGGCTTGGCTGAAACGGTTCTTCGCCTTTACCACGAGCAAGCGCCACATCGCCTCCGAACTGCTCAAGCAAACGGACCGCAGCGACCCCCTGTTCGAAAACAACCGCACCCGGGTGATCGCCGCCGGCCGGCCGCTGCTCGCCGCCGCGCAACACGCCCACGAAGTCCGCGACGACCTCGCCCTTGAACAGATCCTCGACATGATCATCGCCATCGCCACGATCCACGGCGACACTCGCTACCTCGAACCAATCCTGCAGGCCGCACTCGACGGCCTGCGCCCCCCGGCCGATGTGAAACCCGCATAGGACGAGCTGGCACTGCCTGACGCGTTCCGGGTCGATGACGAGCAGGTCCACGAGCACTGGCCGCCCGGCTGGTACGGCTCGCCGAGGCGGAGCGACGAGACAATCGCCGCCACACTCACATTCTCGCCGGTATGTCACCCGGGTCCGCCGCACGCGGCGGCCGGGGCCAATATGGACCCATGAACGATGGCATGGTGGCGCCACTTACCTGGCACACCGCGTTGACGACCTGGCAGTTC
>DATBEH010000013.1:0-2104 GCA_036276175.1 Lichenihabitans sp.
CCGCCCCATTTCTTCACCGAGGAAAGCGCGTGGTGATAACAGTGTCCCATCGTTGCCTCCTCAAAAGACATGCTGGGAATATTCGGACTGCATGTAGCGCTCGTTGTAGTCGAGCGTGATCGTCCGTTCGGCGATGTCGAATGTGAAAGTCGCCATAGGCCCCGTCGCTGTTTTCCCAGCCGTCATGGGTCATCCCGAGGAAGTCGAAGACGAGCCGCTCGATCGCATCGTGAGCGGTCGTCGCCGTGCTTTCGGGCTCGGCCTGGTCCCAGACAGCCGACGCGATCTCGACCTGTCCGGATGGCAGGGCGACGATCTCGTCGCCGGCCTTCGCCTCGACGTTCTCGATCTGGCCGCTGTCGCCATAGCCGTCGAAGGCGACGACGACGATGGTGATTCCGGCGGCGGCGAGCGCGTCGAACACGGCCGTCTTGTTGACGGCTCGCAACTCGGCGTCGCGGCGCTCATGCTCGGCGCGCTTGATCTCCCAGTCGGACAATGACGCGGCCGAAACGGGCGTGGTGGAAAGTAGTTCGGTCATGGCAGGCTCCTGGATGCGGCAGAGCCCGGCGCCCCTGTGACAAGCGCAGGAGGCCGGGCTCTGGGTTGGCTCGGATTGGGGAGGAGCAGCGGGGCGACCGAAGCCGCCCCGCCGGTGCGGTCATTCCGCCGCGATGGCGTGGGATTGCCGCTCGTCGGCGTCTGATCCCGCCTCGTCCTCGCCGGCGAGGAAGGCCGGCAGCGTCTCGGTCTCGTCCTCGCCGGTGGCCTGCGTGCCGGACTCGGCGTCGGCCAGGCGGAGCGGCTCGGGCAGCCAGCCCGTGCCCTCCAGCAGCCGCTCGGCCTCCTTGGCCATGTCGGCCTTCTTGAGATGGTCGATGAGCTGCGCCGATTGCTCGCCCTTGGCTTCGCGTACCGCCTCGAGGATGCGTACCTTCGACACCCGGCAGAGAAAGTTGTCAGCGGTCGGCCGCCAGCCGGCCGTCGCCATGTCGAGATTGACGGCCCGGGCCAACAGATCGCCATGCGCCAGCGGGCCCGGCCTCCGGTTCCAGGGTTCCTTGACGACGTTCACGGCAAGCGAGGCGCAGTGCGCGAACAGCGCCGCCTGGCTGTCGCTGTCGAACGCAGTTAGAGCGTCCCACAGATCGGCCGGGGTTTCGGGCAACTGCCTGCTCCATTGGGCGTGCCGCGCCTCGATCGCCTTGGCCGACGGGGTGTCCGCCAGGCCCGGCGCCTGGGCGCTGAAGCCCGAATGCTTCGCCGTGATCTCCAGGCAGGTGTCGGGGGCGTAGCGGTAGAAGACCTGGAGGCAGAGCGCATGCAGGACCGCCTGGAAGGCGACATGCGGATCGTTCGCCACCGCGTCTCGCAGCGCCAGGGTCCGATGGGCGGTCAACTCGGTCACCAGACGATCTGAAAGCGGACGGGTCGTCTCGTCCTCCTCGGCGGCTTCCGGGTCGGAACCGGCCGGCGCACCGCCGATGGTGATGACCGCCCGCTGCACGGCGCCCTCCGTGCCGGCGACCGCCGCCTCGCCGTCGCCTTCGGTCTCGCCACCCGCGACCGGTTCAACCGGCGCCTCGTCCTCGGGCCGGACGCAGCCGCGCTCGATGCGCAACGCACCCTCGCTGTCGATGCTGACGAAGACGCCGGCGCGGGCGATCTCGGCCGGATCGTAGCGGACGGGCCGGTCTTTGAGTGCCGCCACGGCGGTTTCGATCTCGCCAAGGCGCTGATCGACTTCGTCCGGTAGTTCGTCGGCCTCGGCATATTGCGCCTCAAGGGCGTCGTGCTCGGCCTTGAGCGCGGTAAGGCTGGCGTCTTCCTCGTCGGTGAGTTCGATAGTCTCGCCGGTCAGGCGGCGCAAACCGGCGGTGTGGCCATAGGGAAAGTCGGCTGCGACGGCGATCCATTTCCAGCCCTCGGCGCGCAACGTCTCGGCCTCGGCCTGAAGCGTCTCGATCACCAGCCGATCGAGCAAAGCCGGATCCTGCAGCCAACCGCCATCGTCATGCTCGAAGAGGTCACGCATGACCATGCCGCCGGAGGCCTCATAGGCTTCGGCGCCGACGAACTGCGCGCGCCGGTCCGCCGCCCGGAC
>DATBEH010000014.1:0-3240 GCA_036276175.1 Lichenihabitans sp.
CGATCGAGGCGACATCCGAGCCGGCCGCAGGCTCCGGCCCAGGCGTCGAGGCGGGCGGGATGATCATCACGTTCCGCAAGTCGGGCAAACAGGCCGCCTGGAGCGAACACGCGCGGTCCCTCCTCGAATTCGCCGAAGACCAGGGCCTGAACCCGGACTTCAGTTGCCGTTCGGGCGTCTGCGGCACCTGCAGCACGCGCCTCGTCGAGGGCCGGGTCACCTATAGCGAGGAGCCTCTCGACGAACCGGACCCCGGCCACGTGCTGATCTGCTGCAGCAGGCCCGTAGAATCCGTGGTTCTCGACCTTTGACTCCGCCTTATTAAGTCTATACATAATAGTGCTCCGGCCTTGGAGTGTCCGCCGTGAACACGCAGCCTCGCTTCCCGTCCGCCGATCTCTCCTTCAACCCTCATGTCGCGGCCCTCCCCCGCTACAATGCCGGAATGGCGCTGGCGGTCGCTCGCAGGATCAGCGGCCGGGACGACATCGTGCGCCTCGCCAGCAACGAGAACCCTTATGGCTGCTCGCCCAAGGTGATGGATGCCCTCGCCTCGACGGCGTTCGAGCCGTGGCGCTACGCCGACCCGGCCTGCACGGCCTTGCGCGCGGCGCTGGGGGAGACGCTCGAAATAGACCCTGAGGTGATCGTCGCCGGCAACGGGTCGGAAGAACTGATCGCGGCGGTGTGCCGCGCGGTCCTGGTTCCGGGCGCCTCGGCCGTGACGGTGGCGCCGAGCTTCGGCCTGCATGAGATCGAGTCGCTCGCGGCCGGCGCCCGCGTCAGCAAGGTGCCGATGACGCCGACGTTCGGCTTCGATCTTGCGGCCCTGGAAACCGCACTGGCTGGCGAACCGTCCCTTCTGTTCCAGTCGTCGCCCTGGAATCCGGTCGGCCCGGCGCTCGATCGATCAGGACTCGAGCGCCTGATCGCCGCCACCCGGCCCGGCACGCTGTTCGTGCTCGATGAGGCCTATCTCGAATTCGCCGGTCCCGAAGCGCCCAACGGTCTATCGATCCTGCGGGCTGCCACGGTGCCTTTCGTGGTCCTGCGCACCTTGTCGAAAGCCTACGGCCTCGCCGGCCTGCGGGTCGGCTACGCGGTCTGCTCCGATGCGGAGATCGCCCGTGTGGTCGCCGCTGCCAAACCGCCGTTCAACGTGAACGGTGCGGCCCAGATCGCCGCGCTCGCGGCCCTTGAGGACGACGCTTGGATGCGGGACGCGGTCGCACGGATTTGCGCCGAACGGGACAGGGTCGCGGCAGGCGTTCACGCGCTCGGGTTTCGGGCCGCCCCGTCGCAGACCAATTTTCTTTTTATCGACATCGGTCGGGATAGCGCCGCTGCCGCAGCGGCCTTCCTCGCCGAGGGCATCATCGTCAAACCCTGGCGGGAAGCAGGTTTTGACACCTTCCTCCGCGTGACGATTGGCCGGCCAGATGAAAACGACCGCGTCCTGAACGCCCTGCCCATGGTCGCGTCGCGGTCATGATCACGGGCAAGGCACTTGACGAACTCCGCAACGCGATCGGGGCGATTCACGTTCGAACCGACGAGGCGGTCGAGGCGCTCGACCCCGGATGGCACCCGGATAATCTGAAGGCCGGCGTTCTCGTCGCGCCGGAGTCGACGGCCGAGGTTGCCGCCGTCCTCACGATCTGCCGTGCTTACGGCATCGGTGTCGTGACGCACGGCGGACGGACCGGGCTCGTCGGCGGCGCGATCTCGGCACCGGGCGAGATCGTTCTCTCGACGGTGCGCCTGAACCGAATCGTCGACCTCGACCCCGTGGCACGCGTCGCCGTGGTCGAGGCGGGCGTCACCCTCGAGGCTCTACAGCAGGCCGCTCAGATACACCGACTGGACCCCGGCATCGACATCCCGTCGCGCGGCTCGGCGACGATCGGAGGCATGGTGTCGACCAACGCCGGCGGCATCATGGCGTTTCGCAACGGCGTGATGCGGCACCGGGTCCTTGGGCTGGAGGCCGTGCTGGCCGACGGCTCGATCTATTCCGACCTGACGCGCGTCGTGAAGACTACGGCCGGCTACGATCTCAAGCACCTGTTCATCGGCGCCGAAGGCACGCTCGGCATCGTGACACGCGTGGCGCTGAACCTTGATGTCACCCCGCCCGCCACCGTCACGGCCTTCTTCGGACTGCCTTCCATAGCGGCGGTACTCGACGTGATTCGAATGGCGCTCGACAGCCCGGCCGGCAGCCTCCGGGCCGCTGAGGCCTTGTGGCAGTCCTTCTTCCACCTTACCGCGACGACGCAGGGTTTCGCCGACGCGAGCGTCGACGCCGGCATGCCGCTCTACCTCCTGCTGACGCTTGGCGGAGCGGACGAGGGCGCCATGCGCGACGCCTTCGAGCAGATGTTCGAGCGGGCCATCGAACGCTATCCGAACATGTCCGGCATCGTCGCGACCTCGGCCCGGCAGGAGCGAGATCTGTGGCGGCTTCGCGAAGATACCGATGCAATCTACCGCGCCTTTCCGGCCGCGCCCTCCTACGACGTCTCGGTGCCTTTATCCGGCATCGACGCCTATGTGACGCGCGCTCTCGATGGGCTACGGTGTCTCGACCCTGCGTTCTGCCCCTTCGTGTTCGGCCATCTGGCGGACGGCAATCTCCACATCGTGCTCAACCACGCCGGCCCGTTGCGGCCCGACCGGACGAGGGCGGTCGAGGCCATCCTTTATCAGGACCTTGCGGGCTTCGGCGGCTCGTTCTCCGCCGAACACGGCATCGGTGCCAAGCGCGTGGAGGCACTTCGCACCTATGGTGATCCTACGAAACGCGCGCTGATGCGGTTGGTGAGGGACGCCATCGACCCGTCCGCAATCCTCAGCCGGAACAAGGTTATCGTTCGGCCCTGAACCGTCGAGGATGGGTCGACCCTCCTCCATCGTAGCCGGCGGCGTCGCTCGCGCGCGACGATGGTCGGATCTCCAGCGCGGAAATACAAAGGCCTTCATGGCCTCGATTCCCTGCTCGTCGTTGACCACCATGACATGGTCCGCGACCCGGGCCAGGATCCGCCACGCCGCCCGTGACGGCCCGTAGCATTCCAGCACCGCCAGACGGTCGACTAGCCCGCATTTCTCACCGAGAACTGGTGCATCGGGGCTCTGAATGAGGCAAAGTTGTTGTGCTGCAACGACTTATGCCGATCCAGAGGAGCTCCCCGATGCCGACAGACTGTAGCCCGGAACCGCTGCTGTTTGCACCCGTCG
>DATBEH010000015.1:0-12172 GCA_036276175.1 Lichenihabitans sp.
CAGGCTGGTGCCTCCGATGACGGCGGCGGCAATCGCCTCCAGCAGCAGCGTCCCGCCGCCGGTCTGGGTGCTGGAGGCCTGCAGGCGAGCCGTCGAGAACAGCCCACCGACGGCCGCCAAGGTCCCGGAGAGGGCGAAGACGGTGACCCTGATGCGGGTCACGCCGATGCCGGCCCGACGGGCCGCCTCGGCATTGCCGCCCACCGCATAGACGTGCCGCCCGAACTTGGTTCCGCGGGTCAGCCAGTCGAAGAAGATCACCAGCCCCATCAGCAGCACGCCGACGGTGGGCACGCCATAGGCGCGGTTCAGCGCCGCGACGGCGCCGATCAGCACGACCGCGATGATCGCGACCTCGAACAGCAGCACGGGTCGCGATCCGGTCACCATTCCGGCATCTTGACGCTGGCGCTGCTCCACCAGGCGGCTTCCCGCGAGGCCGACCACGAGGACGGCCGCGAACGCCCACGACCAGAGGGGTGGCAGGAACGTCGTGGCGATATCGGTGATATGGGCATCGAAGACGTTCAGGGTCCCGGCCTCGCCGAGCACATGGAGCTGCACGCCGAGCCAGCCGAGCAGCCCGGCCAGAGTGACCACGAACGAGGGGACGCGAAAGAAGGCGAACCAGGCGCCCTGCAAGGCCCCGATCAGGGCGCCCACGACCAGCATGGCGGCGATCGCGGCCCACCAGGGCCAGTCGTCGTTGACGAGCAGGACGCCGAGCACGGCCGCCGTCGCGCCCGCGACCGAGCCGACCGACAGGTCGATCTCGCCGAGCAGCAGCACCAGCACGACGCCGATGGCGATCGTGCCGGACGCGGAGATCTGGAGGACGAGGTTCGACAGGTTGCGGGCGGTGAGGAAATGCGTGTCCTGAAGCTCGAAGAAGGTCCAGATCAGCGCCAGCCCGAGCACGACCGGCAGCACGCCGAGGTCGCCCGAGGTGACGCGCTGGCGCAGATCGCGGACCATGGTGGCCAGCGGCGAAAAAGGCGCGGCCTGAGCGAGATCGTCGGGCGCGTCCTTGCGCGCCGACGGTTCCAATCCAGCTTTCATCAGACCGTCTTTCGCGCCCCCGTGATCGCGCCGACGACCTCCTCCGGGGTCGTGTCGGCCCGCCTGAAGGTCCCGGCCCTCCGGCCCAAGCGCATCACGACGATCCGGTCGGCGACTTCGAACACGTCATGCAGATTGTGCGAGATCAAAACGACCCCCAAACCCTGAACCCGCAGCTGTTTGATCAGCGCCAGAACCTGCTGGGTCTGCGCCACGCCCAAGGCCGCGGTCGGCTCGTCGAGAAGCACGACCTTCGAGGTCCACAGCACGGCCCGGGATATGGCGACGGACTGCCTCTGGCCGCCCGAGAGCGAGGCGACGGGCAACCGGACGTTGCCGATCGTCGTGACGTTGAGCCTGCGCAGCACATCGAGCGCGCGCCGCTCCATCTCGAGCTCCGACAGCCGGCCCAGGAGATCGGGCTGCCGCAGCGCCTCGCGGCCGAGAAACATGTTCGCGACGACGTCCAGATTGTCGCAGAGGGCCAGGTCCTGGTACACGGTCTCGATCCCGAGACGGGTCGCGTCGTGAGGTGAATGGATCTTCACCTCGCCACCGTCGAAGCGGATGACGCCGTCGTCCGGCGCATGGGTTCCGGCCATGACCTTCACGAGGGTCGACTTGCCGGCGCCGTTGTCGCCGGCCAGGGCCACCACCTCGCCCGGATAGACCTCGAAATCCATCTCGGACAAGGCCTGGACGGCACCGAACCGCTTGGAGACCTGACGGAGTTCCAGCACAGGGGCGGCGGGAGGCTGCCCCCCGCGGCTCGCTTCGACGCCGACGCTCTGCATGGTCGTGGCGGCTTACTGCTTGCAGGGCCCGACCGCCGGCATTCCCTTGCAGAGGTCGGCCTTGGAGACGGCGCCGTCCTCGATTTCGATGGTCATGTTGTCCAGGGTGATCACGTGGGCGGTCACCTTGGCCCATGGGATCTGGACCTTGTCATTGTTGACGGTAGCGCCCCCGAACAGGTCGGGCGACGGCTTATCGCCCTTCAGCAGCGCCGCGGTGATCTGGGCCGCCTTGCCGGCCTGCTCCTTCAGCGAGCGCCACACAGTCATGGACTGCTTGCCCTGCAGGATCAGCTGCAGGCTGTTCAGCGTGCCGTCGAGCCCGGTCACCGGCACCTTGCCGGCGAGCTGCTGCGCCTGCAGGGCCGAGATGATGCCGCCCGCCATGCCGTCGTTGGCCGACAGGACGGCGTCCACGCCGTTGTTCGACTTGGTCAGGATCTGATCCATCTCGGCCTGGGCCTTGGACGGATCCCACAAGGGCGTCCACACATCGGCCACCAGCTTGCGCGAGCCCTTGTCGAACAGCGGCTTGAGCACCCCCATGTAGCCCTGCGCGAAGAGGTGGGCGTTGTCGTCGACCGGCGAGCCGTCGATCACCGCGATGCGGGCGCCTTCCTTGGTGTTGTGCTCGAGCCAGGAGCCTTGCAGCTGGCCGATCTTGATGCCGTCGACCGACACGTAATAGGCCACCGGCGCGTTCTTGATCAGGCGGTCATAGGCAATGACCGGCACGCCCTGGCGCTGGGCGTCGTTGACGATGACGGCGGCGCCCTTCTGGTCGATCGCGGTGACCACCAGAACCTTGGCGCCATTGGCGAGCGCCGCCTCGGCCTGCGCCTGCTGCTTGGTGACGTCGTTGAGCGCGTTCTCGACCTTGACCTGAGCGTCCGGGAAATATTCATGCAGCGCCGCAATGAAGAAGGGACGGTCCTGGCTCTCCCACCGTGCCGTGACGTTCTCGGGCAGCAAGAACACGACCAGCGGCTTCGAAGCCTGCGCAGCGGCCGGGCTCGCGGCGGCGAGACCAGCGGCAGCCGCCAGCCCCAAGATGCCGCCCCGAATAGCCGAGCTCACACCGTCCATTCGTCCCATGTGACCGTCTCCCCTGCAGATTGCGCCAGCTTGTTTTCCGACGTGCGGAACGCTGATCCGAACAGAGTAGCCGATGTCCCGACCAGCGCAAGGAGACCGAGGTCGAAAATGTACGGGGGACGGCCGTATTGCCCGTCTCTGAGCCGATGCTCCAGACTACTCCCGGCTAACGTCCCGGAGGCGACTGCGAACCGGTCTCCGGTTTCTCCCTGCTTCAGGAAGAAATGCAGGGAGAAAACCCGGAAATGAGGAAATGCTAGGAGGTTGGAAGCGAGCGCGCTTGTAGGTTCGCTACCGCCCGGAGCTTTCGGGAGACCGGCACGGACGCAATTGCGAAACCGCGCCCTATCCGCCACCTGGGACCCACTTAACCGACCGGGCGCTGTTGACCGTCTCAGCCTTTCAGTTGGTCCGAGCCCGCGCGACCATTCGGGGTGCCGCCATTTGGCGCCACGCCGGATAAGATCGCGGCTCACGCCGCCGCCGAGTTCCTTATCGTTCAATCAGGGGACGGCAGGCTCGCACCAGCTCGTCTTCAGCCCGTTTCAGGCGCCGCTCGAGTTGCACGCGCGCGGCCAGATCGTCACCTTTCCTCAGAAGGCTTCCGAACACGGCATGGTTCTCGATCGTGGCCGCGACGTCGTCGGCATTGTAGCCGCTAAACAAGAGGATGTGCTGCTCGGCAATGAGCGCCGCATAGGCCGCCGAGATCCGGTTCGACCCATGGACCGCCACCAGCGCAAGATGCACCGCAACGTCGGCCTGGTTCATGGTCTGGCTATCGACTGTCGCGGGAAGCGCCACGAGGTCGTCGATTTTCGCGAGCAGGGCGGATAGCCGTTCGGGTGGCGCATCGCGCAAGGCCTCCACGGCCGGCAGTTCGATGAGCCGACGCGCCGCATAGATGTCGCGCACGTCTTCGGCGCTGAGACGCGTGACCTCGACGCCCTTGAACGAAACCCGTGTGAGCAGGCCTTCGCCGACCAGCAGAGTGATCGCTTCGCGCAGCGTGTGGCGTGACACGCCGAAGGCGGCCGTGAACTCCACCTCGTGCAGCCGCGTGCCCGGCGGCAACGCGCCCTTGGCAATCTGCTCGCGCAGCGCAGCCGCGATACGGACGGGTGTCGTCAGGCGCTCCATCGCGAAGGCGTTCGGGGCAGGATAGCCCGATGAGGTTTCGGCGGACCGCGCCGCCCGGCGTTCCGATTTGTCCGCCACGCTCACGCCACCCTCGACAGAAAGGCGCGTGTGCGATCCTGCCTGGGCGTCGCGAACAGGACGCCAGGCGGCCCCTCTTCGATGATCGTCCCTGCTTCCATGAACACCACGCGGTCGGCGACGTCCCGCGCAAAGGCCATTTCATGAGTGACCACCACCATGGTCATGCCCGCCCGGACCAGTTCGCGCATGACGGTCAGCACTTCGCCAACGAGTTCGGGGTCGAGAGCGCTGGTTGGCTCGTCGAAGAGCATCAGCTTGGGATCCATCGCGAGGGCGCGGGCAATCGCGACCCGCTGCTGCTGTCCGCCCGACAGCATGCTGGGATAGTGCAGCGCTTTGTCATCGAGCCCGACGCGCCCGAGCAACGCCCGGCCGCGTGCCGTCGCGTCTTGTCGCGGCGTCTTCTTCACGACCACGAGCGCCTCGATGACGTTTTCGAGCGCGGTCAGATGCGGGAACAGATTGAAGCGTTGGAACACCATGCCGATGGCGGCCCGCTGCCGGCAAATCACCCGCTCAGGCAGGGCATGGAGGCGCCCGTCGATCTCCCGATACCCAAGCAACTCGCCGTCGATGACGATCCGGCCGGCTTCGATTTCCTCCAGACGATTCAGGCAACGCAGCAGCGTCGACTTGCCGGAGCCGGAAGGGCCGATGATGCACACGACCTCGCCGCGCCGGACAGCAAGAGACACATCCTTCAGCACGACGTGCGTTCCGAAGCGCTTACGGATCCCGGCAGCGTCCACCATGGCGCACTCAGGGCCGGTTTGCGACATGCAAGGCTCCCCGACTGAAACGCCGTTCGAGATAGTGCTGGCCGATGGACAGAACGGTCGTCACCGCCAGGTACCAGAGACTGGCCACCACCAGAAGCGGCACGGTGAGATAGTTGACCGAGTAGATCAACTGGGCGGAGTAGAGCAGTTCGGTCACGGCGATCACGCTGGCGATCGAGCTCGTCTTGAGCAGGCTGATCGTCTCGTTGGCCGTGGGAGGAATGATGACCCGCATGGCCTGGGGCAGAACGATGCGGCGCAGGGTTTCAGCCCTCGTCATCCCGAGCGCCTTCGCGGCCTCGGCCTGCCCGGAGTCGATCGAGGTGATGCCCGCGCGCGTGATCTCCGCCATATAAGCCGCCTCGTTCAGCCCGAGGCCGAAGATGGCCGCCACGAGCGGCGTGATCAGGGCATTGACGTCGAGGCCGGGGCCGAAGGGCAGCCCGATGTTGGGATAGAGCGCCTGGATGTTGAACCAGAACAGGAGCTGCACCAGGACAGGTGTGCCACGGAAGAACCAGATATAGCCGAAGCTGAGAGCGCGAAGAAAACCGCTCGCGGACAGCCTCATGAGAGCCAGAACGACCCCGCCGGCGATGCCGATCGCCATGGCGCAGATTGTGATCTGGAGCGTCAACCAGAGGCCGTGGAGGATGTCGGGCGCGAACAGGTAGCGCGCCACGGTGTCCCATCCGAAGCGCGGGTTCGTCGCGACCGACCAGGCCAGCATCGCGAGAACCACCACCGCCGCGGCGACCGCGAGCCGCCGCCCGGAACGCGGCAGCGGAACGACGGCATTTTCAGTCGGGCGAAGCATCGCTTCTCGTCGGCCGAACACAGGCGGTCAGATGCGGGGGCGGAACCGGTCGGGCCGGAAGGCGGAAAGAAGCGGCACGCCCTCTTCCTTCATGACTTCCTGGGCGACCAGCTTGCCAAGCAGGGGCGACAGGGTCACCCCGCTATGCGTCACGGCCACATAGAGGCCTTGCACCTCTCGCACCCACCCGCAGATCGCGATGCCGTCGGATGGCAGGGCGCGAATCCCGATCCCGGCCTGTTCCACGGCCGCGCCGGCGAACAGCGGATTTAGGGTCGCTGCCTTCGTCACCAGCTCCCGGGCCGCCGCGCTCGCCGCCTCTGGCGACCGGTCGTTGGCCACAGTCTCGTCCCCGGCATCGCTTGCCAGGAGCGCGCGTCCGTTCGCCAGGGGGGACCAGTTGATCGATTGGCTGTGCAGAAGCCGGCGGGGTGCGCCATCGCGCGGCAGCACCCGGACGAGCAGCCCGAGCGCCTTCGACCCTGCCGGCTCGGGTGCCACCAGGGGAACGTCGATCCCGAGCGAGGATGCAAATTCCGACGTCCACCGCCCGAGGGCGGTGATCACGACATCGGCGTCGATCTCCATGCCGGAGCGAAGTCGCCCGCCAGTGATCCGACCGCCCGCCTGGCACACCGTCCGGGCCGGATCGTTCTCGATCACGGTCACGCCGCTCGACCGGCAAAAACCGAGCAGCGCCGATACGAACAACCCGACGTCCGCCCAGCCCTCTTCGGGGTAGAAGCTCGCCGCCCCACCGGCGGGCATCCGGGTACCGGGCTCAAGGTCGTCGAGCCGGTCGGCGGACAGCGTCTCGGCCGCGTAGCCCATCGCCCGCAGTCGTTCGACCTTACGCGCGAGCGTCGCGGCGGCAGAGGCATCCGCCGCGACCTCGATGTCACCTGTGAAACGCGTCCAGGAAGCAGCGCCGGGTTTGGCCGTGAGCGCCGCATGTTCGCGCAGGGCGAGCGCGTTGAGCTCGAAATAGTCGGCGGTGTAGTCGACCTTGCTGCTGGCATTCAGCCAAGCGAAGCTCGTGCTGCTCGTCCCCGTTCCCGGCCGGTCCGCCTCCACGACGGTGACTGTGGCACCCCGTTCCGCGAGGCGCCAAGCCACATTGAGACCGATCACGCCCGCGCCGATGACCAGGACGCGCCGGTGTTGAGTCATTGCAAAAACGTCCCGAAGCTGTCGATGGGGAACCGCAGCCCTTCAGTGAGGCTGCTCGGCCCAGTTGATCACGGGGTCGTCGATGGCGATGGCGCCGAGGTGCCAGGTCTTGAGCGCCGAGCCGTAGGCGCCGTCGGCCATAAGTTTCTTGACGGCCGCGAGAACCGCCGGCTGCAGTCCCGAATCCTTACGGATTGCGACGCCGCCGGGGCTCTTGTTGCGCATAAGCGGTCCCACCGCCACGAATCGCCCGTCGGATGTATCCGCCGCATGATCGTTCGCGACGGCGTCGTTGAGCACACCGTCGATCCGGCTGCTGCTGAGCGCCAGCACCGCGTCGGTATTGGTCTTGAACACGCTGCCGGCCGCCAAGGCCGGGTCCTTGTCGGCGCATTTGCTCATCAACGCCGGCAGGATCGTCGTCTGCTGGAGCGAGCCCCGTTCCACGCCGATCTTTGCACCGCAAACGTTGTCGACACCCAGCTTCTTAGGGTTGTTCTTCGGCACCAGCAGGTTCGTGCTGTTCCAATAATAGGTGACGAAGTCGACCACGCCTTCCCGCTCCTTGGTATCGCCGATCGAGGACATGGCGATGCTCAGCTTGCCGCTGGCAAGTGACGGGATGAGATTGTCGAAGGGTGTGTTGACCAGAGTGGCCTTGAGGCCCATCAGCGCCGCGATGCCGCGCCCCAGGTCGGCGTCGAAGCCCACGATCTCGTGCGTGGCCGGATCGACGGATTCGAAAGGCGGATAGGTCGCGTCCGTGCCGATCGCGAGCGTGCCCGCGGCCCGGACGGCGGCTGGCACGAGCTTGACGATTTCCGCATCCGGTCCCGGCAAGGCAAACTGCGCAGCGGCCGCCCCGCTCAGAGGGGATAGCAGCACAAGTCCGATCGCAACCGTGCCGCCCAACCCGCCCATGACTCTCCGCATATCCTGGTCTCCGGTGGCCTGAAAAGATTGTGCAACAATCCAACAACCCTTACCATCGGTCAAGCTGATCGACTCATGATCCGCGCCGAGGTCGTCGACCTCAATCGTCTGTCGCGCTGTGCCGAGATGATGCTGTTCATCGTCGGCCCGGAAACACCGACCTCGCGCTGCCGATGTGAGCCGGCGCGGATCCTCCGCGATGACCTTGTCGGCGTTAGCATCCATGTTGCTCAATCGAGCGCGACAGGCGGAGCGAATATCTCCACGCAACGACGGGCACCATCAATTCAACATGCCGCCGATTCGGCGATGGCTCCTGCGCGAAGCAGCATCCCGAAAAGGTCCTTGGGCTCGTCGGGATCTGCCAGCAAATCGAGATTCTGGTAGAATGCCGTTCCGATGATCCGATCCCGAACGAAGCGCAGGGCGGAAAAGTCCTCGATTGCGAAGCCTACCGAGTCGAACAACGTGATGTCTGTCGCGCTTCGCCGCCCCGACGCTTCACCCAGCATCACCTGCCAGAGTTCCGTGACAGGGTGATCGGCAGGGAGTTGCTGAATTTCGCCCTCCATCCGTGTCTGAGGCGCGTATTCCACGACGACGGTGGATCGGAGCAGGATGTCGCGATGGATCTCGGTCTTACCCGGGCAGTCGCCTCCGACCGCATTGATGTGAACACCGGCGCCGACCATATTGTCGGTGAGGATGGTTGCGTATTGTTTGTCGGCGGTTGCCGTGGTGATGATCTGGACGGTAGCCACCGTCTCTTCGGCCGAGGAACAGGCTGCGATCTCGAAACCGAAGCCGCGGAGGTTGGCGGCGCAGCGCTGGGTCGCAGACGGGTCGATGTCGAAGAGCCGGAGCTTGGAAATCCCGGTGATCGCCTTGAAGGCGAGGGCCTGGAATTCGGATTGGGCACCGTTCCCGATGATCGCCATGCAGTCCGCTCCTTCGGGCATGAGGTATTTGGCGGCGACGGCCGACATGGCCGCGGTCCGCAGCGCCGTCAGCAGCGTCATCTCTGACAGGAGGATGGGATAGCCGTTGGCGACGTCGGCCAACATCCCGAAGGCGGTCACCGTCTGCCGGCCGCTGCGGGTGTTTTGGGGATGGCCGTTGACGTATTTGAATCCGTACAGGGAGCCGTCGCTGGCCGGCATCAGCTCGATGACCCCGGTCGGGCTGTGAGAGGCGACCCGCGCGGTCTTATGGAACAACGGCCAGCGTCGGAAATCCTCTTCGATATAGCGCGCAAGGTCTGTCAGGACGCGTTCGACGCCCGTGGCGAGCACGAGCTGCATCATGTGGTCCACGCTGACGAACGGAACCATGTTGAGGGGCGCGGGCATTATCGGAGTCCCGAACGGAACCGCGAGGGAGCGGTAGTCTGCAGGTCGATCTCTACCATCCCTCAAAGCCCTCGAGCGCGCTGTCGTCGACACGGCCCGATGCGACATCGGCGAGCGCCGTCTTCAGGATAGCCACGGCCTCGTCCGCCTCCGCGATCGTCAGCGGGAGGGGCGGGGTCAGTTCGAGGACGTTGGACGTCATGCCGACGTAGTAAAGGACGAGACCCAGCTCGAAGCACCGATAGACGACCTTGGCGGTCTCTTGGCGAGCCGGCGTCCGCCTCCCCCCGTCGGAGACCAGCTCGACGCCGATCGCAAGCCCCCGCCCCCTCACGTCGCCGATGAGCGGGCTGCTCCCCGCCAGGTCGCGCAGCTGCTGCTGGAGGTGGGCGCCGACCACCCGCGCATGATCCGCGAGCCCCTCGGTCTCGATCGTTTGGAGGACCGCGAGGCCCGCCGCCGCGCAGATCGGGTTGCCGTGCAGGGTCTGCATCGCGAAGCTCGAGGCGAAATCCAGGATCCGAGCCGGCCCAACCAGCGCGGAGAGCGGCAAGCCGTTGCCGAGTCCCTTGCCGAAACAAACGACATCGGGAACGAAGTCGTCGTGTTCGAAACAGTGCATGCGGCCCGAACGTCCGAGTCCGACTTTCACCTCGTCGCATACCGTCAAGTGCCGTGACGCGCACAGACGGCCGCCAGCCGCCGGAAGAACCCGGGCGGAGGGACGATCATGCCGCCATCCGACTGGATCGGTTCGAGGAAGAACGCAGCAACCTCATCGGGAGGCAGATCGCTTGCGAACCGCTGCTCGAGACGGTCGAGGATGAGGCCGCCGGTCGGATCGCCCTCGAACGGTCGAAACGGGTCGGGATAGGGGACCAGAATGAGGCCGGGATCCTTGGCGGCATGGCTTTGAACGCTGTGCCCGGAGATGGCCATGCTCCCCACCGAACCACCGTGGTACGCCCCCGAGAACGAGATGATCCGCGTACGGCCCGTCGCGGCGCGCAAGGCCCGGGCCGCCGCCTCGGTGGCGTCCGAGCCCGAGTGCCCCAGCCACACGCGCCGGTCTCCTTGCCCAGGTGTCACGGCGAGCAGGCGTTCAGCGAGGTCCGTCGCCGGCCTGTTCGCCGCGGACAGGACGCTCGCCCCGGCCGGATTGCGCGCGGCGCGCGTCACGGCCTCGACGAAATCAGGATGGCCATAGCCCAGGGCGGCCGAACCCCAGGCACCGGACAGGTCGAGAAGGCTTCGGCCAGCCTCGTCGACGACGCGGCATCCGGAACCCCCGGTCAGGGCGAGGGGAAAGAAGCGCAGCTTCTGCAGCCTGGCGTTGACGTCCAGGTCCGCCGTGTACAACGGTGTCATCGCAGCCTCCGCGTGATCAATAGGCTCCGGCGTAGGCGTCGAACACCGCCGCCTCCGACTTTCCGGCGAGATGGGCGATCTCGCCTCGCTTGTGGGCGAGATAGATGTCGACGAAACCGGCCGGGAACCACGATCGCACGGTGGCGTCCCGATCGAGGGCCGCAAGGGCCTCCTCCAGGGTCGTGGGCAGTCTGGCGATGCCGCGCTCGGCCAGCACCTCGGCCGAAAGCTGCGACAGGTCATCCTGCGACGGTGCCGGTGGCCGAAGCCCCTCCCGTATGCCCTGCAGGCCGGCCCGCACGAGTGTGGCCAGGAGGAGATGGGGATCGGCGGCGGCATCGGCCGCGCGGAACTCGAAGTGGAGCTGCCGCGCCTTGCCGGCCTCGTCCTTGGCCGAAACGGGACAGATGCGAACGGCGGCTTCGCGATCGCGGAACCCGAGGTTGTTGAAGGCCGCGCTCCATCGATGCGGCGTCAGGCGTGCGTAGGAGATGACGCTCGGCGCGACGAGGGCGACGAACGATCCGACATACTTCAGGATCCCGGCCACGAAGGCGCCCGCCTTGGCTGATAGGTGACTCGCCCCGTTCGCGTCGTAGGTGGCCGGTCGGCCCGCGGCGTCGAGGAAGCTGAGATGCACATGCACCCGTTGCCCACGCCTTTCATTGACCGGAGGGGGGTGAATGTGATCGCTTCCCCCTTCGCCGACGCGGTCGCATGCGCCAGTTTCCGCAGGATCGTGGCCTGATCAGCCGCGGCGATGCCCTCGGCGGGATCGAGCGTGACCTCGTATTGCCGGGATCCGTATTCTCGCAGGAACGTGTCCGGCGACATCCGGGCCTGGCGAAGCCCGGACAGGAACAGCTCGCCAAAGGCCTTCCGCTCCTGGAACCCACGGAGCGAGAAGGCCCCACCGAAATCGCCATCGTCCTTGAACATGAACTCATGTTCGAACGCACTCGTGAGCGTAAGACCGGTCTCGGCCCGCAGGTCGTCGAGCGCCGCTCGCGCCATCGACCGCAAGCAACATTCCCAGACCTGGCCATCCGTATATTCGACATCTCCGAGCATGAAATGAAGGCTGGGAGCCTCGGCTCCGAAATCGACTTCGACTTCGGTCGAGGCCGCTGGGCGCAGGATGAGATCGCCTAGGGCGCCGTAGGGGCTGTCCGAAATGCTGTCGAAACAGGTGATCTGGACGTTGGTCGGCGTCCATCCGACACCGCTGCGCAATCGACTGTCGCGCGAGGCGACGGGGAAGCCCTTTCCGCGCACCTTCCCGGAGACGTCGCCGAGCGCGGCCATCATCAACTTCTCTGTCATGGCCTTCTCCATTCAATCGACGGGCCTCGGCGGAAAAGGTCGGAGCCGATCCCATGCCTCCATGCGCTCCTGGGAGCCCGCCCAGTTCTTTTCGGCGACGCGCACGACCATCGCCTCGACTATCCCGCATTTCTCACCGAGAACTGGTGCATCGGGGCTCTGAATGAGGCAAAGTTGTTGTGCTGCAACGACTTATGCCGATCCAGAGGAGCTCCCCGATGCCGACAGACTGTAGCCCGGAACCGCTGCTGTTTGCACCCGTCG
>DATBEH010000016.1:0-12901 GCA_036276175.1 Lichenihabitans sp.
CTTGCAAGAGGAGTGTCCCACGATGGCTCAGAATCTAAGCGAGTACCTGGCGGGCAAGACATCAGATAAGACTTTGATCGCAATCATACGTTTTTCAACCGATAGCGCCGCTATCGATGACGCCGGCTTGACGGTCCTAAGCCTGCTGTTTCGAAATTTCAGGCTGATACTAGATATTGATCGAGTGCAGTTCACCTGCGTCGGATTGGCGGACCGGCGCGGCTCCTTCGGGTACAATATAGATCTCGGAATGAGACGAGCTGCCGAGGTCAAGGCGCGTATCGATCGCGTCTTCGGGTTCCTCCCCAATTACACCGGTATGGCGGCGTACTCGTTAGGAGAGCTCGAAGCCAACCAGCGCATTTCGAAAGCAAGCGACCTGGCGATGGACCGGCAGGTCAAGATCTACTCGACGTGGACGCCGGTGCCAGCAAAAGTCATCGTAAAACCACCCCAGGCGGAACATCCAAAGGTGATGCGAGTGCTTAGTAAGCATTTCGAGACTTTTACCTCCGAGAATGTAACAAGGGACAACAGTAGCGCGGATTTCAAATCTGGAATAAAATCCATCCTATCTATAATCGGAGGCGATCTGGATACGTTCGAAAATGTGTGGGGAAGTGAGAACAAGTCGCAGCGGGTCGTCGGCAACAGGGACGGCTCATATCGCGTGAACAAGGTTACGATCAACACGTCTTTCAGTTTCGACACTCGTGGCGCTGCACTCATGTCCTTCTACTCCGCCGACGTAAAGTACGAATGGGGAGAATCGCACGATTATGTCCGCGTCGAGGGCAATCAAGCCATAGACGGCAAGGCAGATCACACAGCAAAATACGTTATCAGGACGGAAGCAGACAGGAGTGACTTGCTTACGCCGCCCGACCCATAGGAACAGCGATTTATGTTCGTCACTCGGAACGGCACAGCATACAGTTAGCTCCTGCGTCGCCACCAGCATCGCAGTTTGGCTCGGCTCGATCTCTGGGAATATGGGGATCCGCGAGGCTACGACCTTTCCGCGACGACGCAGGCTGCTGCGAACGGACGGAGGGAGGGAGTCGCTGTCTCATCGCGACTGGCTGTCGGCGTCATCCACCTCGATCCGAGACATCGGTTCGCGGGCGCAAGGGGCCGCAGCAATGCCTGGTACGAATTGCCCGAATCCCGCTTGACCCTCGACCCTTCCGTTACGCATCACGACGGTTCCGCGCACGATCGTGTAGACGGGCGCCCCCTTGGCGGTCATTCCCTCCCAGCTCGTGTGGCCGGCTCGTGTCAGCATATCCGCCGCGCGGAACGTCACCCCGCGCTGCAGGTCGACGATCGTGAAGTCGGCATCGGCGCCGACCTGGATCACGCCTTTGCGCGGATAGATCCCGAAAGTGCGTGCGGGCTGCTCAGCCATGTAGCGGGCGACATCGCTCAACGTCAGCTGGCCCTTGTTGACGGCATCGAGGATCAGGGGAACGAATTCCTGCGCGCCGGTCATGCCCAGGGGAACCGAGAAGGTGTCGGTCCAACCCGGTTCGACATCGTCCCGCGTATGGGGTGCATGTTCGAGGACGAGAATGTCGGCGACCCCGGATCTGACGCTGTTCCAGGCTTCGTCGGGGCTGTGACCCCAGCTGTAGACGTAGGGGCCGACCTTCTCCATCTGGGCGCGCGTCATGAACATCGAGGTGCATTCGAGCTCGGCCGTGACCTGCTGGCCGAGGTCGAATTTCGCGTGGCGGATCATCTCGTAGGCCCCGACCGGCATGACCCCGAGATGCAGGACATGCAGGCGAACGCCGACGAGCCTGGCGTAGTAGAGCGAGGCCGCGAGGCCCGCGACCATGCCGTGCCCGTACATGTACCCCTTGGCGAAACTCTCGTGGTAGGCCATCGCATCCGTGCGGCCCCGGTCGATGTAGTCGCGGTACGTCAGGCGCTTGCACCACTCGGGGTCGTCATGGTGGACGGCGGCTACGAGCCCGGCATCGCGGGTCGCCTCGTAGAGTTCGTAGAGAACCCCGTGGTCGAGGACACCCAGTTCGCTGATGTAGGGATAGACCTCCTTGATGTGCCGGGTGTTGAAGATCTTGATCCCGATCGCGCCCGCCTTGGCGAGACGTTCGACCGTGCGGGGATACAGGCCGCCTCCGTAGAGCGCGTAGTCGACATAGGCCTTCGGGGCGACAAGCGCCTTCTTGGCCTCGAAATCCTCGAGCGTCGTCGGATGCGGCGTGTTGTTCGTCATGTCGATACAGAGCGTGACACCACCCGCCGCGGCGGCCCTCGTTCCGGAACCGAAGTCCTCCTTGTAGGTGTGGCCCGGCTCACGGAAGTGACAGTGCACGTGCCAGACGCCGGGGAGCACGTCCAACCCCGCGGCGTCCACCCGCTGCCCGGCCGCCTCGAACGGACCGCCGATGGCAGCGATCCGTCCATCCAGCACGGCGACATCGGCTCTGTGGGAGCTGGCCGAGCCCCACAGGGTTCCGTTCTCGATCACGAGGTCGAAGGGCCGGGTCATGTCTGGCGTTCCCGTCGGGCTGCGGGCTCCGCTGCGGGCCCGATCACAGGGACGCTCTTGCGTCCATAAATACATTGTGTATTGTTCTTGTATCGGATGGGCAAGGGGGTCAGGCGTGGGCTTCGAAGGCGTCAAGGCCCGGCAGAAGGCAAGCCGGCTGGCCAAAGGGGCCAGCAGTGAATTCGCTTACGACGCCTTGCGCCGGCAGATCGTGTCGCTGGCGCTCGCCCCCGGCGCAACGCTCGACGAAGCCAGCCTGATCGCGCGGCTCGGACTGTCACGGACGCCCGTGCGGGAAGCTCTCGTGAGACTCGCCGGCGACGGTCTGGTCGAGCTGCTCCCCAATCGCGGCACCCGGGTCGCTCCCATGGGCTGGACGGAGGTTCGCGAGCATCTCGAATGTTTCGATCTCGCGCAGCGGTCCACGACGCGGTGGGCAGCGCTCCGCCGCGGCGAGGCCCATCTCGAAACGATCGAACGACACCGCAAGGCGTTCGAGGCCGCCGTCCGGACGCGCAATGCCGATGCCATGATGGACAGCAACTGGAATTTCCACGCGGCGATCGCGGCCGCCTGCGGCAACACCGTCTTCGAGCGTTTCTACCTGCGGCTGCTGACCGAGAATCTTCGGATCGCGCGGCTCGCCATGACGTTCGAGTGTTTCGTCACCGAGAACGCCTATCAGGCGCATGTCGACAATATCGTGCGCGAGCACCTCCTGATGATCGAGGCGATCCGTGAACGCGACGCGGACCGGGCCGAGGCCCTCGCGCGCTCGCACGCCAACCTGGCGCGCAATCGCGTCGCCGAGACGTTCAGCCAGGGATTGTCGCCGGCGTTCGACGTCCGGCTGGACGGCGCGTCGGATGGAGGCCTGCGCTGATGTGCGAGGTCTGCGCGATCTTCGGGGCTGGCGAGCATTGGAGCGATTTCGGCCGCTTGCGCGACGAGCAATTCCCCTTCGCGGACATCCAGCACACGCGGGCCCAGCGCAAGCGGCGGATCGCGCTGCTGAACCGCCTGCTTTCGACGCTCGGGCTCTCCTGCGAGGAATGGGACGGGGAGAGCCTCGTGATCCTCGACGGACGGGGGCGTTCCAACCTCGCCCCGACCCTGAGCGACGTCTGGTCGGCGGCGGAACGCCTGTCGGGCCGCGCGATCGACCCGCTCGACCCGGTCTTCCTGGAGGCCGTCGTCCATGCTTGAGCGGCTGCCTCTCGTGGTGGTGACCGGCTTCCTCGGCAGTGGCAAGACCACGCTGGTGCGGCGTTTCCTCGACGGCGGCGGTGCTGTGGGAACGGGCGTGATCGTCAATGAGTTCGGCGAGACCGGGCTCGACCACAAGCTGTTCGTCCATGCGGCCGACCAGGTGGAGCTCGTCGACGGCGGATGCCTCTGTTGCGCGCGTCGCGGCGATGTCGCCCGCGCACTTCACGATCTCGTCGGCCAGTCGCGCCGCGCGGGGGGCGGCTTCACGCGGGCCGTGATCGAGACATCCGGGTTGGCCGATCCCGCGCCGATCATCGCGACGCTGGCCAACAACCCCTGGCTGCGGGCCCATGTCGAACTGATCGGAGTGATCGGCGTCGTCGATGCGGTCGCGGGCCTGCGCAATCTCGAAGCCTACGACGAGGCCAGGCGCCAGGTCGCGATCGCCGACACGGTGGTCGTCACCAAGGGTGATCTGCGCGGCGCCACGCCGCTCGCCGAGATCACGCGGACGGTCCGGGCCATCGCTCCCGATGCGGCGGTCCTCGACGCCCAGGACGCGGATTTCCGTCCGGCGAGCCTGATGGCAGCCCGGACGTGCGATGATCCGGCCGGCATCCGCTCCTCCTTCGTCGCCGAGGCCGTCACGCATCGCGAGACCGTGGGCTCGTTCGTCCTCGCCTTGCCCACGCAGGTCGACTGGCCCGCCATGACGGTCTGGCTGTCTGCCTTGCTGCACGTGCACGGCACCCGGATCCTGCGCGTCAAGGGGCTGGTGCGGACCACCGCCGGGCAGGAGGCGCTCGTCGTTCACGGGGTCCAGCACACCATGCATCCGCCCAGCCATCTCCGGCTGGCCGACACCGACGACACGCCGTCGTTTCTGGTGTTCATCACGAACGGGATGGGCAAGGCCCAGGTCGAGTGCAGCCTGGCAGCCTTCCTGGCGCTGGCAGCGGATCCGGTTGCGGCGGGACGCTCCCGCCCGCCGCCTTCGGCGGCCAGCCAGCTGGAGATCGGCGCATGAGCGCGCAGCGGACGAGCGTGGAAGGCGGAGCCCCGGACGAGGCGCCCGCAGGATACGTTTCCGCCACCTACTTGATGACGACCGTGCCGAACTTCCTCCGGTCGATCACCTATCGGATGCTGGCCGACGGCCTTCTGCTTCAGGACATCCGCGCCGCAGAGGTGCTCGACGACTGGGCGGAGTGGGGTGAATTCTGGATCGATCGCGCCCTGGGCCACGAGCAACTCGCGACCGAGGCCTTGGCATCAGGCCGTACCACGACCGCAAGCCAGCACCTCGTTCGCGCCTCGCTCTGCGCCCACTACGCCCAGTTCCTCTACTTCGACTTCCCCGGGGTGAAGAAGCGCGCCGTCGAGTTGAAGGCCCGGCTGTACGGCGCCGCTGCGGCGCTTCTCTCCCCGCCGACCACCGCGGTCGAGATCCCGTTCCGGAACGGCAGTTTGCCGGGCTACCTGCGCGTGCCGGCGGGCGCCTCGGCTGGTCCGGCCGTCATCCTCATCGGCGGCCTCGACGCCGCCAAGGAAGATGCGCACCAATTCTCCGATCTCTGCCTTGAGCGCGGGGTTGCGACCCTGGCGTTCGATGGACCCGGACAGGGCGAGGCCTTCTACCGCGGCCACCTCTTCGGAGCCGATTTTCATCGCTCCGTTTCGGCGGCGATCGACCTCCTGGGCGCGCACGCGGCGATCGACGCCGAACGGATCGGCGTTCTCGGCCGCAGCCTCGGCGGCTTCCTCGCCCCGCAGGCGGCCGCGCTCGACCACCGCATCAAGGCCTGCGTAGCGTGGGGGGCGCTCTACGACCTTGGAAGCTTCGACCATAAGCCGCCGCTGATCCAGAAAGGCTACCGGTTCATCACCGGCGCGGCCGACATGGCCGAGGCAAAGGCCCGGGCAAGTTTCGTCGACCTCAGCGGCATTGCCGAAAAGATCACCTGTCCGCTCTATGTCGTTCACGGCATGAAGGACAACAGCGTACCGCCCGACAACGCCGAGCGGCTGGCCCGACAGGCGCGTGGAGCGGTCCATCTCCGGCTGGTTCCCGACAGCATCCATTGCAACCACGACGTCGCCCATGTCGTCCGCCCCGCCATGGCGGACTGGCTCGCGGAGACGCTGCGATGACGCCCATCTGGTCCGGCAAGGGTTGGGAACGGGGCATCCGCTACGCGCCCGCCATGCGTGTCGAGCCTTGCCCCCTGGTCGTCACCTCCGGACTGGTCGGGCGTGGCGAGGATGGCCGCATCGTTGCCGGCGGCATGGCCGCCCAGGCGCGTCAGACCTTCGCGAACCTGCGCGACGTGCTGGCGGCGGCCGGCGCCGCCATGGGCGATATCGTCAAGCTGAACTACTACGTGACGGACATGACGCAGTGGGAGGATGTCGCCGCGGCGCGGGCCGAGGCGCTGAGCGGCCTCCTGCCGGCAAGCGCCACCGTCGAGGTCTCGCGCCTCTACGACCCCGAATGCCTGATCGAGATCGAGGCCGTGGCGGCGATCCGGAGCGCGCCATAGCCGTGCGGCGCCACAACCGGCACGTCGCAGCGGGAGAGGGCCCGATGCCTTGACGTGACGAAGGCCGGCGAAGTGCCGGAGCGGTCGAACCCTATGGAGTGTGGACGATGTCTGATCGTATTGCGCGTGTCCTTCTGACACTGAGCCTCCTGGGTGCCGCGAGCCCGCTGGCCATCGCGGCCACGAGGGGGCCGGTGACGGACGACCTCGGTGTCGTGGAGGTGCCGAAGGGCGCCCCGATCCAGATCGGCGGCTATTGGATCCTCTCGGGCGCGGATACGGCGGACGGCGAGGACCAGAAGCGCGGGGTCGAGATCGCCATCAAGGACATGGGCGGCATGCTCGACGGGCACCCGATCAAGCTCAACGCCGAAGACTCGCTGTGCAGCGCCGAGGGCGGCCAGACGGCGGCCACCAAGCTCGCCGCCAACCCCAATACCGTGATCGTCATCGGGCCGTCCTGTTCGAGCGAGGCGACGCCGGGCGCGCCGATCCTGTGGGCGGCGGGAATCACCTCGATCGGGACCTCGGCGACCGCGCCTTCGCTCACCGCCGCGAACCGCAAGCCGGAATACGACGGCTTCGTCCGCACGATCTACAGCGATGTCGACCAGGGCCGGGCCGACGCCAAATACCTCTACGACGTGCTCAAGGCCCGGAAGGTCGTGACCGTGCATGACGGCAGTCCCTACGCGCAGCAGCTCACGGTCGAGATGGCCAAGAACTTCGAGGCGCTCGGCGGCACGATCTCATCCCGGGAGGCGATCCAGCCAACGGACGTCGACATGCATCCGCTGCTCACCCGCATTGCGGCCGAGACGCCAGACGCCGTCTACTTCCCGATCTTCATCGGAGGGACGGCGCAGATCCTGCGCCAGGCCAAGGACATCCCCGGGCTCGAGAAGACGGCCCTGATCGGCGGCTCGTCGGTGATGTCACCCGACCTGATCGAGGCGGCCGGCAAGGCCGTCGTCGGCTTCCGCATCACCTATCCGGACATCTCGACGGACGCGATGGGCAAGGGCTACCCGAAGTTCGTCGACGAATACAAGGCGACCTTCGGCGAGGGGCCGATCGGCGGCGCCCATTCGAACGCCTATGATGCCGCGACGCTGGCCTTCAAGGCGATCGAGACGGTCGGCAAGACGGATGCGGACGGCAACCTCTACATCGGCCGCAAGGCGCTGCACGACGCCGTCATGACGACCAAGTTCGACGGCATCTACGGTCCCGTCGCGTGCGACGCCCACGGCGAATGCGCCACGTTCAAGCCGGCCGTGTACCAGTTCGTCAACGCCGACCCGAAGACCTACAAGATCGGCGAGAACCCGAAGAAGATCTACCCCTGAGCGATCGCAGGACCACGGAGGATCGAAGCTCCGTCAAGCCGAGGTGAATAATCCAAGCGATGGGACAGAGGATCAGCTTCAACCAGCCGGACGGCAAGAGCGCCGGCGGCTATCTGGCGACGGCGGCCGGCGTGCGTCGCGGCGGCGTCGTCGTCATCCAGGAATGGTGGGGGCTGCAGGACCAGATCACGGGGATCTGCGACCGGTTGGGCGAAGGCGGTTTCGACGCGCTGGCGCCGGACCTCTATGCCGGCACGGTCATCCCATATCACGACATCAAATCCGCCGATCACGAGATGAACGCGCTCGACTTCCGCGAGGCGACGGACCAGCCGACGAGAGGCGCCGCACAGCACCTTCTCGGGGCGGGCGGCAAGGTCGGCATCACCGGCTTCTGCCTCGGCGGCATCATCACCGTGCTGGGCGCCTGCCGAATCCCGGAGCTCAGTTGCGGCGTCGCCTACTACGGCCTGCCCTCGCCCGAGGATTACAACCCGGCCGCGATCCGCATCCCGCTGCAGGGCCATTTCGCGGACGAGGATAATTGGTGCAAACCCGAGCATGTCGACGCCTTCGAACAGGCGGTCGAGGGCGCCGGCAAGGAGGTCGCGGTCTTCCGCTACGCCGCCAAGCACGGCTTCGTCAACGAACAACTGCCGCAGGTTTTCGATCGCGCCACGCTCGATCAGGCGTGGCGACGGACCCTGGCATTCTTCGACGAGCACCTGGGTTGAGAACGCGGGGCGAGGCCGCCATGCCGGGACACAAAAGGATGGCGAAAGAACCACGCGAAGCCGGCGCGACCGGATGAGCATCTCGGCAGCACCGGCCGGGCGCGGCGCCGCGGCGGCCCTGAGGCGACGGCTCGCCCGGCTGACGCTGGCCGATGTCGTGCTCTGGACCCTGCGCGTCCTGCTCCTGGCCCTTGTCGTCGCCGGGACCGTCGGCACGATCCTCAAGGGTCGCTACGGCGCGGCGCAATGGGTCGACTTCGTCGTGTTCGGCCTGACGATCGGCAGCATCTACGCGCAGATCGCCCTCGGCTACACCATGGTCTACGGCGTCCTGCGGCTGATCAACTTCGCCCACGGCGACATCATGATGGCCGGCACTTTCTCGGGCTATTTCGTGGCACGCGCTTTCGACGATTCGGGTTTTCTCGGCGCCCATCCTGTCGCGGCGGTGCTTTGCATCCTGGCGGTTTCGATCGCCGTCTCGACGGGCGCCGCCGTCCTCGCCGAACGGGTCGCCTATCGCGCCTTCCGCCATGTACGGGGCCTCGCGCCGCTGATCACCGCGATCGGCGTATCCTTCTTCATCGAGCAGACATTCCGCGGCCTGTTCGGCTCGGGCGTCAAATCCTACCCCGACCTGCCCTGGCAGAATGCCTCCGTGATGCTGTACGGATTCAGCCTGCCGAAGAACGACCTCCTGGTCATCGGCGGGGCGGTGCTGTCGATGGCGGTGCTCTACGTCGTGGTCCACCGCACCAAGATCGGCACCGCGATCCGGGCGGTGTCGGAGGACGTCGAGGCCGCGGCGCTGATGGGGATCGATGCCAACAGGATCGTGGTGTTCACCTTCATGCTCGGCGGGGCCATGGCGGGCATCGCCGGGGTCTTCTACGCCTTCCTGTTCAAGCAGGTCTATTTCTACATGGGCTTCACGCCCGGCATCAAGGCGTTCGCGGCGGCCGTGCTCGGCGGCATCGGCAGCGTGCCGGGCGCCATGATCGGCGGGCTGCTGCTCGGCATCGTCGAGACCGTCGGGCCGACCCTGTTCTTCGACGGCATCGGACTGCCGGCGCCCTACCAGCTGCGCGACCTCATCGCCTTCACCATCCTCATCATGGTGCTGATCTTCCGCCCGAACGGCCTGCTCGGCGAGCGCATGGCCAAGCAGCGGGCGTGACCAGGATGGCGACCGACCCCGTTCTCCTGACGATTCTGCACGACAGCGAGGCGGCCGGCCAGTCCTCCGGTCGTCTGCGCCGCGTCGTCGTCACGGGCCTGCTGTTCGGCGCGATCGGCCTCTATCTCGCCGTCATCGGTCTCCTGGTGGCCCTGCAGCAACGCTGGATCATCGTCGACGTCCTCGGTCTCGGTCAGGCGACCCTCGCCGCCATCGGTCTCGGGGCGGGCGCCACGATCGGACATCGGAGCCGCGCCGACGGGGCGGCGTCGCGTCTCGTGCAGAGCGTCTTCGCCGGGGCGTTCGCGGGCGGCCTGCTGGCGCTGCTGGCCGTCGTGATGCGCGTCGTCGACCTGCGCTGGATCTTCATCGCGCTGTCGAGGCCCCTGGCGACGATGCTGACGTTCGGGATCGGAGCACAACCGCTCGCGCCGCTGCTGCTGATCCTGGGCGGCGCGGTCTTCGCGGCGATCGGGATGCTGCTGAGCCGCCTGCCGCCCCGTCCGCTCCGGATCCTCGCCGCCGGCGCGGCGGCCGTCGTCGGGGCAGGGGTCTTCCAGGAACTGATCCAGATCATGATGCAGTCGAGCGCCCCGCTCGATGCCCTTCGCACGCGGATCTATTCCTGGGAAGGCCTGACGGCGCCCGGGGCGGCAATCGTCTTCGCGGCCGGCGCGGCGGTTGCCGGCGCGATCCTCTGGATCGCCGGTCGTACCCGCCGAACCGTACGGCCCGAGCGGCCTGGCGCGACAGGCCGCCGGCAGGCCGTGGGATTGATCCTCGTCCTCGCCGCGCTCGTTGTCCTGCCGCTCATGGCCGGCTCCTACATCGGCCTGGTGCTGCTGCAAGTCGGCCTTTACATCTTGATGGGCATGGGTCTGAATCTGGAGATCGGGCTCGCCGGGCTGTTGGATCTCGGCTTCGTGGCATTCTTCGCCGTCGGTGCTTACACCATGGCGCTGCTGACCGCCGACAGTCCGCACGCGCTCGCCGCCTATACGATGATACCGCATCTCTCATTCTGGACGGCGCTTCCCCTCGCCATCCTGATGTCCGTGAGCGTCGGCATCCTGTTCGGCTTTCCGGTGCTCGGCGTCCGTGGCGACTACCTCGCCGTCGCCACGATGGGCCTCGGCGAAATTGTCCGGGTGGTCGTGCTGTCCGATGTCGCCGCGCCCCTGCTCGGCGGCGCGCAGGGCATTCTGCAGATCCCGCGCCCCGTGCTGTTCGGCTACACGTTGAGCGGCCCGGTACAGCTCTTCTACCTGACGCTCGCGGCCTCGGTGCTGGCGGCCTTCATCGCTCTTCGTCTCGAAAATTCCCGCCTCGGGCGGGCCTGGACGGCGCTGCGCGACGACGAGGACGTCGCGCAGGCCCTCGGCGTCAATCTCGTGCGGGTCAAGCTGCTCGCCTACGGCCTCGGCGCCGCCTTCGCGGGCCTGGCCGGGGCGATCTTCGCCACGATGGTGGCCTCGGTCTATCCCAGCAGCTTCCAGCTGCTCATCTCGGTCAACGTCCTGGCCCTCATCGTCGTCGGCGGCATGGGCAGCCTCCCGGGCGTGGTGGTCGGCGCCGTCGTCCTCGTCGGGCTCCCAGAACTCCTGCGGGAATTCGGAGAGTATCGCTACCTCTTCTACGGCACGGCGCTCATCGTCATGATGCGCCTGCGCCCGGAGGGTCTGTGGCCGTCCCCGGTGCGCCGTCGCGAACTGCGTCGCGACGAAGCGGAACTCGCCATGGCGGAGCCGCTGCCTGCCCTCGTACCTGGTGAGCGCGCCTAGTGGCCGCCATCCTGGTCACACGAAAGCTCGGTCGCCGCTTCGGGGGATTGCAGGCCGTCGCGGACCTCGATCTCGAGGTCGAAGAGGGCTCGATCCACAGCATCATCGGTCCGAATGGGGCCGGCAAGACCACGGTGTTCAACCTGATCACGCAGGCGCTCGCCCCGAGTTCCGGCAAGGTGTTCCTGCGCGAGCTGGAACTCAACGGCCTGACGCAGGACCGCGTGGCCGCCGCCGGGCTCAGCCGCACCTACCAGAACATCCGTCTTTTCCGGAATATCACGGCCCTCGACAATCTCCTGGTGGGCATGCACCTCCACCTCAAGTCCAGCTGGTGGGACGCGATCCTCAACGGACGGGCAACGCGGGAGGCCGAGCAGCGAGCCCAGGCGGACGCCCAAAAGCTTCTCCGGTTCGTGGGGCTGCGAGGGCGCGGGGACATGCTCGCCCGGAACCTCGCCTACGGCGAGCAGCGACGGCTGGAGATCGGGCGGGCGCTCGCGACGCGGCCGGCCCTGCTGATGCTGGACGAGCCGATGGCCGGGATGAACCCGCACGAGACCACGGGGATGATGGAGTTCATCCGCAACGTGCGCGCCGCGTTCGGGATCACGGTCCTTCTCATCGAGCACCAGATGCGCGTCGTGATGTCGATGTCGGACCGCGTCACGGTGCTTGATCACGGCGTGAAGATCGCCGAAGGGGATCCCGCCGCGGTGCAACGCGATCCGGTGGTGATCGAGGCTTACCTGGGGCGACAGGCGGCGGCTGTGCGGCCGCCGACGCGATCGGCGAAAGGCCTGGCCGATGGCGCTGCTTGAGGTCGACGACATCCATGTCTTCTACGACAAGATCGAGGCCCTGAAGGGTGTCTCGATGGCGGTCGGCGCGGGGGAGATCGTCACGCTGGTGGGCGGCAACGGGGCTGGCAAGTCGACCACGCTGAAGACCATCAGCGGTCTTCTGCATCCGCGACGCGGCCGGGTGCGCTTCGACGGGATGGTACTGGGCCAGACGCAGGCGCATCGGATCGCCGCCCTGGGCCTCGTGCAGGTCCCGGAGGGTCGCCGAATCTTTGCGAAGCTGACGGTTGCCGAGAACCTGAGGATGGGCGCCTTCGTGCGCAGCGACCACGCCGGCATTGCCGAGGACCGGGACAGGATGCTGGTCATGTTCCCGCGCCTACGGGAGCGGTGGACCCAGGTGGCCGGGACGCTTTCGGGCGGCGAACAGCAGATGGTCGCCATGGCGCGAGCGCTCATGTCGCGCCCGCGCGTGCTGCTTCTCGACGAGCCCAGCATGGGGCTGTCGCCGATGCTGGTCGAACAGGTCTTCGAGACGATCCGGACGATCAACCAGCAGGGCGTGACGATCCTGCTGGTCGAGCAGAACGCCGTCATGGCCCTGACGATCGCGAACCGGGGCTACGTCATCGAAAGCGGCCGGATCGTCCTCACCGGTCGCGGGCCGGACCTCCTGGATGACGAGCGGGTGCAGCGCGCTTATCTGGGGTGACGTCGTGCCGGCCTCATCGTGAGCCTCGCCTCGGGATAAGAGTTGTGCCGCTCCATCCTGCATGACGGCTCACGTCCG
>DATBEH010000017.1:0-1534 GCA_036276175.1 Lichenihabitans sp.
CTGCACCGGATGCGCTGAACACCGAGATCGCGCGTCGCCACGATCGCTGGTCCGCCATTCGCCGCTCCGCTATAACGTGGCGATCGCCCGCTGTGTTGGCAGCCGGGTGGATGTCCCGGCGCACCCGTCGTCCGACCGAACCCTGGCGGCTTGAGATGGCAACCGTACGACTCCCCCGCTCCGATGGCCGGATCGAAGGCTACACGGTACGGAACGCACCGCTGCCGACGGCGGCTGCGGGCGATGCGCCCCCCGCCTTCAACCGGGTCGCCTATGCGGCGGCCCATGTCGTGGTCGACCCCCTCGGCGAGAACGATCCCTTCCTCGATGCCACCGTCGACTGGGACAGGACGCTCCGCTTCCGCCACTATCTCTGGGACCTCGGCTTCGGCGTCGCGGAAGCCATGGACACGGCGCAGCGCGGCATGGGGCTCGATTGGCCGGGGGCGCTCGACCTCATCGGGCGGACGCTGGCGGAGGCGAAATCCCGCCCCGGCGCCGTCGTCGGCTGCGGTGCCGGCACCGATCATCTCGCGGCCGACGAGGCTCGCACGCTCGACGAGGTGATCGCCGCCTACGAGTGCCAGATCGAGGCGATCGAGGCGCTCGACGGCCGTATCATCCTGATGGCGAGCCGGGCGTTGGCCCGCATCGCCAAGGGGCCCGACGACTACGTCCGCGTCTACGACCGCATCCTCCGGCAGGTGCGCCATCCCGTGGTCATCCATTGGCTCGGCGAGATGTTCGATCCCGAACTCGCCGGCTATTGGGGCGCGAGCGACCATGGGGCCGCCATGGAGACCGTCCTCTCGCTCATCGCCGACCATGCCGGCAAGGTCGACGGCGTGAAGATCTCGCTCCTCTCCGCCGAGAAGGAGATCGCCATGCGGCGGCGGCTGCCGCGCGGCGTGCGCATGTATACGGGCGACGATTTCAACTATGCCGACCTGATCGCCGGCGACCGGGACGGATATTCGGACGCGTTGCTCGGCATTTTCGACCCCATCGCCCCGGCCGCATCGCTGGCCCTGACGCGGCTCGCCGCGGGCGACCTGGCCGGGTTCCACGACCTGCTCGGACCGACCGTCCCCCTGTCCCGGCACATCTTCAAGGCGCCGACGCAGTTCTACAAGACGGGCGTGGTGTTCCTGGCCTATCTCAACGGCCTGCAGGACCATTTCCACATGATCGGCGGCCAGCAGGGCGCCCGCTCGCTGCGGCATTTCGCCGAGCTGTTCCGGCTGGCCGATGCGGCGCGGGTGCTGCGCGACCCGGATCTCGCGGCGGACCGCATCGGCAAGCTCATGGCGCTCGGCGGCGCGGCCTGAGCGGCACCTCAGACGAGGTCGTTCGGAGCCTCGAAGCTCAGGCTGAAGACATCCGCCCGGTTTTCATTGATCGTCAGCTCGACGAGCTCGCCGTCGGCCGACCGGTAGAGCATCTCGGTTATGAGGATCGGCGAACCCGGATCGCAGGACAGGGCGTGCGCGAGCGACGCGTCAGTTCGGCGTGCACCTTGATGCGCGCGCCGGAG
>DATBEH010000018.1:0-2970 GCA_036276175.1 Lichenihabitans sp.
CTGAATACTTGTTGAAGCGCCCCATTTCTTACCTCTTCTAATCGTCCCCGTTGCTAGTCGCGTCTCGCGATTGGCCAATGACGGGGACGATCGTGGCGGTCACACCACTTCATTCCGAGGCCTTCTCCCGCGGTGCGCGCATGCTGCGCACCGCGCTCGGTCCCGCCATCGCCGCCTTCCTCGAAGACCCCTCGATCGTCGAGGTGATGCTCAACCCCGACGGCCGGCTCTGGATCGACCGGCTGTCGGGCGGCCTCGAAGATACTGGTCGCACCCTCTCCGCCGCTGACGGCGAGCGGATCGTGCGCCTGGTGGCGCACCACGTCGGCGCCGAGGTCCATGCGGAGCGGCCGCGCGTCTCGGCCGAGCTGCCCGAGACGGGAGAGCGGTTCGAGGGCCTGTTGCCGCCGGTGGTGGCCGCGCCGGCTTTTGCGATCCGCAAGCCCGCCGTCGCCGTCTTCACCCTCGACGACTATGTCGCCGCCGGCATCATGCTGGCCGGCCAGGCCGCGGTGCTCCGCGCCGCCGTGGCTGATCGCAAGAACATCCTCGTCGCCGGCGGCACCTCGACCGGCAAGACCACGCTCACCAACGCCCTCCTGGCTGAGATCGCCGGCACCACCGACCGCGTGGTGTTGATCGAGGATACCCGCGAGCTGCAATGCCGCGCGCCCAACCTTGTGGCGCTCCGCACCAAGGACGGCGTCGCCTCGCTCTCCGATCTGGTCCGCTCCTCGCTGCGCCTGCGCCCCGATCGCATCCCGATCGGCGAGGTGCGCGGCGCGGAGGCGCTGGACCTCTTGAAGGCCTGGGGCACCGGCCACCCCGGCGGCATCGGCACGATCCACGCCGGCACCGCGCTCGGCGCGATGCGCCGCCTCGAGCAGCTCATCCAGGAAGCCGTCGTCACCGTCCCCAGGGCGCTAATCGCCGAGACTATCGATCTCGTCGCGGTGCTGCGCGGGCGCGGCAGCGAACGCCGCCTTTCCGAACTCGCACTCATCGTCGGTCTCGATCCCGCCACCGGCGATTACCGCGTCCAGTCCGCCGGGGCGGGCGGCGACCTCTTGCCCCCCGGAGACCCATCATGATCCGTGTTCTCGCTGTCGCTCATTCTTCGCGTCGCCGCGTGGCCGAGCTCGTTACGCTCGCGACCCTGACGCTCGCCTTCGCCCCGGCGGCTTACGCCTCCGGCTCCTCCATGCCGTGGGAGACCCCGCTCAACTCCATACTGGAGTCGGTGCAAGGGCCCGTCGCGAAGATCATCTCGGTCATCATCATCACCGTGACCGGCCTGACGCTCGCCTTCGGCGACACGAGCGGCGGCTTCCGCCGGCTGATCCAGATTGTGTTCGGCCTGTCGATCGCCTTCGCCGCGTCGAGCTTCTTCCTCTCCTTCTTCTCGTTCTCCGGCGGAGCGCTGGTCTGATGGCCGCGATCGTCGATCCCGACGTGCCCGGCTTCTTCGCGCCGGTCCATCGCGCGCTTACCGACCCAATTCTGATGGGCGGCGCGCCGCGGACCGTCGCGATCGCCAACGGCACGCTCGCCGCGGCGATCGCCCTCGGCCTGCGGCTCTGGATCCCCGGCGCGCTGATCTGGGCGGTAGGTCACACCGCGGCCGTCTGGGCGGCGAAGCGGGATCCGCAGTTCGTCGACGTGGTGCGCCGGCACCTTCGTTACCCAGCCTATCTCGGCGTCTGAGGCTCCGATGCTGAACCTTGCAGAATATCGCAATCGCCCCGCCGGCCTCGCTGACTTCCTGCCCTGGGCGGCCCTCGTCGAAGAGGGCGTCGTCCTCAACAAGGACGGCTCCTTCCAGCGCACGGCCCGCTTCCGCGGCCCGGACCTCGACAGCGCGACGCCGGCCGAGTTGGTCGGCGTGACCGCCCGGCTTAACAATGCGCTCCGCCGGCTCGGCTCGGGCTGGGCGATCTTCGTCGAGGCGCAGCGGATCGCCGCCCAGACCTATCCGCACAGCCGCTTTCCGGACCCTGCCTCGGCGCTGGTCGATCTCGAGCGGCAGGACGCCTTCGAAGAAGCCGGCGCGCACTTCGAGAGCCGTTACTACCTAACCTTCGTCTGGCTGCCACCCGCCGAGGACGCGTCGCGCGCCGAGGCCTGGCTCTACGAGGGCCGCGCGCAGACGGGCGTCGATCCGTGGGAGCTGCTGCGCGGCTTCGTCGATCGGACCAACCGCGTCATCCAACTGCTCGAGGGCTTCATGCCCGAGGTGGCCTGGCTCGACGACGGCGACACGCTGACCTACCTGCACTCGACCATCTCGACCCGGCAGCAGCGCATCCGCGTGCCAGAGACGCCGATGCACCTCGATGCGTTGCTCGCGGACGAGCCTCTCGCCGGCGGCCTCGAACCCCGCCTCGGCGCGCATCATTTACGCATCCTCACCGTGGTTGGATTCCCGACCGCGACCCATCCCGGCATCCTCGACGAGCTGAATTGGCTCGCCTTCCCGTACCGCTGGTCCACCCGCGCCATCCTGCTCGACAAGACCGAGGCGGTGAAGCTGCTCACCAAGATCCGGCGGCAGTGGTTCGCCAAGCGCAAGTCGATCGCCGCCATCGTCAAGGAGGTAATGACCAACGAGGCGTCGACGCTGGTCGATAGCGATGCCGCAAACAAGGCCGCCGACGCCGACATGGCGCTGCAGGAGCTGGGCACCGACGACGTCGGCCAGGCCTACGTCACCGCTACCATCACCGTGTTCGACGAGGACCCCGGCCTGGCCGCCGAGAAGCTGCGTCAGGTCGAGAAGGTGATCCAGGGCCGCGACTTCACCGCCATCCTCGAATCCATCAACGCCATTGAGGCGTGGCTCGGAAGCTTACCAGGGCATGTGTACGCCAGCGTAAGGCAGCCGCCGATCTCCACCCTCAATCTCGCCCACATGATCCCCCTATCCGCCGTGTGGGCGGGGCCGGAACGGGACGAGCATCTCGGTGCGCCCCC
>DATBEH010000019.1:0-16865 GCA_036276175.1 Lichenihabitans sp.
TTGGCTCGGCCGGTGCAGACGCCTCGCCAAGGATTGGGAAAACCGGAACCGCAAAGCCCTCGCATTCCTCCGCCTCGCCTCCATCCGCCTCATGCTCCGAAAGCTATGCAATCCAACATGATCTCTCCGGACAGACTCTAACATTACAGTTGCGTCTTTTTGTGAGTTCTGAATCCATGGGTCACCATGATTCGGAGGTCATGGATGACAGGTGCATCGATCGAGACGACGCTGGACGTGTGGGCTTCGTCCTTGCGGGATGTAAAGCGTCGGATTCGGCCGCTGTTCACGCAGAAGCGGGTGGCGGCCTCGGCCGGTTCCTTCCTGGATGGCCTGCTCGGGACGGAGCAGCGCAAGACAGGATGGATGCGAGCAGAGGCGGCAGGCGACAAGGGTCCATGGCGACAGCAGGCCATTCTGGGACGCGGTCGTTGGGACGCGGATGCATTGCGCGATATTGTGCGCGACTACGCCCTTGAAACATTGGCCGACGATGACGCGGTTCTGGTCATTGACGAAACCGGTTTTCTCAAGCAAGGAAAAAGCTCTTGCGGCGTTAGCCGTCAGTATACGGGGTCTGCGGGCAAGATCACAAATTGTCAGATTGGTGTTTTCACCAGCTATGTTTCACGCCATGGCCATGCGTTCATCGATCGGGCGCTTTATCTGCCCAAGGCCTGGACGGATGACCCCGACCGCATGGCTGGCGCCCATATCCCAGCCAGGACGCCGTTCGCGACGAAGCCTCAACTCGCTGTTGCCATGATCGGGCGTGCCATCGCAGCGGGTGTGCCGTTCAAGTGGGTCACGGCCGATAGCGTCTATGGGGTCGGCATGCTCGAGGGGGAATTGCGGCGCGCCGGCAAAGGCTATGTGCTCGGCGTTGCCTCGACCCATCCGTTCAACTCCTGGGGGCGCAAGCCGCTCATCGCCGGCACCGCCGCAGAGATCGCCAAGTGGCTCGCTGCCTCGGCGTGGCAGCGCTTGTCGGCCGGAGAGGGGACCAAAGGAGCTCGTCTCTACGACTGGGCCTATTGCCCGCTCGCCGACATCAATGCGGCCGAATACGACGAAAACGCCAAGGGCGCATGGACCCGAGGTCTGCTGATCCGCCGCCACATCGCCGATGGCGATCTTGCCTTCTTTTCGACCTGGTGCCCAGCCGAGACCGATATTGCCACCCTGGTCAAAGTCGAAGGACAGCGGTGGGCCATCGAGGACAGTTTCGAAACCGGCAAGAATGAGCTTGGCCTTGATCACAACGAGACGCGCTCCTGGCACGGGTGGCATCGCCATGTCTCGCTCGTCATGCTGGCCTTCGCCATGATGGCCGTGATCCGTCACAACGCCAATAAACCGCCCCTGTCACCCCCAAAAACGATCCGCCGGATGACCTCTCTTCTCCAGGCCTGATCCGATGGTCGATTCAGGAAATCCGCCGCCTCGCCAATCGTCTCGCTCAGCGCCGCATCAAGCCAGCACGCATCATCGCATGGTCTTGCTGGCGACGGGCTCATCAAGCCGTCGCCCGTCAAGCCCATCTCAAGAAAAGTAAGCAACTGTAATGCTAAGGCCGAAATCGCTGTCGTTCGAGCGGTCGCGCCGTAGGAGCTGGCGGACCGACGCGACAGGGGCTGACGATGACGACGGTTCCCGAATACTGCTTTGACCTGATAATTATAGATCATCGCCTCGTGATTTGAAGAAAACGGACGGATTCGTGCGGTACTGCTTGATAAGCTCGGCCTCCCGTCCTTTGATCCGATGGGTTGGGAGGATCGCTTTGATCTTAATCAAGATATCCGAATCAGATATTGAAACTGAGTCGTTCGAGGATGTCAACGGCTCGGATGCGTCTTTTTCTTGCTTCGGTTGTTCCATGTTCACGCTCTGCTTCCCGATCGAGCACCCCGGTTGTAAACACCTGATTCGCAACCAAGGTTCCTGCCATGAATCTTTATGCCCTCCTGGCGCGTGGCTTAGCCACGCGTGGAACTGAGCTGGCATTCAGGGAGGTCTCGCGAGAGGCTGGCTGGAAGGCCCTTCTGCAGAGGAGGCAGGCTCCGGCAAGACCGGAAAACTGATAACTGATTGATTCAGCTAGGAATTCTTGGTGCCGGTTGCAGGAATCGAACCCGCGACCTACTGATTACAAATCAGTTGCTCTACCAACTGAGCTAAACCGGCGGCGGCTCGACCGGAGCCCGTGGGGTAGAGCTAGCAATCCGGTACGCGCCTGGCAACCGACATTCGGTGCCGCGTCAAGGGACCGATCGAGCCTGCGAGCGACGCTCATGACCGGTTGACAGCCGGCGCGACCGTCGCCTCGATCACCGTCACCGCCCGCATCACGCCGCCGGCGCCGGCGATCTCGCGCGCGAGGGCCGCGGCGCGCAACCGGAAGGCCGGCTCGACCAGAAGCCGCGTCAAAGCCTCCCGCAGGCGCTCCGGCGTCAGCTTGCGCGGCGCGATGACGAGCCCGGCGCCGCTGCGCGCCACGCGGGCCGCGATCGCGCCCTGCTCGAAGGCGAGCGGCACGACGACGAGCGGCCGGCCGGCCGCCAGCGCATCGAGCACGGTGTTGAGGCCGCCGTGGGCGACGACCGCCGCCATTCCGGCCATGACGGCGCGCTGCGGCACGAAGCTCTCCACGCGGGGACGACCCGGCAAGGCCGCCGCCTCGGTTGCGGCGAGCTTGCCGCCATGGGCGACGACGAGCGCGAGGTCGAGCTCCCGGCAGGCCTGGGCGACCGTCGTGAAGATCGGCAGGCGGCCGCCCTGCAGGGTGCCGAGCGAGCAGAAGACGCCCGGCCGCGGATCGTCGTTGTTCCAGTGGCCGGTCTCCGGTGTCCGCAGCGGGCCGACATGGACGAGCCCCGCCGGCGCCCGGCGGCGGGGAAAGTCGAAGCCGGGAACGGTCTGGCTCAGTTGCAGCGTGGCCGACAGGCAGTCCTCGACCGTCTCGAGCCCGCCGAGCTCCCAGGCACGGTCGTACCGCGTGATGATCTCCGACATCGGGCGCATCATCCAGTCGGCGACCCTATAGCCGCCGAGGTTGCGCTTGGCGCCCCAGGGACTGTCGTGATAGGCCCAGCCGATGAAGGACGGCGGCACCAGCGGCTCGCGGTTGCTCAGCAACGCATTGGCGACCGAAACCTGCGGCAGGCCGAGATGGCGGGCGAGAAGGCCGCCGGCCGCCTCGGTGGCGTCGGCGACCACCGCCTCGGCGCCGATGCGCTCCAGCACAACGGGCGCCTCGAGGCAGAGCATGTCGGTCATCCGGGCCATGGCGCGGATGACGCCGCCGACGCCGATAAGCTCGGTGGTGCGGCCCATACCGGCCGTCAAGCGGGCGAGAGTGCCGGGCGGATGGCTGAGAGCGCCGGCGGCCGCGAAGCTGAGGCCGGGCGCATCGAACAAAGCTTCAGCTTCGGCGATGCCGACCGCCGTGACCCGATGCCCGCGCCCGATGAGCTCGCGCGCCAGCGCCGACATCGGATTGACATGCCCGGGATAGGGCGGCGTCAGGACCGCGAAATGCGTCAAGCTGGCGGACGATCCCGCCTCAATGCAGGATCTGCCCGAGGAAGAGCTTGGTGCGCTCGTGCTGGGGATTGGCGAAGAATTCGGCGGGCGTATTCATCTCGACGATCTCGCCGGCGTCCATGAACACGACCCGGTCCGCCACCTGGCGGGCGAAGCCCATCTCGTGCGTCACGCAGAGCATGGTCATCCCCTCGTTGGCGAGCGATACCATCGTGTCGAGCACCTCCTTGACCATCTCCGGGTCGAGAGCGGACGTGGGCTCGTCGAACAGCATGATCTTGGGGTTCATGCACAGCGATCGCGCGATGGCGACGCGCTGCTGCTGGCCGCCGGAGAGCTGGCCGGGATATTTGGCGGCCTGCTCGGGGATGCGCACGCGCTTCAGATATTTCATCGCGACCTCCTCGGCCTCGCGCTTCGGCATCTTGCGCACCCAGATCGGGGCCAGCGTGCAGTTCTCGAGCACGGTGAGGTGGGGGAACAGGTTGAAGTGCTGGAACACCATGCCGACCTCGCGGCGGACCTCTTCGACGCGACGCAGGTCGTTGGTCAGCTCCGTCCCGTTGACGACGATCTTGCCCTTCTGGTGCTCCTCGAGCCGATTGATGCAGCGGATCATGGTCGACTTGCCCGACCCCGACGGACCGCAGACGACGATCCGCTCGCCGCGGCGTACGTGGAAGTTGATGTCCTTCAGCACGTGGAAGGCGCCATACCACTTGTGCACGCCGAGGAGATCGACGGCGTAGTCGCCGTCCGGGCGAGAGGCGGCGATGTTCGGAACGACGCTCATGATCCTGTTCCCGATCCTTTGGTCAATAGCGGCGGCCGGCGCGCAGCCGGCGCTCCATGGCCTGCGAATAGCGCGACATGCCGAAGCAGAAGATCCAGTAGAAGGCCGCCGCGAACACGTAGCCCGTGGCCGATGTCGTGGGCGCCGCCCAGACCGGATCGTTCTTCGCCGAATCGATGGTGCGCAGCAGGTCGAAGATGCCGACGATGGACACCAGCGTCGTGTCCTTGAAGAGGCTGATGAAGCTCGACACGATGCCGGGGATGACCAGCGTCAAGGCCTGCGGCAGGATGACCAGCCGCATCGTCTGCCAATAGCCGAGGCCCATGGCGCTCGCGCCTTCGAACTGGCCCTTCGGCATGGCCTGCAGGCCGCCGCGCACCACCTCCGCCATATAGGCGGCGGCGAAGAGGGCGGTGCCGACCAGCGGTCGCAGCAGCCGGTCCGGCGTCCAGTCGCCGGGCAGGAACATCGGCAGCATGAAATTCGCCATGAACAGCACGGTGATGAAGGGCACGCCGCGCACGAGCTCGATGAAGCCCGTGCAGGTGGCCTGGACGATCGGCAGCTTCGAGCGGCGGCCGAGCGCCAGCAGCACGCCGAGCGGCAGCGAGAAGACGATGCCCACGATCGACATCAGCAGGGTCACCAGGACGCCGCCCCATAGGCTCGTCTCGACGATCGGCACGCCGAGCCGCGCGGCGCCGTGAAGCAGGATAAAGCCGAGGACCGGATAGGCCACGAAGAACAGCGCCGCCGCGATGCCGCGCCGGGGCGCCTTCGTCCATAAGAGCCAGACGATCAGCGCCGCTCCGATGCCCTCGACGAGATCGATGCGCCAGTGCTGCGTCTCGGGATAGGGCCCGTACCAGAAATATTTGAACTTGTAATAGATGAAGGGCCAGCAGGCGCCGTCCGAATGCATCCGGCAGGCTTCGCCGCTGTCGGCGTGCCAGACGGCGTCGAGGAAGAGGAAACGCACGAGCCCCGGCAGCGACCAGACCAGGAAGGCGACCGAGGCGATGGTCAGGACGGCGGAGATCGGCGACGAGAAAAGATTCGTCCGGATCCAGGCGAGCGGACCCTGCACCAGGGCCGGCGGCGGCTCCGCGGGGCTCGGCGCGGTGCGCAGATAGGCCGATGAGTAGGTCGCATCCGTCATCGGCTCACCTTTCGACCAGCGCGACGCGTTTGTTGTAGACGTTCATTCCCGCCGAGATGACGAGCGAGATCGCCAGATAGACCGCCATGGTGAGCGCCATGCATTGCACCGCGGCGCCCGTCTGGTTGAGCACCGTCCCGGCGAAGACCTGGACGAGGTCCGGGTAGCCGATGAACACCGCCAGCGAGGAGTTCTTGATCAGGTTGAGATATTGGTTGGTCAGCGGCGGGATGATCACCCGCATGGCCTGCGGGATGACCACGAGCTGCATGATCGTGTTGGGCCTGAGGCCGAGAGCCTCGGCCGCCTCGTGCTGGCCCCGGCCGACGGCCTGGATGCCGGCACGAACGATCTCCGAGATGAAGGCGCCCGTGTAGATCGACAGGCCGAGCACCAGCGCCGCCAGTTCCGGGAACACCGGCTTGCCGCCGATGAAATTGAAGCCCTTGAGATGCGGAATGTCGAGGCCGATGGGCAGGCCAGCCAGCAGATGGACCAGGATCGGCGGGCCGAGCACAAGGCCGAGATCGACCCACAGCACCGGGGCCTGCGCGCCGGTGCTGGCCTGGCGGCGGCGCGCCCATATCGTGAACGCGACGCTGGCCGCAATGCCGAGCAGGAAGGCCACGCCGACCAGCCAGGCCCGGTCGCCGAAGACGGGGCTCGGCAGCACGAGCCCGCGGTTGTTGAGGAAGACGAGGCCGAAGACCGAGACCGACTGGCGCGGTGCCGGCAACGACTTCAGCACGATATTGTACCAGAAGATGAGCTGGAGCAGCAGCGGGATGTTGCGGAACAGCTCCACATAGACGGTCGCGAGCTTCGAGACGATCCAGTTCGGCGTCAGGCGCAGGATGGCGACGAGGAAGCCGATCACGGTGGCAAAAACGATGCCGATGGCGCTGACCAGCAAGGTGTTGAACAGGCCGACCCAGAAGGCCCGTCCGTAGGTCGACAGCGCCGAGAAGGAGATCAGCGCCTGGTTGATCTCGAACCCGGCGGTCTGGTTCCAGAAGTCGAAGTTGAGCGGGATGCCCAGCCTCGCCATGTTCTCCACGGCGTAATGACCGGCCGTCCACACCAGCCCGACGATGACCAGCACCAGGACCAACTGGTAGACGATGGCCCTGACGCGGGGATCGTAGAGCTTGGAGACGCCTGGCGTCCCGTCGCTCCGGGCGGTTTGCACGCTCATGGATCCTGTGCCCTCATCTCAGGCCGTCCATGCGGGCGGCCCATGCAAGTTCGGAGCCGGACGTGGAGGCGCGGGCGCCGATCAGCGGATCGGCGGAGCGTACTGGATTCCGCCCTTGTCCCAGAGCGCGTTCAGCCCGCGCTTGATCTTGAGCGGAGATCCCTCGCCGACGTTGCGGTCGAAGATCTCGCCGTAGTTGCCGACCTGCTTGATGATCTTGTAGCCCCAATCGTTGGGCAGACCCAGCGCCTTGCCCTGCTCGCCCTCGACGCCGAGCAGGCGCCGGATGTTGGGGTTGTCCGATTTCATCATGTCGTCGACGTTCTTCGAGGTCACGCCGTATTCCTCGGCGTTGATCGTGGCGAAGACGGTCCAGCGCATGACGTCGAACCACTGGTCGTCGCCCTGGCGGACGGAGGGCGCCAGCGGCTCCTTCGAGATGATCTCGGGCAGCACCATGTGTTCGTCGGGGTTGATCAGCCGGAGGCGTTCCGCATAGAGGCCCGAGGCGTCCGTCGTGAAGGCGTCGCAGCGTCCCGACTCATAGGCCTTGAGCGTCTCGTCCTCGCCCTGGAAGGCGACGCTTTCGTACTTCATGTTGTTCGAGCGGAAATAGTCGGCGAGGTTGAGCTCGGTCGTGGTTCCCTGCTGCACGCAGATCGAAGCGCCGTTCAAGTCCTTGGCGGAGGTCACGTTGAGCTTCTTGCGCACCATGAACCCCTGGCCGTCGTAATAGGTGACGGGGCCGAAGACGAGCCCGAGCGTGCTCTCGCGCGACGAGGTCCAGGTGGTGTTGCGCGACAACACGTCCACCTCGCCCGACTGGAGCGCCGTGAAGCGGTTCTTGGCGTCGAGCGGCACGAACTTCACCTTGGTCGCGTCGCCGAAGATGGCGGCCGCCATGGCGCGGCAGAAATCGACGTCGAGGCCGGTCCACTGGCCCTTATCGTCGGGGATGCCGAAGCCGCCGAGACCGGTATTGGCGCCGCAATTGAGCACGCCCCTGGCCTTGACCGTATCGAGCGTGCCGGCCTCGACCGCCGCCGTCGTGGCCACTCCCAGGGCCAGGGCCGAGACCAGCCCCGCCGCCAGCTTGTTGATCGCTCGCATCAAATCCCCTCCCACTGCGCCCCAGACGGGCTGCCGGAGCCCATCACACACTGGTTTTGCGACGAGGGTCAAGCTATCCGTGAAGGCGGCGGATGGCCCGAGCGGCACGTCCCATGGTTGCAGAGTACGAGACGGACGATGAAGCTGAGCCAGACCACACGAGCCTCCCTCCAATCGCGCACCCGGCTGGTGCATGCCGGGCGCGATCCCTTCGCCCAGCACGGCTTCATCAACACGCCGGTCTACCGCGGCTCGACGGTGCTGTCCGAGACCACCGAAATCTTCCAGGCCGGCACAGGCCGCTACACCTACGGCACCCATGGGACCCCGACGACCGACGCGCTCGCCGAGGCCTGGAGCGAGATCGCCGGGGCCGCCGGAACCGTGCTGACGCCCTCCGGCCTCGCGGCGATCACCGTCGCGCTCCTCGCCGTGCTTTCGGCCGGCGACCATCTCCTCGTCACCGATTCGGCCTACGGGCCGACACGCCGCTTCTGCAACCGGGTGCTCAAGCGCTTCGGCGTGGAGACGACCTACTACGATCCGACGGTCGGCGCCGGCATCGCCGAGCTGATGCGGCCGAACACGCGCGCCGTGCTGGTCGAAGCGCCGGGCTCGCAGAGCTTCGAGATGCAGGACATCCCCGCGATCGCGGCCGAAACCCGTGGGCGCGGCGCCTGCGTCATCATGGACAATACCTGGGCGACGCCGCTGTTCTTCCCGCCACACGAGCGGGGCGTCGACATCGCCGTCGAGGCCGGCACCAAATATCTCTCCGGTCATTCCGACCTGCTGCTCGGCCTGACCAGCGCCAATGCCGACTACTGGCCGGCGCTCGAGCGCACCTTCACCGATTTCGCCATCTGCGCCGGACCGGAAGACGTGTTCCTCGGCCTGCGCGGCCTGCGCACCATGGAGCTCAGGCTGCGCGAGGCCGAGCGCCAGGGCCTCGCCATGGCGCGATGGTTCGCGGCCCGCCCCGAGGTCCTGCGGGTGCTTCACCCTGCCCTGCCGGAGGATCCCGGCCACGCCATCTGGACACGCGACTTCCTCGGCTCGTCGGGTCTCTTCTCGGTGATCCTGAAGCCGGCCTCGGCCTCGGCGGTGGCCGCCATGCTCGATGGACTCGAGCTCTTCGGCATCGGCGCCTCCTGGGGCGGCTACGAAAGCCTCGTCATCCCGTTCGACTGCGCCGCCTACCGGACCGCCACGACCTGGAATCCCGGCGGCCCGAGCTTGCGCTTCTCGATCGGCCTCGAGGACGTCGCCGACCTTCAAGCCGACCTCGACAAAGGTTTCGAGCGGCTGCGGGCCGCGGGCACCGAGAATTTGTCTGACCGACCTTGAAACGGAAATCCTGTCCCCGCTCATCCCGGCTTGCGCAGCATGAGGGGCGAGGAACGATTCGGCTAATCAGCGTCGGTCTGACAAAGCCTAATCGCTCTGGACCTTGGTCGCCTTCTTCGTCCTGGCGATCAGCATCAGGTTGCGGACATAAATCACGTTCGACAGGACCTGGCCCAGGATGATGATGGCATCGTGCCGCACGAGGCCGTAGAGCAGCGTCATGGCGCCGCCGATGATCGACAGGATCCAGAAGGCGACCGGGATGACGCTGCGGCCTTCCCGCTCGCTCTCGATCCATTGCACGAGGAAACGGCCCGCGAAGACCATCTGCGCCACGATCCCGAACGCCACCCAGAAATCGAAGCGGGCGACGAAGACATCATAGAAATAGAGCGCGAGGTGTTGCGGCAGGCTGTAGATCACGGACGCTGGACCTCCTCGGCTTTCGGCACGCGGCGTCGGCGCGCCAACAGCCAGCCGACCCCCATCAGATCGACGATGCCGGCGCCGAGCCGATCGAGGAAGCCGTATTTCGAGACGCCCTTCAGGCGCGGCCGGTCCACCACGTCGACATGAGCGACGTCGTAGCCGTCACGGCGCACCAGGGCCGGCAGGAAGCGGTGCAGCGCGTCGAAGAACGGCAGGTTCAGGTAGACGTCGCGGCGGATGCAGGTGAAGCCGCAGGCCGTGTCGCGCGTGCCGTCGCGCAGGATGGCGCGCCGGACGCCGTTGCCGATGCGCGACTGGACGCGCTTGAACGCCGTGTCCTTGCGGCCGAGCCGCTGTCCATGCACGAGGCCGCAGCCTTCCCCGGCCTCCTCCATCCGGGCCAGGAACGCCGGGATGAAGGCGGGATTGTTCTGCCCGTCGCCGTCGAGCGTCACGATGAGCGGCGCACGGGCCGCCGCGACCGCGCTCTTGATCGCCGCCGACTTGCCGCAGGAGGTCGGGTGCCGAATCTGCCGCAGCCACGCATGCTGCGCCGCAAGCTCGGCCACCTCCCGGCCCGAGCCGTCGTCGGAACCGTCGTCGACGACGATGACCTCGAAGGCCATGCGGCCCGACAGGGCGGCGTCGATCTCGCGCATCAGCGGCGCGAGATTGCCGGCCTCGTTGCGCACCGGCACGACGACGGTGACCTGGGGCTCCATCACCATGCCGCCGCGCGACCCGCCTCGACGCCGCTGGTGGCGGCGGTCACGAGCTTGCGAGCTTCCGCCTCATGAGGTTGCGTCATGGCGGCCCTCATTGCCGTATGTAGACCCCGATGTCGAGCGTGTGGCCGCCGTTGATCGCGATGCCGCCGACCCGCGCGGCCTGCCGCACCGGGAGCGCCGGACCGAGCGCCGCCCGAAACGCCGCCTCCTGCGGCGCCTCGACGAAAGCGACGCGGCAGTCGCCCTCCGCCATGAACTGCGCCGCCCCGACGGGGTCGGTCATCAGCAGCCCGGCGTCGGTCGCGAACATCAGGCTCGGCTCGCGGTCGCCGACCGTGGCGTAGCGGGGATGCGGGCAGGCCGGGCCGAGCGCGGCATCGGCGGCCGAGGCGAGGCGAGGCGACACGGCGAGGCTCGCGGCCACGCCCGGCGTGAGGAGCCAACCGAACACGAAAAGATAGACCGGCCACGCCGCGAGGACCGCGAGCGTTCCGGCACCGTAAAAGTTCCGCCCGATCAGCGCCCGGCGGGCGGCCCAGGCGGCGGTCGCCGACGCCAACATCGCCAGCGCCGCGAGCGCCAGGCCGACCGGACCGAGCGTCCACAGCCAGCCTTCCCCGGCGACGACGAGCGCCAGGACCGCCGCCGGCACGAGCGACAAGAGGCCGAACAGGATCCAGCCGGCCGGCGCCCGGAACACCCGCGACAGGGGGACGCTGCCTTCGAGGCCGAAGACGGCCAGGATCGCCAAGGCCGGATAGAGCGGCAGCGCGTAATGGACGAGCTTCGTCGGCACCGCCTCGAACAGCAGCCACGCCGGAACGACCCACGCCAGGAGGACGATCGCGGCCGGATCCCGGCGAGAGCGCCACAAGGCGGGAGCCGCCAGCGCGAGGAAAGGCGCCAGCGGCCATCCCGTCAGCCAGAAGGCCAGGGCGTAGAAGCCGGGCGGCGCACCGTGCATCTCCTGCCCGCCCTCGACCTTGCCGATGAGATCGCGCCCGACCGCTTCGGTGAAGAAGGTGCCATGGGTCTTGACCAGGATCAGGATGAACCAGGGCAGCACGATCAACAGGCAGAGCGCCGCCCCGCGAAGCGGCCGCAGGGCCCGCAGCCAGCGCGCCGAGCGGTCCCGCACGGACAGGACGATCGAGCCGAAAGCCGCGATCATCGGCGTGATCGGCCCCTTGATCAGGATGCCGATGCCCATGGCGAGCCAGAAGATCGCCGCCGGCCCGATCTTGCGGCGGCGGGTCTCCGGATCGGCGAGGTAGACCCTGGCGAGCGCCCCCATGGCGGCCGTGACGGTCGCGCAGAGCACCGCGTCGGTCGTCGCGAGGCGCGCCTCGGCTCCGAGCAGCGGCGTCGCCGCCATCAACATCGCCGCCAGGATCGCGCCGCGCCGCGTCACCAGAGGAAGCGCCGCCCAATAGGTCAGCAGCACGGCCGCGACGGCGCCGAGCAGCGAGGGCACCCGATAGAGCCAGATCCGCCGCCGGGCGTCCGGCACGCCGGCGAGCTCCGCCAGGCGCACCGTCGCCGCCTGCAACCAGTGGATGCCCACCGGCTTCTTGTTGCGGGCCTCGTCGCCGAACCGGATCGCCACGAAATCGGAGGTTTCGAGCATCTGCTTCGAGGCCTGGGCGAAGCGTGGCTCGTCCCGATCCATCGGCGGCAGGGTGGCCAGCCCCGGAAGGAGCATGAGAAGCGCGACGATCGCGAGAAACGGCATGGCCCCGACGCGGGCCACCACGGCATCGACGCCGCTTTCGGTTGTCTTCGGCTGCAAGAACCGCACCTTCCGTCCAAGCCGCGATACGACCGCCGCCGACGTCGATGCATCGCGCCCGCCGAGACGATCTCGCCGACGCGAGGCAGAGGGGTTTAGAAGACGCTGCCCGGCAAAGCAAATCCGCGGGCGACGGACAGGGAATGCGATGACGGCGAGCGAGAAACTCACCCGGACGGTGCTCTACGGCCTGTGGCTCGCGGCGGCGGCCGTCATCCTCTGGCTCGCCTGGAGCCTGGTCCGCCACGCCGGTCCCTTCCGTGACGCCGTCGATCCCGAGACCCGCACGGCGGGGCTCGCCGTCGAAACGGACGCGGGCACCGGCTGCCAGTACATCGTCACGCCCTGGGGCGGCATCGTGGCCCGCACCGGGCCCGACGGCCGTCAGCTCTGCCGCGGGCGGTGAGGGGAGCGGGCCGGCGAGGGGACCTAGCCTCCCGCGGCGCCGAGACCCTCCGCCACCGCGTAGCGGCCCGATGTCTTCTGCGCGATCGCATCGAGCGTGACGTCGGGCGCGAGCTCGACGAGCGTCATATGCCCGGCCGCCTTGTCGATCTCGAAGACGCCGAGGTCGGTGATGACCATGTCGACCACGTGCGAACCGGTCAGCGGCAGGGTGCAGCGTTCGAGCAGCTTGGGCTCCTCGGTGCCATCCTTCGCCTTGGCGACGTGCTCCATCACCACGACGACCCGCTTGACCCCCGCGACGAGGTCCATGGCGCCGCCCATCCCCTTGACCATCTTGCCCGGGATCATCCAGTTGGCGAGGTCGCCGGTCTCGGCCACCTGCATGGCCCCGAGGATCGAGAGATCGATATGGCCGCCGCGGATCATGGCGAAGCTGTCGGCCGACGAGAAGAAGCTCGTGGTCGGCAGCGCCGTCACCGTCTGCTTGCCGGCATTGATGAGGTCGGCATCCTCGTCGCCTTCGAACGGAAACGGCCCCATGCCGAGCATGCCGTTCTCGCTCTGCAGCTGCACGCTCATCCCCTCGGGGATGAAATTCGACACGAGCGTCGGGATGCCGATGCCGAGGTTGACGTAGAAACCGTCGCGAAGCTCGCGCGCCGCGCGCGCCGCCATCTGCTCCCGGGTCCAGGCCATCAGATTTCGCTCCCCGTCGCGGCCGCCGCCATGGCGCGCTTGCGCACCGTGCGCTGCTCGATCCGCTTGTCCGCCCCGGGGACGTGGACGATGCGCTTCACGTAGATCCCCGGCGTGACGATGTGGTCGGGGTCGATCTCCCCGGGCTCGACCAGATGCTCGACCTCGGCGATGGTGATTCGGGCCGCCGCCGCCATCATCGGATTGAAGTTGCGCGCCGTCTTTCGATAGACGAGGTTGCCTTCGGTGTCGCCCTTCCAGGCATGCACGAGGGCGATGTCGGCGAAGAGGCCGCGCTCCATCACGTAGTCGTGGCCGTCGAAGCTGCGGATGTCCTTGCCCTCTGCGACGAGCGTGCCGACGCCGGTCTTGGTATAGAAGGCCGGGATGCCGGCCCCGCCCGCCCGGATGCGCTCGGCGAGCGTTCCCTGGGGCGTGAACTCGACCTCGAGCTCGCCGGCCAGAAACAGGCTGGCGAAGAGCTTGTTCTCGCCGACATAGGACGAGATCATGCGGCGGATCTGCCGCGTCTCGAGCAGCACGCCGAGGCCCTCCCCGTCGATCCCCGCATTGTTCGACACGCAGGTGAGGTTTTTGGCCCCGGTGTCGCGCAGCGCCGCGATGAGGCTCGACGGAATGCCGCAGAGGCCGAAGCCGCCCGCCATGATCATCATGCCGTCCTCGACCAGGCCGGAGAGAGCGGCACGGCTGTCGGAATAGACCTTCTTCATCGCGATCCCGAAAAGATTTGTTTCGATCTACGTAGCCGCCGCGGCGGCCGGATGCGAGCCTTTTCGCAAGTCCCGGACCGAAGGCCGGCACACACAGCGATGCGCTGCCGGCGCGCCGGCAGCGCGATGACGGTTGCCGCTTGAAACCGCTTGCCTCATGATGGGTCGCGCGCCGCGGCGCGCCCATTTTCCTCCATCGACCGGAGCCCTGGTTTGGATCGCCCGACCGTCCTGATGCCTCACCCCATGGCGCCTATCGTGATCGAAGGGATCGAGAAGGCGCTGCCGTTGATCAAGCTGTGGGACGCCGAAGACCCGGACCGCGCGCTGACGCGTCTCGCTCCCGACATCCGGGCGATCGCGACGGGCGGCCATTCGGCCATCGACGGTCCCTTCATGAGCCGCTTCCCCAAACTCGAGATCGTGGCCAATTTCGGCGTCGGCTACGACAGCGTCGACGCCGCGTGGGCCGGCCGACACGGCATCGTCGTCACCAACACGCCGGGCGTGCTCGACGAGGAGGTGGCGGACACGGCGATGGCCCTCGTGCTGGCGACGGTCCGGCAATTGCCGGCGGCCGAGCGCCATCTGCGGGCCGGCCGATGGCTCGAGGGCAACTTTCCGCTGACCTCGACGCTGCGCGGCCGCACGCTCGGCATTCTGGGCCTCGGCCGCATCGGCAAGGCCATCGCCAGTCGGGCGGAGGCATTCGGCCTGAGCGTGGTCTATCACAACCGCCGTCCGCAACCGGATGTCCCCTATCTCTATTATCCGACCCTCAAGGGCCTGGCGGAGGCCAGCGACATCCTCGTCGTCGTCACGCCGGGCGGCGCCGGGACGCGCAACCTCGTCGATGCCGAGGTTCTCGAAGCGCTCGGGACGACTGGGGCGCTGATCAACATCGCGCGCGGCACCGTGGTCGACGAGGAGGCGCTCGTGGCGGCCTTGCGGCAGGGAACCATCGCGGCGGCCGGCCTCGACGTCTTCGCCGACGAGCCGCGCGTGCCGCAAGCGCTGATCGACATGGATCACGTCGTGCTCCTGCCGCATGTCGGTTCCGCGTCGCAGCATACGCGAGACGCGATGGGACAACTCGTGGTAGACAATCTGCTGTCCTGGACGGCCGGAAAAGGCCCGCTGACGCCCGTCGTTGAGACCCCCTGGCCTGCACGGGCGAAGACGGCGTGATCCGTCCGCGCCGCCGAGCCTTCGAGGTCGATCCATGGTGCTGACAAGCCTTTGCCGCATTCTGATTCTCGGCGCGCTGGCCACGATGGCCGTGCCGGGCGTTGTCCTTGCCGCGGCAGCCGGCGCGGTTCCCGCGACGCACGCCGTGGGAAGCTGGGATCTCAAGCTCGAGGATGGCTCGCGCCAATGCCGCATCATGCTCCGATCGGACATTCTCGACTCCGGCTATGCGGTAGGCATGCCGTTGGGTTGCCACCATGCCTTCCCGATGCTGTCGACGGTGGCGATCTGGATCGAGACCGGCGAGGGCCAGATCCAGCTTGCCGACACCGCCGGCCAACCGCTGCTGATCATGGTGCCGGCCGCTGACGGCGTGATGACCGGGACCGGTCCCGAGGGAAATCTGTTTCGGCTGGAGCCGGTCGGGCCGCACAAGGCGGTCGTCTTGAAGCTCGCCGCCAAGGCGAGGGCTCCGGCCGCCGCCGAGCCCTCCGTCGCAGCGGCGCCGGCGCAACGCCGCCCGGTCGTCACCCCGGCCGAGATCGCCGGCCATTATGCGGTGATGCGCGACACGACGCGCGACACCGGCTGCATGGTGACGCTGGACGCCAAGGCCCACGGCCCGAAAGGAACCCTCAAGGCCAATCTCGCTCCGGCCTGTCGCGACCAGGGGATCGTCATCTTCGACCCCGTCGGCTGGGAGATGGTCGGCGGGCGGCTCGTCCTGATGGCGCGCAAGGGCCATACGACCAAGCTCGACATGCAGGACGACGGCACCTGGCTCAAGGATCCCAAGGACGGCAAGAGCCTGGGCCTGAAGCGGCTCTGAGCATTATCGGGGCGTGGCTCTGTGCGGCCACCGCACGGGCCGGGCACCGGGTCGCGGCCGCCGAGACCGCGTGGGCGTGAAGGTCACGGGGTCGCAGGACTCTGCGGTGTCGCAGGCTTCGGAGGCGGTGGCGCGACCGCGGCGCCGCCGAGATCGCACAGCCGTCCGTCGGAAAGCACCGCACGGGCCGACACCGTCTCGCCCGTCGCGGCCTTGGCATAGCCCGTCCATGTTCTCGGACGCCCGGCCGGGCGGTCGGGCGAGCCGAAGCCCGCGACCCTGCCGTCCGCTCCGACGGCGAGGATGCGCTTGACGGGACGATTGCGGGCCATATCCCAGGCCACGCCGTGAAGCCGCACGCCGCCCGCGCCGAGCGTCGCCGGACGCGCTTCCGCGACGACCGTCCCGGCGCAAGCCGAGGCCGGCGCGGTCTCGCCGAGCGAGGCGATCGCACGCCCGAGGTCGGCGAAGGCCGAACCACCGAACAATGACAGTCTCGTCTCGCGCAGGAACGCGATCTGGAGACGAATATCCTCCTCGCTGAAGATTTCGTAGCGGCCCGCGTCCTTGTCGTAGAGACCGCTCAGCAGAGCGTCGCGGAACCGCTGGAACTTGGCGGCCTGCCGGACCATGTCGGGCCAGGCCGCGGCCTCGAAATAGGCCGCAGCGCCGCCCGTCAGGGCCATCGCGAGCGCCACCGCGACGGCGCCCGCGATGCGGGAGGACGTCTTCCGAACGCAGCCCGGGCCCTGCACCGCCAGCGGAAACCAGAACAGCACGAGCCCGCACCAGAAGATGGCGGCCGTCTCCACGTAGCGGCCTTCGTAGGCTTGCGTGAGTCCGGCCCCGATCCGGCCGTAGGTCGTGGCGCAGGCGCTCGCCACCGTGAAGCCCATGATGCCCAGGAGGGCGGC
>DATBEH010000020.1:0-3967 GCA_036276175.1 Lichenihabitans sp.
AAGATCATCCGGATCGCGACCGGCACGAACCAGATCGACCATCTGACGGCGGAACTCAGGCGAATAGGGCGGGCGAGGCTTGGGCATGGGAACACCTCTGACGAAAGCTGCAGGGTGTCCACCAAACCGGGTCAATCCCAGATCGTCCAGTCTGGCTACGGGCTGGTCCGGACAAGCACGCCGCCCTGCCGGACGCCGGTCTTCTGCATCGCGCCAGCTTCATTGCCGACGATGGCTCCGGGCCTCGGACGCAGGGCGCCGGCGAGCTTCAAGCCATTATCGAGGCCGGGACCAAGGCCGGCGTCGTCGCGGGCCTCCGCGAGGTCCTCGACCTGCGCGCCGGCCGTGCCGCCGCGGGTCGCATCGTCAAGACCTCTTGGGAGGGCGGCGACGTCGATGGAAGCGGGAGCGGCGGAGACGGCGGCTCCGGATCCACATCGCGTCCCCGCAACCTGCGCTATGGCGATGCTCCACTGCCGCCTCGCCCGCACAACCTGCGTTATGGACCGGCCGGTCGAACGCCACGCCATAGCTCTGATGCCGCAGGGCGCCTCGGGGCCACCGACGCCGCTCGGCAAGACCGGCACCAAATTCGCCGGAAAGGCTCCGCAGATCATGCGCGGTCTCATGGACCGCTACGGCCTGACGAAAGAGCAGGCGGCCGGCGTTCTCGGTAATCTCGGGCACGAGAGCGCGGGCTTCACGGCCTATCACGAGGGAGGTCAGGCGCCCGGACGCGGCGGCGTCGGCTGGGCACAATGGACCGGTTCAAGGCACCGAGATTTCGAGGGTTGGACAGCGGCTCACCACCTCGACCCCACGTCTGACGCGGCGTCCTGGCGCTACCTGACGGAGGGCGATCCAGAGACGTCCAAGGCGATTGCCGCTGTCAAGCGCACCAACAACCGCCGCGACGCGACACGAGCCTTCCATGACGCATTCGAGCGGTCTGCCGACATCAGTCACGGTCAGATCGTAAAGCCGAAGAGCTGGAACAATCGGCTGAACTTCGCCGACAAGGCTTTCGCGCTCGGGCCGGCTGCATCGTCGCAATCTGCCGCGACTTCGACCGGTCTGCGGGACCCTGCGCAGCGCCGTGAAGCCCTGGACCGCGCCAAGGCGCGCGTGACGCCGCCTCAGCCACACGAGACATTGTCGCCCCGCTTCGCCGACCCCCGCATGACCAGCGCCGCGCTGCGGTCGGGCGACGGGGGCGAGACGCCGCGCGGCGCCGCACCACGGCAGGCCGTCGCGGCGGCCGCGCCGGCCGTCACCCAGCACTTCTACGGCAACCACGATCCGGCCCTGACGGCCCGCTTCGCCATGCTCGAGCAAAACCGCGAGATCCGCCGTGAGCAGGCGCGCGCGCTTCATTCCATTGGGCGGGTCGCATGATGCTGGACCGCTCGACCTTCTCATTCCGATATGGAGCCGCCGTGTGGCCTATCGCGTCCCCTTCCTGAAAGTCATCGGGCCGGACGGCACCGACCAGATCCCGGTTTGGGGCTCCCGCCTGGTCGGCGTGAGGATCGTCCCCCGCTACGTCGACACGAGCGACGAATGCACCTTCATGTTCACCGACAAGCCGCCCTACGCGACGGCGCCGGCCGAGAACACGCCCTTTACGGTGAGCATCGGCTGGTCGGCTGAGACCGCTGCCCTTGGCGGCACCTACTACCTCAAGCGCATCCATCTCCTCGGCGAGCCGAAGCGCGGCGAACAGATCCATTACATCTGCCGCCCTCTGGAGCAATCGGGCCTCAATGAGGTGGCGAGCCAGCACTTCGGAGCGGATAACGGCAACACCACGCTCGGCGACGTCTTCACCAACCTGTTCACCGCCGCCGGCATCGGCGTCGAGGTCGCGGCGTCGATCGCGTCGATGCCGATCCCCGGCGGCCATGTGGTGCAGTGGCAGCAGAGCCACATCGATTTTGCCACCGACCTCGCCAACGATGCCGGCGGCGTCGTCAAGCCCATGGACGGCAAGGTGTGGGTGCTCGACCGCAACGCCGGCCAGAGCGTCAGCGGCAATGCATTGGCGAGCTTCATTATCCCCAAGACGGACTGCTATCAGTACGACGTCGAGTTGGATCCGCGCTTCCAGTATCAGAGCATGTCGGTCTCCTATTCGACAGCAGCGCCGGACGGATCAAGCAGGTCGAAAGCCCCACCGAAGGATCGTCGGGAACTCAGGATGCGTTGCCGCACCCCGCGGCCGACCAGGCCGCGGCGCAGACCCAAGCCAAGGTCTGCGCAGATGAATTCCGCCGCTTCTCCGGCACCGGCCTTTTCGTCATTCCCGGCGAGCCGCTCGCCGTCGCCGGCGCGCAACCGAAATGCTCCGGCTTTCCCGACCCGATCGACAGCACATCGTGGATCGCCGCCGAGGTGACCCACGACATCGTGCCCGAGCAGGGCTGGACTACCACCGTCGAGACCGAGACCAACGCCGATTGAACCGGCCCGAAAGGCTCCTTCAAATCCCTTCAACCCTGTTTTTCGAGTGAGCCCATGAGCAAGAGCCATAGCCGAACGCAGGACTTCGCGGCATCGCTCGGCGTCAGCATCGGCGTGCTGGCCGGAGAGATCCCGGCCCCGTCGAATATGTCCCAAGACGATCCATGGATCAAGGTGACGCCACGTGGCGCCACGAAGACACGCGATGGCCGATCCTACAACTTCACGCCCGAGACGCTGGTCGATCGCTTCAAGACCGATGCCGTCGACCTTCCGGCCGACTTCGACCATGGCATCGCGCTCAATGCCATCAAGGGCGTGAAGACGCCTGCGATTGGCTGGGCGAGCGATCTTCAGGCCCGTCCGGACGGCACCTATGCCAAGATGGATTGGCTTCCGGACGGAAAGGCCGCGCTGGCCGCACGATCGCATCGCTACATCTCGCCGACCTTCCACCACGATCCGAGCGGCAACGCGACCTGGCTGCACTCGATCTCGCTCACCACCGCGCCATCCCTGACCATGCCCGCGGTGGCGTCGGCTCTTGCCACGGGCGGAGACACAGCCGACACCATGGCGTCCCTGGCCGCGGCCGTCGGATTGCCGGCCGATGCGGACCTCGGCGCCGTTCTCAAGGCGGCGCGCCAGGCGCTCGCCGGGAGCGTGCCAAAGGCTGCGCACGAAGCGACCCTCGCGGCTCTGACCACGGCAACGGGTCAGCTCGGCACGCTCACGGCCGAGACCCGCAAGGCCGAAGTGGAAGCAGCGATCGGTGAAGCGCTGCGCGAGAAGAAGATCGTGCCGGCACAGCGCGATCTCTACGTCGCCATGTGCGCGACGCCGGCGGGGCTCGATACCTTCCGCGGGCTGATGGCGACCACGCTGCCGATGCTCCAGCCCTCGGGCATCGACGGCCGCAAGCCGCTGGGCGCGGACCGGCCGGCGACCGCGCAGGCGATCATCGACAGGGCCGCCGGCTATCGCGCCGACAAGGCCAAGCTCGGCATCGAGATCTCTCTCACGGACGCCATCGCGGCGATCGCCAACCAGCCGGTCGGCTGACCCTCATTCTCTCCTCGTCAAAGGCTTACTCCCATGGCTGACTTCCCCTTCCTGGCCGACCCGATCCTGACCGCGATGGTCATGGCCTACCGCAACGACGCCGCCTCCTACATCGCGGACGATTTCCTGCCGCGCACGCCGGTCTCGGGGGAGAAGTTCGGCTGGCAAAGTCTCCCGATCGGCCAGGCCGTCACGGTGCCGGAAACGCGCGTCGGGCGCACGGGTCGTGTCAACGTGGTCGAGTTCGAAAGCACGCGCGAGACAAGCGAAGTGATCGACTATGGGCTCGACACGCCTATTCCTCAGAGTCTGTCCGGAGAGATCATGTTGGATTGCATAGCTTTCGGAGCATGAGGCGGATGGAGGCGAGGCGGAGGAATGCGAGGGCTTTGCGGTTCCGGTTTTCCCAATCCTTGGCGAGGCGTCTGCACCGGCCGAGCCAAGC
>DATBEH010000021.1:0-25300 GCA_036276175.1 Lichenihabitans sp.
TCGAGCGTGGCCTGCGCCGCGGCGCAGGCCAAGGGGTGGGCAGAATAGGTGTAGCCGTGGAACAGCTCGATGGCGTTCTCCGGACCGTTCATGAACTGGTCGTAGATGTGCTTCCTCACGATGACGCCACCCATCGGCACCGCGCCCGAGGTCACGCCCTTGGCGAAGGTGATCATGTCCGGCACGACGCCGTAGCGCTCGGCGGCGAACGGCGCCCCGAGCCGACCGAAGCCGGTGATGACCTCGTCGAAGATGAGCAGGATGCCGTGCTTGTCGCAGATGGCGCGCAGCCGCTGCAGATAGCCCTTCGGCGGCGGCAGCACGCCCGTCGAGCCGGCCATCGGCTCGACCATCACGGCCGCGATGGTCGAGGCGTCGTGCAGGGCCACGATCCGGTCGAGGTCGTCGGCCAGGTGCGCGCCCCACTCTGGTTCCCCTACGGTGAACGCTTGATGCTCGCGGCTGTAGGTATGCGGCAGGTGGTCGACGCCGGCGAGCATCGAGCCGAAATGCTTCCGGTTGGAGACGATGCCGCCGACCGAGATGCCGCCGAAGCCGCAGCCGTGGTAGCCGCGCTCGCGGCCGATGAGGCGCTGGCGCGAGCCCTGGCCGCGAAAGTTGTTGTAGGCGATGGCGATCTTGAGCGCCGTATCCGCCGCCTCGGAGCCCGAATTGGTGAAGAACACATGATCGAGGTCGGCCGGCGCCAGGGCGGCGATGCGCGAGGCGACCTGGAACGCCTTGGGATGGCCGAACTGGAAGGTCGGGGCGAAATCGAGCTCGGCGGCCTGGGCCTGGATGGCGCTGACGATCGGATCGCGGTTGTGGCCGGCGTTGGTGCACCACAGGCCGGCGGTACCGTCCATCACGGCGCGGCCCTCCGGCGTATAGTAGAACATGTCCTTGGCCCGCGTGATCATGCGCGGCCTGCGCTTGAAGGAGCGGTTCGCCGTATAGGGCATCCAGAACGCTTCGAGATCGTTGGGGATCTCGGCCTGAGGGGCGAAAGCGGAAGCGGATGGCGGCATGGCGGGGCTCGTTCGAATAGGGTGGGCCGACGCCGCGTGCCCATCATGGTGGCCCGCGGCGCATTGCCGTCTTCTTAGGCGCCTTCGACGCTCAGGTCCACGGCGACGTTGTTGCGCGTCGCGTGGCTGTAGGGGCAGATCTTCTCGTGCGCCTCGTCGGCGAGCGACTGCAGTTCGGCCTGCGGCAGGCTCTTGTCGACCACGTGCAGCTTGACCGCGAGGCCGAAGCCGCCGGCGTCGCGCGGGCCGATCGAGACGGCCGCCGTGACGGTGGCGCCCGTGGCGTCCTTCTTGTGCTGTTTGGCGACGAAATCGAGCGCGCCGCCGAAACAGGCCGCGTAGCCCGCCGCGAAGAGGTGCTCGGGCGTGGTGGTTCCGGGCTTGCCGGGGCCGCCCATCTCCTTCGGCACCGAGAGCGTGACGCTCACCGAGCCGTCGTCGGCCGAGGTCTTGCCGTTGCGGCCGCCGTTGGCGGTGGCGTGGGCGGTGAAAAGCGGCTTGATCGACACGGGTTGCGCCTCCTGGCTGGGGATCGCGTGAAGCCTAAGCCCCGATCGAGGCGCCGGGCTTCCGCACGCCTAGATCTAGGTCGCGGCCTTGACAGCGGCCAGTCCCGGGCCTAGCCGCCGAGGCATGATTGACGTCACCGCCTCGGCTCCCTGCCGGATTCTCGCTGGCCTCGGCGATGTCGCCGGCCGTTACGACGTGGTGCTCTGCGATGTCTGGGGCGTCGTGCACGATGGCCGTCGCGCCTTCCCGGCCGCCGCCGAGGCGCTGACGCGGTTTCGCGCCCAGGGCGGCACGGTGGTGCTGCTGACCAACGCGCCGCGGCCGCAGGCCTCGGTCGTCAGCCAGCTCGACGGGCTCGGCGTGCCGCGCGCGGCATACGACGGCCTCGTCACCTCCGGTGACGCGACGGTGGCGCTGATCGCGGATCGGGGCGGGCGGGCGGCCTATCATATCGGTCCGCCGCGCGATTTGGCGCTGCTTGACGAGGTCGAGGCCAAGACGGGGCGGGCGCCGCCGCTCGCGCCGCTCGCCGAAGCCGACTATTGCATCTGCACGGGCCTCTTCGACGATGCGGTGGAGACGCCCGAGGACTACGCCGGCGTGCTCGCCGCGGCGCTGGCGCGCCGCCTCGACATGATCTGCGCCAATCCGGATATCGTCGTCCATGTCGGCGACCGGCTGATCTTCTGCGGCGGTGCCCTGGCGCAGCGCTATGCCGGCATGGGCGGCACCGTGCTCTACGCCGGCAAGCCGCATGCGCCGATCTACCGGGTGGCGCTCGACGTCGCGGCCGAGCGCCGCGGCGCATTGATCGCGGCGGATCGCGTGCTGGCGATCGGCGACGGCCTGCCGACCGACATCGCCGGAGCCCGCCGCCAAGGGCTCGATGCGCTCTTCGTGACGACCGGCATCCATCGCGAGGAGACGCTGGACGCCGTGACCGGCGCCATCGATCCGGACGGACTCGCGCGGCTTCTCGGCGAGGCCGGCGAGGGGCCGGAGCTGGCGATCACGCATCTCGTCTGGTAGTCGGGCCCGACCCCGAATCATGCGATCCTTGGTGCGAGGCCCGCTCCGGCTTTGCAGCGTTGAACGGGCGCGGTAGGCCTGCGCACCGGTGCGTCCTGGCGCTCGGCATCCGAGATGGGCTAGAAGCCGGCAGCGTTTCATGGACGGGTCAGCTTGCGCGCATCTCTTCCTTCGACATTCCACTTGGCGGTCGACCCCCTCACGGCTCCGGCCGGCCTCGAGGCGAGCGTCGTCGCGATCGGCAATTTCGATGGCCTCCATCGTGGCCATCAGGCCGTGATCGCCCGGGCGCGGGCTTTGGCCCGCGATCTCGGCCGTCCCTGCGCGGTGCTGACCTTCGAGCCGCATCCGGCCGACCTCTTCGCCGGCCGGTCGACCATCTTCCGGCTGACGCCGTTGCCCGCCAAGGCGCTGGCGCTGGCGCGCTACGGCGGGGCGGAGGGCATGATCGTGAAGACCTTCGACCGCGCCTTCGCGGGCCTGAGCGCCGAGGACTTCGTGAGCCAGGTCCTGGTGGGGCAGCTCGGCATCGCGGCGGCGGTGGTGGGCTACGACTTCCATTTCGGCCGCGGCCGCGCCGGGTCGCCCGCCTATCTCAGCGAAGCCGGCCGCCACCACGGCTTCGCGGTCTCGGTGATCGACAAGATCCTCGCCGACGAGCGCGGCTCGCTCGACGCCGTCTCCTCAACCGCCATCCGGGGCCTGCTCGAACAAGGCGACGCCCGTGCAGCGGCGGATCTCCTCGGCCATGATTATTTCGTGCTCGGCGAGGTGCTGCATGGCCGCAAGCTCGGCCGGACGCTCGGCGTCCCGACGGCCAATCTGGCGCTCGATCCTTCGTCGCGCCTCGCCCACGGGATCTATGCCGTGAGGGTGGCGGTCGAGGGTGCGGTCCACGGCGGCGTGGCGAGCTTCGGCCGCCGGCCGACCTTCGACAACGGGCCGCCGCTGCTCGAGACCTTCCTGTTCGATTTCGACGGCGACCTCTACGGCAAGACGATCGAGGTCGACTTCGTCGATTGGATCAGGGGTGAAGCCAAGTTCGACGCCGTCGAAGCCCTGGTCTCGCGCATGCGGATCGATGCCGCCGAGGCGCGCACGATCCTGGCCGGATCCTGAACCTGTATGTCCGGAGCCGTACCCATCGCCGCCTTCCGCCACGCCTCCACTGATCGGATCCGCCGCCTCGGGATCGGCATGGCGCTCGTCGCCCTCGTGATCGACCAGTCCACGAAACTGTGGCTGCTGCGGGTCTTCGACCTGCCGGGCCGCCAGCAGGTCCGGCTCATGCCCTGGCTCGACCTCGTCATGGCGTGGAACCGCGGCATCTCCTATTCGCTGCTCACCGCCGACAGCGACGCGGGACGGTGGCTTTTGATCGCCGGCACGCTGGCGGCGATCGGGCTCCTCGGCGTCTGGCTGTGGCGGGTCCACTCGCCGCTGACGGGTGTCGCCCTCGGCCTGCTGATCGGGGGCGCCCTCGGCAACGTCATCGATCGCATCGCCTACGGGGCGGTTGCCGACTTCGTCTATTTTCATGTCGGCGCCTTCCACTGGTATGTTTTCAACGGGGCCGACTGCGCGATCGTCCTCGGCGTCGCGCTGCTGCTCGTCGACATGGTGTCGCCGCATCGGGAGACGGCAGCGCAGACTCCGCCCGCCCGCCCCTAAATTGCCGCCTTTTTCGTGCTAGGGATTTTGTTCCACGGCGCCGGAAATATTCCGGTGTCGGCGAAGGAGGGGTTCATGACGGTATCGCTGGTCCGGTTTGGCGGTTCGATCCTGGCGACGGGCATGATCGCCTTTGGGTTGGCTGCGACCTCCCCGGTCCAAGCCGCCGACGACGGCTACGCCAACGTCTTCTCCTCGATTTTCGGCGCCGTCGGCCTGGTCAAGCGCGATCCGCCGCCGGACATCGCCTATCGCGAGCGGCCGCCGCTCGTGCTGCCGCCGCAGCCCGGGCTCCCCAAGCCTGGCGACGGCGTCAAGCATACGGCCGCTTGGCCGCAGGATCCCGACGTCCTGGCCCATCGCAAGGCCGCGAAGGAAGCCCTCGCGCCCCGTCAATCGACGGATCACGACGGGAACATCATCGCGCCGGGCGACCTGGCCAAGCAACGCGGCGAGGCAGCCGACGACGGGCCGGGGCGGTCGGCCGACTGTCTCAACGGCAACAATTCCCGCAACTGCCTGCTGCTGAGCCCGGACGAGCTCAAGCGGCAAGGCGATGCCTTCGCGGCCGCCAATCCCGACGCCGCGGACAAGCTCGTCCCGGGCAAGGAGCCCGAGCGGGTCTATCTGACCCAGCCGCCGAAGGGCTACATGATGCCGACGCGGGTCGTGAAGGCGACGGCCGAGGCGCCGCCCGACAGGTCCGACCCGTCCGATCCGCGGGCCTTCCTGAGGCCGACCCCGAAGACGGACGAGTAGCGCGGAGCTGGCTTTCCGGCCGAGCGATAGGCGTCGGACGGCGCAGGGGCGCCGTGCGACGTCTTTGACATTCCGGCAGAAATTGTCACAGTGGGGCAGGGTTTCAGGAACAGTGCCGCGACGGTCCGCCGGTCCTGACCTCGCCGCCGCCCTCCTTCAGAGTACCAGCCCGCGCCATGTCCCGAGATTCCGCCTTTCCCTCGCATCGGCCCGATTCGACACCTGGCCTCATCCCAGCCGGCGCGAAGGGAGGGCAACCCGCGGGCCCGGCGATCCGCCACGGCACGCTCGACAACGGCCTGCAGGTGGTGGTCATCCCGGACCACCGGGCGCCCGTCGTCACCCACATGGTCTGGTATCGTAACGGCTCGGCCGACGATCCAGTGGGCAAGTCGGGGATTGCGCATTTCCTCGAACATCTGATGTTCAAGGGCACCGACCGGCACCCGAAGGGCGTGTTCTCCGAGACCGTCGCGGAACTGGGGGGCCAGGAGAACGCCTTCACGTCGAACGACTACACGGCTTATTTCCAGCGGGCCGCGAAGGAACACCTCGGCACGCTGATGGAATTCGAGGCCGACCGGATGATCGGCCTCGTGCTGAGCGACGAGGTCGTCGTTCCCGAGCGCGACGTCGTGCTCGAAGAGCGGCGCATGCGCACCGACGCCGATCCCTCGGCCCAGCTGAGCGAGACCGTTCAGGCGACGCTGTTCACCCACCATCCCTATGGCAAGCCGATCATCGGCTGGAAGCACGAGATCGAGTCGCTCGACCGGCGCGACGCGCTCGCCTATTACGAGCGTTTCTACACGCCGGAGAATGCGGTCCTGATCGTTGCGGGCGACGTCTCCTACGAGGAGGTCGAGGCGCTGGCGAAATCCACCTACGGCAAGATCACGGCACGCGGCGAGACGCCGCGGCGGACGCGCCCGCAGGAGCCGCCACCCCATGCCCATCGTCTCGTGACCCTCGCCGATCCGAAGGTCGAGCAGCCGAGCGTGCAGCGCGTCTACCTCGTCCCGTCCTATTTCACCGGCAAGGCCGAGGGTGCGGCGCTCGAGGTCCTGGCGCATCATTTCGGCGGCGGCCAGACGAGCCTGCTCTACCGCGACCTCGTCCTCGACCAGAAGATCGCGGTCGCGGCGGGGGCCTATTACATGGGCACCTCGCTCGACGATACGCGGTTCTACGTCTGGGCGATCCCCAATCAGGACGTGACGCTCGAGGCGCTCGACGCCGCCCTCGAACGGTCGATCATAAGCGTCTCGACCGAACCGGCGGAGGCGGAGGATCTGCGGCGCGCCAAGACTCGCCTCGTCGCCGAGGCCGTCTACGCCCAGGACAACCAGGCGACGCTGGCGCGATGGTATGGCGCCGCGCTGACGACGGGCCTGACCACCGAAGACGTCGCCGCTTGGCCCGCCCGCATCGAGGCCGTGACGGCGGAGGATGTCCGCAACGCGGCCGCCACCTGGCTGACCAAGCGTCGGAGCGTCACCGGCTTCCTGATGCCGGCCGACGCCGCGGCGTGACCGAAGCCTTCCGGCGGCCGTCGCGCCGCTCTCAACACCCGTCGCGTCGCGGATCGAGATCATGACAGTGCAACTTGCCGACAAGCTCGGCGCTCGCGCCTCCATCGTACAGAAGGTCCGCTCGCCCGGAGGGGTCGAGGCCTGGCTCGTGGAAGACTATGCGGTGCCGCTGGTCGCCTGCGACTTCACCTTCAAGGGAGGCGCGTCGCAGGACGCCGCCGGCAAGCCCGGCACCTCCACGATGCTGTCGTCGCTGCTCGACGAAGGCGCTGGCGACCTCGATTCCGCCGAGTTTCATCGCGCCCTCGACGACAAGGCGATCGAGATCTCGTTCGGCACCGAGCGCGACGGATTGTCCGGCCGGCTCAAGACGCTGAGCCGCAACACGGAATCAGCCTTCAACCTGCTGCGGCTGGCGCTCAATTCGCCCCGCCTCGACGCCGATGCGATCGAGCGCGTCCGCGCCCAGCTCATGGCCGGCCTGCGGCACGAGAGCAAGGATCCGGACGCGGTCGCGAGCCGGGCCTTCCGGGGTTCGGCCTATCCGGGCCATCCTTACGGCCTGCCGATCCGCGGCACGCTGGAGAGCCTGCCGGGTGTCGGCCGCGACGACATGATGGCGCTCTACCGATCGATGCTGGTGCGCCGCGACCTCAAGATCGCGGTCGTCGGCGCCATCGATGCCGAGACGGTTGGCCGCATGCTCGATCTCGCCTTCGCCACGCTTCCCGAGACGGGCGACCTGCGCCCGGTCCCCGATGTGGCGCTGGCGCCGGGCGGCCCGCCGCAGGTGGTCGACCTCGATATCCCGCAATCAACCATCCGGTTCGGCCTGCCGGGTGTGCCGCGCAAGGACCCGGAGCACATGGCGGCCGTGGTGGTCAACCACATCCTCGGCGGCGGCGTCTTTTCGGCCCGGCTGTTTCGCGAGGTGCGCGAGAAGCGGGGCCTCGCCTATTCGGTCTATTCGCAACTCTCGAACTTCGACCACAGCTGCATGTTCGCCGGCGGCACCTCGACCAAGAACGAGCGCGCCGTCGAATCGCTCACCGTGATCCAGGAGGAGATTGCCAAGCTCGCCGCCGAGGGGCCGAGCGAGGAGGAACTGGTCAAGGCGAAGAAGTTCCTGACCGGCTCCTATGCGCTGCGCTTCGATACCTCGCTCAAGATCGCGAGCCAGCTCGTTCATCTGCAGACCGAGGGCTTCGACGTGACCTATCTCGACGAGCGCAACGGGCTGATCGAGGCCGTGACGCTCGATGACGCGCGCCGAGTGTCGCGGCGCATGCTCGGGGCCGGACCGCTGCTCGTCACCATGGTGGGCCGCCCGGTCGGGGCGTGAGGATGCGGCGCCTGCGAGCGGGTGGCGTGCTTCAGCGAAAATGCTTGGAGAGCTTCAGGCCCTGCGCCTGATAGTTCGAGCCCAGGCCCGAGCCATAGAGCAGGCGCGGCGTTTCCGACATGCGCTCGTAGACGAGCCGTCCGACGATCTGCCCGTCCTCGAGCACGAAGGGGACGTCGCGCGATCGCACTTCGAGCACCGCGCGCGCCCCGAGGCCGGCCGCCTCGTCGGCGCCGAATCCGGGGTCGAAGAAGCCCGCATAATGCACGCGGAATTCGCCGACCAGCGGATCGAAGGGCGTCATCTCGGCCGCATGGTCGGCCGGCACCCGCACCGCCTCCTTCGAGGCCAGGATGTAGAATTCGCCGGGATCGAGGATCAGCTCCTGGCGCTGACGCAGGAAGATCGGTTCCCAGAAATCGGCGAGATCGAGCCGTCCTACGAGGTCGACGTCGATGATCCCGGTATGGCGCTTGGCCCGGTAGCCCAGGAGGCGGCCCGCCTCATCTCCATGCCGCCCGAAGCCCGCAAGGTCGACCGAGACGGCGAGGCCGCCGGCGATGACGGGCTCGGCGCCGCCGACGAGGGCGGCCGAGGCATGCAGGGCGCGATGGCCCTCGTCGTCGAGCCGGCCATCGCCGGCGCTGAAGCGGATCTGTGCCAGCCGGGACCCCGTCCTGACCTTGACCGGAAAGGTGCGCGGCGAGATCTCGGCGAAGAGCGGGCCGCAATAGCCGGCTTCGATCTGGTCGAAGCGGCGGCCGCGGTCGGTGATGACACGGGTGAAGACGTCGATGCGGCCAGTGGAGCTTTTCGGGTTGGCGGCGGCTGCGAGCGCAGCCGGCAGGCGCAGCGCTTCGTCGAGCTCGGCGATGGTGACGGTGCCGGGCTCGAGGATCGATCCGCCTTCGAGGTCGATGGCGTGGCTCGGCTGCGCCGCGATGCCCTGCGCGACGCTGCGCTCGCCGCCCGGCAGGAAGCTCGCCCGCACCCGCCAGGCCCGCTTGCCGAGCCGCAAGTCGAGGCTCGCGGGCTGGACGAGCGGCGCCGCGCCGGCAGCCTGCTCCGTCATGATGACGTGCCGCTCGGCGATCAGGCGTTCGATCTGGTGGGCGGCGAGGAGACCCGGCGCGAAAGCTGCGGCTTGTGTCATGAAACCGGATCTCGAAAAGGGGACATGAACATGATCCGGGATGCGTAGCGGATCGGCCGCGGTGCGCCAAGGCGAAACCGGAATTTAGAACGAAACGTCCTTTTTATCGGTCCAAACCTCTTGCGGCAGCAAGGAGCCGGGTCTATGGCTGCGGTGCGCCCGACCTCGATTTCGGGGTCCATCGTCAGCTATCCGGAGTGCCGTCATGACCGGTTCCGTCCGCCGTCCGCAGGACACGCGTGCCCTTCGCCCCGCCACTCGGCTGGTGCATGGCGGCACGATGCGGTCCTCGTTCGGCGAGACCTCCGAAGCGATGTTCCTGACCCAGGGCTTCATCTACGACACGATGGAAGCCGCCGAAGCGCGCTTCAAGGGCGACGATCCGGGCTTCATCTATTCGCGCTTCTCTAACCCTACTGTGGCGATGTTCGAGGCCCGGATGGCCATCCTCGAAGGGGCGGAGGCCGCGCGCGCCACCGCCAGCGGCATGGCGGCGGTGACGGCGGCCATGATGGGCCAGGTCAAGGCCGGCGATCACGTGGTGGCCGCCAAGGCGCTGTTCGGCTCCTGCCGCTACATCGTGGAGGACCTGCTGCCGCGCTTCGGCGTCACCTCGACGCTGGTCGACGGCGCCGACCTCGGCCAGTGGCGCCGCGCCATGCGCCCGAACACCAAGACGCTGTTCCTGGAAAGCCCGACCAATCCGACGCTCGACCTCGTCGACATCGCGGCGGTCGCCGAGGTCGCCCATGACGGCGGCGCGACGCTCGTGGTCGACAACGTGTTTGCCACGCCGCTGCTGCAGAGCCCGCTCGAGCTCGGCGCCGATTGCGTCGTCTATTCGGCGACGAAACATATCGACGGGCAGGGGCGCTGCCTCGGCGGCGTCGTGCTGGCCAGCAAAGCCTTCATCGACACCCACGTGCACAACCTGCTGCGCCAGACGGGGCCGGCGCTGTCGCCCTTCAACGCCTGGGTCCTGCTGAAGGGGCTCGAGACGCTGCCGGTGCGTGTCGCGGCCCAGATGGCGAGCGCCGCGCGCATCGCCGATTTCCTGGCCGGGCAGGGGGGTGTGACCAAGGTGCTCTATCCGGGACGTCCAGATCATCCGCAGGCCGCGCTGGCGCGGCGCCAGATGAAGGGCGGCGGCACGCTGGTCGCCTTCGAGGTCGAGGGCGGCAAGGCGGGCGCCTTCCGGGTCGCCAACGCGCTCTCCATCATCGGCATTTCCAACAATCTCGGCGACGCGAAGAGCCTCGTCACCCATCCGGCGACGACGACGCATCAGCGCCTCTCGGTGGAGATTCGGGCGGAGCTCGGCATCGGCGAGGGCATGCTGCGCTTGTCGGTGGGGCTCGAGGACGTCGACGATCTGATCGAGGACCTGGCCCACGGCCTGGACCAGATGGCGCGCCGTCCGCCGAGCCTGGTCGCCTCCGCCTGACGCGCGGCGGGCAGTGGCAATTGCCGCGCGCCGTGCCAATATGGGCGTCATCGGCCGCCGCGATGCCCCGCCATGTACACTGCCGTCACCCACGACATCCAGGTCACGGTCCTGCCGGACTATCTGGACGAGCGGTCGGAGCCCGAGGAGAACCGCTTCTTCTGGGCCTATACGATCGAGATCACCAATCTCGGCCGCTCGGTGGTGCAACTCGTGGCGCGGCACTGGATCATCACCGACGCGCTCGGGCGCGTCGAGGTGGTGAAGGGGCTCGGCGTCGTCGGCGAGCAGCCGGTGCTCAACCCGGGCGAGACGTTCCGCTATACCTCGGGCTGTCCGCTCTCGACCCCGAGCGGCGTGATGTCCGGCACCTACAGGATGGCGGATGCCGACGGGCGCAGCTTCTCGATCGAGATCCCCGCCTTCTCGCTCGACAGCCCGCACGCCAAGCGCACGCTGAACTGAGGGGCGGGCGGCTAGACACTCTGCCATCCGAAGCACGACCGATTGCATCGCCTGGCGTATATGGTCGGGGCGCCATGCCGGCACGAGTCTCGGAGGCGGCGACGATGTTCCTGATCCAGATCCTGCTGCCATCCTACGACAACGACCGCCGCCTGTTTTCGAAATCCGATTATGACGTGATCGGCGCCGAATTGACCGAGCGTTTCGGCGGCCTCACCGCCTATACCCGCTCCCCGGCGGAAGGGCATTGGAAGAAGCGCGGCGAGATCACCAGCCGCGACGAGATCGTCGTCATGGAGGTGATGGTCGAGGATCTCGACGAGGCCTGGTGGCGCGCCTACCGGGAAAGGCTCGAAAGCGATTTCCGCCAGCACCAGGTGGTGATCAGGGCCCAGCCGATCGTTTTGATATAGAGCCGCCCTGTCACCGCAGCTCTTGACCGCAACCATGCAGCCTTTCGGAGAAGGCCGGTGGCTCATATGGACGACGACGCCTTGTTCGCAAGCTTGCGCGACACGCTGTTCACCGCGGTGGTCGGCGATATCCTCGACAAGCTGGGCCATCGGCGGCAGTTCCTGCCGCAGGCGATCTCGCCCCTGCGCCCCGACATGAAAATCGTCGGCCGTGCCATGCCGGTGCTCGAAGCCGACGTGTTCGACGACGTGTCGAGCACGACGCGCGGCCCGCTTGGGGCGCGCCCGTTCGGACTGATGCTGGACGCCTTGGATGATCTGAAACCGAACGAGGTCTACATCGCGAGCGGCGGATCGTTCCGCTATGCCCTTTGGGGCGAGCTGATGTCGACTCGTGCCAGGCACCTCAAGGCGGCGGGCGCCGTGCTGAACGGCTTCGTGCGCGACGCGGCTGGGATCGAGGCGCTGAACTTCCCCACCTTCTGCCGCGGCCTCTACGCGCAGGACCAAGGCGTTCGCGGCAAGGTCATCGACTTCCGCACCGCGATCGAGATCGACGGGATCCGCATCGCGCCCGGCGACCTCGTTTTCGGCGACCGGGAGGGGGTGCTGATCATCCCGGCGGGCGTCGAGCAGGAGGCGGTCTCTGCCGCGCTCGACAAGGCCGCCACGGAAAACCGGATGGCCGTCGCCATCCGGGGCGGGATGAGCGCGCGTGAGGCCTTCGAGACATTCGGGGTGCTATGAGCGGAGGGACGAGGCGGTGAGGCGTTCCAGCTCGGTCTCGAAATCGAGCCTCCTCATCCTCTGATGGCCTGTGGAGAGTGCATAAACAGACGACAAATTTACTCGGGTTTTGCGAGTTTCGGTCGTAAGACCACGCAATGTTTTCTGTGTCGCCACCCGTCGCCGAGCCTCTTCGCGTATTCAGCCTCTTCAGCGGGATCGGAGGTTTCGAACAAGGTTTGTCAAGGGCGGGGCATGTGATTGTCGGGATGTGTGAGAGTGATCCTGCGGCGCGTTCCGTTCTAGAATTTCATTTTCCCGGGATCCAAATCGAGCCTGATATCACCAAGATGGCAACACTGCCAGATTGCGAGCTTCTGACCGCAGGCTGGCCGTGCCAAAACCTTAGCCTCGCAGGCGGAATGCTTGGCTTGGCTGGAGCTCAGTCCGGATTGATTTCGGAGGTATTCCGGCTCATTCAGTCGAGCAGAAAGAAGCCACGTTTTGTTTTGCTTGAAAACGTTGCCTTCGCGTTGGACCTACATACGGGGCATGCCGTCTCTTCTGTGATCGAGTCACTTGAGGACTTGGGTTACAGTTGGGCATATCGCATCCTTGACACTCAGTTGTTCGGACTGCCTCAGCGACGTCGTCGGCTCTTCATTTTAGCCTGTCTGGAAGCTGATCCCGCAACCATCCTTCTCGACGGCTTGAATGAAGATGCCTTTAGGCCGGTTGCCAACCCAGAACTAGTGGGATTTTACTGGACCGAAGGAAACAAGGGCCTCGGATGGTCACCGGAAGCGGTGCCGCCCTTAAAAGGCGGTTCGGGTGTCGGTATTCCGTCGCCACCTGGGGTTTGGGATCGACGTACGGGCGACTTTATCACACCGGGTATCACGGACGCAGAGCGACTACAGGGATTTCAACCGGGTTGGACCTCTCCGGCTTGTCAGATCGATCGTGGCGAGCGCCGGCGCTGGGTTCTCGTCGGGAACGCCGTCAGCATTCCGATTGTCGAGTGGATCGGACGGCGACTTGGCTTGGCGCGAGAGGAAGCCGGGCGACATGAACGCATTCCGGACAGTCCCGGGTTACCTCGAGCGGCTGCCGGTGGCCCAAGAAGTCTCCGCAAGGCCTATATTGCAAGAAGGGAAGGTCCGTCGTTGCTGTCGAGGAGTTCCCTTGCCGCGTTCGGCTTACAAAATCCTGCTCATCTTTCCGTAAGGGCCATTTCAGGCTTTACCCGCCGCTATGAAACTTCGCCGCTCCGGCTGAACAGCGAGTTCCTCGACGCACTGAGAGATTGGCCACGGCGGGTCGCGGACGACGCGGAGAACTGCGCTACCTGATATACTGCTTCATGGCTCGATAGTGCTCGACCGCTTGCAGCAGCGACACCATGAATCTTCGTGTCCGATCCCCTAAGGCACACATGTCGCCTGTGGTCACGCCTCCGCCGATCGCTACGTACTCCTCGAAGCCATGTGAGAGATCGTTCCTCTTGACGCGAATTGTCTCAAGATCAACTCCACCGGCGGTGCCCACAGGCGCGGTCCAGGTGAGCGGCATAGAATTCTTTAACGTGAGGGCGGCGGTCTGGCCGAAATTGCCGCTGCCAGGCAGACGGCTCAGTTTATCCGGGTGCCACTGCAGGATGGAGTTGGACATCGCTCCGAGATCGGTGAGCACGTTGCCGTGGTTGGTTCCGCTCTGCATCTTGTCCAGGAAAGCGGCCTGTATGCAGTCGAGTCTCCAAAAATCGCGCGCCGAAGCGAATGTAACGGCGTCCTGCTGGATCTGACGACGAAGTGCTTCCATTGCTGCGCGAACTGCGGCCTCGATCGCATTGTACATCATCACGTAGACGCCGGCCCTGATGCAGGCGGCTGAACGCACTGCACCTGGTCCGCTTCGCGGGTTCTTTCGATGTTGCCTTTCCAGCCTTGTGACGGAGCGCAGGACGGCTTCGGCGTCAGTGAATCGCTGTTGAAATAGTGGAATGACGCTCATGCCGCCCCGATGAGCTTGTCTCGGACGAAGCCCACTCGAGCCCTGAGCTTGGGCCCACTGTTGCTCGCGTCGGTGCGGACGTGCTGTTGGAACTCCGCCCCCCGCAGCCAGGACAGATCCTCGGTATTGAGATTGGCCCCGGTCCTCATCGCGAGCGCACTGCCTACTGCAACAGCCTCGAAACGGACCCGTGGAACTTGCTGCGTATTCTCAGCGCGGAAGAATGCCCTGGGCATGTACGTCTGGATGAAAGCCATGACGGAGTCGAACTCCGCCGACATCTCTTCGATGTTGGCGGCCTGCAAGGTACGGTTCAGTAGCTTGAGATGCTCGTCCAGAAACCGTCGCACATCATGGGAGAATTCGTTCAGATAATTAAGATAAATAAAGAACCGTGTGACAAGCTCCTGCCTTTCGCTCTCTTTGTCTCGATTTCCTCTGGTAGATTTGCCTGGAGCAAGGTCGACGAAGATTTGCCGGTTCGCACAGTCTAGCACTAGGTCTAGGAACGGCCCTTGATAGGCGCCCTTTCGAATTTCCGCATCGGTCAGTGCTTGCGACGAAGTATTGATACGGCGGAATAGCTCTACCCTCGTAGTTTCATCGGTGCCCTCTTCGAGGATAAACGTCCTTATTGAGCTGTTCAGAAGACGTTTAGCGACCGATGGAGGAAGATCTCGAAAGCGGAATCCGTTCAGCACATCTAGCTTTTCAAGCTTGTCTAGCACGAACCGGTTATCGACAAATTGGACCAGAGTTCTGATCCGCTGCGATCCATCGACAACCTCAAATCTTCCGCCTACCTCATAGAAGAAGATTGGAGGTACAGGGATCCGAAGGATGCAACTCTCGATGAAGTAAGATTTTCGGTCATTGTTCCACTGCATGGTCCGCTGATAACCAGGAATATAGATATCTCCCTCCCCAGGATCGTCTTCTTTGAATCTTCTGACAAGAGTTTCGATCGGGTAGTCGGACGCAAAATACTTGACCTCGCGCCTCGTCTCCTCGATCGCATTCGCGACGTCGACATCAGGATCGGATTCGGGCATCGACGCTTAGCTCAGGGTTGAGGACGCTGCGAGCAAACATGGCCGATGGTGCTTCGGAAGGCGAGCGCAAACTGCGGAAAGACGATAGCGTCACGCCGCAGCGGAGCGCCCTTATGGCTCGCGTTCGCGGCAAGAATACCACTCCCGAGATGTTGGTTCGCCGCGCCGCCCATGCTCTTGGCTACCGGTTCCGCTTGCATCCCAAGCAGTTGCCGGGCCGTCCCGACCTGGTGTTTCCGTCGCGCAGAAAGGCGATCTTCGTCCACGGTTGCTTTTGGCACCGTCACCTGGGTTGTCGGATGGCCTCGATGCCGAAGACCCGAGCGGAGTTCTGGAGCACGAAATTCGAACAAAATGTGCGGCGCGACGCCGCCGCGATCGAAGCTCTCGAAAGCACTGGTTGGAAGGTTTTGGTAATTTGGGAATGTGAGACGCGGGACGAAGCCGGGCTACGGCGAACGCTCGACAAGTTTCTTGCGTAGTTAACGGCCGGCGAATCCTGGAACCAGCCGCCTGGCCTTTCGACCGGGCGCTTTCGTTTCAACCCGCAGGCGCCCCTCACGCCCCCTTGGGGAAGTTCACCACCCTGCCATCGCCGGGAGCCTCGGCCTCGCCGCCCGCCTCCTCGCGCTCACCGATCTTCAGGCCCGCCTTGCCGACTGTGATCGGCACGTGCTGGCCATCGTGGACCTCGCCGCCGAGAATCAGCTCGGCCAGCGGATCCTGCACGGCCTTCTGGATCACGCGCTTCAACGGCCGCGCCCCATAGGCCGGGTCGTAGCCTTTCTCGGCCAGCCAGGCCCGCGCGCGGGCGTCGAGGTCGAGCGTGATCTTGCGATCCGTCAGCAGCTTCGCCAGCCGCGCGAACTGGATGTCGACGATCGCCGCCATGTCCTCGCGCCGCAGCCGATGGAACAGGATGATCTCGTCGATCCGGTTCAAGAACTCCGGCCGGAAATGGCCGCGCACCACGCCCATGACGGCGTCGCGCACCTTGGCCGTGTCCTCGCCGTCCTTCTGCAAGGCGAGATAGTCCGACCCGAGGTTCGAGGTCATGATGATCAAGACGTTGCGGAAATCGACCGTGCGGCCCTGGCCGTCGGTCAGCCGCCCGTCGTCGAGCACCTGCAAGAGGACGTTGAACACGTCCGGATGCGCTTTTTCGACCTCGTCGAAGAGCACGACCTGGTAGGGCCGCCGCCGCACCGCTTCCGTCAGCGCGCCGCCCTCGTCGTAGCCGACATAACCCGGAGGCGCGCCGATGAGCCGGGCGACCGAGTGCTTCTCCATATATTCGGACATGTCGATCCGCACCATGGCGGTCTCGTCGTCGAACAGGAACGAGGCGAGCGCCTTTGTGAGCTCGGTCTTGCCGACACCGGTCGGGCCGAGGAACATGAAGGAGCCGATCGGTCGGTTGGGGTCCTGCAAGCCGGCACGGGCGCGCCGCACCGCGGTCGCGACCGAGCGCACCGCCTGCGCCTGGCCGATGACGCGCTTCGAGAGCGCCTCTTCCATATGCAGCAGCTTCTCACGCTCGCCTTCGAGCATCTTGTCGACCGGCACGCCGGTCCAGCGCGACACGACGCCGGCCACATGGTCGGCCGTCACCGCCTCCTCGACGAGCGCCGCGCCGCTCTTGGTCTCGACCTCGGCCAGACGCTTCTCGATGTCCGGGATGACGCCGTAGGTCAGCTCGCCGGCGCGCTGGTACTCGCCACGCCGCTGCGCCTGGACGAGCTCGGTGCGGGCCGCCTCGAGCTGTTCCTTGAGCTTCTGGGCCGAACCGAGCTTGTCCTTCTCGGCTCGCCAGCGCACCGTCAAGGCGTCCGACTTCTCCTGCAGGTCGTCGAGCTCGCCTTCGAGCCGCGCCAGCCGCTCCTTCGAGGCGGAATCGGGCTCCTTCTTCAGCGCCTCGACCTCGATGCGCAACTGGAGGATGCGCCGGTCGAGTTCGTCGAGCTCTTCGGGCTTCGAATCGACCTGCATGCGCAGGCGCGAGCCCGCCTCGTCGACGAGGTCGATGGCCTTGTCGGGCAGGAAGCGGTCGGCGATGTAGCGGTTCGACAGGGTCGCGGCGGCGACGAGCGCCGAATCGGTGATCCGCACGCCGTGATGGAGCTCGTATTTCTCCTTCAGGCCGCGCAGGATCGAGATCGTGTCCTCGACGGTAGGTTCGCTCACGAAGACCGGCTGGAAGCGCCGCGCCAGGGCCGCATCCTTCTCGACATGCTTGCGGTATTCGTCGAGCGTGGTGGCGCCGATGCAGTGGAGCTCGCCGCGCGCCAGCGCGGGCTTCAGCAGGTTCGAGGCGTCCATCGCCCCGTCCGCCTTGCCGGCCCCGACCAGCGTATGCATTTCGTCGATGAACAGGATGATGCCGCCGGCCGCTGCCGTCACTTCGTTCAGCACGGCCTTCAGCCGCTCCTCGAACTCGCCGCGATATTTGGCGCCGGCGATGAGCGCGCCGAGGTCGAGCGCAAGCAGCTTCTTGTCGACGAGGCTTTCGGGCACGTCGCCGTTGACGATGCGCAGGGCCAGGCCCTCGACGATGGCGGTCTTGCCGACGCCGGGCTCGCCGATCAGCACGGGATTGTTCTTGGTGCGGCGCGACAGCACCTGGATCGAGCGGCGGATCTCCTCGTCGCGCCCGATCACCGGGTCGAGCTTGCCGGCGCGGGCCGCCTCGGTCAGGTCACGGGCATATTTCTTCAGCGCGTCATAGGCGTTCTCGGCCGAGGCGCTATCGGCCGTGCGGCCCTTGCGCAGATCCTCGATGGCCGAGTTCAGGACCTGCGGCGTCACCCCGGCGCGATCGAGGATGCGGCCGGCCTCCGTGCCCTTGTCCATGGCGATGGCGAGCAGCAGCCGTTCGACGGTGACGAAGCTGTCGCCCGCCTTCTCGGCGATCTTCTCGGCCTGGTCGAAGAGGCGCGCCGTGCCGGGCGCGAGATAGAGCTGGCCCGCGCCGCCACCCGCGACCTTGGGGAGCTTGGCGAGCGCCTGCTCGGTCAGCTGCAGGGCCTCGCGCGAGCGCCCGCCGGCCTTGTCGATGAGGCCGGCCGCGAGCCCCTCGGGGTCGTCGAGCAGCACCTTGAGCACATGCTCGGGGGTGAACTGCTGGTGGCCTTCGCGCAAGGCCAGCGCCTGAGCGGACTGGACGAAGCCGCGGGCGCGTTCGGTGAATTTCTCGAAGTTCATGAGGTGTCGCTCCATGGTCCGGCCTGTCCCGAAGCGACAGGCCGCGCCGATAAAGTCCGGCTCCCGGAGGCCGCCGGCTGAGTCTGATGTGGGAACGGCGCGCCGGGAAAAAAGAGCGCCGAGGCGTCGCTCGTCATTGAAATGTGCGCCGGCGGCGGCCGGTTGGGCCCGGCTCCGGTGGGGTCGGGGTAACCGTGAATTCAACGGCAAATTGCAGCTGGCGGACGCAGGACGGCAGAGTGGCGGGATTCTTCCTCGATCGCCCGGATGTCACCCACGACCATGATCCGCCTCAGCCTCGGCCTGCTTTTCGTTCTGCCGTCCGCCGCCGCCTCGGCAGCGACATGCAAGATCGACCCGTTCCGAATGATATTCGGGCGGGATGCGCAGGTGCATATGACGGCGGCCAGCGGGCGCGCCTGCGGTTCGATGATCAACTGGCACGACGGTGGCGCGAGCAGCATGGCGGTCGAGACGCCGCCGGCCAACGGCTCCGTCACCACGCCCACATCGAATCGATGGCTGTATCGGTCGCGCCCGGGCTTCGCCGGGCACGACCGGTTCGTGCTCGCGACGAGCGGCGTGGGAATGAGGAAGATGGTGGTTCAGGGCACGACGAACATCACGGTGGATGTGGACGTCGTGCCCTAATCGATTCCCGCCGCGGTCGCCGGTCGTTTTCCCGCGGCATTGTCCAACGCCGTGAGAACCACGCCCGGCGTCAGCAGCTCCGGCAGAGCTTCGCCCTCGGGGCGTGCCGGTCCATAGACCACGTCGAGCGGGATGCCATAGCGGCCGAACCGTTTGAGATAGGCCGCGATCGCGACATCCGGCCGGCTCCAATCGGCGCGCATGCGCACCGTATCGGGTCGCGCCAGCCGCGCCGCGACCTCGGGCCGCCCGAGCGCCGCGAGCTCGTTGACCTTGCAGGTCAGGCACCATGTCGCCGTCACGTCGACCAGCACCGTCTTGCCCTCGGCGACGAGGCCCGGCACCGCGTCCGGATCGAACGCCTGCCAATCCGATCCCGAGGCCGGGCGCGACGACGCCGAGACCGGCAGCAGGGCGATGAGGAGCGGCGCGACGACGAGGGCGGCGGTGACCGCTCGTTCCCGTGGCCGGCCCTCGCCGATCGCTCCGCGCGAGATCCAGCCCCGATAGGCCAAGAGGGCGAGGAGGATGGCCGCCGTCGCGTCGGCGATCCAGGCACCCGCGATGCTCGATAATACGACGAGCAGCCAGACCGCGGTGCCGAGCAGCAGGACGCCGAGGACTTGGCGCAGCCGGATCATCCAGGGGCCGGGACGCGGCAGGAGGCGCACCAGGCCCGGAAACAGCGCGGCGGCCCCGTAGGGCAGCGCCATGCCGATGCCGAGGCACAGGAACACGCCGACGATCTCGGCCGGCCCGCGTGCCAGCGCGAAGCCGACCGCCGTGCCGACGAAGGGCGCCGAGCAGGGCGTCGCCAGCAGCGTCGCGAAAACGCCCACCATGAACGCTTCGGCGAGCGAGCCGCGCGTGCCGCGTCCGCCGATGTTCGAGATCGCGCCCGGCAGGCCGATCGGCAGCCAGTCGAAGAAACTCGCGGCGAAGAGCACGGTCAGGCTCGCCATGCCGGCCAGAAACCAGGGCTGCTGGAACTGGATGCCCCAGCCGAGCGTCGCGCCCGACCATTTGAGCCCGACGAGCGCACCGGCCAGCAGCAGGAAGGATGCGACGATGCCGAGCGCCGTCGCGACGAAGCCGAGCCGGATCGCCTGGCGGCTGGCGCCCGCATGGCGGGTCAGGCCGAAGAGCTTGATCGACAGGACCGGGAGCACGCAGGGCATCAGGTTGAGGATCAGGCCGCCGAACAGCGCCGAGGCAAAGATGGCCCAGAGACTCAAGCTGGCCGGGGCAGGGGCCTCTTGGGCAGGCGGGGGCACCGCGGGGCCGGCGGCGAACTCGGCCGCACGGCCACCGTCGACCAGGGTCGCGGTCAGAGGCGTGCCGGTCTTGAAGGTCTCGGGCAGGCCGACCGAGAGGCGGGCGACCATGCCGTCCTCGGAAAGCGCGACGTCCGGGGCGGGCGGAAGGCCTTCGCCGGCGCCTTCGACGAAAAGGTCGGGCCGCTCGAAGGGCATGCCGGCGCTGCGCAACGTGGCGACGAGACGGCGTTGCGCACCCGCGCCCTGTATGTCGGTGCTCACGAGCCGCAGGCCGGCGTGATCGAGCGAGCCCGGCACCTTGCTCCGTGCCGCGGCGATCAGCGGTGCCTCGGCCGAGGCGCCTCCGGATCCTGCCGGCAGGTCGAGGGCGAGATCGGCCTGGTAGGGGACGCAGATCTCCGAACAGGCCGCATAGGCGACCGAGACATGGATATGAGCCGGGTCGCCTGGGGTGTTCAGGCCGAGCGTCGCCGGCAGGACGACCTCGCCCTCGTAGACGCTGTTCTGCAGCCCTTCGACGACGAGGCGCGTCGGCGAGGGCCATGCTAGGTCTTCCCGCCCCAGATTCGTCGACCCGGACCAGTCGATCACCGGCGGCAGGCCGGCATCGCCCGGCGTGCGCCAGTAGCCGTGCCAGCCGGGGCCAAAGCGGAATTCGAGCCCCGCGTCGACGGTCGCGCCTTGACCGGCATGGTCGGCGGCGGTGATCAGGCGGACGGCGGCATTCTTGTTGCCCACCCAGTCGGTCGCGGCCGCCTGCGCTGCCGAGCCCGTCCACAACAGGAGACCAACGGCGAGCAGACCGGTGAGACGAGATCGCGACTGAACCATTTTATCGATTCTCATCGGATGATGGAGGTGCTTGCCCGCACGCGCCGGGCTCGATCAGATCGACTCCGGGGCATCAGATCGTCCTTGCCTTCGCGGGGATGAGCGGCCCGGTTTGGCGTCAAAGTCGGCCACGCAGACTTTAGCCGCCGAGCCGGGCGGCGCCGACGATGCGGCCGTCCGGGGCTTCGAGCAGGACCGCCGCCTCGGCTCCGGCGGGCGACGGTACGTTGAGCTCCAGCGCCGCACCCGACCATTCGCCGACGGAGCGGATCGAGCGGACGATGTTCGATTCGAGCAACGTCCGGCCGGTGTTCTCGCCGCGTCCGACCGCGGTGCGATGCTGCGGATCGAAGCCGATGAGCAGCACCCGCCCCTGGCCGCTGCCCGCCCCGACCGCGATGGACACATGACCATCCTGGCGGCCGACGCGGATGGCGGCGGCGGTCCGCGCCTCGCCACGGGCCGCGCGGATCGCGGCCTCGCCCTCGCCGCGCCGCGAGCCGACGAAGCCCTTGGCGCCGTCGACCACCATCTCGGGCGTGTAGGAGCCGTCGCCGAACTTCGCGCCGTAGCGCGCCTGGCGCGCCGTCGCGGCCTGCAGCGAGAAGGGGTCCTTCCAGCCGAGGCTGTCCCAATAGGTGACGTGGAAGGCGAGCGGCAGCACGTCGGAGCGGCTGCGCGACAGATCGGTCAGGAAGGCATCGGCGGGCGGGCAGGACGAACAGCCTTCCGAGGTGAACAATTCGACCACGACGGGTCGCTCGGCCGCCGCGGCGGCGGCCATGGGGAGGAGAAAAGCGAGACCGAACGGCAACAGGCGGGACAGCATGGCGATCCTCCGACAGTGGGATTGAGGATCTATTCGCCGTCGCGACGCCGATGTTACAGACCGAAGCGACATCGCCAAAGATCTTCGGCAGAGGCTTGCGGTCCCGTCAGGCGGCGCCCCTCCCGGCGGCATTGGTCCGCAGGAACTCGCCCATCCGCTCGAGCGCCTGGAGGATGTTCGGCGTTGAATTGGCATAGCTGAGCCGCAGGTAGCCTTCGCCGTTCACGCCGAAATCGGGGCCACCGATGGTGGCGACGCCCGCCTCCTCGAGCAGCGCGGAGGCGAGCGGCTTGGCCTTCCAGCCCGTCGCCGAGATGTTGGGAAAGGCATAGAAGGCGCCCTTGGGCACGATGCACGAGATGCCCGGCAGGGCGTTGAGACCCTCGACCACGGTGCCGCGCCGCCGGTCGAATTCCGCCACCATGGCATGCGCGGCATCCTGCGGCCCCGTCAGCGCCGCGAGGCCGGCCCATTGGCTCGGCGCATTGACGCAGGAATAGGAATTGACGGCGAGCTTCCTGATCCGGTCGACGAGCGCGTCGGGCCACACCGCATAGCCCAGGCGCCAGCCCGTCATCGCATAGGTCTTCGACCAACCGTCGAGCATGATCAGCCGGTCGCGGATCGACGGATAGGCGAGCAGCGTCCGGTGCTCCAGCCCGTCGTAGATCATCTGGCCGTAGATCTCGTCCGACAGGATCGCGACGTCGGGATGGGCTTCGAGGCCCGACACCAACGCGTCGATCTCGGCTTTCGGCGTGACGCCCCCGGTCGGGTTGGCGGGAGAATTCAAAATGACGAGCCGGGTGCGCGGCGTGACGAGCTCCAGCGTCTCGGCGGCCGAGAAGGCGAAGCCATTCGCCTCACGCACGGGGATCGGGATCGGCCGCGCGCCGGTGAATTCGATCATCGAGCGGTAGATCGGGAAGCCGGGGTCGGGATAGAGGATATCGACGCCGGGCTCGCCGAACATCAGGATGGCGGCGAACATCGTCACCTTGCCGCCCGGCACGATCACCACGTTGTCGGGCGAGACCTCGACGGCGAAGCGCCGATGCAGGTCGGCCGCCACCGCCTCGCGCAAGGGAAGGATGCCGGTCGCCGGCGTGTAGCCGTGATGGCCATCGTGGAGCGCCTTGACGGCGGCCTCGACGATATGGCCGGGCGTCGCGAAATCGGGCTGGCCGATGCCGAGGTTGATGATGTCGCGCCCCTGTCGGGCGAGCTCCGTCGCCCGGGCCAGGACCGCGAAGGCATTCTCCTCGCCGATACGGTCGAAGGCGGCGACGGTGGCGAGCATGGCGGACCTCCAAAGATCGAGGCCGAGGCAGTGTCACGCCACGGCGCCGCTGGCAAGGGTCGCTGCAGGTGGCAGGAACATGCCGCTTGCGCGAACGTCATATCGGAGCATGCCGGATGTCGCGGCCGGCCGAACGAGGAGACCCCCGATGACCGCTCTGCCCGCCACCGCCATCGTCCTGGCGCGCCGCCCCGAGGGCGAGCCGAAGCCTGCCGATTTTCGCGTTGCCCGGATCGAGGTGCCCGATCCGGGCCCTGGGCAGATGCGGCTCGAGACCCAGTGGCTGTCGCTCGATCCCTACATGCGCGGCCGGATGAGCGCGGCGCGCTCCTACACGAAGCCGGTCGAGGTCGGCGACGTCATGGTCGGGCAGGGGATCGCGCGCGTCGAAAGTTCCAGGCTGCCGGACTACAGGCCCGGCGACCTCGTCCTGGCGCCGACCGGCTGGCAAAGCGCCGCTCTCTCGGACGGAACGGGCGTCGAGCGGCTCGACCCATCGATCAGGCCGCTGACGGCGACACTCGGCGTCCTCGGCATGCCGGGCGAGACGGCCTATTCGGGGCTGTCGGACATCGGCAAGCCGAAGCCGGGCGAGACCGTCGTCGTGGCGGCCGCCACCGGCCCGGTCGGATCGACCGTCGGCCAGATCGCGAAGCTGCGCGGCTGCCATGCCGTCGGCATCGCGGGCGGGCCGGAGAAATGCCGGCTGCTGCGCGAGACGTTCGGTTTCGACGAGGCCATCGACCATCGTGCCCCGGATTTCGCCGAGCGGCTCAAGGCAGCCTGCCCGGATGGCATCGACGTCTATTTCGAGAACGTGGGTGGCGCGGTGTGGGAGGCGGTGCTGCCGCTGCTCAACGATTTCGCCCGTGTGCCGGTCTGCGGCCTCGTCGCCCAATACAATGCGACCGCCCTGCCGCCGGGGCCGAACCGGGTGCCCGAGATGATGCGGGCGATCTTGAGCCGCCGGTTGACGATGCGCGGCTTCATCGTCTGGGACCTGGCGCACCTCAAAGCGGACTTCCGTCGCGAGGTCGGCGCCTGGGTCGCGGATGGCAAGATCCGCGTCCTCGAACATGTGGTCGAGGGCCTCGAGACTGCGCCGCAGGGGTTGATCGACCTCCTCGCCGGCCGCAATCTCGGCAAGGCGCTCGTCCGCGTCGCGCCGGATGCGCCGCGCTGAGACCTATCCGTCGACCAGCCGGTCGCGCCCGGCGCCGAGACCTGCGAGCACGCCGGCGCCACCGAGAATGACGAAGAGCCAGGGCACGGCGCTGAAATCGCCGCGCCACTGGCGCAGCAGACCGACCAGCAACGGGCCGCCGGCGGCCAGCGTGTAGCCGACGCCTTGCGCCATGCCGGAAAGCCGCGCCGCCACGACGGCATTCGGTGCCCGCAGCAGGATGAGGGTCAGCGCCACCCCGAGCGCGCCGCCCTGGCCGAGGCCGAGCAGCGCCGCAAGGATCCAGACCGCGCCGAGCGGCAGCAGCGCGCAGCCGAGGAAGGCCGCAACGATGAGCCCGAACAGCGCCACGCAGACGAGGCGCTGGTCGCGGCCGACGACGGCGAGCGAGGGCGCGACGAGGCTGGCCGCCATCTGCCCGATGACCGACACGGTCACGACGAAGCCGGCTTCGGCCGCCTCGAGACCGCGCTCGCGCAGGATCGGCGCGAGCCAGCCGAAGACGCAATAGGCCAGCGCGGATTGCAGGCCCATGTAGAGGCTCACCTGCCAGGCGAGGCCGCTGCGCCACAAGGCCCGTCCTCCGGCTTGCCGGACCGAGGCGCCGCCGCCGGCGCGCATCGCCTGAGGCGCCCAGAGCGCTGCCACCGCCAGCGCCGGCACGGCCCAGACGGCGAGGGCGGCGGCCCAGGACTCGCCGAAGAGCCGTTCGAGCGGCACGGTCCCGCCGGCGGCGGCGGCGGCGCCGCCCGACAGCGCCATGGAATAGAGCCCGGTCATGGGAGCGATGCGGTCGGGGAAGTCGCGCTTCACGAGGCCCGGCAGCAGCACGTTGACGAGGGCTATGCTGCCCCCTGCCAGGACGGCGCCCGAGATCAGCGCCGGGATGGT
>DATBEH010000022.1:0-59869 GCA_036276175.1 Lichenihabitans sp.
GGCTGCGGCAAGAGCACGCTGCTGCGCACCATCGCGGGCCTCGAGCGGGCGACCGCGGGCCGCATCAGCATCGGGGGGCAGGACGTCACGGCCTGGCCGCCGGCGCGGCGCGGCGTGTCGATGGTGTTCCAGTCCTACGCGCTCTACCCCCACATGTCGGTGCGCGAGAACATCGGCTTCGGACTGAAGGTCGCCAAGGTCGCCACCACCGACATCGAGGCGCGGGTGCGCGAGGCCGCCGGCATCCTCAAGATCGACCACCTGCTCGACCGGCGCCCGCGCGAGCTTTCGGGCGGCCAGCGGCAGCGGGTCGCGATCGGCCGCTCGATCGTGAAACAGCCCAAGGCCTTCCTGTTCGACGAGCCCTTGTCGAACCTCGACGCGGAATTGCGCGTCCAGATGCGCGTCGAGATCGTCTCGCTGCACGAGCGGCTCGGCTCGACGATGATCTATGTCACGCACGATCAGATCGAGGCGATGACCATGGCCGATCGGATCGCGGTGCTGAATCGCGGCCGGGTCGAGCAGATCGGTGCGCCGCTCGACCTCTACCGGACTCCGCGCAACATCTTCGTGGCCGGTTTCATCGGCTCGCCGCGAATGAACATGATGCCGACCCGGGTCCAATCGGTTGGTCCCGAGGGCGTCACGGTGTCGCTGCCGGGCGGCGCGGCGCTGCGCATACCGGTCGAGGCCGCGGGCGTGACGACCGGCCAGGCGCTGACGCTCGGCATGCGGCCCGAGCATCTCGGCCTCGGCGAGGCGCCGGGCGGCCCGGCCGACGCCGTGCTCGTCGGACAGACGCAGCTCGTCGAGCATCTCGGCGGCGAGATTCTCGCTCATGTGGCGCTCGCGGATGGCACGGCGCTCGACGTCAAGACGCATGGCCATGGCGACGTCGAGCGCGCCAGCGCCGTCGAGATCGGCGTCCGCGGCGCGCTCTGCTATCTCTTCACGGAAGCCGGCGATTGCTTGCCGATGTCGAGCCGGCACGCCGCCCACTGAAGGGCCGGAGCGATCAGCGCAGGTCGACGGCGAGCAGCCGATGCTCGGCGGCGATGAACAGCCGGCAGCCTCCGGGGCCGCCGAAAACGCAGTTGGCGCAGGAGGTGGGGGTCGGGATCAGGCCGAGCGGCGTGCCATCCGGTGCGAAGACCTGGATGCCCGGTTGTGAGGTGCACCAGATCCAGCCGCGTCCGTCGACGACGAATCCGTCGGGGATGCCGGGCTCGATCTCGCGGAACAGGCGGCGGTTCGAGAGCGATCCGTCGCGGGCGACGTCGAACGCGACGATCTCGTGGGTCGATCCATCGAGCGCGCGGCCCGTGTCGGACACATAGAGAATGCTTCCGTCGGGGGAGAATTCGAGGCCGTTCGGCTGCTCGAAATCGGCCATGCGCCGCACCTCGCCGCTGGCGGCATCGAAGCGGTAGACGCTGCGGTGATCGAGCTCGGCCTCGCGCAGGGAGCCTTGCGTCGGCATGTTGAGCCCGAAGGTCGGGTCGGAGAACCACAGGGTCCCGTCCGGCGCCAACGTGACGTCGTTGGGCGAATTGAAGCGCCTGCCCTCGAAATGCGTGAGGAAGGGAACGGCCTCGCCGTCGTGGTCGGAGCGGCTGAGGCAGCGCCGGCCATGCTCGCAATGGACGAGATGGCCGTCGCGGTCGACCGCGTTGCCGTTGATGAAGGCCGTCGCGTCGACGACCACCTCGACCCGCCCGTCCTCGGACCATCCGAGCACGCGGCGCCCGACGACATCGGACCAGACGAGGCGTTGCCGCGGCGCGTCCCAGACCGTTCCTTCGCTGAACGAGGCGTGTTCGTAAAGGCAGAGGAGCGGCGCGCCGGGATCGAGCGCCTCGCGCAGGCGCTCGTCATGAAACTCGATCCTGCCCGCACCGCCGAGGATTTCCGGCGGTCCCGGCTTGCGCAGAAGCGTTCCCGTCACACCCGCCTGGCTCATGTCGGCCTCCCTGATCCCCTGTCCGCGGCCCTGACGTCCTGCCGATCGTCCCGGCGTCGATGGCGATGGGCCTCAGATCTTCGCTTTCCTGGCGAGGAGGTGCAGCCCGAGCAGCCCGGCGAGTCCCAAGGCGCCGGCCCAGAAGGCGGTCCGATGCCGGTCGGTGAACATCTCCCAGCTTCCCGTCCTGGCGCGGCTGTCGAACCGCCCATGCGCGCCGTAGTCGCCGGGAACGGGCTCGTAGAGGTTCGAGGGCGCGTCGGGCGGCAGGCGCTGCTCCGCCAGTTGCCCTGAATAGCCGCTCGACGCGAGATATCGGTCGATCAGACCCGGAGCGATGCGGTTGGCGAGGATCGCCTTGACGGTCGGGAAGCCGACCCAGATGTCCCGGCGGTGATGGGTCGCCGCGAACAGGATGGCGCGCGCCGGCACTTCCGGCTGGAAGATCGGCGCCACCGGCTTGGCCTTGCGTCCCATCTTGTTCAAGGCCCAGTCGAACTGCGGCGTGTTGACGGCCGGCAGGTCCACCATGGTGATGTGGATGTCGAGCCCGTCGTGGATGATCTCCGAGCGCAGGGCGTCGGTGAAGCCGCGGATGGCGAATTTGGCGCCGCAATAGATCGACTGCAAGGGGACGGAGCGGTAGGCCAGCGCCGAGCCGACGTTGATGATCGTGCCGCGGTTGCGCGGACGCATTCGCCTCAGGGCGGACATCATGCCATGCACCTGACCCAGATAAGTGACCTTGGTGCCCCGCTCGACCTCCCGGGCGGTCAGCTGGTGGACCGGGGCGAAGACGGTGGCCATCGCAACGTTGACCCAGACGTCGATGGGGCCGAGCTCGGTCTCGACCCTTTGCGCCGCAGCCTCGACCGCGTCGGCATCGGCGACGTCGGTCGGGATCGCGAGGGTGCGGCCGCCGTAGCGCCTGAGGTCGGCCGCCGCCCTGTCGAGCCGATCGGGATCGCGCGACAGCAGCGCCACATCGTAGCCTGCCTTGGCGAATTCCTCGACCGTGGCCCGCCCGACGCCCGCGCCCGCGCCCGTCACCACAACGATCCTGGCCATGCTCACCTCCGAACCACAGCGCCCCGCCGATGAGGAACGAGAGACAGGCTTTGCGAGTTCGGCGCGTCATATTGACCTTGCGCGCCCGGCGAGCGTGATCGCCTCCGCCGGGGTCACGGCCGCGCGAAGCCCTGCCGCGACCCGATCGACGCCGGGAACCACGGCAGCCGCCGGCCGCACGATGTGGAGACCGCCGTCGTCGATGACCTCGACCTCCGTGTAGCCCGATTTGTCGCGACGGAACCGCAACGAGGCGTACGATCCTCCGACCCGGACATGGTCGAGCGTGACCGCGGGCAACCAGGTCGGCAGGGCCGGATCGACGACGAGCGTGCTGCGCGGTGCCAGCGGCCTGAGGCCGAGCATTGTATCCACGAGAAAGATCACCGCGCCGGCCGACCAGGCCTGCGGCGAGCATGCCCCGGGATAGAGGCCGGGATGCGGATGGCGCGCATCGCGCGGGTGTCCGCCGAAAACCTCCGGCAAGCGGTCGAGGTCGAAGATCTGGCTCACCGAGAACAGGCCGCTCGCCACCGCGTGCATCGCGTCGACGAAGCCATAGCGCTTCAGTCCGAAGGCGATGATCGCGTTCGGCGACGGCCAGACCGATCCGAGGTGATAGGCGAAGGGATTGAAGGCGGGGTGGCGGCCAGACAGGGTGCGGATGCCCCAGCCAGTGAACATGTCCTCCTCGAACAGCCGTTCGGCGACCGCCCTCGCCTTGCCGTCGTCGATGATGCCGTAGGCGAGGCACGCGCCCGGATCGGACGCCACCGTCCTGACCTGCTCGCCTCGCGGATCGAGCGCGATGGCGAAGGTGCGCTCCTCCGGCATCCAGAAGCTTGCGTTGAACCGCCCCTTCAAGGCTCTTGCCTCCTCCAGGAGCGTCGCCGCGCGCTCGTTCTCTCCGGCCGCCGCGAAGGCGAGGGCGATGGCCTGCTTGCCGGCATGGACCAGCCCCTGCACATTCGCCATGGCGATCGGATCCTGCACCATGCGGCCGTCGGGATAGAGCACCGCATCGCCGGAATCCTTCCAGCTCTGGTTCTTGAGGCCCTGCGAGGAGCGCGTCTGATAGGCGTAGAACCCGCGCTCGTCGGCGTTCCCCTCCATCCACGCCAGGGTCCCCAGCAGCTTGTCCCGCAGCGAACGGAAGGCATCGAGGTCGCCGGTATGGGCCAGGTCGGCCGCCGCCGCGAGAAGAAAGAGGGCGGGAGTCGAGTGGTCGCCGTAGTAGTGGAGGAACGGCGTCAGGCCGAGGCGGGCAAGCGGCCCGCGCTGACGCTGATGCAGCACCTTGCCGGGCTCGGCATCGAAGTGATCGTCGGTGGTCGTCGCGTTCCAGCGGCTCACCGCCTGCAGCGACCCGCGCAGGGTCGCGGGCGTGAGAGCGGCGGTCTGCAACGAGGTGACGAAGGCGTCGCGGCCGAAAATCCCGGTGTAGTTCGGCACTCCGGCGACGACCATGAACGGCTCCTCCCCCGGTCCATCGAGCAGCTGCAGGGAGGCGAGGTCGGAGACGGCCTGATCCCAGGCGGCCTGGACGACGGCGTTGTCGGCGCCGAGACGCGCGCAGCCTTCGAGCCAGCGTCGCCGGGCCGAGGGGGCGCTGGCGTCCTGCGCGAACGCACCGTCACGCCCATAGAATGGATCGGCCGCCTGGCCCTCGAACACGGGGACGAGATCCAGCTCGATGATCCGCGGCTCATGAGGCTTGAGCGCCAGCTCGCAGGCGAGGGCATCGCCGGCGTCGGTCAAGGCGTCGCCGCCTTCGATTTGGAAACGGGTCGCGAGCTGGAGATCGGGATGCGTGTAGCGTAGCGTCAGCTCGCCCCGGGGTATCTCGCCCGAAGACGGTTCGCCCGCCGCCCAAAGGCGCTCGACCGGCGCGTTCTGCCGACGGCTGCCCAATTGGGCTTCGGTGAGATCGGCGAAATCCGCGGCAACGCTCAGCGTCACGGTCACGGCTGTTTCCGTGAGCGCATGATTGGTGACGATGAGGTCGATGTGCAGGCCGTCACCGACAAAGGTGTTGATCTGGAGCTCGATGGCCTTTCCTGCGATCTCGCCGCCGGTGCCGTCCGCGTCGTCGGGCTCGGGACCCGCCGCCCGTCCCGCCGGAGACGATGCGAGGTGATAGGCGGTCAGGAAGTGGTGGTCGACCGCGTTGGCCGACACGAAGCTAGGGTCGGCGCCGTCGATCTTGACACCGAAGCGCGACAGGTAGCGCGTCTGATGAAAGAAGAAGCCCTCCTTTTGGCCGCCGATCCATCCGCGCGTGTCGGTGACGAGCACAGCATAGCCGCGGTGGGTGATCAGATCGGTCGGGCGGACCGAGCAGCGGTTGACGTCGCGAAGCACCAGGGCGGAATCCTCGCGCTTGCCCCAAGTGCGCGTGTCCCTCGGGTCGTCCCGGGCTTCACGATGCGGCCCGCTCCAGGGAAGCGGCTCGATTGGAGGGGCATTCGCCATATCGGTTTTCCAGAATGATCGGTGATCCGAGCTGCATGCACCGCGTTGTCGAGCGGCGTCGGCAGGGGGTCAAGACCGCTCGAGACGATCGATGAATCGAAATAGGGCGTCCCGACGAGTCCCGACAGCCGGGTGTCTCGACGCCACGGCGTCGGTTGCCGGCAAGCCAGGGTCGGCATCATTGGTATAGATGATCATCGAGCGGGCAGCCGCTCCGCGGGAGGAACGATCGTGTCGATGGCATTGGAGCAGAAATCGGTCATGGACGGTGCCGTCCGATACCTCGTGACCAACTACAATCCCAAGGGCAACCGGGTCGGCTGGCTGATGCTGGCCTCGATCCTCGTCGAGGCTTGGGACCTCTATTCGATCGCGTTCGTGCTGGTCTTCATCAAGGACCAGTACCATCCCGACCCGCTGCTGCTCGGCCTCGCCGCCGCCGGAACGCAGGGCGGCGCGCTCGTCGGGGCGGTGATCGGCGGGTGGCTGTCCGACAAGATCGGCCGGCGCGTCATGTTCCTCGCCACCATGATCCTATTCATCGCACTCGCCCTGGCCCAGGCCTTCGTGACGAGCGTAGGTCTGCTCGTGGTGGTGCGGTTCTTCCTCGGCATCCCGCTCGGGAGCGACATCTCGAACGGCTACACCTACATCATGGAGTCGATGCCCAAGGGCCAGCGCGAGGTGATGGGCAACCGCTGGCAGTTCATGTTCGCGATCGGCGAGATCATGACGCTCGCCGTCGTCGCCGTGTTCCTGGTGGCCAATCTCGACCACGAGATCATCTGGCGCGTGACGCTGGGCCTCGGCGCGGTACCGGCGCTGGTCATCCTGCTGATGCGCCACGATCTGCCCGAGACGGCGGTCTGGCTGATCCGGCACGGCCGGTTCCGCGAGGCCAAGCGCGTCGCGCTCCAGCTCTACGACGACGATCTCGCCATGCTGCCCGACCGCGACGTCGACGTGCCGAAGCCGCGGCCGACCGCCTTCCTGGCCGACATCCGCCGCGACCCGATCCGCTGGCGCGCCACGCTCTACGGCTGGATCGCCTGCTTCGCGCAGGGGAGCGAGTTCTCCACCTTCGCCTTCTACCTGCCGGTGCTCTTCGTCATGGTCGGCGTTTCGTCGATGCTGGGCATCAACCTCGTCACCATGGCGCTCTACTGCGTCGCGGCGATCGCCGGCTGGGTCGGGCCGATGATCACCCCGAGGATCGGTCAGCGCGGCATCGGCATCGCCGGCTTCGCGATCGTCTTCGTGTCGCTGCTGGTGGCCGCCTGGGCGCTCTACGCGGGCCACACGACCGTGCTGCCCTTCGCGGCCGCCGCCATGTTGTGGGGCCATTATTGGGACGCCTCGAATTGCATGACGATCCCGACCGTCGTCGCCAGGCCCGAGTACCGCGGCACCGCCAGCGGCTTCGCCTATATGTTCGTCAAGCTGCCCTCGTTCCTGGCGATCTTCCTGTTCCCGTCGCTGTTCACGGCGGTCGGGCAGGCCACCGCCACGCTGATGGTGGCGGTCTTCCCGCTGATCGGGCTGCTTGCGGCGATCTTCATCCTGCCGGAGATCTACGGCTTCGAGAGCGATTGAGTCAGAGCGGTCGGCGCAAGGCCGCGGCCTCGCTCTCGCCGAGAGCCTGCGGCTGCGCGCCGCTCGTCTCGATCTCACGGGCGAGGCCGGACTCGCCGGCCGCGAGGATCGCCTCGAGGGTCTCGAGCACGTGGAGCGCGAGGTCGCCCGAGGCGCGCGGCGGGCGACCCTCGACGATGGCGCTTGCCAGATCGGCGACGCCGAGCATGCGGTAATTGGCGCGGTCGGGCCGCTCGAAGGGCCAGTTCTCGGCGCCGTAGGCCGCGCCGGCGGTCGAGCGATCTTCCCAAGCGCCGCCGCTCCGGCTCAGCGCGAGCGAACCGCCGAACGTGTCGGGATCGGGCAGGCGCAGCGAGCCTTCCGTCCCGTGTAGCTCGATCGGCGGGATCGAGTGGCGGAACACGTCCCAGCTCATCCCCACGTTCACCAGCGCGCCCGAGGCGAATTCGACGAGCGCGTTGATCGTGGTCGGCGTGCCGACGGTGAAACGGGTGCCCTGCAACGCTCCCTCGGCCGTGATCCGCCGCTCGGGCGACCCGATGGCCGACATGGCCATGACGCGGCGCGCCGGGCCGAGCAGGTGGACCAGCATGGTGAGGTAGTAGGGACCCATGTCGAGCACCGGGCCGGCGCCGGGCTGGTAGTAGAAGGCCGGGTTCGGATGCCAGTGCTCCATGCCGCGCCCCATCATGAAGGCGGTTCCCGTGACGGGGCGGCCGATCGCTCCCTCGTCGATCAGCCGGCGCGCTTCCCGGCCGGCGGCGCCGAGGAACGTGTCGGGCGCCGAGCCGATACGCAACCCGCGCCGCGCCGCCTCGGCGACGAGGTTGCGCCCCTCCGCGGCCGTCGCCGCGAGCGGCTTCTCGGTGAAGACGTGCTTGCCCGCCTCGAGCGCCGCCATCGAGACCGCATGATGGGCGTTCGGCACGGTGAGGTTGAGGACGAGGTCGACGTCGTCGGCCGCCAGCAATGCATCGAGCGGCTCGGCCCGGATACCGTATTCGGCGCCGCGCCGCGCCGCCAGCTCCCCCGACAGATCCGCGCAGGCCCGCAATTCCACGCCGGGGAACAGGGCGGCGTTGCGCAGGTAGGTCATCGAAATATTGCCGCAGCCGACGACGCCGATCCCGAGCCTGGTCATCCGAGTGTCCTCCCGTATTTGCATGTTTGTGCGCGAAATTTGGCCAAGCCTCAAGCAGTTCCGCGTCTTCATGCCGTGTTTTGCCTGACACCGCTTGACGGAGCGCTCATTCCCGGCTTTGCTGACACATAATCACGGCGCGAACGATCGCCGGTATCGGGAGGTGAACCATGGACGGGACGATGACGACGCCTCGGCTCGCGGATCGGCGGCAGGTTCTCATGGGCGCGGGCCTCGCGGCCGGCGCAGCCCTCTTGGGGGCGCCCCGCCGTGCTCGCGCCGCCGACCGCACCGAGATCAGCTTCGCCAGCGCCAAGTTCTTCGGCAAGGAAACCATCGCCCAGGTGGTCGACGCCTATAATCAGGCGCAGGGCAAGGTGCACGTCACCTATGTCGAGCTGCCGCCGCCGAGCGCCTCGACGGAGGTGCATCAGGCGTTGGTCCAGCAGCTCGCCCGCCGGAGCGGCACGCCCGACGTGTTCACCCAGGACGTCGTGTGGATCGCCGAATTCGCCGGTGCCGGCTGGGCACTCGATCTCGACCAGTATTTCCCGGCCGCGATGCGCGGCGATTATTTCCCCGGCCTGATCGCCGCCTGCACCTATCAGAACAAGCTGACGGCGCTGCCGTGGTTCGTCGATTCGGGCATGCTCTACTACCGGACCGACCTGCTCGGCTCCGCCAAGCCGCCGGAGACCTGGGCGGATCTCGTCACGGCCGCCTCGGGCTTCCAGAAGGACGGCAAGGCCAAGTTCGGCTATCTCTGGCAGGGCAAGCAGGCCGAGGTGCTGGTGTGCGACGCGGTCGAGGTCATCGCCTCGAACGGCGGCGCGATCCTGGGCGCCGACGGCAAGTCGGGCACGCTCGACAGCGACAAGGCCGTCGAGGCGATCCAGTTCCTCTACGACACCATCAACAAGACCAAGATCAGTCCGCCGGACGTGCTCTCCTGGGACGAGGAGCCCTCGCGCGCCCCCTTCACCGGGGGCGAGGCCGCCTTCCTGCGCAACTGGTCCTATGTCTACGGCATCGCCCAGGACCCGAAGGGCTCCTCGGTGGTGGGCAAGGTCGGCGTCGCGCCGCTGCCGCATTTCCCCGGCGGCAAGAGCGCGGCCTGCCTCGGCGGCTACCAGTATGGGGTCAATGCCGCGACCAAGAACCGCGAGGCGGCGATCGACTTCCTGACCTGGATGTCCTCGCCCGAGACGCAGCTCCATTTCGCCCGGCAGCTCGGCATCGCGCCGACCCGTCCGGCCGTCTTCGGCGATGCGACGCTCGCCAAGGAACAGCCGTTCATGGTCAGCCTCAAGGACGTCTTCACCGGCGCCACGCCGCGGCCCGTCACGCCCAAATATGCGCAGGTGACCCTCGCCATCCAGTCGGGCGTCTCCAAGGCGCTGGTGAGCGGCAAGGTGAAGGAAGAGCTCGCCGACGCCAACAGCCGCATCGGCACCATCCTCGGCAAATAGGGTGAGTGCCGCCTCCGCGATCGCGAGCGCCCCGGCGCGGAGGTTGAGCCGGCCGTTGTCGCAGGCGATCCCCTGGCTGCTGCTCCTGCCGGCGGCCGTCTCGCTCGGCGCCGTCTCGCTGTTCCCGATCCTCAACGGCCTATGGCTGTCGCTGCACAATACCTCGCTGGTCACCCAGGAGAACGATTTCGTCGGCCTCGCCAATTACGGGACGCTCCTCGGCGACAGCCAGTTCTGGAACGCCTGGCGGCACACAATATTCTTCACGCTGGTGTCGGGCGTGCTCGAGACGCTCATCGGTCTCGGCATGGCGCTCTTGCTCTACGAGCGCTTCACCGGGCGCTCGGCGGTGCGGGCCGCGATGCTGGTGCCCTGGGCCATGCCGACGGTCGTGACCTCGAAGATGTTCGGATGGCTGTTCGACGGCCAGCACGGCGTCGTCAACTGGGTGCTGCTGCACCTCCACCTGATCCAGGCCAACGTCAACTGGTACGGGTCGGTCGACCATGCGCTCGAAACCATCATCATCGCCGACGTGTGGAAGACCTCGCCCTTCATGGCGCTGCTGCTGCTCGCCGGCCTGCAGACCGTCCCGGCGTCGCTGCTCGAAGCGGCCCGCATGGACGGCGCCAAGTCCTGGCAGACCTTCCTCTACATCCGCCTGCCGCTGCTTTGGACGACGCTGCTGATCGCCGGCCTGTTCCGCGCCCTCGACGCCTTCAGGGTCTTCGACCTCGTCTATGTGCTGACCGGCGGCGGGCCGGCGGATTCGACCGAGACGCTGTCGACTCTGAGCTATAAGACGCTCTTCTCGACCCTGCAGTTCGGCTACGGCTCGACGCTCTCGACGGCGATGTTCCTGACCGAGGCCGCCATCGCGGCCGGTTTCGCAATGTTCATCTGGCGCCAGCTGCGACATCCCGCATGAGCGCGCGCCCGACGGTCCTGCGGCGCACGATGGTCGGCGCCGGCGCCTGGGCGATCCTGCTGTGGTCGGCCGCCCCCTTCGTGTGGCAGTTCTCGACATCCTTCCAGGAGGACAAGGCGCTGACCGCGGACACGCCCCGCCTGTGGCCGTCGCCGGGCACGCTCGACCACTACTACAACGTCTTCGCCACCAAGCATTTCCAGCTCTATGTCTTGAACTCGATCATCGTCGCCGGGCTGACGACCTTGATCTGCCTCACGATCGGCGCGCTCGCCGCCTTCTCGCTGTCGCGCCTCCGGATCAGGCAGCGCTTCGGCATCCTCGTCGCGATCCTGGCGGTCTCGATGTTCCCGCAGATCGCGCTCGTCGGCCCGCTCTATCTCGTCGCCTCGAACCTCGGCCTGCTCGACACCTATGCGAGCCTGGTGATCACCTATGTGGCGCTCGGTCTGCCGCTCGTGACCTGGGTGCTGTTCGGCTATTTCGAGACCCTGCCGCGCGAGCTCGACGAGGCGGCCAGGATGGACGGTATCGGGCCGATCGGGCTCCTGCTGCGGATCGTGCTTCCGCTCTCGGCCCCCGCCCTCGTCACGACGGGACTTCTCGCCTTCATCGCGGCCTGGAACGAGTTCATGTTCGCGCTCGCCTTCACCTCGAACATCGCGCACCAGACGATCCCCGTCGGCATCGCCAACTTCACCAATCTCTACTACGTGCCGTGGGGCGACATCGCCGCCGCCTCGGTCGTGGTCACCGTACCCCTGATCGTGCTGGTCCTGGTCTTCCAGCGCCACATCATCGAGGGCCTGACGCAAGGCGCCGTGAAGGAATGAGCACGCACGAAAACCGAAAGCCGCTCAAGGTCGGCTGCCAGACCTTCACCTGGGAGATGCTCGGCGAGCGCTGGCGCGGCACGGCCGACGACCTTCTCGACGCCATCGCCCGCGCCGGCTATGCCGGGATCGAGATCACCGACACGATGATCGGCGGCTACGACGGCCGGCCCGAGGCTTTCGCCGAAGCGCTGAAGGCGCGGGGGCTCACGCTCGTCGCCTATGCGTGCGGCAGCCGCAGCGGCTTCACGGAAGAGGCCGCGCTCGCGGACGACCTCAAGATGGCCGCGCGCGCCATCGCCTTTGCGCGAGCCTTTCCCGACGCCCACATGTCGTTCGGCAGCGCTACCATCATGTCGAAGGGGCCGCGAGCGGCGAAATTCGCGACCGCGGCGCGCTTCTACAACGGCGCGGCGGAGCTCGGCCGAAAGGCTGGCGTGCCGGTCGCGGTCCACCCCTCCTCGCACCACGACACGCTGCTCCTGACCCGGGCCGATTACGACGAGCTCTTCGCCCGGCTCGACGCCGGCGTCGGCTGGGTGCCGGACACGGGCCATATCCTGCGCGGCGGGCAGGACATCCTCGACACGTTGCGCAGCTACGCGGACCGCATCCGCTATCTCCATCTCAAGGACGTCGATGCGGCGGGAGACTGGCAGATGCTCGGCGCGGGCCTCTGCGACACGGCGGCGGTGATCGAGGCGGTCCGCGCGGCGCCCGCCTTCAACGGCTGGCTGGTGCTGGAGGAGGAATCCGAGGCGGCGGCCCGCGACCCGGCGGCGGCGGTCGCCACAAACCGCGCCACCCTGCGCCGCTTCGAGGCCTGAGCCATGATGACGAAGGACGAGCCGCGACACCGGAGCGGCGCGATGCGCCTCGGCGTCTTCGCCAAGACCTTTCCGGGCACCGATGCGGAGGCCGTCCTCGGCGCCGTGCGGGCGGCCGGCTACGGCTGCGCGCAATTCAACATGGCCTGCGTGGGGCTGCCGCCGATGCCGGACGACATCCCGGACGGCATGCTGGAGCGGATCGCGGCGGCGGCGGCGCGTCACGACGTCGGCCTCGTGGCGCTTTCGGCCACCTACAACATGATCCACCCGGATCGCGCGATCAGAGCGGCGGGACAGCGCCGGCTCCGTCTCATGCTCGACGCCGCGAAGGCGCTCGGCGTGCCGCTGGTGACGCTCTGCACCGGCACGTGCGACCCGGACGACCAGTGGCGCTACCATCCCGGCAATGCCGAGCCCGAGGCCTGGGCCGAGATGCGGCGCGAGATCGAGATCGCCCTCGCCGGTGCCGAGGCCGCCGGCGTCGATCTCGGCATCGAACCCGAGCAGGCCAATGTGGTGACCTCGGCCGCCGACGCGCGCCGGCTGATCGATGACCTCGGCTCGCCGCGCCTCAAGATCGTGCTCGACCCCGCCAACCTGTTCGAGCGGGCGACGCCGGACGAGGCGCGCCGCATCGTCGCCGAGGCCGTGGACCTCTGCGGCGCGGATATCGCCATGGCCCATGCCAAGGACCGGCATGCCGACGGACGCTTCGCCGCCGCCGGTACCGGCATCGTGGATTTCCCCGACTTCGTCGCCCGGCTCGCGGCAGGCGGCTTCGACGGCGCGCTCGTCACGCATGGTCTCTCGCCCGGGGAGGCGCCGGGCGTCGCGGTGTTTCTCCGCGACCTCGGTGCGTCATGAGCGAAGTTCCGATCATCGAACGGAGGCAAGCATGACCGCCGCGCGCCCACCCGAGACCTGGCTCGACGCCCTGCCGCGCCACCGGCTGCTCGGCGAATATTCGCTGTGGTCGGCCGACCTCGCCAATCTCGAGCGCGACATCCGACGCACCGAGCCGCATGCCGACCTCTACCACATCGACGTCGCCGACGGCCGCTTCGCGCCGACCTTCCTGTTCTTCCCCGATCAGGTGGCCCGTATCCGAGCCGTGACCGCGAAGCCCCTGCACGTCCACCTGATGGTCGAGGGTGACATCCTGCCGGCCCAGATCCGGCAGTTCGCGCAGGCGGGCGCCGATCTCGTCACCATCCATGCCGAGAGCGGCGCCGACGTCGACGAGGCGCTGGCGCTCATCGCCGGTCTCGGCTGCGCCGCCGGCCTCGTGCTGCGGGTCGAGACGCCGGTCGCGGCGGTCGCGCCCTTCCTCGACCGCATCCGTTTCGTCACCCTGCTCGGCACCGCCATCGGCGTGAAGGGACAAGGCCTGTCGGAGGACGCCTGCCCGCGGCTCGTCGAGGCCCGCGCCCTGATGCGCGCCGCGGGGCGCGAGGATGCGATCCGCCTCGCGGCCGACGGCGGCATCCGCGACGCCACGGTGCCGCTGCTGCGGGCCGCCGGCGCCGAGACGGTGGTGCTGGGATCGCTCGCCTTCGGCGATCCCGACCTCGAGCGCCGCACCGGCTGGCTGCACGGACTGCCCGGCCCGCAGGCCGCCTGATGCGCCGCGCGCTCGCGGTCGATCTCGGCGGAACGGAGCTTCGCGCGGCCGTGGTCGATGACGCCGGCTGCATCGCGGCCTTCGCGTCGACCGAGACCGACAGTGGCGGCGGCCCCGACGCCGTGATCGCGCAGATCCTGACACTGACCTCCCGCGTGCAGGCGGAGGCGGGCGGGGCCGCGCCCGTCGGCATGGGCGTCGCGGCGCCGGGTCCGCTCGATCCCGCGGCGGGGATCGCGATCGCGCCGCCGACGCTGCGAGGCTGGCAGGATGTGCCGCTCGCGGCGCTCCTCGGCGCGCGCCTCGGCCTGCCGGTGCGCATCGAGAACGATGCCAATGCGGCGGCGGTCGGCGAATGGCGCTTCGGCGCAGGGCGTGGCACGCGCTCGATGGTCTTCGTCACCGTCAGCACAGGAATCGGCGGCGGTGTCATCGCCGACGGGCGGCTGCTGCACGGCCGGCGCGGGCTCGCGGCGGAGATCGGACACATGACCGTCGCGCTCGGCTCGGACCGGGCGCTGTTCGGGGGCGCCGCCGGCACCTGGGAGGCGCTCGCCTCCGCCACCGCGCTGGGGCGCGAAGCCGAGCGGCGCGCCCGAGGTCCGGAGGGGGAGCGCCTGCGGGCGCTGGCCGCCGGCGGCACGGTCACGGCCCGCCACGCCGTCGCGGCGGCGCGCGAGGGCGACGAGCTAGCGCGAGCGCTCATCGACGAGGAAGCCCACCTGATCGGCGTCGGCATCGTCAACCTGCTCCATCTTTACGCGCCCGAGCGAGTCATCGTCGGGGGCGGCCTCGGCGCGGCGCTCGACCTGATGCAAGATGGCATCGAGGCGACGATCCGCGCCCGCGCCCTGGCGCCCCATCGCGACGTTCCGGTCGTGGCGGCGGCGCTCGGCCGGCAGGCCGGCCTCGTCGGCGCGGCCAGCCTCGTGCTGGATCCACCCGCCGCCGCGTGATGCGACTTACGCCCCGCGAAGGGCTCTCAGCAGATCAGCACTTGCACGCCGGCGCTCTCCAGCGCCGCGGCGATCTCGGGCGGCGGCGCGGCGTCGGTGACCAGATGCTGGATCCGGTCGAACCCGACGATGGTGGCGAAGGCGGCGACCTGGAATTTGCTCGAGTCGGCGACCACGATGGTGCGCCTGGCGAGGGCGATCATGCCGGCCGTCAGCGTCGCCTCCTCGAGCCGCCCCATTGTCAGGCCGTCGGGCGAAAGGCCGGTCACGCCGATGACCGCGGTGTCGGCGCTGAAACCGGCGACGCCCGGCAAGCCGATCGGGCCGATCGTCACCTGCGATACCGACCAGTAGGTTCCGCCGAGCACGTAGATGGCGCGCGCCGCCCCTTCCGGCGTGGCCGGTGGCACGCGCAGGTTGTTCGTGACGACCGTGAGGTTGCGCCGATCGGTCAGCGCCGCCGCGAAGGCGCAGGTCGACGAGCCGCCGTTGAGCAGCAGCGTCTCGCTGTCGCGCACGAGACCGGCGGCGCAAAGTCCGATCCGCCGCTTGGCCTCGGCATGGGCGTCCATGCGGAGGCCGAGCGTGGTGTCGACCCGCACCATGCGGTCCCGGCGGACGGCGCCGCCATGCGTCCGCACCAGGAGATTGCGCTGCTCGAGGATATCGAGGTCGCGCCGAACGGTGTCGCGCGAGACCTCCAGCACGCTCACGAGTTCGCTGACGGTCACCTGTCCCTGGCGCTCCACCAGATCGAGCAGCCGATGCTGGCGCGCCGCCGGAAGCGCCGCGGCATCCGCGCTGGTGGAGACGTCGAAGGCCATGGCCGCACGATACACCAAATCGCCGCGCGGCGAGGGCTACGTCCGGCAAGGGCGACCAATTCGGGCATGATGTCCGTCGCCGGCTTCGAATGGACTGCGGTGGCCGACTATTCGAACGCCTGAGATGGATCGCTGTCCGGATTCGCTCTTGCGGTCCGCTCAGGCGGACTGCTTCGCCCGCGCGACGATCTGCGTCGGGTTGACGAATCGCAGCGCGATGAACAGCCAGACGAGCGTCGACGCCATATAGACGACCGCCATGGCGTCGATCGACTGTCCGGCCCGCACCCCCGCCGCGAAGACGGAGTAATAGAGGGCGACGACCAGCGTCTGGCTGGTCGGGCCGGCGGTCAGGAAGGTCAGCTCGAACATGCTGACGGTGCGCACCAGAACCAGGAGGAGCGCGGCGAGAATTCCCGGCGTCAGGATCGGCAGGAGAATGTGGACGAACAATCGCGGCGTGTTGGCGCCGAAGACGCGCGCCGCAGCCTCGAGCCGGGGATCGATCTGCTCGATGAAGGGGATCAGCACCAGGATGACGAAGGGGACGGTCGGAACCAGGTTGGCGATGACCACGCCGGCGAAGGTGCCGCCAAGTCCCATCCTGTAGAGCACCGTCGCGAGCGGAATGCCGAAGGTGATCGGGGGAACCAGCAGCGGCAGGAGGAAGACCAGCACGACGAAGCGCTTGCCGGGAAAGTCCCGGCGCGCCAGCGCGTAGGCGGCGGGTACGCCGAGGAGCCCGGCGAGGAGAACCACGGCGAACACCACCTGGAAGGTGACGGTGAGCACGTCGCCGAGCTGGAATTCGTGCCAGGCCGCCGTGTACCAGCGCGTCGTGAAGGCTTCCGGCAGCCATGACCGCAGCCAGCGCGTCGAGAGCGAATTGATGAGGACGACGGCGATCACGGCCCCGACGTTGAGCACGAAAGCGCCCGTAAACAGCCAGATGACCGCGGCCCAGAGCTTCGCCGAAGGCGTGGTGTCGCGGATCAAGACCCTAGCCTTTCGCGCCGCCGGTGGCGCCGCGATAGAAGAAGCGGCGCGCCGACAGGATCAGCACCACGATCCCGAGCTGGACGACGCCCATGATGATGGCGATCGCCGATCCCATGGAATAGTCGAACTGCTCGAAAGCGGCCTGATAGGCCGCGATCGAGATGACGCGGGTTTCCCCGGCCGGGGCGCCGAGCAGCACCGCGGAGGGGAAGACGGAGAAATTCTGCACGAAGGAGAGGCAGAAGTTGATGGCGAGCCCAGGCGCCAGCAGCGGCAGAAAGACATGCAGGAAGCGTTGGCGCGCATTGGCGCCGAGCGTCGCCGCCGCCTGTTCGAGCACCGGATCGATGCCGGAGAGATAGGAGAGCGTCAGCAGGAAAGTGAAGGGGAAGCCGGTGATCAGGAGCGAGGCGAAGACGCCCCAGTAGTTGTGGATCAGGCGGATCGGCCCATGCACCAGGCCGAGCGCGATCAGCGTCCGGTTGAACCAGCCTTGCGGGCCCAGATAGTTGAGCAAGCCTTCGGCGACCAGCACCGTGCCGAGCGTGATGGGGATCACGAGGATCGTGGTCAGCAGGCGCTGGCGGCGCAGCAGCCGCACCCGGAAGGCCATGGGAACGGCGATGACGAGGCTCGTCAGCGTGACCGGCACGGCGATATTCAGCGTCGCGGCGATGGTGTCGTAGAGATAGGGATCGGAAAAGAAGGCCCGGTAGTTAGCCATCCAGTCCCCGGCCTTGGGCATGAAGGACAGCGCGAGTCCATAGGCGAAGGGATAGACGAAGAAGGCGACGATCAGGGCCAGGGCGGGCAGGACCAGCAGGGTGACACCGTCGATGCCGTTCCCCCGAAGCCGCCGGAGAGGCCCCGCCCCCTCCGTTTGGAGCTTGCGCTGCATGGCGGCTCTCAATCCGACGGGAAGATCAGGACGCGGTCCGGATCTGGCGCCAGGCGCACCGGCTCGCCCGCCGCGATCGGACGCTCGGTCCGGAACTGGAGGACGAGGCCGCCGTCGAGCCGGGCCGTCCCGATGTAGCCCTGGCCGCGATATTCGATGGCCTCGATGTGCGCCGACAGGGCGTCGCCGTGGGCGGCGACCGTCACGTCGTCGGGGCGCATCAGCGCGACGGCCCGTCCCGGGCGAACGTCCGCGCCCCGCGACAGGCCGGCGACGGCCTGCGATCCGACGCGGAAGCTCAGCGCCGGTCCCGCCTCCCAGGTGCCCAGGAGCCGGTTGCGGAAACCCATGAACTCGGCGACGTCGATGTCCGCCGGCCGATCGTGGACCTCCTGCGGGCGGCCGACCTGGCGGATGGCGCCATCCTTCAGCACAACGACGCGATCGGCCATCGACAGCGCCTCGTCCTGATCGTGGGTCACATAGATCGTGGTGGCGCCGAGTTCGTTGTGGATGCGCCGGATTTCTGCCCGCATCTCGAGCCGCAACTTGGCATCGAGGTTGGACAGGGGCTCGTCCATGAGCACCAGCGGCGGTTCGATCACGACGGCGCGGGCGATGGCGACCCGCTGCTGCTGCCCGCCGGACATCTGGCCCGGCAATTTGCGCTCCTGACCCTCGAGATGGACGAGGCGGATCGCCGCTTCGACGCGCCGCGCCGCCTCGGCCGATGGGGTCCGTCGCATCTTCAGGCCGAAGCCGATGTTCTGGCGCACGCTCATGTGCGGAAAGAGGGCATAGTTCTGGAAGACCATGCCGAAGCCCCGCTCCTCGGGGCGGAGTTCGTCGATGCGCCGCCCGTCGAGCAGGATCCGGCCGGCGCTGATCGGCAGCAGCCCCGCGATGCAGTTCAGCGTCGTGGACTTGCCGCAGCCGGACGGCCCGAGCAGGGCGACGAACTCGCCCCGCCGGATGATGAGGTCGATCCCGCTCAGGGCATCGAGGTGCCCGAAGCGGCGGCCGACGCCTTCAAGCCTGAGCTCCTCGAAATGCGCCGAGGGCGAGCCCATCGGGCCCTTCCCCGAGGCAGGAGGAACCAAATCCGGTCTCATTTCTTGAGCTTGGCTCCGCCGATCTCGCGATCCCACTTGTCGAACATGGCGACGAGCGGCTTGGCGTCGAGCGGCGGCTCGATCGGGTTGTCGGCGATGAGCGCGGTATATTCCGGCCGGCCGAACCGCTTGAAGGTGTCCTGGCTATCGGCCGGCGCCATGGAGATCGGCACGTCGCGGGTCGCGGGGCCGGGATACATGTAGCCGTGGTCGTACATGAAGGCCTGCTGCTCGGGCTTCAGGATGAAGGCGATCAGCTGCAGCAGCACGCCGAGCTTCTCCTGCGAGACGCCCTTCGGGATGGCGACGTAATTGGCGTCGCCCACCCAGTGGAAGCCTTTCAGCGTGCCGATCTTGTAGTCCTCCGGCACGATGCCGAGGTAGCGCGGGTTGACGTCCCAGCCGGTGGTCGTGGCGATGATGTCGCGCGAGCCGTCGGCCAGCTCCTTCATGGTCGCCGTGGTGCCGGCCGGATAATAGTCGATGCAGCCATCGAGGTCCTTGAGGTAGGCCCAGGTCTTCGCCCAGCCGTTGATCGGGTCCTGCGGGTCCTTGTCGCCGAGAAGGTAGGGCAGCCCCATGACGAAGGTGCGGCCCGGCCCGGAATTCGAGGGCCGCGCATACATGAACTTGCCCGGATTGGCCTTGCACCAGGCCAGCAGCTTGGCGGCCGTGTCGGGCACGTCCTTGACCCGGTCGGGCGCATATTCGAGCAGCGGTCCCGACGGATACCAGTCGTCGACGAAGGCCTGGCCGCGCGCCATCTTCTGCATCTGCCAGGCCCCCGGCAGGTAGGTGTTTTCGAGGTCGGGGAACATCGCGGCATATTTCGGCAGGATCTCGGTCCACAGGCCCTGCTCCATGCCTGCCGCCAGCGCGTCGTTGCCGGTGAGCACGAAGTCGATGTCGACATGCCCGGCATCCTCCTGCGCCTTCAGCTTGCCGGCGAGCTCGGGGGCCGTCGCCTGGGTGAAGACGAACTTGGATACGAGATCCGGGTGCGTGTCGCGGAATTTCTCGAGCGCCGGCTGGCTCAGCTGCAGGTCGCCCGCGACATCGATGACGCTGATGACGAGGGGCTGCTTAGGCTTGGGAAAATCCTGTGCCCACAGCGGCGGGGCGGTGCAGGCGAGGCCGACCATGGCGGAGAACGCCAGAAGGGCATTGCGTTTCGTCGTCATTCGAGGTCCTCCACGTACGGGCTTGGTTCTTGATGCCGGGCGCCGCTCAATCCCGCGCGGCCGGCGTCCCCGGCCGCAGAAGCGCGGCTGAGTCGGGATCGAGAAACAGATGGCAGGCGGGGTGCCGGCGCAGGATCGAGGCCGGCACCTCGGGAGAGATCGGCTCCTCGAGCGTGGCGCGCACCGCCTCCGCCTTCCTGCGGTCCGGAACGGCCAGGATCACGCGTTCGCTCTTCATGATCTGCGGGATCGTCATCGAGATCGCCTCGTGCGGCACGTCGTCGAGCGTCGGGAACCAGCCTTCGCCGAATTGCTGTCGCCGGCAACGCTCTTCGAGCCGGACGACCTTGAACGCCACGTCGGCATCGAAATCGGCAGGCGGATCGTTGAAGGCGAGATGCGCGTTCTCGCCGATCCCGGCGAATGTGACGTCGATGGGATGGGCCGCGATCAGGGCATTCACCCGGGCTAGTTCGGCCGCGAGATCGGGCGCGTCGCCGGCGATGAAGACGAAGCGGCCGAGCGTCGGCAGGTAAGCGGTGAAGCGTTCCTCGAGGTAGCGCCGGAAGCTGGCCGGGTGGGTGTCCGGCATGGCGATATATTCATCGAGATGAAAGGCCGTGACGCGGGACCAATCGACGTCGGTGCGCCGCACGAGCTCGGCCAGCATGTCGAACTGGCTCGCGCCGGTCGCGACGACGATATTGGCTCGGCCTCGCCCGCCGATGGCCTCCTGCATGGCCGCGGCGCCCCGCGCCGCCGCCGCCGCCGCCAGGGCGGCCTTGTTCGGGGCGATATGTACATCGATCATTCGTGTCTCCCGCTCGGAATGGGCTCGGGTGCCGAGAAGGCCGGTTCGCGCGCCTTGCGGGCCGTCGCAGCGGCTCTCGCGACCTTGGCGGGGCGGGCGGTCGTGGCACGCGCAACGAACTCGGCCGGGACGACGAGCTTTTCAAGGGATGCAGACCTGGCACCCTGAAGCTGCGCCACGAGGAGGTCCACCGCCTGTCGCCCGGCCGTCGCGCAGCCGATCGTGACCGAGCTCAGGCCAGGGTAGATCATCGGCGCGATGATCCCGTCGCAGCCCACCACGCTGAAATCCGAGGGAACCGAGAGGCCACGTTCGGCCAAGCCGGCCATGACGCCCTGCGCGACCGTGTCATCGAAGGTGAGGGCCGCCGTCGCGCCGCTGGACAGCACCGCCTCGACGCAGGCCTGGCCGGCCTCGAAGCTCGGCCGGGATGTCGGAACCTCGCGGAAGGACAGGCCGGTCCGGGCCGCCGCGTCCTCCACGGCGTCGAGCCTTTGGGCATTGGACCAGGACAAGGCCGGTCCGGCCACATAGACGACGGCGCGATGACCGAGCGCCGCGAGATGCTCGACCGCCCGTGCGTAGCCACGTCTCGTATCGATGAGCAGCCGCGAGAAGCCTTGGAGATCCCGGTTGACCAGGACGAGGGGGCGGCGCGCCAGATGGGCCTCGATGCGGGCGCGGTCGAGACGCGGCGACACCAGCACGAAGCCATCCACCTGCGACGCCAGCTTCGTCATCAGGACATCCTCGAGCTCCGGGGTTTCGTCGCAATCGCCGAGGAAGGTCGCAAAGCCCCGGTCGCGCGCCTGGGCCTGGGCGCCGCGCATCAGGGCCGCGAAAAACGGATTGGTGATGTCAGGGACGATGAGCGCGATATTGCCGGCCCGGCCGGTGCTCAACGCGCGCGCCGTCTGGTTGGGAACATAGCCCAGCCGTTCCGCCGCAGCGCGCACGCCCTCGACGGTCGCCTGGCTCAGCAGATGCGGCGCGCCGAATGCCCGCGAAACGGTCGCCCGCGAGACGCCCGCGGCTTCGGCGACCTGCTTGATCGTGGGAACTGACGTCACGTGCACTCGGTCCGGCATGCGATGCTGCAACCGGTTGCATAGAAGTCTTGCGAGGAGCTTCTGTCAAGCCCCGGCCGATCCGGCCGATCCGGACAGGGTTTCGAACTCGCGTTAGCGCGGCAGCTCGGGGAGCGTCCCTTCGCCCCGCTTGCGGGGAGAAGGTGCCTGCGCAGCAGGTGGATGAGGGGGCGTGGCGGGGCAAAACACCTTTACCCGGCGCTCCGTGCCACCCTCCCACAAACGGGAGAAGGGAATGTCGTCCGACGATGATCAACCTGGATTCTGACAGTCTGCTCGGAAACTGATGATCCTCATGCTGAGGAGGTCCGCCAGGACCGTCTCGAAGCACGGCTGACGTTTGCCGTCCTTCGACTCGGCCGCTTCGCGGCCGGCTCAGGATGAGGACATGAGAATTATCAAATAGCCTCTGAGCCCTGGAGAGGCCGCGCAACGTATACCCGAGCCGAGGCGTGTGGCCGCTATTTCGATGATTTTCGCATCAAATCTGGGCTTCGATCGCCGCCTTGTCTATGACCGACCATACTTGCTTGATCCGCTCCTCCGAAAATTCATAGAACACATTCTCGCTGAAGGCGACTTTCCTGCCGTTCACGGGAAGTCCAAGAAACCGGCCCTTCGGCGTGCAGTCGAAGTCGAGCCGGCTGGCTATGCAGGGTGGATCGGCAATCAGCAGCCGGATGTTGAAATGAAGATCCGGAATTTCTTGGAAATCTCGCTCCAGCATCTCGCGATAACCCGATAATCCGATCCGCCGGCCGTTGTAGTACGCGTCGTCATGGACGAACTGTCCCAGCCTCGGCCAGTCCTGCTTGTTCAGGCAAGCGATGTAGCCTCGATAGATGTCGGCGAGATCGGCCTTCTTCACGACAGCCACCCTGCCCTTCCAATCACCCTGTCCTTCCACGAGGCCCCGGCGGCTTGCCACCCCATGCCTCTCCGATGGGGCTCACGCCGTCGTCTTCGCGCCGGCGGTAGCCCCGTCTCAGCGCTTGCGCGGACCCGCGACCGCGAAGGTCGCGCCCTGCGGATCGCTCCCCTGGATGATGAAGGTGCCGCCGGGAACCTCGGCGGGGCCGTGCATGATCCGCCCGCCATTGGCCTCGATCGCCGCCTTCGCGGCGTCGATGTCGGCGACGCTGACATAGGGCAGCCACTGCGGCTTGAGCGGGCTCGTCATCATGCCCCCCGCGTCGGTGCCGTCGATCCCGAAGATCTGATAGGTCCCCATCGCGCCCATGTCGAACGTGTGGCTCTTCTCCCAGCCGTAGCGGGCGTAGAAGTCGAAGGCGGCGCGCCAGTCGGTCGCGTGGAGCTCGTGCCAGCCGACCTCGCCGGGCGTGCTGGCGGGCGGACGCGCCGGAACGTCGTCGCGCGGGGCAGGCGCCAGGATCATATAGACGGCACCTTGCGGATCGCCGACGACGGCGAAGCGGCCGACGGTCGGGATATCCTGCGGGCCAACATGGATCGCGCCGCCCTCGGCCTTGATCGCCGCCGCTTCGGCATCGACATCCGCGACGTGAAGATAGCTCGCCCAATAGGGGCCACCCGGGCGCGCAGCCTCGGGCAGCGCCATCAGCCCCGCGCCGTCGTGGCCGCCCATCGTGAAGATGCGATAGTCGCCGCCGCCCTCGTAGGGCTTGGTGTCCCAGCCGACGACCGCGCGATAGAACCTGGCCGCGGCATCGCGGTCGGTGGTGTTGAGCTCGTGCCAGATGAAATGATTGGCCATGGATCAGTCCTCTCGCGTGTCGAAGATCGTCGCGAAGCCGCCGAAGATCATGCGCTGCATGTCGAAGGGCACCGCGCCGTCGGCCTTCGTCCGCTCGTCGGTCCGCATCTTCTGCACGGCCGCGTCGCAGGTGGCGCGATCGGGCCAGACGATCCAGGCGAAGACGACGGCCTCGTCCGCCGCGGCGTCGACGGCGCGCTTGAAGTCGGTGACCTTGCCGTCGGGCACGTCGACGCCCCAGGCCTCGACCACCCGCGTCGCGCCGTACTCCCGGAACATCGGCGCGACCTTCGCCGCGAACGCGCGATAGGCCTCCTTGTCGCTCGTCTTCACGGGCACCACGAACCCCTGGATGTAGCTCATCGGCTCGCTCCCGCCTCCTGCCGCCCTGGCGCGACATCCTGCCCCTCGTAGACCGCCATGTGATCGGCCATCGCCTTCACGTGGGCCAGGCGCGCCTCGCCGCGCGCCACATAGGCCGCGAGGTTGGGCAGGTCGGCGAGGATGTCGGTATTGCGCAGGCCGCCCAGCACCGAGATCATCATCAGATCGCCGACCGTGAAGGTGTCGCCATCGAGCCATGGCTTGTCGCCGAGCGCCGCCGCAAGGTCGGCAAGCCGGCCACGCAGGTCCTCGACCACCTTGGGACGGCGCGGCTTCGACCATTCGCGGTCGGCCTCGAACAGGTCGACGACGGCGAGTTGCATCACCCATGGCTCGACCGAATTGAGCGCGGCGATCAGCCACTGGATCGCGCGGATGCGCGCCGCGGGATCGTCGGGAAGCAATCCCGAGCCCTGCTCGGCGATGCGAAGCGCGATCGCACCCGATTCGAAGATCTCGACCGCGCCGTCCGAATAGGTGGGAACCTGGCCGAAAGGCTGGAAGCGGCGGTGCGCCGCGCTCTTCGAATAGGGGCCATCGATGAGGTCGACCGCATAGACCTGGCCGGTTTCCTCGAATGCCCAGCGCGCGCGGACATCGCGGACGAAGCCGCGGGCGAACTTGGGCACCCAGGCGAAGGTGGTGATGGTGGGACGCTTGGACATGATCTCCTCCAGTGAATCTTGTTCGGCGAGCGGCGCGGCGGCGCCGAGGGTGAGGCTCAGGCTGCCGCGGGCTGCCGCTGTGCCATGGCCGCGACCGCGGCCTCGACGTCCATCCACATCGACTCGAAGATGTGTCCGTCGAGATCCTCGAAGGCGCGGCCATACATGAAGCCGTGATCCTGCGGCGGCCGCGGCTCCTTGCCGCCGGCGGTGAGGGCGTCCTCGGCGATCGCGTCGACCGCCGCGCGACTGTCGCGCGACAGGCCGAGCAGCACCTCGCTCGTGGTGCGTGCGTCGGCGATCTCTTTGGTCGTGAACGTCTGATAGAAGGCGCGGTCGAGCAGCATGAAAGTGATCGTGTCCGACCACGCCATCATCGCCGCCTCGGGTCCCTTGCAGATGGTGGTATCCCTGGTGCAGCCGATCGCCGCGTAGAAGGCGGTCGCTTTGGCGACGTCGGCGACGGGCAGGTTCACGAAGATCATCTTGGGCATCGTTGTTCTCCTCCAGATCCGGGCCTGTCTCCGGTGGTCAGCGCGTGGACGCGCCGTAGTCGAGCTTCGGGTACCATCCGGCGCCGCGACCTTCAGGCGTCGCGTCGAGGATCGTCCACAGCGGCATGAGGTCGGGCGCGCCGCGCGGATCCTGGCCGGGGTCGGCGCTGTCCATGCCCATCTCGCCGCTCCAGAAATGCCGGATCGTGCCGTCGCGGCGCGTGAAGACGAGGAATTGCGGATTGTCGCTGCCGTCGGGCGCGACGGCATGGTAGTCGCGGCTGAAGGCGCCATCGACGTCGGAATAGAGCGGCAGGTGCTGCCACCCGCGTTCGGCCTTGAAGGCGGCGAGACGACGCAGCGGCGACCGCGCGACGACCGCGAAGGCGATGCGCTGCTCGATGTCGGGCACCTCGCCGTCCCAGGAGGCGAGCAGCGACGAGCACATCGGGCACGGTCGTTCGCGCTCCGGGCCGAACATGTAGCTGTAGATGGCGAGCGTCTCCTTGTCGCCGAACAGGTCCGCGAAGGTAGCGGGGCCGGCCTCGCCCTCGAAGCGATAGGCGCCGGTCACCGCGCCGCCTGGCGGCAGCGCCCGGCGTTGCTCGGCGACGCGCTCGATGTGGCGGCGCAGCTCGATCTCCTCGGCGAGGAGCGCGTTGCGGGCGCGGCGATAGTCGGCGCTTTCGTTGGGCCAGCGGACGGCGTTGGCCTCGGCGAGGGCGCGCGCCGGTTTCAGGGCGTCGGTCATCGAATCCTCCGTCGTTTTCTTTGCGCGAAGCCCCTGCCGGACGCGTCGCTGTTTGACGATGATGCCCGCATAAGTTATAAAAAGCAACTGTGTAGTTAGAAAATATGACTAATCAAGGAAAATCAACGGCGAAGCGCTGGTACGACGACGCCTGCGGCACCGCGCTGGCGCTCGAGCTGGTCGGCGAGCGGTGGTCGCTCCTGATCGTGCGCGAACTGATGTTCGGCCCGCGTCGCTTCGGCGAGATCAAGGCCCAGCTCAGCGGGATCAGCGCCAATGTCCTGACGCTTCGGCTCGAGGGGCTGGAGCAGGCCGGCATCCTGCGTCGGCGCAAGCTGCCCTCGCCGGCCTCCGTCCAGGTCTACGAATTGACGCCCTGGGGCTATGAGAGCGAGCCGATCTTCCAGACGATGGGGCGATGGGCCACACGTTCTCCGTGCCACGACCCGACGCTGCCGCTGTCGCCGGCCTCGATCATGATGTCGCTGAGGGCGATGCTCGACGCCGGGCGGCCCGACGCGACGACGGCGACCATCGCCTTCCGCTTCGCCCGGGACGCCTTCGTGGCGCGGCTCGCCGGGGGCGCGCTGGAGATCGTCCGGGGCGACATCGGCGCGCCCGACGTCGTCTTCGCCAGCGATCCGACGACGTTGGCGCGCGTCGTCTACGGCAAGTGGCCGGTCGCTGAGGCGGAGGCGGAGGGCGTGCTGCGAATCGAGGGCGACCGGGCGCTCCTCGAACGTTTCGTGACCCTGTTCTCCCTGCCACCGAAGGTTCGGTGACCGAACGCCGCGACGTGGTGCACCGGCTCGCCATTCTCCGGCTGACAGCGTTCTGACAGGCGATCCTGCTATATCCGCCGGCACGAACAAGCTCGATAGCCGCGTTGAACGCCACGCGTCGGACGACGGGCGATTCAGGACCGGAAATGCCCCGATCCGGCATCGCATCCGATGCGGCTTCTGACCGTCCTCCTCGTCTCGCTCCGCCCGGAGTGTCGGCGGGTAATAGAACCCGCGCCCCCGGGCCTGCGGCGGTTCGGAGATAGGCACGCGAGTCCGCCATGCGAAGCAGGCCACAGGAGAAACAATGACCCGTTCGATGATCACCTCGTCCAGGATCCACGCGATGGGTGCGCTTGTGGCGGCGTCGGCAGGCCTGTGGCTCGCTTTGGGATCGGGTCCAGCCGATGCGGAATCGTTCAAGTCGGCGATGAACGACATGGGTCGGACGGTCAAGGTCGCCAAGGCCGCCCTGGCGTCGAGCGATGCCACGAAGGCCGAGGAGGCATTGCGGGCCTTTGCCGGCGAAGCGCGGACCGCCATGGCTCTGGTTCCGGGCGGCGGCGGCAAGGCGCGCGACTTCCGGCAGCGCTTCACGACGCTGTCCACCACCGCGGAGGCCGCTGATCCGGCGCATTTCAGGGCCGCGTTCGGCGAGATCGTCAACCAGTGCCGCTCATGCCATTCGGTTTATAAATGAGTGCGGCGGAACGGCTCATCAGGCGCCACCGTGCCGCCGAAGACGAAGGCGAGCCCGAAACTCTGGCCTGGGACCTGCCGACCCGCCTGTTCAAATGGGCGCTCGTCGTCCTCGTCATCGCGGCCTGGGTGTCGAGCGGCTTCGCCGACCCCGACATGACGGTCCACAAGGCGGCCGGATACGGCATCCTCACGCTGCTCGTCTATCGGGTGCTCTGGGGCTTCGTCGGCGGCTCGACCGCTCGTTTCGCGAGCTTCGTCAGTTCACCGTCGACCGTCCTGGCCTATGTCAGGGCGCTTCGGGCGGGGGCGGCCAGGCGCTACCTCGGGCACAACCCGGCGGGAGGGCTCATGATCCTCGGGCTGCTCGCCGCCTGCCTGATCCAGGTGGCGCTCGGGCTCTGTTCCACCGACGGCGTGATGGCCTCGGGTCCCTTCGCGGATGCCATCGGCGACACCTGGGCCGCGCGCGCCGCGACACTCCACGCGGCCTGGTTCTACGTGATCCTCGGATTGGCGGTCGTGCACATCGCCGTCAACCTGTTCTATCAACTCATAAAGAAGGAGAACCTCATCGGCGCCATGATCACGGGGCGCAAGGCGGCCAGCGTCTATCCGGACGGGCGCGTCGCGCAACGGGGCTCGAACGCCGTCGCGCTGGCCTGCCTCGGCGTCGCGGCCGCCCTCGTCTACCTCGGCGTGGTCCTGCCGGGCGGGCACTTCTTCTCGTAGAGCAAGGCAAGCCCGGCACCGGCTCAGCGTGCGTCCGCAGGCTGCGTCGCGAAGGCGAGCTGCATCGTCGTCCGGCGTTGCGGGTCGACGGACGTCTCGAGCCTGCCGCGGTGCAGCTTCATGATCCGGCGGACGATCTCGAGCCCGATGCCCGAGGGCTCGACCACTTTGCTCTCTGCGGCGCCGGTGGTCGGCCGATGCCGCGACAACAGGCCGGCATCGTCGCTCACGAGAATGCGCGTGCCGGGACCGACCTGGACCTCGATGGCGGTGTGACGCGGCGTATGCACGACGGCGTTCTCGATCAGGTTGCGCACCGCGTTCTCGATCAGGGGCGGGTGGCCCTCGACCGACGCGGCACCGGCGTCCTCGAAGGCGATCGTGTGGCCGCGCTGGTAGACCCAGGGCGCGACGTCGCTGACGACGGCGCGACCCAGGATCGCCAGATCGATGGGGCGGAAGGTGGCGCGGTCGGCGCCCTCCAGCCGCCCGAGATCGGTGACCTGGGCGACGAAACGGGTCAGCGCCTCGATATCCTGCTCGACCTTGCGGGCCCGTCCGTGTTCGATGTGGCCGAGTTCGAGCCGCATCATGGCGAGCGGCGTGCGGATCTCATGGGCGATGGCGGTCGTGTAGACGCGCTGCGCCTGCATCAGGGCATTGATGCGGCCCAGCATCCGGTTCACTGCCGCGCCGAGCTCGGCGATCTCCCGGGGCATGCCGGTGACGTCGATCGTGTGGCTGGGGTCGAGCGGATCGATGCCTTCCGCCTGCTCCGCTGCGCGCTCCACGGGACGCAGCGCGAGCTTCACGGAGACCAGCATGCCGCCGAGCACGAAGACGAGCATCAGCGACATCGGCACCGCCAGGTGGTCGGCGAGTTCGCGTCCGAGCACGTGCCACATGACGCGCTCGTGATCGTCGAGCACCGCGACTTCGATGAAGACCTTTTCGCCGGCGACGTCGAAGGCGCGGCCGCCGACGACCTCGATCGGCTTCCCGAGCCGGATGAGCCGCGACCAGAGGTCCGGCGGGTTCACCTCCGGCGGCAGGAGATGGATCACGCAGCTCGCGTCGCAGTTCGAGTAGATGACGCGTCCCTCGGGCGTCCGGACGCGCGTGAAATAGTCGCCCCTCGACGCTCGATAGCGCTTCAGCCCGTTCGGTACCGAGAAGGCGAGACCGCCTTGGCCGGTGCTTACCCCCGAGAGCAGGGCGCGGCTCTCGTGCTCGATCATCAAGGCCGCGAGCTTCGCATCGTCGAAGTAATAGTCGACCAGGACGACGATCACCTGCACCATCATGGCCAGGATCGCGAACAGGACGATGCGCCAGCCGACGATGCGCCACAGCGGCAGAGGCGCCGCGGACCGTTCAGTCATGAGGCTTGGCCTCCCGGAGAAGATAGCCGGCGCCCCTGACCGTCTCGATGGTGACGCCGGAGTCGGCGGGTTCGAGGCGCCGCCGAAGCCGAGAGATGGCGAGCTCGACGGCGTTGGTCGAGATCTCGTCGCCGAAAGCCGACAAGGCGACCTCGATGCGTTCCTTGGGGACCACGCGATCGGCATGGCGCAGCAGCAGTTCGAGCAGCGAGCGTTCGCGCGGCGACACGGGCACGACGTCACCCCCCGCGCGCACCGAACCGGAGGCCGGATCGAACTCGAGACGGCCGATCTCGATGCGATCCGAACGATGCGGACCGCTGCGCCTGAGCAGAGCCCGGCAGCGGGCCAGGAGCTCGATGTGGTTGAACGGCTTGACCAGGTAATCGTCCGCCCCGCTGTCGAGCGCGTCCACGCGATCGTCGATGGACCCCCGGGCGGTCAGAACGAAGATCGGCACCGGCGATCCCTCGGCCCGGATGGACTTGATCAGCGACTTGCCGTCGCCATCGGGCAACCCGAGATCGATCAGGATCAAGTCGTAGAGAATCGATCGCGTCGCCAGCGTCGCCTCTGCCACCGAGCCGACGGCATCGAGGCGCCAGCCGGCGCCGCGTACGCGCTCCGCGAGGAGATCGCGCAGGCGCGGGCTGTCCTCTACCAACAGTAACCTCATGGTCCGATCCACGTCGTGTCCGGTACGCCGGCTGTTAGCGCCTTCGGGACGAAAGGTCCGGGCATTTCACCTTGCCGACAGCAAGTTGACAGAAATCCGGCGCCTCGAATCGGGCTTTTGCATCCGCCGATCCGACCTTTTCGGGCTTGACACAGGTCTCTGGATCTGTTTCGTATATCGTATACGAAATGAGGTTGGAGGAGATTGCAATGGCGACCGGCTGGCATGGCGTGTTCCCCGCGGTGACGACGCAATTCGACGAGACTCTGTCGGTCGACCTCGAAGCGACGCAACGCGTGCAGGATGCGCTGGTCGACGACGGCGTGAACGGCCTGATCGTCATGGGCACCTGCGGCGAGAACAATTCGCTCGAGCCCGGGGAGAAAAGGAGCATCCTGCGCGCCGCCGTCGAGGTCGTGGCGGGCCGCGTGCCTGTCGTGACCGGCGTGTCGGAGCTCGACCCGCGTCGCGCCGTGGCCTATGCGCGGGACGCCGAAAGGCTCGGCGCCGACGGGCTCATGGTGCTGCCCGCCATGGTCTATGTGCCGAAGCCCGAGGAGCTGGTGGCGCACTTCCGCGCCGTTGCCGAGGCGACGCGCCTGCCGATCATGCTCTACAACAACCCGCCGGCCTATCGGGTCGATATCGGGCCCGAGGTGCTCCGGGCGCTCGCGGACGTGCCGACCATCCTGGCCGTGAAGGAGAGCGCGCCCGACCCGCGCCGCTTCACCGACCTCGTCAACGCGTTCGGGGACCGGTTCGACATCTTCGCCGGGCTCGACGACATCGCGCTCGAAGGCCTGATGCTCGGTGCGAAGGGCTGGGTGTCGGGCCTGACCAGCGCCTTCCCGCAGGAATCGGTGCGCCTGGTCGCCGCCGCGGCGCGGGGCGACTGGACGGAGGCGCGGCGCATCTACCGCTGGTTCATGCCGCTGCTGCACCTCGACGCCGAGCACGACCTGGTGCAGTCGATCAAGCTCGCCGAACAGATCATGGGACGCGGGTCGGAACGCGTGCGCATGCCGCGCCTGCCGCTCAGCGGCGCGCGACGCGCCGAGGTCGTGGCGATGGTGGAGAAGGCCGCCGCGACGCGCCCGGGCAAGGCGCTATCGCAGGCGGCGTGACGTTTCGCTCGGTCGCTCGGTTCGGTCATCGACCCCTCATCCGGCGCGTCTTCGCGCTCACAGCCGCGAAACGGCAAGGCGGATGAGGGGAAGGCGGAGCCGTCGAGCCATCGACTCTCCTCGATCAATTCTCTGAGAAACGCTCATGCGGCACACTTTCTTCTGCATCGATGGCCACACCGCCGGCAACCCGGTGCGTCTCGTCGCCGGCGGCACGCCGCTGCTGCGCGGCTCGACCATGTCGGAGCGCCGCCAGGACTTCCTCGAGCGCTTCGATTGGATCCGCACCGGGCTCTGCTTCGAGCCGCGCGGCCACGACATGATGTCGGGCGGCTTCTTCTATCCGCCGACGCGGCAGGACACCGATGTCGGCATCCTGTTCATCGAGACGAGCGGCTGCCTGCCCATGTGCGGGCACGGCACCATCGGCCTGGTGACCTTCGGGCTGGAGCATGGGCTGGTCCAGCCGCGCGAGCCCGGGCGGCTGCGCGTCGAGGTCCCGGCCGGCGTGATCGACATCGCCTACGGCACGGACGGCGGGCGCGTCGGCTCCGTCAGGATCACCAACGTGCCGGCCTATGTGGCGGCGCGCGGCGTCGCCATCGAGGTGCCTGGGTTCGGGCCGCTCTCGATCGACATCGCCTATGGCGGCAATTTCTACGCGATCGTCGAGCCGCAGGGCGCCTATACGGGCCTCGACGATCTCGGCGCCGCGCGCCTGGTCGAGCTCAGCACGAGCGTGCGGCGTCTCGTGCGCGAGGCGATCGAGCCGGTCCACCCGCTCGACCCCACGATCCGCGGGGTGACCCACGTTCTTTGGGCCGACAAGCCGCGCGGCGAGGGCGCCGACGGCCGCAACGCGGTCTTCTACGGCGACAAGGCGATCGATCGCTCGCCCTGCGGCACCGGCACCTCGGCGCGCCTGGCTCACCTCGCCGCGAGCGGGCGCCTGCGACCGGGTGAGACATTCGTGCACGAGAGCTACATCGGCAGTCGCTTCGTCGGTCGTATCGAGGCACGGACGGAGGTCGCCGGGTTGGAGGCCATCGTGCCGTCGATCGAAGGGAGCGCGACCGCGACCGGCTTCAACACGCTCTGGATCGACCGCGCGGATCCCTTTTGGCGCGGCTTTCAGGTGGTATGACGCTCACCATGGGTCTCCTCGTCAAGACCGCACTTGCGGACCAGATCATCGACATCCTGCGCGACCGGATCGTCGCCGGAGACATCCCGGCCGATCTGCCGATCCGGCAGGATGCGCTGGCGGCGGAGCTCGGCGTCAGCAAGATCCCGCTGCGCGAGGCTTTCGCCAAGCTCGAGCAGGACGGTCTCGTCGTGTCGCAGACGAACCGCGGCTATTTCGTCAGCCCGCTGTCGACGGAGGAAGCCCTCGATGTCTTCGACCTCCGGCTGAAGATCGAGCCCGAGGCGGTCGGCGCGGCAGCCGCTCGCCTGCTGCCGGACGACATCACGCGGGCCCGGCGCGCGCTTGCCGAGCTGAACGAGGCCACGGTCTCGGCGAGCCCCAAGGCCGGCGCGCTGAACCGGGCCTACCACATGGCGCTGATCCGCCCGTGCCGCCGTCCCGTCACGATCCTGACGATCGAGCGGATCCAGGTCATCGCCGAGCGTTATGCCGTCAAGCACCTGGAGCCGAAAGGGCGGCCGGCCCGTGCGTCGGCCGAGCATCGCGCGCTGTTGGAGGCCTGGTCGGCGGGGGATGCGCGCCGCGCCGCGGCGCTGAGCGCCGACCATATCGCCGCGACGCTCGACGATCTCGGGCGCGAGCTTCGCATGACCCGCTGACCGGGCGGCACGAGGCCGCTGGCCGTCTTGCATGCTGCCGTTTCGTGCTGTAGGTCCGACATGATCGCGCAGATGCTGGAGACCCTCGTGCCGCAGTCGAAAGAGATCCACTGGGCCAATCTCACGACCATTTCCTGCGTGGCAGTCCTCGTCGGCACGGAACTCGTCGGCATGTCCTGGGCCGCCGGCTGGGCCTTGGGCGGCATCTTCGGCCTCGCCCCGGTGGTCGCCCGCTCGGTCGAAGTGCTGTTCGCGCTCCTGGGCTTCGTCGCCCTCTACTATTTCATGCGCGCCGCCGTCAAAGTCGAACCCATCCGCGGCTAAGGCTCCTTCCATGACCGACCTCGATCGCCGTGCGCTGCTCAAGGCCATGGCAGCCGCCTCCGCCATGGGCCTCATGGCCGAGGGCGTCACCCCGGCCATGGCGCAGCAGGCCGGCCTGAAGCTCGGCGCCCCCGAGCCCTTCACCTTCGAGCTCCTGAAGGAAAAGGCGCGCCGCATGGCGACCCAGCCCTACCAGCCGCCGATGCGGCCGGCGCCCGACATCGTCAAGCAGCTCAACTACGAGGAATGGGGCAAGATCACCTTCAACACCGACGAGGCGCTGTTCGCCGACGGCCCGGGTCAGTTTCCGGTGACCTTCTTCCACCTCGGCATGTTCTTCGCCAAATCGGTCGACATGCTGGTGGTGGCGCAGGGGCAGTCGCGCGAGATCGTCTATGACCAGTCGATGTTCAACATCCCGCCCGACTCGCCGGCCCATGAGCTCCCCAAGGGCATAGGCTTCGCCGGATTCCGTCTGCAGGAGGCGCGCAACGGCAAGCTCGATTGGCACAACAACGACTGGGCCGCCTTTCTCGGCGCATCCTATTTCCGCGCCATCGGCGAACTCTACCAATACGGCCAGTCGGCGCGCGGCATCGCCATCGACACGGCGGTGGCGGATCGCGACGAGGAATTCCCCGACTTCACCAAATTCTACATCGAGACGCCGACCGACGATAGCGACACCCTGGTGGTCTACGCGCTGCTCGACGGCCCCTCCGTCACCGGCGCCTACAGGTTCGCCATGACGCGCGCCAAGGGCGTGATCATGGAGATCGACCACACGGTGCACCTGCGCAAGGACGTCTCGCGCCTCGGCATCGCGCCGCTGACCACCATGTACTGGTATTCCGAGACCGCCAAGCCGATGGCCATCGACTGGCGTCCGGAGGTGCATGATTCGGACGGTCTGTCGCTGTGGACCGGCGCCGGAGAGCGTTTGTGGCGCGCGCTCAACAATCCGGACCGGACGACGGCCTCGGCCTTCTCGGACCAGTCGCCGAAGGGTTTCGGCACGATGCAGCGCGACCGCATCTTCGACCATTACATCGACGGCGTCTATTACGACCGGCGCCCGAGCGTGTGGGTCGAGCCGCAGGGCGATTGGGGCAAGGGCGCGGTGCAGCTCATCGAGATCCCGACGGACGACGAGATCCACGACAATGTCGTCGCCATGTGGGTGCCGGCCGAGCCGGCGACGGCCGGCAAGAGCTATGCCTTCAAGTACCGGCAGCACTGGCTGGCCTACGAACCCTTTCCGCCGCCGCTCGCCAAATGCGTTGCGACGCGGCTCGGGCGCGGCGGCCAGCCGGGCCAGCCGAGGCCCAAGGGCGTGCGCAAGTTCATGGTCGAGTTCCTGGGCGGCCCGCTCGAAGACCTGCCCTTCGGCGTGACGCCCGAGCCGGTGGTGTCGACCTCGCGCGGCCAGTTCGGGACCTATCGCCTCACGGAAGCGGTGCCGGACGGCGTCAACGGCCACTGGCGGACGCAGTTCGACCTGATCGTCGACGGAACCGATCCGGTCGAACTGCGGCTCTATCTCAAGACCGGCACCAAGATGCTGACCGAGACCTGGCTGTTCCAGTATCATCCGTTCTGACCCCGCCCTGAAGGCCTGGACCGCGATGGCGAAGACCGGCGCCGTCGGCGACATTCGAAGGTGAGCGCGCTTGGCGCCGCGGCCCGGCAGCGCCCCGTCAGGGTCACCCATGCGAGCGTGCTGCGCCTCGCCCTGCCGATGACGCTGGCCCATATGTCGACGCCGCTGCTCGGCTTCGCCGATACGGCGGTCATCGGCCGGCTCGGTCAGGCGTCGCTGCTCGGCGCCATCGCCACCTGCGCGGTGATCTTCGACTTCACCTTCTGGCCGCTCGGTTTCCTGCGGCTCGGCACGTCCGGTCTCGTGGCCCAGGCCACCGGCGCCGGAGCCGGCGAGGAGGAGCGCGCCACCGTGCTGCGGGCGCTGATCCTCGCGGCGTTCCTCGCCGCGGCGCTCGTGGCCCTGCAGAGGCCGATCGCCTGGATCGCCTTCACCGCGATGGATGCCTCGCCCGAGGTGACGGCGGCGGCGCGCAGCTATTTCGACATCCGCATCTGGGCGGCGCCGTTCACGCTCGTCAACTACGTGGTGCTCGGCACCGTGACGGGGCGCGGACGCACCGATATCGGCCTCGTGCTGCAGGTCCTGATCAACCTCGTCAACATCGTCTTCAACGTGACGCTGGTCATGGGCCTGGGACTCGGGGTCAGGGGCTCGGCCCTCGGCACGCTGGCGGCGGAGGGTCTTGGCTGCCTCGTCGGCCTCCTGGTCCTCTACCACCTCTACGGGCCGCGTTTCGCGGTGCCGTGGCGATTGCTGCGCGACCGGGCGCGTCTCGCCCGCATGGTCGGCGTCAACCGCGACATCATGATCCGCTCGGCGGCGCTGATCTTCGCTTTCGCCTTCTTCACCGCGCAGGGCGCGCGTGGCGGCGATCTCGTGCTAGCCGCCAATGCGGTGCTGATGAACCTGTTCCTCATCACCGCCTATTTCCTCGACGGTTTCGCCACGGCGGCCGAGCAGATGTGCGGACAGTCGGTCGGCGCCGGCGATCCGTCGGGCTTTCGCCGTGCGGTGCGGCTCACGACCTTCTGGTGCCTCATATTGTCGACCGTCGCCACGGCGCTGGCCTTCTTCGGCGGCGGCGCCTTCATCGACCTCGTCAGCACCGATCCGGCCGTCCGCCACCTGGCGCGCCTCTACCTTCCCTTCGCGGCGCTGACGCCGGTCCTGGGCGCGCTCGCCTTCGAGTTCGACGGCGTCTTCATCGGCGCCACCTGGACCAGCGACATGCGCAATCTCATGCTGGTGGCGCTCGGCCTCTATCTGGCGCTGTTCCTGGCGCTCAGGTCCTTTGGCAATACCGGGCTATGGCTGGCGCTGCTCGGCTTTCTCGCGGCACGCGGCGGCTTGCAGGCCTGGCGCTACGGCTGGCTCGCGAGCCGGACCTTCCTCGACCCTGAGCAATCGCCGCCGATGCATCCAGTCGCGGGCCTCGGCGTCCCGGATGACGGCTGACGTCACCCGGTTGCACAACCCTGCACGGTTCGCCGCACGCTCAGCGCTTCATCTCGATCTCGACGAAGGCCATCGGATGGTCCGTGCCGTTCATGACGTCGTGCGTGATGCCCTTGGGCCTGACATAGGCGTCGCCTGCCTCGAGCGGCACGCGCTTGACCTCGGTGCCGTCGTGGATGGCCAGTTCGCCGCCGAGCACCATCACGACGCAATAGGGCATGGCATGCTCGTGCCAGCCGGTGCTCGCGCCGGGCTCGAAATCCCACCGCGTGATCCTGACCCGGTCGTCGTCGACCTGAACGGTGGGCTTGGCCGGAATCGTGCAGGTGAACGCCACGACAGTGCTCCTCTCGATCGCGCCTCGCGAGTGAGGCACAAGGCATGGTGGCCGAGACGGTAAGCGGGAAACGCCGTCCGACCGCCCATCATAGGCGATTATCACCCGAAAGGAGAGCGCGCACGTTCCAGGGAGATCGTCGAGACGCCATCCGCCGTCCGAAACTGCGTCCCGACCAGGCCGAACGGCTCCGGTCTCGAAGCACGAGCGGTGTCATCGGGACGGAATCGCAGAGATCCATCTGCGGGGTGCCGTTGCGCGCCGCGGCTCGTAGCATCCGGGCCGGAAAAGGAGATCGGATCGTCCGAACCGATATCAGGGACGCTCCCATCGTTCGGAGCGCGCCGAGCGGAAGAAGGCGTCGATCACCCGCATGTTCAGGACGGCGTCGGCGACGGTCCATTCGAGGGGCCGTTCGCCGAGCACGGCGCGAGAAAAGGCATCGCCTTGCAGCGTGTATTGATCGGCGGCGGGAAGCTCGATCACCTCCCGGCCGCTCCCCGCCAGATCACGGCCGTCGTCGACGACGAGCCTCGTCGGCTCATCGGCCGGCGCATTGAACGGGATCTCGACCTCGATCCGGCCATGCGTGCCCATGATCTGCACGCGCTGGCACGGCACCAGCTGCGTCGCGCAGGTGAAGGCGAGCTGCCGGCCGCTGCCGAACTCGGCGAGGCCGCTCATCATGCGGTCGGTCCGCATCGCCGGATCGGTGTCGAACAGGCCGATCGCCCGCTCCGGCTCCGCCTCGAACAGGTAGCGGGCCGTGTTGATGGCATAGCAGCCGATGTCGTAGAGGCCGCCGCCGCCGATCTCGGCCTGGTTCCGGATATTGGCGGGATCGGTGAGATAGTAGGAGAACAGCGTCTGCACGGCCCGTGCCTCGCCGATGCGGCCGCCGGCGACGATCTCCTTGGCCTTTCGCCACTGCGGATGATGGCGGACCATGAAGGCCTCGGCGACGAGGCGTCCCGTGCGGGCGGAGGCCTCGACGAGGCGCTGTGCCTCCGTGGCGTCGAGCCCCACGGGCTTTTCGCAGAGCACGGACTTGCCCGCCTCGAGCGCCCGGATGGTCCAAGGCACATGGAGGTGGTTCGGGAGAGGATTGTAGATCGCCTCGATCGACGGGTCGGCCAGAAGCTCTTCGTAGCTGCCGTAGGCCCGCGGAATGCCGAGCCGCGCCGCGACCGCTTCGGCCCTGGCCGCATCGCGTGACGCGATGGCGCCGATCGTCGTCAGTTCACCGCGCTGCATGGCGGGAATGACCTTCTCGACCCCGATCTTCGCCGTGCTCAGCACACCCCAGTTTATCTTTCGCGACATGGTGCCGGTCTCCCCTTCCGATCGATGATGGTCCGCGATGCCTCGCGCATGGTCCCGTCGCTGCCGCGGCCCGGAACCGCGTGGCCTGTCACGCCCGAGGTCGGCGCGATGCGGGCCTCGACCAGGCCTCCGGCAACGGCCACGCGTGCCGGCGCAAGTCTACGGCCCCGCGCTCGGCATCGCCACGCGCCAGCGACGCCCGAGCTCATGCCACCTTCGAGGTCTCGCCATCCGCGAGGCAGATTTCGGTGATGGTCAGGCCTTCCTTGGTGACGCGCGACGGAAAACGGTCCTTCAGCCTCTCCTCGTGGACCGCGATGACCCGCCGAGGCTCGTAGCCCACCTGTTTCATCATCTCCTCGGTCGCCATCACGAGGTTCTGCTGGCTGCCGACCGCGAGGCCCACCGGCACGTACATCGTGTCGACGTCGACCGCACCGCCCGGACCCTCGACGTTCTCGAACACGTAGACCAGGTCGCCCGCGAGCGCCCAGGCATCCCTGGACGGCGATTGCCCGTCGTTGCGGATTTCAACCCATTGGGACGCGAACGTATGGCTGTCATAGGCGACGTGAAGATCGATGCCCGGCAGCACCTCGGCCCTGTCGCCGTCGATGCACACGAGCCGCTTCTGCCGGGCGAGATCGACACCGCGGATGATGTCGCCGGGGTCGATCGCGACCATCATCCAGCGCAGCCGGTCGGGCAGCGACATGGCCCAGGTCCATTTCGCGATCTCGCGTTCCTGGATGTAGAAGGTCGCTTTCGGGAAGTCTTCGACATTGCCGAAGTGGTCGAAATGGGCATGGCTGACGAAGATCGTATCCACGTCGTCCGGCTTGAGCCCCACGCCGGCCAGCACGGTCTGCGGCGGATGCCAGTTCTCCACCCCGAATTTGTCGGCCAGATGCTTGCCGTAATCCTTGTTGTTGTAGCCGACGTCGACCATCGCGACGTGGCCGTTGCCCTTGATCAGGGCGTAGCAATAGGGAAGCTTCACATGTCCCTGGTTATGCGCGCCGTAGAGAACGCCGCTCTTGTGGTATTTCTTGACGTAGGAATATTCCAGGACCCAGATCGAATACTGACCCATGTTCGTCGCCCTCCCTCGTTTATCGGTTGATCGCGCCGCAACTGCAGCAGGCGTGACGGAAATCCACCATGGTCATGCCGAAGCGGCTGTCGGAGGCCGCCTGCAGCAGCGCGTAGGCGCGCGTCACGGCCTCCGACGCCTTGCCCAGATCCGGACGGCGGTCGGCATCGGCCCGCGCGTCGCGCAAGGCCGCGAGCGCCAGGCCCGCCAGTCGCGCGGCGTCCGCGAGCCCCGCCCGGTGCGGTTCGAGCCGTCCGGGAGCCTCGATCGCCGCGAGGCGATCACAGGCGCCCGCATGGGTTTCCTCGGCCTGCGCCAGCGCCGCGGAATCCAGCGGATCCCGCCTGCCGCTCGCCTGCGCCAGGATGAGCAGGCCGCCGACCTGGCCGACCACCCGCCGCAGATCGGCGTAGACGCCGCGCGCGCCGAGCCCATAGCGCATCACCGCCTCGTCCACCCGATTCGGGTCGAGATCGAGCGGCGGCTCGTCCGGCTCGCCACGCAGGCTCTCGCAGGTCACCCGATGGACCGCCGGCGCAGCGGCATCCAGCAGCGAAAACCGGCGGTCCGAAGCGCTCATCCGCCCCTCCTCGTCGTGCCCCGCTCGACGAGCTGGCCGGGCAGCCGCCGCGCCGAAGGCTGGCCAGCCTCGCCCCGGGTCAATCCGACCGCGAGGTCGATCGTGCTCGCGACCATGGCCGCGACCGGCTGGCGAACCGTCGTCAAGTCATAGGAGGGCCAGGACGCCATGGCGATATCGTCGAATCCCACCACCGACAGGTCCTCGGGAATGCGCAGGCCGCAGTCCCGGCGCGCCGCATCGATCGCGCCGACCGCCAGGATATCGTTAGCGCAGAAGATCGCCTGCGGCCGATCGGGATGCCGAAGAAGGTCGATCGCCGCCTCGTAGCCGTCCTCGTAGCTGAACGCCCGTCCCCGGCTGGTCGCGGGCGCCGGCGCCCCGCGTTCCAGGCATCGGTGCGAAAATCCCGTCCAGCGGTCGAGATTCGTCGAGGCATCGGGCTTGCCGGCCACGAAGGCGAGGCGCTCGAAGCCGCGATCGAGGAGCAGGTCCGCGACGGCCTTGCCGCCTGCGAGGTTGTCGCAGGTCACGGAGTAGGAATCGCGATCCGACCCGTGCCGATTGAAGAAGATCACAGGCGTTCCGACGCGCCGGCAGGCCTCGGAGGCTCCCGACGAGAGGGTCGTGGCCAGGATGATCACGATGTCGGGGTGATAGGACAGCAGCACGGCGAGTCCGTGGTCTCCCGGACGGTCAGCCTGTTCGACCACCAGCATGACGTTGAAGCCGACCGCCTGGATCGCCGCGGTCAGGCTGGTGAGCACCTCCGGATAGAACGGGTTGGTGATGTCGGAGACGACGACCCCCACGATGCGGCTGCTCTTGGTGATGAGGCCTCGCGCCAGCGGGTTCGGCTGATAGCCGATCTCGCTAGCCTTCGAGAGGACCCGCTCGCGGGTTTCCGGCGCGATGACCGCGTCGAGGTAGAAGGCGCGCGAGACCGTCGAGACCGACATGCCGAGCTGACGCGCGAGATCCTTGACGGTCACGCGCGAGCGGCGTGACGCGCGCTCGGCGGAAGCGAGATTATCGTTGCTCAACGTCCGTGCCCGCTCTCAAGCGGCGTTCCGTCCGCCATAGCGGCGGACCCGGATGTTGGCCTGTTCGGCGTGTCCGACGAAGCCTTCGAGCAGGCAGAGCCGGGAGCAGTATTCGCCGACGAGTTTGCTCGCCTCCTCGGTCAACACTTTCTGATAGGTGCAGGTCTTGAGGAATTTCCCAACCCAGAGGCCGCCGGTGTAGCGCGCCGCCTTCTTGGTCGGCAGGGTGTGGTTGGTGCCGATGACCTTGTCGCCATAGGCGACGTTGGTGCGTGGTCCGAGGAACAGCGCGCCATAGTTCGTCATGTTGGCCAGGAAATAATCCGGGTCGCGGGTCATGACCTGCACGTGTTCGGAGGCGATGCGGTCGGCTTCGCGCACCATCTCCTCGTCGCTGTCGCAGACGATGACCTCGCCGTAATCGGCCCACGATCTTCCGGCCAGGTCGGCGGTCGGCAGCGATCGCAACTGCCGTTCGACCTCCGCCATCGTCTCGCGGGCGAGCTTTTCCGAGGTGGTCAGCAGGATCGCCGGCGAATTGACGCCATGCTCCGCCTGGCCGAGCAGGTCGGTCGCGCAGATCTCGCCGTCGACGCTCTCATCCGCGATGACGAGCGTCTCGGTCGGGCCGGCGAAGAGGTCGATGCCGACGCGACCGAAGAGCTGCCGCTTGGCTTCGGCCACGAAGGCGTTGCCGGGGCCGACCAGCATGTCGACGGGCGCGATGGTCTCGGTGCCGAGCGCCATGGCGGCCACCGCCTGCACGCCGCCCAACACATAGATCTCGTCGGCGCCGCCGAGATGCATGGCGGCCACGATGGCGGGGTGCGGCCCGCCTCGGAACGGCGGCGCGCAGGCGATCACGCGCTTGACGCCCGCGACCTTGGCGGTCACGACGCTCATATGGGCCGAGGCGACCATGGGATATTTGCCGCCCGGCACGTAGCAGCCGACCGCGTTGACCGGGATGTTCTTGTGGCCGAGCACCACGCCCGGCATCGTCTCGACCTCGATGTCGCGGATGGCGTCACGCTGGGCCTTGGCGAAATTCCGGACTTGAGCCTGGGCGAACTTGATGTCCCGCAGATCCTGCGGCGACACCTGGGCCAGCGCGCCCTCGATGTCGGCGTCGGAGAGGCGGAAGCTTGCCGGCGCCCATCTGTCGAACGTCTCGGACAGTTCGCGCACGGCCGCGTCGCCGCGGGCCTCCACCGCGGCCAGAAAGCCCTCGACGGTCGCCCGGGTCTTGGCGTCGGTGGCGGCCGCCGTTCTGGCATCCTGGCCACGCTTGAGGAAACGAACCATGTCCCTGATCCTTAGCTTCGAGAAGGGGCGGGCGGCGGCATGCGCCACCCGCGATGAACGTCAGGGCTTGACCGTGGCCTCGACCTTCGTGAGCTTGTACTCGTCGGCCGGCGCCTTGCAGCTCGAGCAGTTGATGCCGGGCTCGTCGGGCGCCTTCACCACGTCGGCGGGCAGCGGCTGGATGGTGGCGCCCGGGGTGGGCTTGCCTTCCAGCGCCGACTGCAGCGACAGTTCGGGCAGCAGGGTCGGGTTGAACACTTCCGTCACGAACGAGTTCGGGACGACGGTGCTGGGGAAGACGTTGCAGCCGTCCTCGAACTTCTGGCCTTTGCAGAGCTTGACCTGGTCGGCCGGCACCCAAGGCAACGGGTACTGGATGTTCATGGGCTTGAGATCACGCTTCTTGGTCAGGATCTCCATCATCAGCTTGAACGCATAGCCGGCGGTCGCGGGCGGTGAACCGGCCGAGACGCCCTTCAGCCCGGCCTTCTGGTCGTCCGGATTGGCGAGCGCGAGGCGGAAGCCGTTCGAGTTCTCGCCGGTCATCGGCACGAGCCGGGTGCCTTTGTCCTTGAGCGCCTGGATGGCGCCATATTCGCCGGCCTGTGCCCAGATGCCGTCGACGTCCGGATGCGCCGCGAGTGCCTTGGCGGTCTCCGTTTGCGTGGTCCGGTCGTCCCAATAGGAATAATATTCGGCCACGACCTGGATGCCCGGATATTGCTTGAAGATCGACATTGCGCCATCGGTGTGGCGCTTGTCGACCGAGTTGCCGGGCACGCCGCGACTGAGGAAGATCTTGCCCTTCCCGCCGAGCGCGTTGACCAGCGCCTGGGCGGTATTCTCGCCGAAGCCCGCCGTGATGTAGCTGACGTTGTAGGCGCAAGGTTCGGTGACGGTCGCGTCATACATGAAGAACAGGACGCCCTTGCTGCAGCCGCGCTTGACGGTGCGATTGAGGGCCGTGGCCGAAATCGGGAAGCTGATGATGCCCTGTGCGCCGGCGTCGATCATGCTCTCGTAGGCCGCGATCTGCGCCTGCGGGTCGGTGCCGGAGATGACCTCCTTGAGGTCGACGAGCTTGTCGTAGGGCGGCGTCGCGGCGAGCGCCTTGACGACGTTGGCCGCCTCCGATTGCCAGGAATTGCCGCTGTAGCTCAGCGACAGATAGACCTTGATCTTGTCTTCGGCCGACGCGCCCGTCGCGAGCGCCGCGGTCATGGCCGCGGCGAGCAGCACGGTCTTCGTGGCCTTCAATCGTCGATGGATCACCCCATCCTCCCCTTTAGCCGCTTGATGTGAGAACGTTCCCACGACAGGACCGCCCAAAGCCGGTGCGCGCGGTCTATCGCCCCAGCAATCGTTTCAGCCCCGCGAACGTGCTCTCGCGCAGCAGCAGCAGAGCGATTAGGATGATCGATCCTTCGATGACGGTGCGCCAACCCTCGCCGATGCCGAGGGCGGCGATGACCGTGCCGAGCGTCGTCAGCAGGACGGCGCCCCCGACGGTCGCGGCGAAGCTGCCGGTGCCGCCCAGGATCGACGATCCGCCGACCACGACCGCCGCGATGCTGGGCAGCAGGTAGCTGTCGCCCATGCGCAAGGTGGCGCCATCCGAATAGCCGGCGAGCATCAGGCCCGCGAGGCCGGCCGAAACCGCGCTCATCGCATAGGCCAGGATGGTCATGCGGGTGACCGAAACCCCCGCCACATGGGCGGCCCGCGCGCTGGCGCCGATCGCATAGAGCTTGCGCCCGAACGATGTCGACCCCTGCAGGATGGCGGCCAGGACGGCGAAAAGCACGACGAAGACGATGAGGATCTGCACGCCGGCCCAGTCGTCCTTCATCAGCGCGATCAGGATCCCGGGAGCGCCGCCGCGCGGCGTGCCGCTGGTATAGCCAAGCGCCACGGAACCGACGATGATGCCGGTCGCCATCGTCATGATGAAGGGCGGCACGCCGAGCAGGGTCACGCCGATGCCGCTCGCCGCCCCGATCAGGCCGCAGACGATGAGAATGGCCGGCAGAAGATAGATCGCTCCATCGTTGCTGCTGCCGATCCAGGTGGTCGCCAGCACGGCTCCCAGCGTGACGAGGCTCGCGACCGACAGGTCGAGGCCGCCGATCAGGATCACGAGGCCCTGGCCGAACGCCACCACGATCAGGAACGAGGCGAGCACCACGACCGTGGCGGCCTGGTCCCAGGATCCCAGCGCCGGGCTGACGAAACGCGATGCCAGGATCAGCACCACCGACAGCACGAAGGTCGCGACCGCAGCGATCGCCTCGGGACGGAGCGGCGCGATGCCGCGCGCATCCCGCTGCGCCTCGGTGGCGGCGACGCGCGACGGCCTGTCCGTCATCGCCGTCTCCCATCCAGGAGGCGGGAGAGCGCACGGCTGAACACGATCGCCACGACGAGGACCACGCCCTGGAATATGCCGGTATAGAAGGATGACACGCCGCCCGAGAACAGCACCTTCTGCAGCAGCATCAGGGTCGCGGCTCCGACGATGCTGCCGATCATCCCGCCGCGGCCGCCCGAGAGCGAGGTGCCGCCGAGCGCTACGGCGGCGAAGGTCAGCATGAGGAACGGATTGCCGCCGTTCGGATTGCCGGTCGCGGTCTGCGCGGTCAGCATGAACCCCGCGACGCCGTAGACGAGGCCCGCGCCCACGAAGGCGAGGAACCGCGTTCGCGCCACGGAGACGCCCGAGAGCGCCGCCGCGGTCTCATCCGTTCCGACCGTGTAGAGCGCGACGCCGAAATCCGTCCGCCGCACGAGACCCCAGAGACCGGCCAGGGCCGCCACGATCAGCCCCGAGACCGGGATCACGCCGAACAGCTGGTCGGTCAGCGTGTTGCTGACGAAATCCGTGACCGTGCCGCCGGGCGCGTCGAGGATCACCAGCGACAGGCCGCGGCAGATGATCATGGTGCCGAGCGTCGCGGCGATGGATTGCAGGCGCAGGTAGGCGACCGCCGCGCCGTTCACGCAGCCCACGACGCCGCCGATCGCCATGCACATCAGCAGGCTCAAGAGCGCGCCTTGCGGCCCCTCCATCGGATAGGTCGCCATGACCACATTGGTCAGAGACATCACGCCCGCGACCGAAAGGTCGAAGCCCCGGCTCAGCACCACCAGCGTTTCGCCGGCGGCCGCAATGGCGAGCGGCGCGGCGTTGTTGACGAGATTGGTGAACGCATAGGCCGAGAAGGCGCCCCGGTCCCAGAGGCCGTAGAGCGCGTAAAGGATGAGGTAGAGGAGCGTGACGATGCCCGCGCCGTTGGCGAGCCGCCGGCCCCAGCGCGGGCGGCGCGCGGCCGATGCCGGCGGATCCGCGGGCCGTGATGCCAGCGCGGTGACGTCGGCGCTCATGATGCCGGCTCCGGGCTCGCCGGGCCACGGGCCGCCCCGGGATGGCCCGTCAAGGCGGCCACCATGGCGCGCTCGTCGATGTCGTCGCCTTCGAACTCGGCGAAGATCGAGCCGCCGTAGAGCACGAGGCAGCGGTCCGCGATGCGAACCAGCTCGGGCAGCTCGGACGAATAGATGAGCACGGCGCCCCCGCCTTCCGTAAAGACGCGGATCGCGGCATAGATCGTCTCCTTGGTGCCGACATCGACGCCGCGGGTGGGATCATAGAGCAGCAAGGTCTTGGCCCCCGTCGCCATGGTGCGGGCCAGCAGGGCCTTCTGCTGGTTGCCGCCCGACAGGTCGCCGATCCGGAACTCCAGGTATCGCGGGCTCATGTCCACGGCCCTGGCAGGCTCGGCCGCAGCCTGCCGTTCGAGCGACGGCCACACGAAGCCGCTGCGGCTGACCTGCGGCATGATCGGCAGCACGATGTTCCCTGCCGCGGAAAGGCTGGTCAGGATGCCCTCGGTCTTCCGTTCTTCGGGAAGAAGCGCCAGACCGTCCTTGAGCGCGCCTTCCGGCCGGGTGGGGCTGCTGTCCCGGCCCGCGACCGTCACGGTTCCGCCCGAGCGGGCCTCGAGGCCCACGAGCGAATAGAACAGGCTGCGCTGTCCCTGACCGTCGAGCGCCGCGACGCCCAGAATCTCGCCGGCAGCGACTTGGAACGACACGTCGCCGAGCCGAGCCGTCGCGAGATTGCGGACCTCGAGCCGCGCCGCGCCACGGGGCGCGGCGGGTCGCCGCTGGATGCCCGCGCGCTTGCCGTGGCCGACCATGAGCTCGAAGATGCGATCGTCGGAGGCCCCATCGACCGCGACGGTCGCGACCGACTGGCCGTTGCGCAGCACGGTCGCGAGCTTGCACAGCGAGCGGACCTCGGCGAGCCGATGGGAAATATAGAGGATCGCGATTCCGGCCTGCGCGGCGTCTCGGATGCGGTCGAACAGCCAGTCGACTTCCGCCAGCGCGGCGGTCGGCTCGTCGAGCACCAGCACCTTGCTGGCGTGATGGAGCGCACGCACGATCTCCAGCCGCTGCCGCTCGGCCAAGGGGAGATCATCGATCGCCTGGCCCGGATCGATCGAGGCGAGGCCGTGGCGCCGCAGGATCGCGGCCGCGGTCCGCTCTGTCTTTCGGGCGGAGATCAGGCCTCCGGCGCCTTTGCTCAACCGCGGCATGAGCAGGCTTTCGGCAACGGTCAGGTTGGCGGGAAGGCTGAGCTCCTGGAACGCGGTCGCGACACCGGCGGCCCTCGCTTGTAGGATGGTATGCGGCCTGTACGGAGCGCCATCGAGCGTCATCGCGCCGGTGTCGGGCTGGACGACGCCGCTCAGGATCTTGACGAGCGTCGACTTGCCGGCTCCGTTCTCGCCGAGCAGGGCATGCACTTCCCCCGCCGCGAGGTGGAGCGACACGTGCTCGAGCGCCACGGTTGCGCCGTAGCTCTTCGTCGCGCCCTCCACCGTCAATCCAGGCCTGCCGGCTGACCCCAAGCTCGTCTCCTCATCGTTCTTCGCTCGCAGGGCGGTGAGAACGTTCTCACCAAGTTTTCATGCGCTAGAAGCGATGTCAAACGGAAATGGCTGACTGGGGGAACGCCGCGCGGTCGCCAAAAAAGTATCAATGGTGCGCTGCAAAGCGTGTAGCGGCTCGGCGCTCCGCGGAATAGTCTATAGGCTCAGGACGGACCGACAGATGTCACGCGATGGCGCCGCGCGCCGATCGAAGAATGATATCGTCCGGTGAAGACGTCCGGCCCTGCGGCTTTGCCGATGGACGGGCGAAGACGCCGGAAACGGCGGGGAGGATGCTGGGTGGAACCCGATCTCGAGCTCGTGCAGGTGCGAGACGACCAGTCCTTCAAGATCTGGTCGCACGGCTACCCGTTTCGCACGGTTCGGTGGCATTTCCATCCCGAATACGAGCTTCACCTCGTGACCTCCACCGAGGGCGACCGCTATGTCGGCGACCACATCGGGTCCTTCACCCCGGGCGACCTCGTCTTCGTAGGTCCCAACCTGCCGCACAACTGGATCAGCGACATTCCTGAAGGCGAGAGCGTCGAGGAACGCTGTCTCGTGCTCCAGTTCACCGGCGAGTTCATCGCCGCCTGCATGGCGAGCTTTCCCGAGCTGCGTTTCATGCAGCCGCTCCTCAAGGAGGCATTTCGCGGCGTTCGCTTCGAATCCTCCCTGGCCGAGCGCGTCGGCCCCCTGATGCGCGACCTGCTCGAGGCCTCGGACGCGCGCCGCATCGCGCTCTTCATGGAAATCCTCGAGCTCATCGGCCACGCCCGGGACCCGGCGACGCTCGCCAGCATCGGCTTCCAGCCGAACCCGTCGGCCTATCTGTCGACCACGATGAACCTGGTTCTCCAGCATATCGGGCGCAACTTCACCCGGGATCTCAGCGAAACCGACCTCGCCACCCTCAGCCGGCAGAGCGTGAGCACCTTCTCGCGCTCGTTCCGCAAGCATACGGGCATGACCTTCGTCCAATACGTCAATTCCCTGCGCATCGAGCTCGCGTGCCAGCACTTGACCCAGGCCGACCTCAGCATCACCGACATCTGCTACGCGGTCGGTTTCAACAACGCCTCGAACTTCAACCGGCAATTCCTGGCCGCCAAAGGCATGCCTCCCTCCAAGTTCCGCAACCTGCGGCGCGACGGGCGACGCCTTGCCTCCGCGGCGTGAGGACCCCGAGCGTCCGGCGGCGCGGCAAAGCGTTCGCGCGCCGCCGTCACACCCAGGAACGCGAACGAGCCGACACCCGTCGAAACCTGAAAGGGAAACGCCCATGATCCGGTACACCACGTCGCACGCCCTCAGAGCCCCAGCCGCGGCAGCCCTTGCACTCGGCCTCCTCGGCGGCACGGCGGCATCGGCCGCGCCCCTGGAAAACGCCACGGTGGCCTTCCTGATGCCCGACCAGGGCTCGACCCGCTACGAGGAGCACGATCACCCCGGTTTCGTGGCCGAGATGAAGAAGCTCTGTCCGACCTGCAAAGTGCTCTACCAGAACGCGGATGCCGATGCGGCGCGCCAGCAGCAGCAGTTCAACTCGGTCGTGTCGCAGGGCGCCAAGGCGATCGTGCTCGATCCCGTCGACTCGACCGCCGCGGCCTCGCTCGTCAAGCAGGCCCAGGCCCAGGGCATCAAGGTGATCGCCTACGACCGGCCGATCCCCTCGACGCCGGCCGACTATTACGTCTCGTTCAACAACGAGGAGATCGGCAAGTCGATCGCCAAGTCGCTCGTCGATCATCTCAAGGCCGCCAAGGTCGCGCCGGGCGACGTCGGGCTGCTCGAGGTCAACGGCTCGCCGACCGATGCGGCGGCGGGGCTGATCAAGAAGGGCGTCCACGAGGGGCTCGCCGACGGAGGTTACGCCACCCTCGCGGAATATGACACGCCGGAATGGCTGCCCTCCAAGGCGCAGCAATGGGTAAGCGGCCAGATCTCGCGCTTCAACAAGAAGATCGTGGGCGTCGTCGCGGCCAATGACGGCACCGCGGGCGGTGCGATCGCCGCCTTCAAGGCGGCCGGCGTCGATCCCGTCCCGCCGGTCACCGGCAACGACGCGACGATCGCCGGGCTGCAGCTCATCATCTCGGGCGACCAGTACAACACGATCTCGAAGCCGAGCGAGATCGTGGCCGCGGCTGCCGCCGACGTCGTGGTCGACCTTCTGTCGGGCAAGACGCCGCCGACCGACACGACGCTGTTCGGCACCCCGACGAAGCTGTTCACGCCGGCGCTCGTCACGGCGGAGAACCTCAAGGCCGAGATCGTCGACAAGCAGATCAACGGCAAGCCGATCGAGACGCCCGCGGTGCTTTGCACGGGCCGCTATGCGGAAGGTTGCAAGAAGCTCGGCATCATGCCCTGATTTGTTCCGGCCGGGGCCGCCCGCCGCGAGGCGGTCGGCCCTCTTTCACACTCGCTCGAACGGGAAGGCTCCTCGAATGACCGACATGTCGCAAGCAATGCCGCACGCGGGCGAGATGGTGCTCAGCCTGCGTGGCATCTGCAAGCAGTTCGGCGCGGTCTCGGCGCTGACCGACATCGACCTCGACGTCCATGCCGGCGAGGTCGTGGCGCTCGTCGGCGACAACGGCGCCGGCAAGTCGACCCTGGTCAAGGTCCTGGCCGGCGTGCACCAGCCGACCAGCGGCACCATGACGTTCCGCGGCAAGCCCGTGACCCTCTCGGGCCCCAACGACGCGCTGGCGCTCGGCATCGCGACCGTGTTCCAGGACCTGGCGCTCTGCGAGAACCTCGACGTCGTCGCCAACATCTTCCTCGGCAAGGAGCTCCAGCCGCTCGCTCTCGACGAGGTGACGATGGAGATCCGGGCCTGGACGCTGCTCAACGAGCTGTCGGCCCGCATCCCGAGCGTCCGCGAGCCGATCGCCTCGCTCTCCGGCGGCCAGCGCCAGACGGTGGCGATCGCCCGCTCGCTGCTGCTCGAGCCGACGCTCATCATGCTCGACGAGCCGACCGCTGCGCTCGGCGTCGCCCAGACCGCCGAGGTGCTCAACCTGATCGAGCGGGTCCGCGACCGCGGCCTCGGCGTGATCATGATCAGCCACAACATGGAGGACGTGCGCGCCGTCGCGGACCGCATCGTCGTGCTGCGGCTCGGGCGCAACAACGGGATCTTCTATCCCGACGCCTCCAACCAGGAGCTGGTCAGCGCCATCACGGGCGCGGCCGACAACGCGGTCTCGCGCCGCTCCGGACGCCAGGCCCAGCGGGATCTCACGGGGGAGGCAAGGGCGTGACCAGCGACACCAACACCAAGCCGGCAGGGGCGCCGCTCGATCGCGCCGACACCCGGGTCCGCCACGATGCGGGGATCGCCGGCACGATCCGCGGCTTCCTCGACCGCGTCCGATCGGGCGACCTCGGCTCGCTGCCGGTGGTGGTGGGTCTGGCGATCATCTGGACGGTGTTCCAGACGCTCAACCCGGTGTTTCTGTCGAGCAACAACCTCGTCAACCTGCTGTTCGACTCCTCGACGGTGGGCGTCATCTCGCTCGGCATCGTCTGCATCCTGATGGTCGGCGAGATCGACCTTTCGGTCGGCTCGGTCAGCGGCTTCGCCTCGGCCCTCGTAGGCGTGCTGTGGGTCAACGACGGCTGGCCGGTGGCCATCGCCATCCTGGCGGCGCTCTTGGTCGGCGCCGTGATCGGCGTAATCTACGCGGTGCTGTTCAATCGCCTGGGCATGCCGAGCTTCGTCTCGACGCTGGCGGGGCTGCTCGCCGTGCTCGGCATGCAGCTCTTCATCCTTGGCGCGAGCGGCTCGATCAACCTGCCCTATGGCTCGCTCGTCGTGAACCTCGGCCAGACGCTCGTCATGCCGCATGTCGTGGCCTATGGGCTCGTGGCCATCGCCGGCGCCGCGGTCTTCGCGTCGGGCTATCGCACCGCGGCCCGTCGGCGCGAAGCGGGCCTGACGCCGCCCTCGCTCGGCGGCCTCCTGGCCCGCGCCCTCATCCTCACGATAGCGCTCGAGGTCGTCGTCTTCTATCTCAACCAGGATCGTGGCATCCCCTGGATGTTCGGCCTGTTCGTCGGCCTCGTGGTGGCGATGAACTACGCGCTGAAGCGGACCAAATGGGGCCGCTCGATCACCGCCGTCGGCGGCAACCGGGAAGCGGCGCGGCGCGCCGGCATCGACGTTCGCGGCACCTACATGAGCGCTTTCGTGCTGTGCTCGTCGCTCGCGGCCCTGGGCGGCGTGTTGTCGGCGGCGCGGCTCGCCTCCGCGAGCCAGCAGGCCGGGACCGGCGACGTCAACCTCAACGCCATCGCGGCGGCCGTGATCGGCGGCACGAGCCTCTTCGGCGGCCGCGGCAGCGCCTATTCGGCGCTGCTCGGCATCATCGTGATCCAGTCGATCGCGAGCGGGCTGACGCTGCTCGATCTGTCCTCGTCGCTCCGCTACATGATCACCGGCGGGGTGCTCGCCATCGCGGTCATCGTCGACTCGCTGGCCCGGCGCTCTCGCGTCTCGCACGGCCGCGCCTGAGTCGCGCAAGGCGCCGGGCATCGCGGCGCCTGCGCTCCCGGGGTGCGCGCCGATGCGCGCCTCCAGCCTACCGATCGATCGAACGAGGATAGAGATGGGTCAGGAACTCTCGGACAAGGTCGCGGCGATCACCGGAGCCGCGTCGGGCATCGGCCTCGAATGCGCCAAAGCCTTCCTGGAGGCCGGCGCGCGCGTCGTCCTCGTCGATTATGCCGGAGACAGGCTCAAGGATCTCTGCGCGGACCTCGGCCCGCAGGCCATCCCCCTGGTGGTCAACCTGACCGATCCGCAGAGCGTCACCGGCATGATGCCGCAGATCCTGGAGGCGGCCGGGCGGCTCGACATCTTCCATGCCAATGCCGGCTCCTACGTCGGAGGCGACGTCGTCGGCGGCGACCCCGACGCCTGGGACCGCATGCTGAACCTCAACGTCAACGCCGTGTTCCGCTCAATCCACGCCGTGCTGCCGCACATGGTCGAGCGCAAGACCGGCGACATCATCGTGACGAGCTCGGTGGCCGGTTTCATCCCGGTCGTCGTGGAACCCGTCTATACGGCGTCGAAACACGCGGTGCAGGCCTTCGTCCACACGCTCCGGCGACAGGTCATGAAGCACGGCATCCGCGTCGGCGAGGTCGCGCCCGGCCCCGTCGTCACGGCGCTGTTGAAGGACTGGCCCAAGGAGAAGATGGACGATGCCCTCGCCAAGGGGAGCCTGATGGAGCCGAAGGAGGTCGCCGCCGCCGTGCTGTTCATGCTCACCCGGCCGCGCAACGTCACGATCCGGGACCTCGTCATCCTGCCGCAGAGCCTGGACCTCTGACGAGCGAACCATACGCGGGCGCCGTCGCCCGACATCGGGACGCCGAGCGAGACGATCGGGAGGCCACTTGTCGCCATCGACCGCCGTGTCACGAGGTCTCGTTCGGTCTCTCGTTCTGCGGCCGTTCGAGATTCGGACGCGCCAACGAGGGCAACGCCGACCGCGAACACGGGCCGGACGGCCGGCTAATCTTACGGCGTCACGAACTGCTCCGGGGGCTCGATTCCCGACCGAGATAGGTGCCTCGATTCGCGACGCCGCTCTCCTCTTGGGCCATCCGGTCGACCAAAGCACTTATCCGCCCAGGCCCTAAAACACCTTCCAGAACAGCAAGATCATGATCGCATAGGTCGCCACCAGCAAGCCGGCGCCCTGCAGGTTCACGAGGGCGCGCCCCTCCTTCGGCGGGGTCAGCCACCAGCCGAGCCGCTTGGCGGTCCACGGCACCAGATACGAGGTGAGGACGACGCTGAACGCGTTGCCGATGAACAAGGCGACCGGAAAGTCCAGCTTGAGCGTCTTGATCAGAATGGGCGTGCCCACCAGCAGGCCCCACAGGAACACGACCGGATAGAGCGTCAGCAGGACGATCATGTTCATCTTCCACGCGGCGGGTGCCGGTGCACCCTCGGGCGTCGCGTCGCGAAACCATTGCTCGAAGCCGCTTTGCGCCATCCGCGTGTGGAATTCCGCCGTCAGGGGGGCGGCTTCGTCGAGCAATTGCCGCCGTTGCGGCGACTCGAGCCAGGTCCGCAGATTGGCCTCGCTGTCGAAGCGCAGGATCGCGACAAAGTCCTCCTGCACGCCCGGCACCGCCGGCTCGAAGCGATAGCCCTGCAACCCCGCGGCCTTCGACTGCGCCGCGGCGACCTTCTGCTCCCATTTCAGGTATTCGGCCTCGAGGCCGGGCTTCACCCGCGTGCTCATCACCGCGGAGACCGGCGCCGTGCGCGCTGCGCTGGCATCGTCGCGCACGATGTGAACGTCGTCGCGCCCCACGAGCATGGGGGTGGCGCCTTCGATGCGGGACTGCCGTTCGGACGAGCCCAGCCATCGCTTGGCATCGTCCAGGCTGACGAAACGCTGCAGGATCACCCAATCGACCTGCAGGGGTGGGTGCGGCGGCATCAGCCGCTGCTCGATGAAGCCGGGGAAGCCCGAGATCACCTGGCTAGTTTCGCCCTGCCATCGGGCGAACGCGTCGGCGCTGTCCGGCCGGACGCAGGTTTGCGTGACGATACTGACGCTGGTCGCCGCATCGCTCATGTGGCGGAGCTGAGTTTCGCGAACAGACGATCGGGCGTGAAGGGCAGCCGGGCGAACCGCACGCCCGTGGCATCGGCCAACGCATTCGAGACCGCCGGCGCCACCGGATTGATGCCGCACTCGCCCTGAGATTTCGCGCCGAGTGGCCCGATCAGGTCGGTCGTGTCGGCAAAGAAGACGTCGGTATGCGGCGTGTCGGCGAAGGTCGGGATGCGGCAGTTGCGCAGCTGCGGATTGACCATGTGCCCGTTGGCGTCGTGCACCATGTTCTCGACCAGCGCCCAGCCGTAGCCCATGGCCACGGCGCCATCGAGCTGGCCGCGGCACTGCATCGGGTTGATCGGCCGGCCGATATCGGCCGCATGGACACTGTGCAGCACGCGGATCTCGCCGGTCACGCGATGCACGGCGAGGCGCACGCCCTGCACGTTGAAGGCGATCGTGCGCGGCGACAGATAGGCCTTTCGGGTGACCGAAAAGCGATGGTCGACCTTCGCGCCTTCGGCATGGAGATCGCGTAGCGAAATTCGCTGGTTGCCGCAGATGACGCCGTCGTTGTCGAGGCGGCATTGGTCGATCGGCACGCCGGCGTGGCGACTGGCGAAGTCGAGGATGTCGACCGCCATGGCTTCGGCCGCCAGGTGAACCGCCTTGCCGCCGACCACGACGCCGGTGCTGGCGAAGGTGCCGGTGTCATAGGGGGTGCGATCGGTGTCGGCGTTGATGATGTCGATGTCGTCGGCCCGCGTGCCCAGCATCGAGGCGGCGATCTGCGTGTGCGCCGTAGTGATGCCGTTGCCCATTTCGGTCGAGCCGCAGGCGAGATGATAGGTGCCGTCCGGCAACAGCCGCATCTCGGCGCCCGAGCGATGCTCGGTCGGCGGCCCGCATTCCAGCATGGCCATGGCGATGCCCTGTCCCTCGGCCCAGTCCGCCCCGTCGGGCTTCGCGACGCCGTTGCCCTTCTTCAGCTCGCGCTCGACGATGCCGAGGCATTCCTCGATGCCGTAGCTGCCGAAGCTGGCGTCGCTGGGCTCCTTCCAGATCGATTCGACGTTGTCGCCCGGCTGAACCACATTCTTGCGCCGCATCTCGAACGGGTCGATCTCGAGTATTCGGGCCAGTTCGTCGATCGCGCATTCCACCGCGAAGGTGGTCTGCGAGGCGCCATAGCCGCGAAACCCGCCGCCGGGCGTCATGTTGGTGTAGACGGCGTGGCCGATGCCCTTCTTGTTGGCGCAGCGATAGGCTGCGATCGGGCTCGCCATCGCGGCGCCCAGTGTTTCGCCGCCATGGCCGCCATAAGCACCGGTGTTGGAGAACACCTCCACGTCGAGCGCCGTCAGCGTGCCGTCCCGGCGCGCGCCGATCTTCACTCGGGTGGTCATCTGGTGGCGCGTCGTGGCGCCGATGAACTCGTCCTCGCGGCTCCATTCCCACTTCACCGGGCGGCCCAGCTTCATCGTGGCGAAGAGCACGAGATCTTCCGACACCATTTCCTGCTTGCCGCCGAACCCACCCCCGACGCGCTCGGTGAACACATGCAAGTCACGGGGCGGAATCCCCATGATGTAGGCGAGCTTCTGCCGCGCCGCGAACGGCGCCTGCGAGCTCGTGCGGACGTGCCAGCGGTCATCCTCGCCTTTCCAGGCGATCGAGCCATGCGTCTCCAGATGGACATGCTGCACGCGCGTGGTCGAATAGGTCTCCTCGTGCACCACGTCGGCTTGCTCGAAGCCCTTGGCTACATCGCCGATTTCGCCCTGCAACGTGCAGAAGATGTTGTCGCTGGCGGTCACCTGGTCCTTGTCGTGCAGCAACGGCGCGCCGGGTTGCACGGCCAGGACCGGATCGAACACGGCCGGCAGGATCTCGTAGTCGATCTGCAGCGCCCGGCAACCGGCCTCGGCTGCCGCCTCCGTCTCGGCCACCACGGCGGCGATGCGCTGGCCCGCGAAGCGCGCGACATTGTCGAGCAGCAGAATGTCGTCGGGGTCGACGAGATGGTCCTCGTGCAGGGCCGAACTGAACAGGCGCTTGGGAACGTCTTCCCAGGTATAGACCGCGAGGACGCCCGGCACGGCCATCGCCGCGCGCCGGTCGATGGAGACGATGCGTGCATGGGCATGCGGCGAGCGCCGAACCTTCAGATGCAGCAGCCCCTCGACCGCCAGATCCATCGTGTAGCGCGCCTTGCCGGTCACGATGGCGTCGGTGAACGGATTGGGCAGGCTGGCCCCGAGGGCCTTGCCGGCCACGTCCGCCTCGATGTTGCAGGTGCCGTGCAGCGCGTCGTTGATCGAGCGGTAGCCGGTGCAGCGGCACAGGTTCCCCTTCAGCGCATGCGGCAGATCGCTTTTCTGCGCGTCGGTCAGCGTCACGGCCGTCATGATCATGCCGGCGGTGCAGTACCCGCATTGGAAGGCCTGCGCATTGTGGAACGCCTTCTGCATCGGATGCGGCTCGCCGTTCGTGGCCAGGCCCTCGATCGTGGTGATCTCGCGGCCTTCGCCCCGGAATGCCGGCACCAGGCAGGAATGGAACGGCTTGCCGTCGATATGCACCGTGCAGGCGCCGCAATCGCCCGCGTCGCAGCCCTTCTTGACGCCGAACACATCGAGATCGCGCAAGAAGGTGCGCAGGCACTGGCCGGCCGCCGGCTCGGCCGCATAGTGACGGCCGTTGACGTGGTAATGGGTCAAGCGAGCTCCGTGCGGATCTGTTCGGCCAGGTAATGCGTGACGTGGCGCTTGTAGGGCGCCGACCCGTGCACGTCGTCGAAATAGGCGTCCGGCGGCAACCGGGCCTCCAGGGTCTGGCGCAGCTCGTCGGCCGATGGGCAGGTGGCGAAGCGTAGCTGCACCGGCCGCGGGGTGGCGGCGGAGACCGTCAGCAGGAAATCCGCGCCCCCCTCACCCACCGTGGCGATGATGAGGGCGGCCGAGCGGCCGAATTTCGTCAGCGACACCTGCCGCATGGCGGCGCGTTTGGACAGAGCCGCCGCGGGCAGATGGATCTTGCGCAGCAACTCGCCCCTCTGCAGCACGTTCCGGTGGTTGCCGGTCACGAAATCGACGACCGACACCTCGCGCGGCTCGCCCTCGCGCGGCCAGAGCGTGCAGACGCCCTCGAGGGCCGCGGTCAGCGAGATCATCGCCCCGGCCGGCAGCGACATGCAGACATTGCCGCCGATGGTCGCGGCATTCCAGATCTTGAAAGACATCAGGAACGCATCGATGGTTTGGCGGAACAGCGGCACCGCGCGCCATCCGGGCGGGCCTGCGAAGTCGTGCAGCTGCACCACCCGGCAGGTCGCGGCGATGTCGAGGCCGGCCTCCGTCGCGGTCAGCGGCGTCCAGCCCAAGGCGTCGAGATCGATCAGCGTATCGACCGCCACCTGCGGCTCGGAGAACAGCCAGGTCCCGCCGGCCAGCCACGAATAACCATCCCCCCAGCTTCCGATGTCGTCGCAAGATGCCGGGCGTTTGATGTCGGTTATCGTGTTCAAATTCATGATCGGCTTTCGCTCAGGACTTGTAGACTTCGACAGTCTGCATCATGCCCATTTCCTCATGATTCATCATGTGGCAGTGGACCATGTAGACGCCGGTAAAATCGAGAAAGCGTGAGCGGAACACCACCTCGCCGCCCTTGCGGTCGACGATCACCGAATCCCGCCATTGCGGCACGGCCAGCGGCTTGCCGTTGACCGACACGACCTCGAACGGGTTGGTGTGGATATGGAAGACGTGGTCGTCATGCTCGTGCGTGTTGACGATCGTCCACTCCTCGACCGCCCCGAGCTTGACCCGTTGATCGATGCGGTGGGGATCGAATTTCTTGCCATTGATGAAGAAGGCGAATTCCCGCCAATGGCCCGCGGCGTCCGCCTCCGGCGCGGTTGCCGAAAAGGTCACCGTGCGACGGTTGGTGATTTCTGAGTCCTTGATGGTTGCCAAGGGTGGCGGCGGCAATGCGGCCGGCAACTTCATGTCCATCGGCGCGCCGGACACCACGACCCGTGCCAGAGGACCCGTCGGCGAGGGGTGGCCTTGATCGTAGGGTTCCGCGTTCAGGGCGTAGGTGCCGGGGGCCCCCGCCTTCACCAGAAGATCGGCGCGCTGGCCCGGCGCGATCAGAAGCTGCTTGAGCGACTGCATGGCGCCGAGCTGGATGCCGTCGTAGGCGACGGCATAGAGGTCGTGCTTCTCGAGATCGAGCAGCATGTCGTCCTGATAGGCCGCATTGAGGATGCGCCAGCGCTGCACCTCGCCGGGACGCATGTCGATCACCGGCCGCCGCTGTCCGTTGATCGCCAGGAAGCGTGTCGCGGTCTCCGGGAACAGCGTCTCGAAATCCTCGACCATGCCGCACGCATCGAACACCACCTGGGTCAGCACTAGCAGGCGTTCTCGGGCGGCGGCGATCTCCGGCACATCGGCGAAATCGCCCTCGACGACGATGGCGCCCACCATTCCGCTCGACATCTGGATGTCTGCGCTGCCGTGATGGTGGGGGTGATACCAGTAGGTGCCCCGGGTGTGATCCTCCGGCAGCTTGACCTCGATGTCGTAGGCGTGGCCGGGGGCCATCGTGCGCATGACGTTGTCGGCTATGCCGCTCGGGCTCGCATGCGCGCCATGGAAGTGAAAATTAGTGGTGTTGAACTGATGCGGCTGGCTGATGTCGGCGGGAAGCTGGTCCCGGTTCGGCGGCAGATCGTTGATCAGATTGATGCGCAACGTCTCGCCGGGCTTCATGCGCAGGGTCGGCCCCGGGCTGCCGCCTTCGTAAGACCTGACATAGAGCCTGACGCCGCCGATCTGCCGATAGGCATAGCCGACCCGCAAGGTCGTGCTCAGCACGCCATCGACGGACCGCCGCACCTCCGGCTCGACAAGCGGCTGGTCCATGGCGGGCACCAGTCTGTCCGGCACCATGCCCAGCGTCGAAGACATGTCCATGGTCGGCGACATGTCCATCGTGGGGGACGTCTGCGTGGCGGAGGACATGTCCATGTTGCCGCGCATGACGCCGTCGGCCCTGGCGGTCCCCGCGGTCAGCAGAAACGCGCCGATCCCGATGCTGCAATCGAGCAGTCGACGTCGCGACAGTTTCGTCATGCTCGTTCCAAGGGCGACGTCGGCAACTTCTTTCGAGTCCTGCTGCATTTTGATTTTGTCGCCCATAGCCGTTTCAGCTTCCATATACTGCGACACTTAATAAAGCATTAGTGTAGTTCGGTCTGAAAATCGATTAGATCATGACGTAACGACAATTACAATATTTGCAAGTGTTTCTCCGCCCAACCGGCAACAAATTAACTTGATTGGAAGTAACATAAGTCCATTTTGATATGCAAGATAATAAATTACACAATAAATACTTGAATAAGTTCAGCTTGTAGCGATGATTTTCTATTAATTCATGGGCAGATCGCTGTTGAAGTTTATCATTAACCAATAAAATATGCTATATATCAACTTACATAGTTAATCATATACAATAATATTATCTATATTTATATTACCAAACTCTATTGTTTAGAGGTTTGATTGGAGGACGGTGCAGCAACGTGATCGATACGAATGCGCCGATCCAGGACCCGGTGGCAGCGAACAGGACGTAAGCCCAATTCTCGGTGTAGCTGATCACCGCGAAGGACGAGAGCAGGTACCAGGCGCTGCTCCAGGACGCGGCAGAGACGCGTCGGCGCGCGACGACGGCCGATGTGAACATCACATAGACCGCATCGGTCGCCGCCGTGGCCAGCACAACTCCTGCTGCGACCAATGGATTGATCCCGAACATCATCGCGACCTTCTTTCGCCTGCGGCCGCGCCAAACGCTGGATGTTTGGTCCCCGAATGAGGGCCGAACATGCTCCAGCATCGGTAGCCGCATCCCGTCCTGGATCAGGCGCCGCGCGATCGCCTGCCCGTTCCCTGCCCGACAACCAAAGCGGCGCACTCGTCCCGATGGGCTGTCTTGCCGTCGAACCCTGAGGATCCGGCAAGCGGTTTTGGATCGCCGCCGCCGATCGAATTATCGACCCACGAGCCTCAGGCGCCGCCTGGAATAGGCATCGATCGTGACTGCAAGCAGCAGGATGGCGCCTTCGACCATATATTTCACATCCGCGGGTTGGCCAACCAGGTCGAGCCCGTTGGAGACGCTGCCGATCACCAGGGCGCCAAGCAATGCGGACCACACGCTGCCCCGGCCGCCGAACAGGCTGGTG
>DATBEH010000023.1:0-39568 GCA_036276175.1 Lichenihabitans sp.
CCGGGCGGCGCGCGATCTTGCCATCGCCGAGGACCGTGTCGCCACGGCCCGCGCCCAGCTCGAAAGCCTACGGATCGAACTCGCGTCGGCACGCGTCCAGGCGACGGACGGCCTGCTCGGCGAGCGCGAAGCCGCGGCGGCCGGTGCCGTCGCCGAGGCGGAAGGCGCGGTCGGCCGTGCCGCCGCGAGTCTCGCGGTGCTCGATCCGGAGGTGCTGCGGCTCGATCTGGAGCGTGCCGAATCGGGCGAGCGGGTCATTCGCGCGGATATCGACAGGCTCAAAGCCGACCGGCGCGATCTCGAAGTCGAGCTCGGCGCCATGGGCCAGGCCGGCTTCGGCGAGGAACTCGCCGCGCTCGATGGGGCGATCGAGCGTCTCCGGCGGGACAAGGCCGCCAAGGACCTCGAAGCCGAGGCGAGCCGGCTGCTGCATGAAACCTTGATGGAGGCGCAGCGCGAGTCGAAGGATCGGTGGCTCGGCCCGGTGCGCGAGCGGGTCAAGCCCTATCTGCGCTTTCTCGAACCCGATGCCGATGTGGTGCTCAACGAGGAGACCCTCGAGATCGAGGGCTTGCTGAGGCGCGGCATCGCCGAGCCTTTCGGCGCCTTGAGCATGGGGGCGCGCGAGCAGGTGGCGGTCATCACCCGGTTGGCGCTGGCCGATATCCTGCGGACCTCCGGCCGTCCGTCCGTGCTGATCCTCGACGACGCCTTGGTGAACACCGACGCGGGGCGCCTGGAGCGGATGCATCGCGTGCTGCAGACGGCGGCCAAGACGCTGCAGGTGCTGGTCCTGACGTGCCGCGAGCGTGACTTCGTCGGTCTCGGCGACCTCAAGCGGCTTTAGCTGAACGGCCCGACGGTTGCCTTCCGCACCGCGAGGCCCTTAATGACGAGGAGGTGCTCCCGCCGGCGCCCGCCCACCCGAGGAGATCGAACCATGATCTATGTCGTCGCCACCCTCACCATCCATCCGGAGAAGCGGGCCGATTTTCTGGAGAACGCCCGCACCGTGATCGCGGCCACCCATAAGGAAAAAGGCTGCCATTCCTACGACCTGCTCAGCAGCATCACCGAGCCGAACCAGTTCGTCTTCGTCGAGCGCTGGGACTCGCGCGACGCGCTTGCGGCGCATTTCGACACGCCGCATCTCGCCGAATGGCGGCGGCTCTGCGAGGGCTTCGTCGTCGAGCGGAAGGTGGAAGTCGTCCATCCCGACAAGGTCGAGGAGCTATAGGCTCGAGGAGGAGCCATGACCGACGCCAGGGTCCGCAACGCCGGCCTCTACCAGGAGGATTTCTTCCTGTGGGCGAAAGAGCAGGCGCGCCTCCTGCGCGAGCGGCGCTTCGACGAGCTCGATCTCGACAATCTCATCGACGAGGTGGAAAGCGTGGGGACTTCGGAGAGGCGTGAGATCCGCGACCGGATGACCGTGCTCGTCGCCCATCTGCTGAAATGGAAATGCCAGCCCGGTCGACGAACGCCGAGTTGGCAGCGGACCATTCGCGACCAGAGGGCGGAACTCGCGGAGCTGTTCGAGGACAGCCCAAGCTTGCGATCCTATCCCGAGCAAGTCTGCGCCAGGATCTATGAGGGGGCGAGGCTCCGGGCCTCGGAGGAGACCGGCATCGATTTCACGCTGTTTCCCGAAGCGCCGCCCTTCACGCTCGAGCAGGCGCTCGACGACGGGTTCCTGCCCAAGGAGCCCGATCTCTTGGATCAGTCCTGAGGAGGCCCATGTGATCCGCGCCACCGAGGTACGAGGCCGGGACGGCTGGAGCGGCGACCCCGCCGACACCGTCGTGCTCGATTTCGACGACCGCCACCGCCGCCGCATTGCCATGTCGGGCCTGGGCGGCCTCGATTTCCTGCTCGACCTGCCCGAGGCAGTCGCATTGCGCGGCGGCGACGCGCTGGTGCTGGAGGACGGCCGGCTCGTCGAGGTCGTGGCGGCGCCGGAACCGCTGATCGAGGTGCGGGGACGCACGCCGGGCGACCTCGTGCGGCTCGCCTGGCATATCGGCAACCGGCACATCTCGGCGCAGATCACCGCCCATGCGATCCGGATCCGCGGCGACCATGTCATCGAGGACATGCTGCGCGGGCTCGGCGCCGCCGTGGTCGAGATCGAGGCGCCTTTCGACCCCGAGGGCGGCGCCTATGCGCCCGGGTCGCAGTCGACCGCCGACCACCACAAGCACGGCGACACGCACGCCAAGCATGATCGCGACAAGCATGGCCACAAGCACGACCATGACCACAAGCATGATCATGACCATGGACACGGTCATAAGCACGACCATGCGCATGACGATGGACACGGCCATAAGCACGACCATTGACCCGGTGTTGCCGCTGCTGGCCTGGCTGTCGCCGGCCTATCCGGTCGGCGCCTTCGCCTATTCGCACGGGCTGGAATCGGCGCTCGATGCGGGCCTCGTGACGGACGCCTCGGCTCTCGAGAGGTGGATCGGCGACCTCGTCCGCCACGGGTCGGTCCGCCAGGATGCGGTCCTGGCCGCGGCCGCCTTCCGCGCGACCGGTGGCGAGGACACCGAACCCCTCGCCGAGCTCAACGACCTCGCCCTGGCGCTCGCCCCTTCGCGTGAGCGCCGTCTGGAGACGGCCTCGACGGGTCGCGCCTTCGTCGAGGTGACGCGGGCCGCCTGGCCGCAAGCCATCGCTCCGGGCCTGCCGGCGGAGGGCGACGTCGCCTATCCGATCGCCTTCGGCTCGGCCGCCGGGCGGCTCCGCCTGCCGCTCGTGTCGAGCCTTGCGGCCTTCGTCCTGGGCGTCGTGTCCAACCTGGTCTCGGCGGCACTCAGGCTCGGCGCCGTCGGTCAGACCGATGCGCAGCGGATCGTCGCGGCGCAGGTCGGGCCGGCCGAAGGTCTCGGCGCCTGGGCGTCCCAGACGACGCTCGACGATCTCGGCGGCTGCGCGCTGCGGTCGGACATCGCGTCCTTGCACCATGAAACGCTCTATTCGAGGCTGTTCCGCTCATGACATCCCATCACGGCCCCCTGCGCGTCGGCATCGGCGGCCCGGTCGGCTCCGGCAAGACGGCCCTCATGGAGCACCTGTGCAAGCGCCTGCGGGCCGACCACGACATCGCGGCGATCACCAACGACATCTACACCAAGGAGGATGCCGAGATCCTGGCGCGCGCCGAGGCGCTGCCGATCGAGCGCATCATGGGGGTCGAGACCGGCGGCTGCCCCCATACGGCGATCCGCGAGGATGCCTCGATCAACCTCGCCGCCATCGACGACATGACGCGGAGATTCCCCGGCCTCGACCTGATCCTGATCGAATCGGGCGGCGACAATCTCGCGGCCACCTTCTCGCCGGAACTGGCGGACCTCACCATCTACGTCATCGACGTCTCGGGCGGCGAGAAGATCCCGCGCAAGGGCGGGCCGGGAATCACCCGCTCGGACCTCCTCGTCATCAACAAGACCGATCTCGCGCCTCATGTCGGCGCCTCGCTCGAGGTGATGGAGCGCGATACGAAGCGAATGCGGCGCGACAAGCCCTATGTCTTCGCCAACATGAAAGTGGGCGAGGGGGTCGGCGCGGTGATCGATTTCATCACGGCCAAAGGGGGCCTGCGGTCGACGCGGCCAGCCGCGTCGTAAGCCGTCGTTCAGTGTGGCCGGGCGGTCAGGAAGGCGTCGAGCTCGGCGAAGGTCGAGGCGCCTTCCATCGGCCCCATGGCGCCGACCGCCAGCGCCCCGGCCGCATTGGCGTAGCGCAGCGCCTCGCCGACCGCCATGCCGCGCCGGCGGCACACCACGAAGGTGGCGCCGAAACAGTCGCCCGCGCCGGTCGGGTCGACTTCGGTGACCGCGAAGCCGGGGCTGCGGGTCGCGCCGCCCCGGTCGTAGTGGATGGCCCCGTCGGCCCCGCACTTCAGCACGATCTCGGCGATGCCCTGCCCGATGAGATGGGCCACCGCCGCCTCGACGCCGGCCTGTCCCGAGAGCATGAGAAGCTCGTCGCCCGAGGGGAGGAACAGGTCCGTGTGGCCGAGCACGGTCTCGAGCGCGTGGCGGGCCCGCGGGTCGTCCAGGATCTCCTTGCGGATGTTCGGATCGAAGGAGACCTTGCCGCCGCGCGCCCCGACGCTGGCCGCGGCCTGCGCCATCCATTCCGCCATGGCCGGGATCGACAGCGATGAGCCCATGATGTGCAGGTGTCCGCAGGCCTCGATCGCGGCGTGCGCGGCGTCGGTCGGGGCGATGCATCCGCTCGCGCTGTGGCGGATGTTGAAGACGAAGTCGCGCGCCCCGTCGGGCCGGTATCGCACGAAGGCGGATCCGGTGGCGTGGCCCTTGAGCACCGCGACGGCGCCGGTGTCGACGCCGTCGGCCGCGAGACGATCGAGGTTCAGCCGGCCGAAATCGTCGTCTCCGACCGCCGAGACGATCGCCGCGGGATGGCCGAGCTTTCCGACCTGGTCGATGAAGATTGCCGGTGCGCCGCTCGGAAATGGGCCTCGGAGGGGTTGCGCCTCGCGGAATCCCTCGCCACGCTCGCTCGCCATGATCTCGACGAGGATCTCGCCGACGGTCAGGATCGTGCCGGTGATCATGTCTCCTCCTTCATCGGTGCGTCTCCGATCTATAGATTTCGGTGCCCGGCAGCCGCAGCTTGCAATCGAGGCCCATGAAAGTCGACCGTCTCGAAGCCATACGCCATCACCTCTACGCGCAGGGCGCCTCCTCGATGGATGCGCTGGCGACGCTGATCGGGGTCTCGGCGGCGACCGTCCGGCGGGACGTGCAGACGCTCGAGCAGCAGGGCTTCGTCAGCCGCACGCACGGCGGGGTCCGGCTGATCGGCAAGGCCGACGTCGAGATCGCCTTCGAGGTCCGCGAACAGCAGAACCTGCCGCAGAAGCGCGCCATCGCGGCGCTGGCCTATCATCTCGTCGAGCCGCAGAGCTCGATCTTCCTCGACGCCGGCACGACCGTGCTGCAGCTGGCGCGCCGCCTGCGGCTCGAACCGATGCCCTTGACCGTCTTCACCAACGGCCTGCGCGTCGCCCAGGAGCTGATGGGCGTGCCCAAGCTCAAGGTCACCCTGATCGGCGGCCAATTGCGCGCCGAGAACGCGTCGCTCGTCGGGCCGGCGGCCGAGGCCGTGCTCGGCCGGCTATGGCTCGACAAGCTTTTCCTCGGCGCCAACGCGATCGGCGACGACGCCTGCATCTACAGCATCGATGCCGCCGAGGCGAGCCTCGCCGAGCGCATGATCGCCCGCGCTGCGAGCACCGTGGTCCTGACCGAATCGGGCAAGTTCGGTCGTCGCGCCACTTTTTTGGTAGCGAGGCTTGTGCCGTCCATGCGCGTCATCACCGATTGCGGTGTCGATGCCGCCCGGTGCCGCGCGGTCCGCGACGCCGGCGTCATCGTGACCTTGGCCGACCCCGAACCTGGAGACGCGGCCGGGAGATGCAGCCCATGAAAGACATCATGAAGACACTCGGCCGAGCGCCTGTCGCGGGGGGGCGGCGCGGCATCGCCTCGGCCTGCACGGCCCATCCGATCGCGATCGAGGCGGCGCTCCGTTTCGGCCAGCGTGGCGGCCGGGCTGTGCTGATCGAGGCCACCTGCAATCAGGTCAACCAGGAGGGCGGCTACACCGGGATGACGCCGGCGGCGTTCCGCCGCCATGTCGAGGCCATCGCCGAGCGGGTCGGCTTCGATCCGGCGGAGCTCGTCCTCGGCGGCGATCACCTCGGCCCCAATCCCTGGAAATCGCTAGCGCCGGACGAGGCCATGACGCGGGCCGAGGCGATGGTCGCCGACTATGCCCGTGCCGGCTTCACCAAGCTGCATCTCGACACCAGCATGGGCTGCGCCCGCGAGGGCGCGGCCCTGCCCGACGAGGTGACCGCCCGGCGCGCCGCCCGCCTGGCGCGCGTCGCCGAAGCTGCGGCGCCGGATCGCGAGGCGCTCTCCTATGTGATCGGCACCGAGGTGCCGGTGCCGGGCGGCGCGCTTGAGGCGCTCGACCATGTCGAGGTCACGGCCCCCGAGGCGGCGCGGCGCACCGTCGCGGTCCACCGCGCGGCCTTCGCGGCGCTCCGCCTCGAAGCGGCCTTCGGGCGCGCGGTCGGCGTCGTCGTGCAGCCGGGCGTCGAATTCGGCAATGCCGAGGTCGTCGTCTACGACCGGGCGAAGGCGGCGGCGCTCGCCGCCGTGCTGCCCGACCTGCCGGGCTTCGTCTTCGAGGCCCATTCGACCGACTACCAGCCTGCCGCGGCCCTGTCGGCGCTGGTCGAGGACGGCTTCGCCATCCTCAAGGTCGGCCCGGCGCTGACCTTCGCGCTACGCGAGGCGCTCTACGGCCTCGACGCCATGGCGACCGCGCTCGGCTGGCAGGACGGGACCGACAGCCTGTTCAACGCGCTTGAGCGACTGATGCTGGCCGAGCCCGGGCACTGGCGGAAATATTATCACGGCACGGCGGACGAGCTCCGGCTGCAGCGCCATTTCAGCTACAGCGACCGCATCCGCTATTACTGGCCGCATCCCGCAGCGCAGGCGGCGGTGGCGCGTCTCCTCGGGCGCTTCGGCGACCGCCCGATCCCGGCGCCGCTCGTCAGCCAGTATCTCGCGGCGCTTTATCCCGCGCTTGCGGAAGGGCGCGTCGCGCCGCGGGCCGCCGACCTCTGCCGCGCCGCGGTCGCGCGCGTGCTGGCGCATTACGATGCGGCCTGCCAGGGCTGAGGCGGTGGCGCGCGGCGGCGCGATGGGCCAGTATGGTTGGAAATCCCGCCTGTCCTCGGCGGGCCGGGAGGGCCGATCGTGCGCTTCGGAGCCAGCACATTCATCTGGGTCTCGCCCTTCGGCAACGACGCGCTCGAGCTGATCGGCCGGGTCAAGGACTTCGGCTTCGACCTCATCGAGATCTGCGTCGAGGACCCGGCGACGATCGACACGAGCCGCATCCGCGACGCCCTGGACCGGGCCGGGCTCGACGCGACAATCTGCGGCGCCTTCGGGCCGAACCGCGACATGAGCGCCGAGGATCCGACGATCCGCGCGGCGGCCGTGCATTACACGCGCCAGTGCATCGACATCGCGGCAGCCCTCGGCAGCGGGAGCGTGGTCGGCCCGATGTATGCGGGGGTCGGCAATACGCGCATGCTCGATCGCGACGCGCGCCGCCAGCGGGAGCGGGCAGTCGACAGCCTGCGGCCGGCGGCGGACCATGCCGCTGCCCACGGCATCCGGCTCGGCCTCGAGCCGCTGAACCGCTTCGAGACCGACCTCGTCAACACGGTCGACCAGGGCCTCGAACTCGTGGCGGAGATCGGCCGCGACAATGTCGGCCTGCTGGTCGATACGTTCCACATGAACATCGAGGAGAAGGACATCCCGGCGGCCATCCGCCGAGCCGGCCCGCACATCGTCGAATTCCATGCCTGTTCGAGCGATCGCGGCACGCCGGGCGAGGATCACCTGCCCTGGCCCGAGATCGTCTCGGCGCTGGACGAGGTCGGCTATGCCGGGCCGGTGGTGATCGAGGCTTTCACGCCGAAGATCAAGGAGATCGCCCGGGCCGTCTCGCTCTGGCGCCCGCTGGCCGAGAGCGAGGATGCCCTGGCGCGCGACGGGCTCGCGCATCTGCGGCGGGTCTTCGATTGAGCCTCGGGGAGCAGGAGAGCGGAGGCAGCGTGACCACGGCAGATCCCTTCATGATCCGCGCCCACGTTCCCCATTGGGAGGCGAGCGTCGCCGACTACCAGGCTGCGAGCGCGGCGACCCGACAGGGACGGACGGTCCGCACGCTGGTCTATGGCGAGCACTCCGACGAGAGGCTCGATCTCCTGGTCCCTGAAGGGCCCGAGGGCGGGCCACGGCCGGTTCATCTCTTCGTCCACGGCGGCTACTGGCGCGCCTTCTCCAAGGACGACCATACGTTCATGGCGGAGGCGATCACGGCGGCGGGGGCCATCGCCGCCATCATGGACTATTCGCTGATGCCGGCGGCCCGCATGGAGGTCCTGGTGGATCAGGTGCGGCGTGCGGCGCGGTGGCTCCGGGCTCATGCGGCGGAGTTCGGCGGCGATCCTGCGGCGCTCAGCGTCAGCGGCCATTCGGCCGGCGCGCATCTGGCGAGCTTCCTGGTCTGCCGCGGCGCGCATGAGCCGACCGTCGACCTGGCGCCCGTCCGGGGCGTGCTCCTGGTCAGCGGCCTCTACGACCTCGCGCCGATCACGGAGAGCTTCGTCCAGCCGGAGCTGCGGTTGACCGCGGAGGAGGTGGCGTTCTGGTCGCCGTGCCGTGCGACGCCGGTGCCCGGCTCAGCCGTCGCCCTCGTGGTCGGCGAGAAGGAGACGGCACCGTTCCACGATCAGGCGAGGGCCTTCGCGGCTCATCTCGACCGGGCCGGCGCCCGGGCCCATCTGGCGGCGGTTCCCGGCGAGGATCACATGACCATCGTGCGCGAATTGGGCCGGCCCGGCACGGCCTGCGCCCGCCACCTCGCCGCGACGATCCGGGGCGAGGTTGTTTGCGAAAATGATCGCCTCCGCTTTGCTTCACTGTCATCCCGGGCGGAGCGGAGCGAAGACCTGGGATCCATATGACGTAGCAGGTCCGACGCGTTGGGCTGGATCCCGGACAGCCGCTTCGCGGCTTCCGGGATGACAGTGCAAAAGACCGGAATCTCGTACGATCTTCCCAAATTTAGAGCGTGCCGTTGCGCTTGGACCCCATCATGTAAACCCAACAGCGCATGGCCACCCATCGAGACGGCGGCCGCGAGATCCTACTTCCCGCCCCAGCGCTGCGGATAGCCCGGCATGTCCTGGCAGCCGCACATGGCATAGAAGAGCGGCGGCATGTTCGGGTTGACGTATTTGTCGAGCGTGTCCTGCGTGATCGTCGGCTGCGGCAGCTTCCAGGTCGGCCCGATCACCGGCTCGCCCTTGAGGATCTTGACCGCCGCGATGACCGGCGAACGCCACTGATAGGTCGGATAGGTCGGCGCCACGGCGGTCAGCTTATCCTTCTTCCAGGCGGTGAGGAAATCCATCTGGTCCTCGCCGGTGATGATCGGATAGGGCTGCCCGGCATCCTCGAAGGCCTCGATGGCGGCGACCGCGGTCGCGCCGGCATCCATCCAGACCGCGTCGATCTTACCGAAGCGGTTGATGTAGTCCTCGACGATGCTCTTGGTCTTGGCATTGTCGCCGCCGGTGAACTCGGCACCGACCACGTTGACGCCGTTGGCCTTGAAGATGCGGTTGGCGGCCGACCAGCGGGTCTCGAGCACATCGACGCCGGGCAGGATCCGCAAGCCCAGCACCTTGCCGCCCTTGGGCAGCTTGGAGACGATGAAGTCGGCGGTCACGATGCCCCAGCCATAGCCGCCGATCGGGTTGACGAAGGTGACGGGGCAATCCGTCTGCACGCCACGGTCGAACACCACCACGGGAAGCTTCTTGCAGGCGGCCTCGACCGCCGGCGTCAGCGCCGCCGTGGTGTTGGGCGACACGATCAGGATGTCGCACTTGCCGCTGGCGACGAAGGAATTGATGTCCGAGATCTGCTTGTCGTCCTTGCCCTCGGCGTCGGCGGCGGTGAAGGACTTGATGTCGGACTTCAGCATGTCGACCTCGGCCTGCATGTCGGTCCAGCCGACGACGCGCCAGGGATTGTCGACGCCCGCATTGGAGAAGCAGACGTTATAGGGACCGGGCTTCTTGTATTTCGAGGTATCGATCTCCTTGCCGCCGAGGTTCTGCTCCCAGGGCTTGCCTTCGGGCCCCTGCGGCGTCATCGCCAGCAATTGCTTGGCGTAGTCGAAGTCCTTCTGGCTGTCGAAGTCCTGCGCCCGGACGCCCGCCGCGAAGGTCACGGCGAGCGCCACGGCGCCGCAGCGCGTCATCGAGGTCCTCATTGATCGTCCTCCCTTTGCATCACTCGAGCGGCTTCTGCCGCGTGTCACCCGCCGGTCCTCTGGCGATAGGCGCCCGAGGCGACGGCGAAGATCAGGATCAGGCCTTGCGCCGTGTCGCGGAGCGCCTGCGGCAGGCCGACGAGATTGAGCAGCGTGAAGAGGGCGAAGAGGCTCAAGGCGCCGAACACCACGCCGACGACGCTGCCGCGCCCGCCCATCAACTGGGCGCCGCCGATGACGCAGGCCGCGATGGCCTGCAGCTCGAGGCCGTGGCCGACATCGGTCGAGACGCCGGCGAAGCCGCCGAGCAGGATGCCGGCCGTCACCGCGCTCAGCGCCGAAAGAATGAAGGCCGCGATGCGGGTGAGGTCGACCCTGACGCCGGCGAGCTCGGCGGCGCGCGGATTGTCGCCGACCGCGAAGACGCGGCGCCCGAAGACGGTGCCATGCAGTCCCCACCAGGCGAGCAGCGTCACGACGGCGAGAACGATGACGGAGAGCGGCAGCAGGCCGACCCCCGGCACGTCGCGGAACACGAAGCGGCCGAAGGCCCGGAAATTCTCAGGAAGATAGCCGCGCGGGGAGCCGCCCGACCACATCATCGCGACCCCGTCGACCGACAGCAGCATGCCGAGCGTCGCGATGATCGAGGGCACCTTGAGATAGGCCACGGCGACGCCGTTGAGGAGGCCGACCGCGAGCCCCATGGCGTAGAGCGCGCCGATCGCGCCCCAGGTCAGCGCGGGATCGCCGCCGGTCATCATCGAGGCGCCGATCACGACGAGCGTCACCAGCGAGCCGACCGACAGATCGAAGCCGCCCGAAACGATGACGAAGAGCTGGCCGGAGGCCAGGATGGCGAGCGGCGCGGCGCGGCGCAGGAAGTTCATGACACCGGCCGGCTCGACATAGGACGGCTGCCTGAACGCGATCGCCGCATAGAGGACGACGAAGACCGCGACCCCGATGTTGACCTGCCGCGACAGGTCGGCGAAGCGCGGACGCGGCGTTCGCTCCTTCAGGGCGACCGTCATGCCACATGCCCCCGGCTGCGAACCGAATAGACCGCCACGGCCGCGATCACGATGGCGCCGCGCAGCACCTGCTTGGGGAAGGCGGGCACACCCAGCATGTTGAAGGCGGCATCGATGACGGCGAAGAGCAGCACGCCCGCCATCGTGCCCCAGACGCCGCCGCGGCCTCCCGACAGCAGCGTGCCGCCGATGACCACGACCGCGATCGATTCGAGGTCGTAGACGCCGTCGCGGCCGATCCAGGGCGCGCCGGAGCGCAGCCGGCTCGCGAGGTAGAGGCCGGTCATGCCGGCGAAGAGGCTGCACAGCACATGCGCCGCGATGGTCACCTGGCCGGTGCGGATCCCCGCGAGCCGGGCGCCCGCCGCATTGCCGCCGACCGCATAGAGATGGGCGCCGAACCGCGTGTTGCGGAGCAGCCAGGAGCTCGCCAGCGCGAAACCGAAGAGACCGAGCACCGACCAGGGAAGCGGGCCGAGCGTTCCATAGGCGATGGCCTCGAAGGCGGGCGGCACCGAGCCGGTGAAATCGGTGAACTTGGCCGAGAGCACGCCCTGCATGACGAGCCCGCTCCCGAGCGTGGCGATCAGCGGGCTCACCTCGAGTTTCGCGATGACGAAGCCATTGACGATCCCGACGGCGGCCGAGACGGCGAGGACCGCCGCGACCGCCGGCAGCATCATCGCGGGATCGCCCCGCATGATGAAGGAGGCCAGCACGGCGCCGACGCTGATGAGGCTCGCTACCGACAGGTCGATCGAGGCGCACAGGATGACGAAGGTCTGCCCGAGCGCCACGGTGCCGAGCGCCACCATGCGCTGCATGAGGCCGACGATGCCGCCGATGTCGAGCTGGTTGAACGAGCGCGTCCAGAGCGCCGCGGCGAGATAGAGGGCGACGGAGCCGGCGAAGAGCAGCAGCGGGATCGAGGCGGCGCGGCGGCGCGGCGACGCGGACGGCAGCGCGAGGCTCATGAGGCGAGGCCGAGCCCGGCCGGCGGCGCAGGAGCAGGGGCATGGTGGCCGACCGCCAGCCCCATCACCTCCTCCTCCGACGCGCCGCCGGGGACTTCGCCGGCGATGCGGCCGAGATGCATCACGACGATCCGGTCGCTGACGCCGATGACCTCCGGCAGGTCCGACGAGACCATCAGGACGCCATGCCCGCGCGTCGCGAGGTCGCGCATGATGGCGTAGATGGCGGCCTTGGCGGCGACGTCGATGCCGCGCGTCGGCTCGGCGAACACGAGGAGTTGCGGCTCGCGGGCGAGCCAGCGGGCGATGATGACCTTCTGCTGGTTGCCGCCCGAGAGCAGCCTGATCTCGCCGTCGAGCCGCGCCGCCCGCACGTCGAGCGCCCGAATATGAGTGTCGAGCGCCCGGTCGGCCATGGCGCCGCGTCTTGGCCGGCCGAGGGCGCGCGCGAAGGCCCGCAGCGTCAGGGCGGCATTATCGCGCAGCGACTGCGCCAGCGCGAGCCCCTCCCGCTTTCGGTCGTCCGGCAGGAAGCCGATGCCCGCCCGAATGCCGTCGCGCGGCGAGCGTGGGGCGAGCGCCCGGCCGGCGAATCGCATCGTGCCGCGCGTAAATGGGCGGTCGCCGAAGATGGCCCGCGCCAGCGCGGTCTTGCCCGACCCTTCGAGGCCGGCGATGCCGACGATCTCGCCGCGCCGAACCACGAGATCGATGTCGGCGAGGCTGTCGTTGCCGCCGCCCGAGACCTCGAGCAGGACTTCACCCGCGTCCCTGCCGCGCGGGGGAAAAAACTCGGCGAGGTCGCGACCCACCATGGCGCGCACCAGCCGCTCGGGCGGCACGGCCGCGGTCGCGTCGGTCATGACCTTGCGGCCATCCTTGAGCACGCTCACGCGGTCCGAGACCAAGGCGATCTCGGCGAGACGGTGCGAGACGTAGATCACCGCGACGCCGTCGCGGCGCAGCCGCCGCACGAGGCCGATGAGGCGCGCGGCCTCGGCGTCGTCGAGCGCCGCCGTCGGCTCGTCCATCACCAGGATCCGCGGGTTCGAGGCGAGCGCCTTGGCGATCTCGACCATCTGCTGCTCGGCGATGGCGAGGTCCCCCGCACGCGCCGCGGGGTCGATCGAGGAGTCGAGACGGCCGAGGATGTCGCGGGCACCCGCCCGCATCGCGGCACGGTCGAGGATGCCGCGCCGCGTCGGCTCGTCGCCGAGAAAGATGTTCTCGGCGACCGAACGGTCCGGCAACAGGCTCAGCTCCTGATGGACGATGCTGATTCCGGCCCGCCGCGCCGCGACCGGATGAGCGAAATCCACCGTCGTGCCGCCGAGGCGGATCGCCCCCGAATCCGGCCGGTAGATGCCGCCGAGGATCTTGATCAGCGTCGACTTGCCGGCGCCGTTCTCGCCGCAGATGGCATGGACCTCGCCGGGCGCGCAATCGATGCCGACGTCCGCGAGCGCCCGGACGCCCGGGAAGGCCTTCGAGATTCCGGTCATCTCAAGCGCCGGAGCGGTCAAGTTCGTCTTCCTCGCTCGGAGGTCGTCGGGCTATTCGGCGGCAATGCGCCGTGCCGCGCCGAGTCGCGACCCGGGATCACGATGCATGCGTCCGTCTTTCATGATCATGAGGAATCGGTCGGGACCGACCAGAACCGACTGGTCCTGCAGCGGGTTGCCGTCGACGAGCAGCAGGTCGGCCAGCGCGCCCTCGCGGATCAGGCCGAGCTCGCCGCCGTAGCCCATCAGCTCGCCGCCGACGATGGTGGCGCATTTCAGCGCCTCGGCCGGCGTGTAGCCGAAGAATTTCACGAAATGGCCGATGTCGCGGGCGTTCTCGCCCATGGGCGTCAGGGTGAAGCCGTAGTCGCCGCCGACCACCACCTTGACGCCGGCCTTGCGCAACTGCTCGTAGACCCGGCAGGTCGCCTCGAGCTTGCGCGGCAGGCCCATGCGGGCGACCGTCGCGGCGCTCATGCCGACCCGGTCGTGCTCGTAGACGGCGTTGTGGACGAGGCCGAAGGCGGGGCCGACGAAGATGCGATCCTTCGCGGCGACGAGCATGTCGATCGCCTCCTCGTCGGCGAAATCGCAATGATAGATGCAGTCGACCTTGTTGCGCACGGCGCGCTTGACCGCCTCGGCGGCCCGCGAGTGGGAGGAGACGCGCTTGCCCCAGTCGTGCGCCACCTCGACGGCGGCGGCGACCTCGACCTCGGTCATCGAGGTCGCCTCGGCCCGCACGTTGCTGGTGAACTCGTCGCCCGAAATATTGATCTTGATGTTCTCGACGCCCTCGCGGACGCACAGGCGCACCGCCTTGCGCATGCCGTCGGGCCCGTCGGCCACCAAGCCGAAGCTTTCCGCCACGATGCCCTGGCGGTTCTCGTCGCCGAGGCCGCCCGTGACGGTGATCTCGGGGCCGGCGGTGCGGTAGCGCGGTCCGGCGAGATGGCCGTTCTCGATCTCGTCCTTGACGACGACGTCGAGCCGGAGCTTGGCGGAGGCGGCCGAATAGCAGCTGGTGAAGCCGTGATCGAGGATCTTCGTGGCGTTGCGGCAGGTGCGCAGCAGGTGCTCCTCGACCGGGATCTCGCCGAGCTCCTTGTTCTGGCCGACGCCGACGAAAGAGAGGTGGCAATGGCCCTCGACTAGGCCCGGCATGAGGAACAGGCCTTGCGCGTCGATCGTGCTCGCGGCCCGGCTCGCGTCGATCTGGTCGCGTCCGCGCGCCACCGCCGTGATGCGGTTGCCCTCGATGAGAACCTCGCCCGGATAGGCCTCGTCCTGAAGCGCGTCCCAGACCAGGGCGTTCCTGAACAGCGTCGCCGTCATCGCCGGATCCTCCCAAAAATTAGCATTGGGCCGGCCGTCTTTCGCGGCCGTCCGTCACAGGCTAGAGCGCAATGGCCTGCCATTCCACAGGAAAGATGAGGCCCGCCGATCGGGTCCGGCCTACAACGTCACGACCTGCCCCTCGTGGATCGAGCGGTCGGCGGCGAGCACGATCTTCAGACTCTTCACCCCGTCCTGCATGTGGTCCGACAGGTCGAGGTCCTCCTCGATCGCCTTCAACAGATAAAGCTGCTCGCGCTCGCAGAGCGCCTCGTGATCGGGCTCGTCGGTCATGTCGATGCGCTCGTCGGGCTTCGACATGTCGGCATAGTGGCGCAGGATCTGGTTGGTCTTGGTATGGGCGTTGATGTCGTCGGAGCGCACCGCGCCCGCCGTCTCGGCCATGACGATCGACACCGAGCCCTTGGGCCCGATGACGTCCTTCACGAAGAAGGCGGTCTCGCTCATCATCGGACCCCAGCCGGCCTCGTACCAGCCGACCGAGCCGTCCTCGAACATCACCTGCAGCATGCCGTAATTGTTGACCGGCACCTCGTCGGTGAGCCGTGCCCCGATGGCGTGAACCTTGACCGGCCTGGCCGAGGTCATCTGGCACATGATGTCGACGTAATGCACCCCGCAGTCGACGATCGGCGGAAATGAGTCCATCAGCCGCTTGTGCCAGGCCCAGGTCTCGCCGTTCGACTGCTGGTTGAGGTTCATGCGGAACACTAGCGGCGTGCCGAGCTCGCGCGCGATCTCGACGAACCTGATCCATGACGGGTGCTGGCGCAGGATGTAGCCGATGACGAGCTTGCGCCCGGTGCGCTGCGCCGTCTCGACGACCCTCTCGGCGTTGGCCGCATTGTCGGCGAGCGGCTTCTCGACGAAGACATGGGCGCCCGCCTCCATCGCCTTGATGGCGAAATCGGCATGCGTGTCGGGCAGCGTGTTGATCGAGACGACATCGGGCTTGAGCTCGGCCAGCGCCGTCTCGAACTTGTCGAACCGCCGGGCCTCGCGCAGCGCCTCCGGCAGGTCGCGGGAGGCGATCCGCCGCTCGCACAGGCCCGCTATCTCGAAGCCCGGGATGCGCGTATAGGCCAGCGCATGGCTCATGCCCATGTTGCCGAGGCCCACCACCAGAACCCGATAGGTCATCGTTCCCTCCCCATCGCCGGCGCCCCTCAGGGGTTGGTCTTGATCGCCGCCAGGTCCACCGCCTTGTAGGCGTCCGACAGCGGGAAGCCTTCGGCATCCGACTTCACCTTGGCGGCGTCGTACTGGTTGGCGACATCGATCCAGTCGTTCTTGACGACGTCCTCGACCTTGAAGTCGCCGGTGATCTGGCCGATCGCGCGCCCGGTGTCGAAGAACAGCTTCCAGCTGTCGATGATGTGGAAGCCCCATTTCTTCCGCTCGTCCCAACGCCCGTGGTAGACGTCGTTGAGCTCCATCATCGATTGGGTGGCGACGGCAGGGCTCATCTGCGAGCCGAGGCCGGGGAACTGCTCCATGACGATCTGCGTCGCGGCGCGCGGGTTCAGCAGGCCGAACTGCAGGCCCGCGGCCCAGGCCCGGAAATAGCGGCCATAGACGTCCGTCTTGCTCTTGTCCTCGAAATCGGCCTTGCGGATGACGAAGCTGTTGGCGGGCAGCTTCGAGAAGCTCTTGCCGAGGATATAGTCGAAGTCGAGTCCCTGGCCTTTCCACTGGGCGCGCAGGCCCTCCCAGGTCAGCGCCGCGTCGCCCTTGCCCTGGGCCACGGCGGTGCCCCAGGTCGGCCAGCCGGCGTCGACATAGGTGACCTTGGTGATGTCGACGCCCGCGGCCTTGAGCATCGGGTCGGCGATCGACTGCCAGCCGGCGCTGCCGAGCACGATGGTCTTGCCTTCGAGCCCCTTGACGCTCGAGGGCGCCTGGCCCTTGCGGAAGGCGAAATCGAAGACGTCGCCGCCGCCCATCTCGAATACCGAGACGAGCGGAATGCCCTGCGCCAGGGCGAGGGAGAAAACGCCCGGCGACGGATAGCCGACATCGGCCTGCTTCTGGTCGACGAGCTTGACGGTGGCGGTGGCGTCCGATGGCCCCGGCTCGATCGTCGTGACGATGTCGCCGAAATAGCCGAATTTCTTGGCGACCCAATAGGGATAGTCGTCGAGCACTTCGAGCGTGCCGCGCGGCGACACCCAGCGGATCGGGTCGGCCGCATAGGCGCGGCGGGTGCCGGCGACGCTGCCGAGCGCCAGCGCCGAGACCCCCGCGGCGCCGATGGTGAGCAGGCGGCGGCGATCGATGGCCGGCCCTGTGATCGTCTGGTTTGTCATGCTGACCCTCCCCGAATTCATGTCTTTGGCAATGATCGAGGCGGCGGGCCTCGGCTTTCTTTTCGATCTATGCTTCCCAGCTCGCCCATCGCTTGCCGAGCCAGAAGAAGAAGACGTAGAGCGAGATGCCGATAATCGCCAGGATCAGGATGATGGCGAAGAATTGCGGCATGCGGATCAGCGACGAATAATAGGTGAGACGGTTGCCCAGGCCCTCGGCGCCGCCGACCATCTCGGCGCCGATGGTGGTGAGCAGGCCGAAGATCGAGCCGACCATCAGCCCGACGATGATCATCGGCATGGCCATGGGAATGCGGATCTTGGTGAAGATCTGGAACGTGGTGGCGCCGAAGGAGCGGGCGAGCGCGATCTTGGCGAGGTCGACCCGGCGGAAGCCTGTCGCCGAATTGATCATCACCATGGGGCCGGAGGCGAGGGCCACGGCGATGATGCGCGGCTCGCTGCCGAAGCCGAAGCGCAGGATCAGGAGCGGCACCAGCGCCAGCATCGGCGTCGTCACCAGGAGCAGGATGTAGGGCGTGACGATCTTCTCGACGAAAGGATATTGGGTGATCACCGCCGCCAGCACGAAGCCGATGGCGCCGCCGATGGCGAAGCCGACGAGGAGCTCGTAGAGCGTCACCAGGAGATGGTGCCAGAGGAACGGCCATTCGGTGACGAGCGCCACGACGATCTGGCTCGGGCGCGGCATGATATATTGCGGCACCTTGAAGGAGATCAGCAGCAGCTCGGCGCCGCCGACGATCACCACCGCGACGAGGACGATGGCGAGGACCTCGAGCTTGGAGCGGTGCTCGCCGAACGCGAAGGCGGAGAGGTTGGCGAGGCCGGCGCCCTCGGTGCGCTCCTGCCTTCGGTTGAATTCAGGGATCTTGTCGCCGAGGACCTTGTCCACCCGCTGCTCCGTTCCGCTATTTCGTCTCAGACGACGGCGAGACCGGGCGCCGGCCCGCGCCCGTGGTCAATGCTCGACTTGACCGCCAGCACCCGCTCGATGAACTCGGGCCGCATCTGGATCTCGACGGGGCGCGGGCGCGGGATGTCGATGTCGTAGGTGGCGGCGACCCTGCCGGGGCGGGCCGACATGACGACGACGCGGTCGGCGAGGAAGATCGCCTCCGAGATCGAATGGGTGACGAAGACGATGGTCTTGCGCGTCTCCATCCAGATCTCCTGGATCAAGAGGTTCATCTCGTCGCGAGTGAAGGCGTCGAGCGCGCCGAAGGGCTCGTCCATCAAGAGCACCGAGGGGTCGACCGCGAGGCTGCGCACGATCGAGGCCCGCTGCTGCATGCCGCCCGAGAGCTCGCGCGGATATTTCGTCTCGAACCCGTCGAGCGCGACACGCTTGAGCAGCCCCGCGATGCGCTCGCGGTCGGGCCGCTTGCCCTTGATCTCGAACGGGAAGGCGATGTTGTCGGCGAGGTTGCGCCAGGGCAGCAGGTTGGCATCCTGGAAGATCATCGCGATCTCGTGATGCGGCTTGACGATCCGGTCGCTGCCGAGACGGATCTCGCCGGAGCTCAGCTCGTGCAGCCCGGCCATCGACCATAGCAGGGTCGATTTTCCGCAACCGGACGGCCCGAGGATGCAGAGAAACTCGCCCTGGCGGATGTCGAGCGACACGGCGTCGAGCGCATGCACCGCGCCGGACCTGGTCTCATAGAACTTGGTGGCGTTGCGCACCGCCATCTTGGTCGGCGCCGCCGTGGCCGGCGGAGGCTGGGGCAGACGGGCGCTCCGGCTCATGCTCTCATCTCCGGTCCAAGACACGGGCGTCGACACGACCGCAGCGTCCTTCGCGCTCGCCTCCGCGTCGCGGCGACCCGGGAGCCTCGAGCTGAAATCATGTTACAGAACCTCGCGGGGTGCAACAGCCTTTTTAGACCGGCGGTTTTCGATTGTTTTTTTGCCGATGCTCGCGCAGACTGCCTCGAATACAGGCCATCGGGAATATTGTTCCGACCCGTGGTCGTGGAACCGACCGTATAGGAACCACGGTTGCAAAGTCCGCAGCAGCCGGCGTTGAAACTCAATTTCTCCGTGTGGCGAGCCGCGGCCGGGTCTCGCCGGGGTTCGCCGAGCGCGGTTCGAGAAGGAGAGCAGCTTCCGCCATGGGACGCGCCGACCGCTCTGGCTCGCTGAGCGCCCTCGAGGGGACGGCATCCGGACCGGATGCCGCCGGCCAGGAGGCGCCACTCCCGCCGTCACCGACGGAGACCCGTGGGCCATGGCTCTCCGTCTTCGACGAGGCGCAAGCCTCCGAGCGTCCCTCGAGCGCGCATGCGGCGATCGACGTCGTGTCGCGGATCCAGCGGGTCGAGGCCGAGCTGTCGCCGGCGGAGCGCCTCGTGGCGGAGGCCGTGCGCGTCGATTTCGAGGGGGCGACGCGCATCACCATCGCCGAGCTCGCGCTCAAGGCCGGCGTGAGCCAGCCGACCATCAGCCGCTTCTGCCGCTCGGTCGGCTGCAGCTCGTTCAACGATTTCAAGATGCAGCTCGCGACGACCCTCGCCGTCGCGGCCGTCTATCTGCGCTCCGACAGGGTCTTCGACGACGACGTCGGCCATCTGGCCCGATCCGTGATGATGCGGGCCGCCGGCGCCGTGCGCGAGGCGCTCGACCAGCTCGACACGGCCGCGACGGAAGCGGCGATCGCGGCCTTCAGCGCCAGCCGGCGGATCGACATCTACGGGCAGGGCGGCGGCTCGGCGGTGATGGCCGAGGACGCCAAGCTGCGCCTGTTCCGCCTCGGCATCCCGGTCGCGGCCTTCGTCGACGGCCATCAGCAACGCATGTCGGCCGCCACGCTGCGGCCGGGCGATGCGGTCTTCGCCATATCGAACAGCGGTCGCTCGAAACCGGTCGTCGAGGCGGTCGCCATCGCGCGCTCGCTCGGCGCCCACACCGTGGCCCTCACCCGGCCGGGGACGCCGCTCGCCGAGGCGGCCGCGATCGTCATTCCCATCGTGATCGCCGAATGCGAGGACGTGCTCGTGCCGACGCCGTCGCGCTATGCGCACCTCGCGGTGATCGACACGCTGGCGACCGGCGTCGCGGCCCGTCTCGGCGCGGCCGGTCGAGAGGCGCTGCGCCGCGTGCGCTACACGGTCGCCAGCATCGGCATCGCCATTCCGACGCCGGTGACCGATCCGACGCCGCTGATGAACTCGCGGACGCCGCAAGAATGACCCGGGCCGTTGCCTGATCGCGGCGTGAATGCCGGGTTTTCCATTCGGGAGGAAAGACATGCAGACCGACATTCTGTCCGCCGCCGAGATCGCGGCCGCGATCCGCCGCCGCGCCGTCTCGCCGGTCGAGGTGATGGATGCCGCCATCGCCCGGATCGAGGCCCGCGATCCTGGCCTTAACGCTTTCGTCCACACCGCCTTCGACGAGGCCCGCGCCCAGGCCCGGGACGCCGAGACGGCCGTCATGAAGGGCGAGGCGCTCGGGCCGCTGCACGGCGTGCCGACGGCGATCAAAGACCTCTTCGACTTCAAGGCCGGATGGCCCGCCACGTTCGGCGGCATCCGCGCCCTCAAGGACTTCAGGACGGATTTCTCCTGTCCGTTCGCCGAACGGATCGAGACGCGCGGCGGCGCCATCGTGGTCGGCAAGACCAACAGCCCGGTCATGGGGTTTCGCGGGGCTTGCGATAATTATCTGTTCGGGCCGACGCGCAACCCGTTCGACACGACGCGCAACAGCGGCGGCTCCTCCGGCGGCTCCGCCGCGGCGGTCGCCGGCGGCCTGTTGCCCTTGGCCGAGGGGACGGACGGCGGCGGCTCGATCCGCATTCCCTCGGCCTGGTGCGGCACCTTCGGCTTCAAGCCGTCCTTCGGACGGGTGCCGGTGGTGAGCCGGCCGAACGCCTTCGGCGGCACGCGACCCTTCGTCTTCGAGGGGCCGATCACCCGCACCGTGGAAGATGCCGCCCTCGCCATGTCGGCGCTCGCGGGCTATGACCCGCGCGATCCCTTCTGCCTCGACGAGACGCCCGATTTCCTCTCCGCGTTGCGGCGCCCGGTGCGCGGGATGCGCATCGCCTATAGCCCCGACCTCGACGTCTTTCCGGTCGAGCCGGAGGTGGCCGCGATCGTCGCCAAGGCGGCGCGCGCCTTCGAGGCGGCCGGTGCCCATGTCGAGGAGGTCAAGGTCGGCCTCAGACGCTCGCAGCGCGAGCTCTCGGATCTCTGGTGCCGGCTGATCATGCCGATGAACATCGGCGCGCTCGATGGGTTCGCGGCCGCCGGCATCGACCTCCTGGGAGAGCATCGGGCCGACCTGCCGCCCGAATATCTGGCCTGGGTCGAGGCCTGCAGGGGCATGAGCGTGTCGCAGCTGAATGCCGACCAGGCCATGCGCAGCGAGGTCTACGACGCCATCCAGGGGGTCTTCGCCACCTATGACCTGTTGCTCACGCCGACGGTGGCCTGCCTGCCGGTGAAGAACGCCTCCGACCGCAACACGGTCGGTCCGTCCGTGGTCGCGGGCGAAAGCGTCGACCCTCTGATCGGCTGGTGCCTGACCTATCCGTTCAATTTCACCGGCCATCCCGCGGCCTCCGCGCCGGCAGGCCTGTCGGGCTCCGGCCTGCCGGTCGGCCTGCAGATCGTCGGGCGGCGCTACGCCGACCTCGACGTGCTGGCCGCCAGCGCCGCCTTCGAACGGCTGCGGCCCTGGGCCGAGACCTATGCCGGGATCGCGGCGGGCGGCTGAACCCCGAGGAGCGCGTCGGGTCGCAGAATGCCGACGAGAACCCGTCCCCTTGTCGTGGAGGGCATCGGCTCGAGGAACGCCCGCCCTTCCAATCGGATGGGTGGGTTGACGAGGTCGAGCGCGGAGTGACATCTGAGCGAGCCGCCGAGCGGCCTCGAGTGGAAGCATTGCGGCGCTCCGGAGCGCCCTGGTCCCCGCGCGCGATGAGGCTCGCAACGGCTGTCCATCGCCGTCGAGGCCGAAGCGCCGGGTCATCGGCGTGCGCGAGATGAGACTTGTGACCCCGCTGGGGCGCGTGATAAGCGTCGCACGCCACGGCGATCCGGAGAGGTGGCTGAGTGGTTGAAAGCACCGCACTCGAAATGCGGCATAGGTGCAAGCCTATCGGGGGTTCGAATCCCTCCCTCTCCGCCATTCATCCGTTGGTCGTTGAGAATTTCGGATATTAAATTAACAAGCGCTTACGCCGATCACCGCCGTGCTCCTCTGCTGAAGGCGATCGAGCGGGCGCAGAGCCGAGGTTGTTCCAACGGGCAGGGCGCTGGGCGCCGGACATTCCGGGTGCGAGCGCCAGACGATCTCCCGGAGGGTGGTCGGCAAGCCAGAATTGTGGAAAGCCCTCGACGATGTCTCCGCTTCTGAAGCGAGGCGCCTGGCACGCGAAGGCGTCGCAGCAGATGCGCGTTTTGCCAGGGCGCGGGCTGCGCTTCGGGAGGTACCGGCGACAGCAAGCCCGTCCGACGACGCGCTAGCAGCTCCTCGCGGATTTCAAAGCCTTCCCTGACAGGCGGTGCCGGTTACCGCCCTAATCTATCAGCAGCCGACCGCTGGTCCGGCGCCTATCGAAATGACCCGGAGTCTCGCGAAAATACAGAGGAGGACTTTTGGAGTTCCAGCACCTGACGCCGGCGGCGCGGCATGTCGAAGATCGCTCGAGGCCGTGCTCGACGGCCTTCGCGAAGATCCGTTCGGCTTCCGCAAGCTGAAAGCGACGACTTCAGCTTCAGATGCGCGATCACCGATCGATTGGGACGATGCGCCGCATTATGATTTCCGCGATCAATGACGATCGCACGGTCACGCTCGAATGGAGGAAATTCGGAGCTCCCAGCCTCATCTCCCTATTGCGGAAAAGAACAAAACAGGTACATTGATCTCGTTGCGGCCGCAGGCCGCCCGTGTCAGAAGGATCGATGCCGTGAGCCAAGCCAACCTCCGCCTGGTGGAAGGAACATCCGTGGACAAGACCAAGGCGCTGGATGCGGCGCTCTCGCAGATCGAGCGGGCCTTCGGCAAGGGCTCGATCATGCGGCTCGGCAAGAACCAGAAGGCGGTCGAGATCGAGACCGTGTCGACCGGCTCGCTCGGCCTCGACATCGCGCTCGGCGTCGGCGGCCTGCCGCGCGGCCGTGTCGTCGAGATCTACGGTCCGGAATCGTCCGGCAAGACGACGATGACGCTCCATGTCATCGCCGAGGCGCAGAAGAACGGCGGCGTCTGCGCCTTCGTCGATGCGGAACATGCGCTCGACCCGGTCTATGCGCGCAAGCTCGGCGTCAATCTCGAGGATCTTCTGATCTCACAGCCCGATACGGGCGAGCAGGCGCTCGAGATCACCGATACGCTGGTGCGTTCCGGCGCGGTCGACGTGCTGGTGATCGATTCCGTCGCGGCGCTGACGCCCAAGGCCGAGATCGAGGGCGAGATGGGCGACGTGCAGCCGGGCCTCCAGGCGCGGCTGATGAGCCAGGCGCTGCGCAAGCTGACGGCGTCGATCTCGCGCTCGAACACCATGGTCATCTTCATCAACCAGATCCGCATGAAGATCGGCGTGATGTACGGCTCGCCCGAGACGACGACGGGAGGCAATGCGTTGAAGTTCTATGCCTCGGTCCGGCTCGACATCCGGCGGACCGGCGCCATCAAGGATCGCGACGAGGTGATCGGCAACCAGACGCGCGTCAAGGTCGTCAAGAACAAGGTGGCGCCGCCGTTCAAGCAGGTCGAGTTCGACATCATGTACGGCGAGGGCGTGTCCAAGACCGGCGAGCTGATCGACCTCGGCGTCAAGGCCGGCATCGTCGAGAAGTCGGGCGCCTGGTTCTCCTACGACAGCCAGCGCCTCGGCCAGGGCCGCGAGAATTCCAAGGCCTTCCTCAAGGCCAATCCGGAGATGGCACGCCGCATCGAGCAGGCGATCCGCGAGAACTCCGGGCTCATCGCCGACCGCATCCTGACCAATGCGGGGGCCGAGGACGAGGACGACGGGGACGCCTGATCCGGCGCGTGGATGGACTGACGCTGTTCGGGCTGCTGGCGGTCTCAGTGATGCTGGCGACCTATGCGCTCGAGCCGCGCAGCCATTGGTTCACGCTGGTTTTCGCGGGTGCCCTGCGGACTCGGCTCCGCCTACGGCTTTCTGCAGGGCGCCTGGCCGTTCGGCGTGGTCGAGGCCGTCTGGGCGGCGGTGGCGCTCGACAGGTGGCGGAAGCGGCCGCGGGGGTAGGATCGCAATAGCGCTGCAGGGTCGCCTCGACAGCTTGCCGGGGCATCGCTAGATGTAGCCCATGCCCGCGCGTCCGGGCGCCGTTCCACTTCCCTCGAGTTCCGCATGACCAGCGTCAACGAGATCCGCTCGACCTTCCTCGATTTCTTCCGCGAGGCCGGCCACGAGGTCGTGCCGTCGAGCCCGCTCGTGCCCCGCAACGACCCGACGCTGATGTTCACCAGCGCCGGCATGGTCCAGTTCAAGAACCTCTTCACCGGCGTCGAGAAGCGGCCCTACACGCGCGCCACCACGGCCCAGAAATGCCTCAGGGCCGGGGGCAAGCATAACGACCTCGACAATGTCGGCTATACGGCGCGCCACCACACCTTCTTCGAGATGCTCGGCAATTTCTCGTTCGGCGACTATTTCAAGCCGCAGGCGATCGAGCTCGCCTGGCGGCTCGTCACGCGCGACTTCGGGTTGAACAAGGACCGCCTCGTCGTCACCATCTATCACGACGACGACGCCGCCCACGATCTGTGGCGCAAGATCGCCGGGCTGCCGGAGAGCAGGATCATCCGCATCGCGACGTCGGACAACTTCTGGGCCGCCGGAGACACGGGTCCCTGCGGTCCATGCTCGGAGATCTTCTACGACCAGGGCGACACAATGTTTGGCGGGCCGCCCGGCAGCGCCGACGAGGACGGCGACCGCTTCCTCGAATTCTGGAACCTGGTCTTCATGCAATACGACCAGCTCGGGCCGGGCGAGCGCGTGCCGCTGCCGCGCCCGTCGATCGACACGGGCATGGGCCTCGAGCGCATCTCGGCGATCCTGCAGGGCGTCACGTCGAACTACGCCACCGACCTCATGCGAACCATCATCCTGGCCGTCGCCGGCCTGACGGGCGTCGACCCCGACGGCCCGCAGGCGGCGAGCCATCGCATCGTCGCCGACCATCTGCGCGCCTCGGCCTTCCTGGTGGCGGACGGCGTCGATCCGTCGAACGAGGGCCGCGGCTACGTGCTGCGCCGCATCATGCGGCGCGCCATGCGCCACACCCAGATGCTCGGCGCGGCCGAGCCGCTGATGTGGAAGCTCGTGCCGACCCTCGTCGGCCTGATGGGCCAAGCCTATCCGGAGCTCGTCGCGGCGCAGTCGCGCATCGAGGACGTGCTGCGCTCCGAGGAAACGCGGTTCCGGACGACGCTGGCGCGCGGCCTCGCCATCCTGGACGAGGAGACGCGGACCCTCAGGGCGGGTGACCGCCTCGCCGGCGACGTCGCCTTCCGGCTCTACGACACCTACGGGTTCCCGCTCGACCTCACCCAGGAGGCGTTGCGTGGCCGCTCGATGACGGTCGACGAGGATGGCTTCGCGGCGGCGATGGCGCGGCAGAAGGCCGAGGCGCGCCGCGCCTGGGCCGGTTCGGGCGAGGCTGCGACCGACGCGGTCTGGTTCGGCCTGCGCGACCGGGTCGGCGCGACGGAGTTTCTGGGCTATGCGGCCGAGCGGGCCGAGACGATCGTCACCGCCCTGCTGCGCGACGGCGCCGAGGTCGAGGCGCTCGGCTCCGGCGAGCGCGGGCTGATCGTGCTCAACCAGACGCCGTTCTATGGCGAGTCCGGCGGTCAGGTCGGCGATCGTGGAACCTTGCGGGCGCCGGGCCTCCTCGTGCGCGTGACCGACACGTCGAAGAAGCTCGGCGATGTCTTCGTCCACGAGGCCGAGGTCGTCGAGGGCTCGGTCAGGCCCGGCATGGCGCTCGAGGCGGAGGTCGACCACGCCCGCCGCACGGCGATCCGCGCCAATCATTCGGCCACCCACCTGCTGCACGAGGCGTTGCGCCAGGTGCTCGGCGACCATGTGGCGCAGAAGGGATCGCTCGTCGACGACGAGCGGCTGCGGTTCGATTTCTCGCACCAGAAGCCGATGACGCCGGAGGAGCTCGTCCGGGTGGAGGACATCGCCAACCGGATCGTCCTGCAGAACGATCCCGTCACGACCCGCATCATGGCGATCGACGATGCGCGGGCGAGCGGCGCGCGCGCGCTCTTCGGCGAGAAATACGGCGACGAGGTGCGCGTCGTCGCGATGGGCCGCAGCGCACAGGATGGCGGGGCGACGCCGGAGATCTATTCGATCGAGCTCTGCGGCGGCACCCATGCGGCCCGCACCGGCGACATCGGCCTCGTCTCGATCCTCGGCGAGAGCGCCGTCGGCTCGGGCATCAGGCGCATCGAGGCGCGGACGGGCGAGAGGGCGCGCCACGGCCTCAATGCCGATGCGGCGCGGCTGCGCGACATCGCCGGCCTCGTCAGGGCACCGCCCGAGCGCGCGTCGGAACGGCTCGCGGCGCTGCTCGACGAGCGGCGGCGCCTCGAGCGCGAGCTCAACGACACCCGCAAACGGCTGGCGCTCGGCGGAGGAGGTGCGGGCGGTCAGGCCTCCGGGGCGACGCGCACGGTCGGCGGCGTCAGCCTCATGGCGCGGGCCGTGACCGGCATCGACATGAGGGATCTGAAAGGTCTTGCGGACGAGGCCAAGCAGACCATCGGGTCCGGCATCGTGGCCATCGTCGGGGTCGGCGCGGACGGCAAGGCCGGCCTCGTCGTCGCGGTGACCCCCGATCTCACGGCGCGGTTCAATTCCGTCGACCTGGTCCGCGCCGGGGCGGCCGAACTCGGTGGCAAGGGCGGCGGCGGCCGGCCCGACATGGCCCAGGCCGGCGGCCCCGAAGGCGGCAAGGCCGCGGCGGCGCTCGAGGCCGTCGCCAGGGCGATCGAGAGCGCGACGGCGGCCGCCGCCGAATAGGGCTGGCCGGGCCGCTCGGCCTGCCTCGATCCTGGCGGCACGGCGCGGGGTGCCGGCCCGAATGTGGCGGAAGCAGGACGGAACAATGATCGGCCACGGCCGTTGCCGCTCAGTCGCCGCCGCGCGGCCGGCGGGCAACGGAGCGAACCATGGGAAATCTTCTTTACTGGGCTGTGGTGCTGCTGGTCGTCGCGATCGTGGCAGGCTTCTTCGGTTTCGGCGGCGTGGCGAGCACCGCCGCGTCCGGCGCGCAGATTCTGTTCTATATCGTCGTCGTGCTGTTCGTCGTCGCTCTCGTCCTCGGGCTCATGCGTCGCGGGCGGGTTTGACGCCAGCCACGCGGCCGGTGCGAAAAGGCGCGTTGGCGCCCTTTCGGGTCAGGTCATGGCCGCCTTCAGGTTGGCGTCGACCTTGTCGAGGAAACCGGTGGTCGAAAGCCATCTCTGGTCGGGTCCGACCAGAAGGGCCAGGTCCTTGGTCATGAAGCCTGCCTCGACCGTGTCGACGCAGACCGTCTCGAGCGTCGTGGCGAAGCGCGCGAGGTCGGCATTGCCGTCGAGCTTGGCGCGGTGCGCAAGGCCCCGCGTCCAGGCGAAGATCGAGGCGATCGAATTGGTCGAGGTCTCGCGGCCCTTCTGATGCTCGCGGTAATGGCGCGTCACCGTGCCATGGGCCGCCTCGGCCTCGACCGTCCGCCCGTCGGGCGTCATCAGTACCGAGGTCATCAGGCCGAGCGAGCCGAAACCCTGCGCCACCGTGTCCGACTGCACGTCGCCGTCGTAGTTCTTGCAGGCCCACACATAGCCGCCCGACCATTTCATCGCCGAGGCCACCATGTCGTCGATCAGTCGGTGCTCGTAGGTGATGCCGAGCGCCTCGAACCGCGACTTGAACTCGGCGTCGTAGATCTCCTGGAATAGGTCCTTGAAGCGGCCGTCGTATTTCTTGAGGATGGTGTTCTTGGTCGAGAGATAGACGGGAAACTTGCGGTTGAGCCCGTAGTTCAGCGAGGCGCGGGCGAAGTCGCGGATCGAATCGTCGAGGTTGTACATGGCCATGGCCACGCCGGCGCCGGGAAACCTGAATACCTCCTTCTCGATCACCTGGCCGTCGTCGCCCTCGAACCTGATGGTCATCCGGCCCTTGCCCGGGACGGTGAAATCGGTGGCACGATACTGGTCGCCATAGGCATGGCGGCCGATGACGATCGGCTGGGTCCAGCCGGGGACGAGCCGCGGCACGTTCCTGGCGATGATCGGCTCGCGGAAGATCACCCCGCCGAGGATGTTGCGGATCGTGCCGTTCGGCGAGCGCCACATCTCCTTCAAGCCGAATTCCTTCACCCGCGCCTCGTCCGGCGTGATGGTGGCGCATTTGACGCCGACGCCATGCCTCTTGATGGCTTCGGCCGCATCTACCGTCACCTGGTCGGCGGTGGCGTCGCGATGCTCGACCGAAAGGTCGTAGTAGAGCAGGTCGACGTCGAGGTAGGGATGGATCAGCTTGTCGCGGATGGTGTGCCAGATGATGCGGGTCATCTCGTCGCCGTCGAGCTCGACGACCGGATGGGCGACCTTGATCTTGTCCATGCGAAGCTTTCCCTTGCGGCGGCCGCGCCGCCCCGAAATCCGGCCGACGCGCTGCGCCCGAGGCGACCGACGCCATCGCGCCGCTATAAGGCTTTCCCGGCGCGAAGGAAATGCCGCGCGGCCTTTAAGGTCGTCGGGCACCGATCGCGAGTGGACCGATCAGGCGTTGTCGCCTAGATTGGAGGGGTCGCGACTGGTGGGTCGGCGCGACGATCCGGGAGGCCGGCCGGAACCGGACGATCTTTGCGGAGCTAAGCGAGCGAGCAGGTTCGTTCGGGATCGCGACACGCGTCGACCTGTCCGCATCATGCTCGGTCCTATCGGAATCGATCACGTTCATGAAGCCGGATCTATAGGTCCGACATCGTGACCATGGTCCAGGGTCCAAGATGCCGACACCGTCCCCGTCAAAAGCCCGCGATCCGCGCGTCGACTTGCTCCGAGGGCTGTCGCTCCTGTCGATCTTCGTCGACCACACGCCCGGCAACCGTCTCGCCGGCCTCACCTTGCGCAATTTCGGCTTCAGCGATGCCGCCGAGCTTTTCGTCATCCTGGCCGGCTATTCGGCCACCTTCGCCTACGGCCGGGTCTTCGAGCGCGACGGCATCGGCACCGGCCTGAAGAAAGTCCTGCTGCGCTGCCTGCAGATCTACGGGGTGCAGGTCGGCCTCCTGCTCCTGACCCTGCTGTTCGTCTCGCAGTGGGAGGAACTCTACGGCATGGAAGCGACCATCGTGCGGCCGATGCTGCGCGACGGCTGGCATGGCGCCATGCGTGGCGTGGCGCTGCAGGCGCTGCCCGCCAACCTCGACATCCTGCCGCTCTACATCGTCCTCCTGGCGGTGTTTCCGCTGATCAGGTTCGGGCTGACCCATATGGCTCGCGCGGCCGTCGCCATGTCGATCCTCCTCTACGCCGTGGCCAATGTGGCGCATCTCAACCTGCCCAATGCGGTCGATCCCCTGGACGCGGTCCACTGGTATTTCAACCCCTTCACCTGGCAGTTGATCTTCGTGTCCGGCTGCGTCCTGGCGACGGGCGTGCAGCGGCGGGCGCCGGTCATGACCGACCCGCCGGCCGTCCTGCGCGCCGCCTGCTGGGCCTATCTGGTCCTCGCTTTCCTGGCGCTCGACGCATGGGCGCTCTGGCCGAATCCCTTCGGAGCCGATTTCTCGGGCACCAGCCCGGCCCTGGCGATCTTCGGCAACGAGCCCAAGACCTTCGTCTCGCCGTGGCGGCTCTGCAACGTGCTCGCCATGACCTTCCTGGCCCTGACGTCGCCGCAGCTGGCGCGCTTGGCGCGTCACGCGATCCTGACGCCGATCCTGGCCTGCGGCCGCAATTCCTTGCAGGTTTTCGCGCTCGGCTGCATCATCGCACTGGTCGGCCGGCTGACGTTCAGGTCTTATGGCGTCACAACGCTCACGCAAGTGCTCGTCAATACAATCGGGCTAGGCTCGATGCTGCTGCTCGGGGTCATCCTCGACAGGATGAAGGCCGGGCGAGCGGCGGATCGGGACGGAGGGGTTCAGCGCGATGGGGGTCGACGTGTCAAGTCAGGCGAGACCCGCCCGCCCGAGACCGATCCTCGGCCTGTGTCTTGACCTCCTGCTTGTGCTCGGCCTGTGGCTTTGGCCCGCCGGGACTGCGGCCTGGGCCGCGCAGGGTCCGGCGACGGTACGGCCGGACGATCCACGGCCCGGGTCCGGACCCAAGACCGCCGCCTTCCGCATCATCGCGCTCGGATCGTCGTCGACGCAGGGCGTCGGGGCGACGTCGCCCGCCGCGACCTATCCGGCGCAGCTCGAGCGGTTGCTCAACGAGGCCTACCGGGCCAAGCTCGCCATCTCGGTCGTCAACCGCGGGATCGGCGGCGAGGACATCAACGACATGATGAAGCGGCTCAAGGCCGACGTCCTGTTCCGCAAGCCGGATCTGGTCATCTGGCAGGTCGGCAGCAACGATCCGCTGCGAGGCGTGCCGCTCGACCGGTTCAAGACGGAGCTCCGCGACGGCATCGACGAGATCCAGGCGACGGGCGCCGAGGTCGTGCTGATGGAGCCGCAATGGTGTCCCGCCATCGCCAAGGTCGACGGAGCGAACCGTTTCGTCGAGGCGGTGCGCGATGTCGGCGCCGCGGAGCACGTCGACGTGGTGCGGCGCTTCGACCTGATGCATCAGTGGATCACCGAGGGGTTCGCCTCGCGGCGGGGCCTGGTCGGGCCCGACGGATTGCACATGACCGACCAGGGCTATGCGATGCTGGCAAAGGCCGTGTTCGACGAAATTTCGGCCCGCTCCGTCGCCTTCCACGACGGCATGGCCCGCACCGTGTCGACGCGTCACTGAGCGCGCGGACCGCGGGCGCTCGGCCGTGACCGGTGCCGGAACCGACGGCAGCAAGGCGCCGGGGCGCGGCGGTCCGGTCATCGTGCTGGTGCGCCCGCAACTGGCGGTCAACATCGGCATGGCGGCGCGCGCCATGGCCAATTTCGGCCTGTCGGACCTGCGCCTCGTGGCCCCCAAGGGCGGCTGGCCGCGCACCGACAAATACAAGGATGATGCGCAGGCCGTCGCCGCCGGGGCGACGCATCTCCTCGATACGCTCACGGTCCACGCCACGCTCGAAGAGGCCGTCGCCGACCTCAATGCGGTCTATGCGACGACGGCGCGCGAGCGCGGCCAAGGCAAGCCGGTGCTCGCGCCGGAGGCCGCGATGGCGGCCTGGAGCGCGCCGGTCGCGGCGGGAGAGCGACGCGGGCTGCTGTTCGGCCCGGAGCGGACGGGCCTCGACAATGACGAGGTCGCGCTCTGCGATGCGGTCGTGACCTTCCCGGTCGACCCGGCCTACGGATCGCTGAACCTCGCCCAGGCGGTCCTGCTGGTCGCTTACGAATGGCGCCGGCATGCGAATGCCGCGCTTCCCTTCACGCAGGTGCATCGCTCGCCGCCGGCGCAGCGCCGCGCCGTCCTGTCCTTCTTCGACTACCTCGAGGCCGAGCTGACCGAGGCCGGCTATTTCAAGCCCGACGACAAGCAGCCCGTGATGCGGCGCAACCTGCGCAACATGTTCCACCGCATGGGTCTCACCGAGCAGGACGTGCGCACGCTGCGCGGCGCGGTGGTGCGGCTCGTCGAGGGGCCGCGCCGGATCGGACGGCGGCGCACCCCGCCACCGTGAGTCTCGTTCCGCTCGCGGAGAATCGGGAGGCTCCAAACACAGCCGCTCAGGAGCCGCGCAGGCTCCTCAGGACGCCGGAGAGCGCCTCATACCATCCGATCGCCGGCGGCGGCTTGTCGAGGGGCGGAAAGGCGGCGATGGTCCGCATGAAGCGGTCGACGTCGATGTCGTAGCGCAGGTTGATCTCGGGCCTGAGCGGGTCACCGTCGATGACGTTGCAGAAATAGGCGACGAAATCGCAGCGGTTCTGCAGGCAGATGTTGCGGACCCATTGGTTTTCCATGCCGGCGGGCTGGATCTCGATGATCAGCGTGCCCGGGTTGCAGTAGAGCACGTTGGCGAAGGCGGCGCCGGCGCTGCCGACGACGACCTCGGCGCCGCGGAACAGCGCGATCTGCTCGTCGACGCTCATCGTCGCGGGGTCGACGCGGGTGAAGCCGAGGCGCAGCAGGCGGCGGCGCAGCTCGTCCTCCGACGCCATGGTCCGGTTCGGATAGTTGGCGCGCGACAGATAGAGCCGTCGTGGGCCCCGGTCGACTGTCCGTCCGAGCGCAGCGAGCTGCCGCTCGCGCACGTCCTGATAGTTGAGGTTCGGCGTGTGTAGATAGTGATGCATGCCGGTCGTGTAGACGATCTCGCCGACCCGATAGACGTCGCCGCCGAATTCGCTCGGAGCGATGCCGAGGAGCTCGAGATGCCGCCTTTGCCAGAGCTTGAGCGGCGGAAAGCCGAAGACGAAGTCGCCGAGGACGCCGGTCTTGACGATCGAGGCGGCCGCCGGCAGGCAATCGAGCACGAAATGCCCGTAATTGACGTTGCCGCCGAGCGCCATGGTCAGCGCGACACGGCCGAGCTGCCCGACGCCCTCCGGCACGGTGAAGACCGTACTGCCTCCGCTGACGACCGCGACGCCGGGCAACGCCGTCAGATCGGGTGAGAGATAGGCCGCATCCTCCATCGGCAGCCGCATGACCTCGCCCGTAGCGGTGACGACCACCCCGAAGGACGGAAACCAGAAGACGTCGCGCAGCTTGAAAAGGTGAAGCGCCGCGACGTTGCTGTCGTCGTCCGACCACCAGTCCGGCTTGTCGCGCTCGCCGGTGCGGATCGCCACATGGCCCGGAAAGAGCTCGCTGGCCGTGAGCGCCGAATGCGGCATGAGCTCGCAGAAGCATGACCCCGCCCGGTCGCGCAATTCCTCGGCCGTCGACACCTGCGGCAGGACGTCGGTCTCTTCGACCCGAAGGGTCAGCGGGATGCTCTGTGCCGTAGCCACTCTGTCTCCGCTTGTCACGATCGAGGCGATGTCGCGACATCGCGATGAGTCTGGATGCTGTCGATCCAGGATCGTCGGGCTCAAGTCCAACAATTTGGCGGGAGGTGCAACCGTTCAGTGGCTCGCCGCAGCCGCAGGATCGACCGTTCGTTCCCCCAGGGGGCAGAGCAGGCCGTTCGAGAATTGCGCGAAAGCCCGCAGCGTCGCGCCCGGCGCCGCCACGGCATAGCCGGTCCAGGTGCTCGGATCGTCGCCCGGCGGCTCGCGTGAACCGAATCCGACGATCGTGTTCCGATCGTCGGCCACGTAGGTGCGGCCGTTCAGCCGGTTGTGATGCAATCCCCAGGCCTGCCCGACGACGCTCACGCCCTCATGCCCGAAGGCGGGGACGGAAACGGCGGCGGCGAGCGTCCCCCTGCAGGCGGCGGCGTCGCCGAGCGGGCCCGCCTCCGTCAGCGGCCGGCCGACGAGTCCGGCATCCGGCTCGCCGAAAACCGACCAGCCGCGCTCCTTCAGCAGGGCGGAGAGGCGGACGATCACGTCCGTCGTGTCGTCCACGTTGCCGAACGTGTCCTTGTCGTGCAGCCCCAACAGGAGGGCATCGCGCGTCATCGCCTCGGAATAGGCGCGCTGTTCCATGCCGTTCTTCATCGCCCCCTGCGAACGGACCGCGCCGGCCACGAGAACCAGCGCCGTCACGGCAATGAGACCGCGCAGAATCGCCGGCCGGCGCCACTCGGCGCTCACCGACCAGGCATAGATGAGAAGGGCTGACCAGAAGGCGGCGCTGCCGGTGGAATAGCGGCTCGACATCGCCTGATCGAGGCCGAAGCCGAGGCGGCCGAGCGCGGTGAGCGCGGCCGTGCCGGCTGTGAACAGCATGACGCCGACAAGGGCCAGGCGAGCCGGGGTGGAATCGCGACAGACGTAGGTCCGCGCCACGGCCAGAGCCGTCCCGGCGAGCCCTACGAGGCCCAAGAGCCGCGCCCAGGCGATATCGGGATCGAGGAAGTTGCCCAGATAGGCGGCCGCGTAGGAAAGCACCCGCAGCGGGTGCCGGAGCGAGAAGCCGAGGGACGTGTGTGCCGTTTGCGGTTCGTAGCCATGGAGATAGGCTGCGGCCAGCAGGGCCGTGACGCCGAGGCTGGCGAGGACGACCCGCAGCGGCGCCCGCCACAGCACGGCGAGGACGACCAGCACAACCGCGCAGAGGAGCCCGTTGGCCATGGTGAAGGTTGCGACGAAGGCGGCCGCATAGGCCGCGAGCAGCCAGCCGAGGCTGGAGCCTCCGTCCCGCATGCGCTCCAACGCCGCCGCGAACAGGATGAAGGCCAAGGTGCCGAGCGCGAAGATGCCGACGAACTGCACCTGGAATCCCCAGGAGAAATTCTCCTCCTGGCGCAGGCAGGAGAGCAGCATCACGCTGACGGAGGCAAGCGCCAGGAAGGTATGATCGCGCCGCAAGAGCACGGGGCGCGGCAGGGCGCGGCGCAGGAGGCCGACGAGCATCGCGGCCTGTCCGACCTGGATCGCCAGGATGGCGATGCGGTCGAGAATGCCGCGGCCGCCGAACAGGAAGTCATCGGCGTAGAAGACCAGCCGCGGGAAGACGATGCGATGCTCGTTATGTTGGGTGACCAGCGTCCCGAACCACGACGTATCGCCGTGCAGGGCGTATTTCAGCAGATCGAGCTCGTCCCATTCATCGAAATAGGGAAGGGCGCTGTGCAGCCGGACGATGGTGGCGACCGTGTCGGCGACCATCGCGGCGGCGAGGACCAGGCAGACCGCGGTCAGGACCGGCACGGCCGCCGCGAAGAGCGCGCCGGGCCTGGCGCGCGTGGTGGCCGGGTGTGTCGGTATCGCAATCATCGGTCCTCCGAGAGCCATGCGCCGGAGGCCGGCAGGCGAGCAGATGCGGGCCGGCGTCTATCACGCGAAAGGCGGGTTAAGAATGGCGACGTCTGTCGCGGCAAGGCATGAGACGGCCGGGATCGGTGCCGACGTGCCTGGCTGAGGCGGCCTCGAGCAGGCGCCACGTCGCGCCCGGCCTTGCGGCTTCGCGGCTTCGCTGCTTCACTCGGCGGGAAGCCACTACCGCGGCCTTCCCGAATGCCAAGCCGACGGAGAGATTTTGTGCCGATACCGGGCGGTGTCGGAGGTTTGGATTCGGTCTCGATCAGGGAACTGGGGTCGCCGATGCTGAAACGAGTGATGCGATCGATATCACGCTTCAACCAGGAGGAGATCGCAAGGAATTCCAAACAGCTCGCACGAGACGCCGCCGCAGAGAAGATAAGGGCAAGCCATCTGTTCGACGAAGCGTGGTACCTCGATCGATACAAGGACGTCGCCGCCGCCGGACTGGACCCGATCGCGCACTATGTCGAGTCCGGTGCGGCGGAGGGACGCGATCCGAGCCCGTCATTCGATACGATCTGGTATCTGAGCGAAAACTATCACGTCGCCTCGGCCGGCCTCAACCCGTTGCTCCACTACATCGACGATGGCCGAGCCTCGGGCCTCGCGCCGGCGCCTCTGAACGGTCCTCAGAAAGCCGAGGCCTTCGACAAGGCGATCAAGAATGGCCTGCTCGACGGAACGCAGATCTATCCGCGAATCGACCAAATCCATTTCGAGCTCGAGCCGCAACGTCGTGACACATCGGCGGAGCGCCTGCCCCTGCCGCCGGTGGAACTGTCGTTGCGCGTAGGGTCGCCGGCCCTAGAGGGTTTCACGGTCATCGGCCAGGAGACGAAGAGAACCATAGTGCGGTGCCTCCCGCGCGATTTCTCCTTCGACGGCGCGCGATGTCTGGACTTCGGCTGCGGCGTCGGGCGTGTCGTCAGGCACTTCGAGGACGAGGCCCGGACAGGCGAGTTTTGGGGCTGCGACATCGACGGCACCAGCATTCATTGGTGCATGACGAACCTGACGCCGCCTTTTCGGTTCTTTCAGCTCAGCGACAGCCCGGTGCTGCCGTTCGAATCGTGCTCTTTCGACCTGGTCTACGCCGTGGCCGTATTCAGCCAGGTCTTCCACAACTGGAGCATGTGGGCGATGGAGATCCGGCGCATCCTCAAGCCGGGCGGTTCGCTCTTTTTGAGCTATAATGGCCAGACGCCTTATGAAGAGCAGTTCATGCTTTCGTATGAAGAGTTGATAAAAAAGCATGGAATGTTTGTCGCGAACCCTTACCAGCCGTGGAACAAGGGCGGCCCGACCGTAATTCTGTCGCCCGACTGGATGAAGCGACTGTGGGGATCGATGTTCGATATCGACTTCATCGCGCTGGAAGGCTTGATGGACTACCAGTCGATCTGCGTGATGCGCAAGCCGATCGCGGGGAAGCACCGTCAGCCGGAGCCGGTCGTGGTCGCCTTGAGCACGATTCAGGCCTTTCATCCGGATGCCACCGGCAAGCTTGCCCACTGGCACGACCCGACGAAGCCGTTCCTGGAAAGCTACGGCATCCAGCGGGGCAATGACTTCGATGTCGCGGGCTGGATCGTCTTCAGGCACGACAAGCCGATCTCGATCGAGGCCTTCGTCGACGATCAGCCGATCACCAGCACGGCGGTCTTCACCCTGATCGGCCCCTATAGGGATTGGAATTCGGAACAGTATAGTTTTGTGGCGACCTGCAGGGCCACAAGCTTCGGTCCTGGGAGACACATGTTGAAGCTGTTGCTTCGCAGCGAGGCGGGCTTGAGCCATTCGCTGTCGATTCCCCTCGAGATTCAGTAGAGGCTGGCGGGCGCGGGCGGCCGGCTCAACCGGCGTCGCGCCAGGCGGTGTCTGGGTGCAGCACCGCGGCAAGCTGCGCGAATTCGACCGGCTTGGTCAGGACCTCGTCCATGCCGGCATGGAGGAAGGTCGCCCGCTCCTCGGCAAAGGCATGGGCGGTCAGGGCCACGATGCGGGTGCGCGGCGTGCCGGCGGCGCATTCGGCGGCGCGCAGGCGGCGGGCCGCCGCCATGCCGTCGAGCCGCGGCATGGCGACATCCATCAGGATCACGTCGAATGGGGGCCTCTCCGCGCGCACCGCCGCGAGCGCCAGGGCGAGGGCTTCGGCGCCATCCGCCGCATGCACCACCTCGGCGCCGAGACGCACGAGGAAGCTCATGGCGACGAGCCTGTTGATCTCGTTGTCCTCCGCCAGGAGGACGCGCAGCGATGGCCGGGCTGGCCGGTGCCTGGCGTCTTCGACCGGCGGTGCCCCGTTGCGGCGTCCGTCGGCGGGCGGGTGAGGGACGGCGTCGGAGAGGCGGCCCATCAGCGAGCGCGCCCTGACGGGCTTGACCAGCCAGCCGTCGAAACCGGCCGCGAGGCTTTGGCCGAAAGCCCGGCGCTCGTAGGGCGAGAACAGCAGGATGCGGCGCCCGACCCCGGCCCGGGCGGCGGCGGCGGCAAGCCGCGAGGTCTCGTCGCGGCCGAGCGCGCAATCGACGAGGAGGGTATCGGGGCGGGGGCGGCTCGCCAGGCACGCGAGGGCGGCCCGCGTGTCGCGCGCCAGCGTCACGGCTGCGCCGGCGCCCTCGAGGCTCTCGCGCAGGAACTGCGCCTGGACCGGCGACGCGGCGGCGATCAGCACGTGCCGATCCTCGAGCTCGGGCCGCGGCGCGCTCGCCGCCGTTCCGTCGCGGGGAGCGGACTCGAGCGCGATGTCGAAGGCGAAGACCGATCCGCCGCCCGGATTGTCCGACAGGGCCAGCGCGCCACCCATCTGCTCGACGATGCGCCGCGAGATGGCGAGGCCGAGACCGGTGCCGCCGTGCCGGCGGGTATTCGTGCCGTCGCCCTGTTCGAAATCCTCGAAGATCGAGGCACGATGGACCGCCGGAACGCCGGGGCCGGTGTCGAGGACGGCGAAGCGCAACGCGCCCTCGTGCCCGGCCCTGACGCTGAGGCCCACCCCACCATGATCGGTGAATTTCACCGCATTGCCGGCGAGATTGGTGAGCACCTGGCGCAGCCTGACGGCATCCCCGACGACAGTGGCGGGAAGGTCCGGCGCCACGAAACCCGCGATCTCCAGGCCCTTGTCCTGCGCCCGCGGCGCCAGGAGCTCGACCACGCCCTCGACCAGGCCTGCGAGATCGAAAGGCTCGGCGGCGAGGTCGAGCCTGCCGGCTTCGATGCGGGAGAAGTCGAGGATCTCGTCGATCAGGGTCGCGAGCGCCCGCCCGGACGAGCGCACCGCCTCGACATAGGCCTGCTGCTCGCGATCGAGCGCCGTGTCGCCGAGAAGGTCGGCCATGCCGAGGATGCCATTGAGCGGCGTGCGGATCTCGTGGCTGACGGTGGCGAGGAAGCGCGACTTGGCTTCGCTCGCCGCCTCGGCCCTTTGCCTGGCCTCGACGGCGGCGCGCACCTCCCAGATCTCGTCGCCGAGCTTCTCGTTGCGGTCGCGCAGGTGGAGCAGGGAGCGCACGAGGCGCCACCGGTCGACGCCCGTCATCGCCAGCAGGGCCGCGAAAGCGCCCAGGACCGCCCAATAGAGATCGCGCATCGCTCAAAATCCCGGCCGGGAGGGCCGCAGGACGCAGCATGCGGGAGCGGCCTTGCCATTGCTTGCGCGCGATGCCGGCGGATTCGGTATATTCCGGTTAACCTTCGCGGGCCGTTCAGGCGGCCTGGACGCGCCGGTCCGAGGTCGGCCGGTAGGACAAGGCCTCGGCCAGGTGGATGCGCCCGACGGCCGGCGCGCCGTCGAGGTCGGCCAGCGTGCGCGCCAGCTTCAGGACGCGGTGGAAGCCGCGCGCCGACAGCCGCGTCTGTTCGGCCATTGCCCGCACCAGCGCCGTGCCGCCGGCGTCGACCGCGGCGACGCTCTCGATCACGGAAGCCGGCGCCGCCGCATTGGTGGTGATGTGCGCCAGGCCGAGGGCGGCGTAGCGCTCGACCTGGATGGCGCGCGCTGCGGCCACGCGCGCCGCGACCTCGCCCGAGCCCTCGCTCGGCTGAGGCAGGATGAGGTCGGCGGCCGTGACGGCGGGCACGTCGATGTGGAGGTCGATGCGGTCGATCAGCGGCCCGGACAGCCGCGCTTGGTATTGCGCCATGCAGCGCTCGTTCGGCTGCCGCTTGCAGGCATAGCCCGGCTCGGTGGCGAGGCCGCAGCGGCAGGGGTTCATGGCGGCGACGAGCTGGAAACGGGCCGGATAGGTGACGCGATGGTTGGCCCGGGCGATCGACACCTCGCCGCTTTCGAGCGGCTGGCGCAGCGAATCGAGCACCGGCGTCGAGAATTCGGGAAGCTCGTCCAGGAACAGCACCCCATTATGGGCGAGCGACACCTCGCCGGGCCGCGCCCCGATGCCGCCGCCGACGAGCGCCGCCATGGAGGCCGAATGATGCGGGGAGCGAAACGGGCGCCGGTCGGTC
>DATBEH010000024.1:0-1718 GCA_036276175.1 Lichenihabitans sp.
GCACCACGAGCAGCAGGTCGCCATGGGCCTGCAGATGCAGCGACCAGGTGTTCGCAGGCGCCGGGACAAAACGCACGGTCTTGGGCGCAGAGGGATCGCGGACATCGATGACGGAGAAGCCCTTGGAGAAGATGTGGCCGACGTAGGCGTAGCCGCGATGCACCATGATCTGGACGCCGTCGCAGCGGCCGTCCTGGTCGCTGTGGCCGACGAGCCGCATGTTGCTGGTGGCGTAGTCGGGTTTAATGCTCGAAGTGCTGGCCATCGTTAGGTCTCCGTGGGTAAGGGCGGCGCGGCCGCTCTCCCCTCCCCGTTCTTACGGGGAGGGGCTGGGGGTGGGGCTCTCCGCGGTGCTGTAGGAGAGTTTGAAAGGTTTCCGGAAGCGGAGCGCGCCCCACCCCTGGCCCCTACCCGCAAGAGGCAGGGAGGGGAATCGCAGCGAAGTGAACTACATCACGCCCCAGATCTTCTTGTAATGACCCTTGTAGTCGTTGCCAGGGTCGAAGATGTTCTGCGCGCCGCCGTCCTTTTCGATATTGGCGTTGATGAACAGATGGACGTGCGCGACAAAACCGCTCGACGGCTGGCCGGCCAACGCGCGGTTCAATTCGTCGATGCACTGCCAGCCATGCAGATGCAGCGGCTCGGCGACCGTGGCGATCTGATATTGCTTCTCGCGAATGCGCTGGAAGGCCGGCACCGAGCCGTCTCCCGCCGCGATGTTGCGCGGATAGCCCGTCGCCGGATCTACGCCGGCGGATTGCAGCGACGGCGCCGCGACGTCGTAGTAGAGGTCGTTGACGGCGATCGAATAGGTCCAGGCCTTGCCGTATTTGGCGAGCAGCGACGTGGTCAGCTGTCCCATGCGGTTGGAAAGATCGCCGATCGGCGTGTCCTCGACCGACAGCACCTTGCAGCCCTTGCACCCCTCGACCGCCGCCTTTTCCGCGTTGGTCTTGGCGGTGGCGATCGCGTAAATCGAGTCGGTGAACAGAATGACGCCCGCCGTGCCTCCCGAGTCGACCACCGCGTAGAGGCCCGATGCCTTGGCGACCTCGTTCGGGTCGGTGGTGATGTTGGTGAAGACGCCCGGCACGGCATCGATCTTGCCGGGGCCCGGGCCGGCATGCCAACCGACGACCTTGATCCCCGCCGCGACCGCCTGCTCGACGATCGGGGCTTGTTCGGCGGCGTCGACCGTGCCGAGAATGATGCCGTCGGGCTTCAGTGCGATCGCCTGGGTCAACGCCGACGAGCGAGCCGGGACGGAGCCCTGCCCGTCGAGGATGCGGAAGTCCCAGCCCATCGCCTTGGCCGCTTCCTGCGCGCCGTCGCCGACGCCGCTGGCGCCGCCGTTCTTCTGGTCAGCGGAGACGTAGATGACCAGCTTCTTGCCCGGGGACTTCGGACCGGTGGTCGGGCCGTCCCAAGTCGTGACCGGCGCGGACACCTCAGCGATGTAGGCCTTGGCCATCTTCATGAAATCATCATCGGCCGCTCGCGCGACGCCGGCATGCAGTCCGACAAACGCCGCAGAGATCAAGAGACCTCCGCCGATCAAACCAAACCTCGACATGCTGATCCTCCCACCGAGTGACTGACGAACCTTGCGACCCGTCAGGCCGGATCTCCGGCGCTGTTACGACGACCGACATCGGCCGCCGACCTCAGCGAGCGGGCGAAAGCCCGCCGCCAATCCTTTTCTAGCTCGAATCCTG
>DATBEH010000025.1:0-2757 GCA_036276175.1 Lichenihabitans sp.
AACGAGGCGATGCGCCGCGCCAGGGCGTCGACGTAGGGCCCGATCTCGCCCGCCGGCAGCGCCGGGTTCAGATAGCCCCACCGCTCGGCCGTGGCCGCGTCGAGGTCGATGCCGCCGAGGATCACCTCCAGGGCGCGGTGCCGGCCGATCAGGCGCGGCATGCGCTGGGTCCCGGTCCCGCCCGGCAGGATGCCGAGCGGGACCTCCATCTGATTGACGATGGTCTTGCCGACGACGCCGAAGCGCATGTCGAGCGACATCGAAAGCTCGCTGCCGCCGCCTCCGACGCGGCCCTCGATCTGGGCGATGGTCACCTTGTCCATGGTGCGGAAGCGCTCGCACATGGCGTGATAGGCGTTCTCGCCGGCGGCGGGGCGCCGCGCCGGCTGGTCGACGGGGAACGACAGGATCGCGGCCACGTCGAAATGAGCCAGGAAGAAATCAGGATTGGCGCTCTTCAGCACGAACACCAGCGCCTCGGCGTCGGCCTCCAGCTCCTGCGCCAGCCGCGCCAGCTCCCCATAGAGCTCGAGCGTGATCAGGTTGATCGGCGGATTGTCGACGACGGCGCTGACGATGCGCCCCTCGCGGGCGATCCTGAGAAGCTTGTATCCCTCGTAGGCCATTCGGGTTTCCTCCTCCTGCTGCCGACGCTTATAGCCCTTCCCCCTGTGAAGCGCTGAGCGATGCGCGATGCGTGGACGGCGGCGCTGCGGGCTGCTTAAACGCGGCGAAGAACAACACACCGGAGGAGCCCCGCATGCAGGTCAAGGATCGGATCGTCGTCGTCACCGGGGCGGCGAGCGGGATCGGGCGAGCGCTGGCCCAGCGGTTCGCCAAGGAAGGCGCGAGGCTCGTCGTCTGTTCGGACATCAACGGCGACGGCGCCAAGACCGTGGCCGACGAGATCGGCGGCGTCGCATTCACCACCAACGTCGGCAAGGAAGAGGACATCCAGAGCCTGATCGAGACCGTGGAGCGGGACCACGGCCCGATCGACCTCTTCTGCTCCAACGCCGGCATCGGCATCGGCGGCGGCGCCGAGGTCTCCAACGAGCGGTGGCAGCGCATCTGGGACATCAACGTCATGGCCCACGTCTGGGCCGCGCGGCACCTGATCCCGCGGATGATCGCGCGCGGCGGCGGCTACCTGCTCAACACCGCGTCCGCCGCCGGCCTGCTCTCCCAGGTTGGTTCGGCGCCCTATGCCGTAACCAAGCACGCGGCGGTGTCGCTGGCCGAGTGGCTGGCCATCACCCACGGCGACGACGGGATCAAGGTCTCGGTGCTCTGCCCGCAGGCTGTGCGCACCGCCATGACCGCCGGCAATCCGGACGGCGTCGCCTCGGTCGACGGCATGCTCGAGCCGGAGGACGCGGCCGAGGCCTGCCTGCGCGCCATCGAGGCGGAGACCTTCCTGGTCCTGCCGCACCCGCAGGTGCTGGAATACATGCGGCGCAAGACCGGCGACTACGACCGCTGGATCGGCGGCATGCGCAAGCTCAACCGGCGCTTCAGCGGCAGGGCCCTATGAAAGACGTGCTTTCCGGCGTCCGGGTGCTCGACTTCGGACGCTACATCGCCGGGCCCTACTGTGCGGCCCTGCTGGCCGAATTCGGCGCCGACGTCATCCGGATCGAGAAGCGCTCCGGCGGCGAGGACCGCTACCAGACGCCAATCAACGCCGCCGGCGAAGGCGCGGGGTTCATGCAGATGAACCGCAACAAGCGCGGCATGACCCTCGATCCGATGAAGCCGGGCGCCGCCGACGTGGTCCGCCGCCTGGTCTCGACCGCCGACGTGGTGGTCGCCAACCTGCCGCCGCAGACGCTCACCGCCATGAAGCTCGACTACGAGAGCCTCACCGCCATCAAGCCGGACATCATCCTTACCCACGTCACCGCCTTCGGCCGCGGCGGGCCCTATAGCGAGCGGGTGGGCTTCGACGGGGTGGGCCAGGCGATGTCCGGCTCGGCCTACCTGACCTCGGAGGCCGACGGCGAGCGGCCGTACCGGTTCCAGGCGCCGTGGGTGGACTTCGGCACGGCGCTCCACTGCGCCTACGGCACGGTGCTGGCCCTGATGGCCCGCCAGCAGACCGGCAAGGGCCAGATCGTCGAGGGCGCCCTCCTGGCGACCGCGCTCACCGTCGGCAACGCCTTCCTGATCGAACAGGGCGTCATCGGCATCGACCGCACGCCGACCGGCAACCGCAGCCAGACCGCCGCCCCGGTCGACATCTTCGAGACCGCCGACGGCTGGATCCTGGTGCAGGTGATCGGCCAGCCGCTCTACGAGCGCTGGGCCCGGCTGATGGGCGAGAACACCTGGCTCACCGACGAGCGCTTCAAGGACGACATCTCGCGCGGCGACAACGGCGCGGTGATCTCCGAGCGCATGGCCCGCTGGTGCGCCGAGCGCACCACCGCCGACGCCCTGGAGATCCTCGGGAAATCGATGATCCCGGCCGGACCGGTGCTGAAGCCGCAGCAGGCCCTCGACGACCCGCACGTGCGCGCCATGGGCTTTTTACAGGAGGTCGACTACCCCGGCCTGCCCAAGCCCGCCCCCATCGCCCGCACCCCCGCCTTCCTCTCCGAGACCCCCGCCAAGATCCGACACCGCGCCCCGACGCTGGGCGAGCACACGGACGCGATCCTCGGCGAGCTGGGGTTCGATGCGGCCGAGATCGCACGGCTGCGGGACGAGCGGATCATCTAGGCGCCCCTTCTCCCCTTGCGGGAGAAGGTGGCCCGA
>DATBEH010000026.1:0-4133 GCA_036276175.1 Lichenihabitans sp.
AGCGTCAGGCCGGAGAGCAGGATCGACAACGCCAGTTCGTTCGGCGTCTTCTGCCGCTCGGCGCCTTCGACCAGCGCGATCATGCGATCCATGAAGGTGGAGCCGGGCTCGGCGGTGATGCGCACCTTGATGCTGTCGGAGAGCACCGTCGTCCCGCCGGTCACCGCCGAGCGGTCGCCGCCGGCCTCGCGGATGACGGGCGCGGATTCGCCGGTGACGGCGGATTCGTTGACGGAGGCGAAGCCCTCGACGATCTCGCCGTCGCCGGGAATGATGTCGCCGGCTTCGACCAGCACCACGTCGCCGACCCTGAGATCGAGCGCGTTGACGCCTTCATAGATGTCGCCGAGCGCCTTGGGATCGAGCAGGCGTTTGGCGCGCGTATCGCTGCGCGTTTTGCGCAAGGCCTCCGCCTGCGCCTTGCCGCGGCCCTCCGCGACCGCCTCGGCGAAATTGGCGAACAGCACCGTGAACCACAGCCAGAAGGCGATCTGGCCGGAGAACAACGGCGAACCCGAACCGGTGACGAGATCGCGCAGGAACAACAAGGTCACGACCGCCGAGACGGCTTCGGTGACGAAGATGACGGGATTGCGGGCGAGCGCGCGCGGATCGAGCTTGGCGAACGCATCGACCGCCGCACGGGCGAGGATGTGCGGATCGAACAGACCTTTGGGCTTGATCTTGGTGGACATGGCGAGTCTCCGGGAGGCGCTTCAGAACGTCTTGCCGGCGAGCATCAGCAAGTGCTCGACCACCGGCCCGAGCGCGAGCGCCGGGAAATATTGCAGCAGATAGAGGATCGCGACGACGCCGATGAGCAGGCCGACGAACAGCGGGCCGTCGGTCGGGAACGTGCCCACGGAGGCCGGCGCCTTTTTCTTCGCGCCCAGCGAACCCGCCAGCGCCAGCACGGGGATGACGAAAGCGAAACGGCCGAACAGCATAGCCAGCCCCAGCGTCGTATTGAACCAGGGCGTATCGCCGTTCAGGCCGGCGAAGGCCGAGCCGTTGTTGGCGTTGGTTGAGGCGTAGGCGTAGAGGATCTCCGACAGGCCGTGCGGGCCGTTGTTGTTGAGGCTCGCCAGCGCGGTCCTGAGCAGGACCGAGGCGGCCGAGAAGCCGAGGACAACGACGGGATAGATCAGCGCCGCCAACATCGCCAGCTTCATCTCGCGCGCCTCGATCTTCTTGCCGAGGTACTCGGGCGTGCGGCCAACCATGAGGCCCGCAACGAAGACGGCGATGATGGCGACGACGAGGAAGCCATAGAGGCCGGCGCCGACGCCGCCCGGCCAGATGCAGCCGGCGAGCAGGTTGAACATCGGCACAAGGCCGCCGAGCGGGGTGAAGGAATCGAGCATCGCATTGACGGAGCCGGTGCTGGTTCCCGTCGTGGCGACGGCGTAGAGCACGCTCATCGGCAGCCCGAAGCGAACCTCCTTGCCCTCCATATTGCCGCCGGCGACGCCCATCGCGCCGAGCATCGGATTGCCGAAGCTCTCCGCGGCATAGGCGACCGCGACGCCGGCGACGAACAGCAGCGCCATGGCCGTGAGTATCGCCCGACCCTGGCGAAAGTCCCCGACCGAGCGGCCGAAGGCGAGCACGGTGGCGACCGGAACGACCAGCAACGCCCAGATTTCGAGAAGGTTGCTGATGGCGCCGGGATTTTCGAACGGATGCGCGGCATTGGCGTTCATGAAACCGCCGCCGTTGGTGCCGACCTCCTTGATCGCCTCCTGGCTGGCTATCGGGCCGAGCGCGATTGTTTGCTTGGCCCCTTCGAGCGTCGTCACGTCGAGCGAACCCTGCAAAGTCTGCGGCACGCCCAGCACAACGAGCGCGAGCGCGACGACGATGGCGAGCGGCAGCAGCACGTAGAGCGTGATGCGCGTGATATCGACCCAGAAGTTGCCGACGGTGGTCGAGGCGGATCGCGCGAAGGCGCGCACCAGCGCGAAGGCCATCGCGAGGCCCGTCGCGGCGGAGAGGACGTTGTGCGTTGTCAGGCCGAGCATCTGGGTGAGATGGCTCATCGTCGTCTCGCCGGAATAGTTCTGCCAGTTGGTGTTGGTGATGAAGCTGATCGCCGTGTTGAAGGACAGGTCCGGCGCGACCGGATCGAAGCCTTGCGGGTTCAGCGGCAAGACGTTCTGCAGGCGTTCGAGGCCGTAGAGCGTGAAGAAACCCACGGCGCTGAAGGCCAGCACAGCCATGGCATAGGTCGCCCAGCTCTGCTCGCGTTTCGGGTCGACGCCCGACAGCCCGTAGAAAACGCGCTCGACCGGGGCCAGCACGGGGCTGAGAACAGTGCGCTCCCCGCCGAGCACGGCCTTGATATAGGCGCCGAGCGGCACGGCGGCGGCCACCACGGCCGCAAGCACGATGAGGATTTCCAGCCAGCCGACGACAGTCATGGCGACACCTTCGCGAACGGGTCGCGCCTTCTCAGAAAGATTCGGGATGGATGAGGGTGTAGAGGAGGTAGAGGCCGAGCGCCACGGCGACGGCGAGGCCGGCGATCGTCTCGATCATGTCGGGCCTCACAGCCTGTCGCAGGCGGCCACATAGGCCGCCATGACGGCGAAGAGCGCGACCGCGCTCACGAGGAAGATGACATCGAGCATCGGACGGGTCCCGTTTCGGCAGGACGCCGTGATGGCCCGGATCGCCATCAACGATCGAGACGCGATGCACCAGGGCGGCGTGAACGGCGCGTAAACGCGACGTGCAAAGAGGTGAGAGCCCTCATCCGTCTCACGCCTCCGGCGTAATCCACCGTCTCCCGCATGCCGGAGACGGGCGCAGACCTCGCCGGGTATTCCTTCTCCCGCATACGGGAGAAGGTGGCCCGCGCCGGCAAGTTTGCGCAGCCTGCGTAAACTTGGCTGCGTGTGGCCGGATGAGGGAAGCGGTTTATCCTTCCAGCGGCGATTTCGTCTGAACGACGCTCGGGCGCCGCGACGCCTCGGCCCACCAGGCGGTCAGCGCCGGACGGGCCTTGGCGATGGCCTGGCCCTCCGGCGTCTGCATCAGATAGGCGACGACCGGCGCGAGATGCAGGTCGGCCAGGCTGAAGCCGTCGCCGGCGACCCAGCGGCCCTGGCCCTTGACCTTCAAGATCGCATCGAACGCCTTCTCGACCTCGGGCAGCGCCGCCTTGATCGTCTCCTCGTCGGACGGATGGCCCATCTTCGGCATCGCGGCGCGCTGCACGAAGAGGCCCATGACGGTCGGCTTGTAGGCATAGGAATCGACGATGCCGATGACCTGCATCATGCGGGCGCGGTCGCGCGCCGAGGTCGGCTGCAGCGCCGTGCCCTTTAAGCTCTCGTCGACATAGCGTTCGATGGCGGCGGTCTCGTAGAGCATGAAGCCGTCGTGATCGAGGACGGGAATCTTGCCCCACGGCATCCGGGCCATATGCTCGGGCGGAAGGGGCTTGAAGATGTCGACCTCGGATAGCTCATACGCCGCGTCCTTCTCGCGGAGCGCGATCAGAACCGAGCGCGTGTAGGTGCTGTAAGCCGCACCGAAGACCGTGATCGTCATGGGATGTTTCCTCTCCGATTGCTCCGCGCCGGTAGATGCCGCGCGCAGCCTCGACGTAAAGGGGTGCCGGGGACGGATCGTTCGGTCTCGCGACGGGCCTCATCGGGACCACGGTCCGGCGCTGCCGTGTCCGCGTCCCGATGGTGCGCTGCGCGCCGTGCAAGGGCCGGTCCTCGGTCACGCCGGAACCGATCATGCCGGAGCCGAGGCCGCGGCAGTAGCCGACCCTTTCGGCCGCCGCAGGACCAATGAGCTTCGCTCCCGCCGTTAATCGAGCCGGGATCGGCTCCCTGGGACGACGAGGTCGGCGGACGTTCAGTGCCGCCTCGGCCATTGCTTCGAGCGTCGCCGCCCCCGGCCTGATCTGGCCGCCGGCGACGAGTTCCGGGATGGACATTGAGGTCGTTGCCCGAAACGCGACGGCCGACAATGCGACACAGGGCAACGAGTCCAGGTTAACGCTGTCGTGAGTTGAGGAGGGCAGCGAGGGTTTGGGTTTTCCAGCCTGCCGCTTTGCGGGCGGTTTTGATGGAGCGTTTGCCTTTGCCGGCGCGGACGATGTTGAAGGCGAGGCGGCG
>DATBEH010000027.1:0-1927 GCA_036276175.1 Lichenihabitans sp.
CACGTGATGGCGTCCATGCGACTGATGCGGGCCGCCGCGCCGCGGATGGCCGAGCAGCGGTGGGGCCGGATCGTCAACGTCACCTCCTCCTCGGCCAAACGCCCGAGCGGCAGCCTCGACATGGCCTACTCCGTGACCAACCCCGCTGAATCGGTTTTAGCGGGCGGCGAAAGCGAGAGCTTCTGCGGCTCGGCGGCGCCCTCGGGCCAGATTTCGGGGCGAGGCACGAGGATCAGACCGAACTCGGGCAGCGGGTCCGGCTTCGGCTCCGGCCAGTCCTCGCCGCGCACGAACTCGACCCGCTCGAACAGTTGCCGGATCAGGTTGCGCAGGGCGGCAAGGTCGGGGGCGGCGGCGACACGTCCGGCAACGGCTTCACGCATGACGGCGAGCCGGTCGATCATCGCGTCTTGAGCGTCTGAGAGTGCCCCAACGACTTCGATCGTCTTTACGCGGGCGTGGGCCTGCTCGACTGCGCCGCGAGCGCCACCGAGGCTGTCCTCAAGGTCGGCGCGCAGGTCGCGCCACTCGGCGGCTGTGATGTCCCCGGACACGTAATCAGCCTTCACACGGGCGAGGCCCGCCTCTGCGCGGCCCTGCTCGCGTTCTGCTTCCTTGGCGGCGTCGAGGGCCAGCATCAAGTCTGACTGCTGGCGGCGATTCAGGCGGTCGCGTGTGGCTTCGAGGTCGAGATAGCAGTGCGTAATCACGTCGATCAGGGCAACATCGACCTTCTCTCGTCCGATGCGACGCTGAGCGCAGTGGTCTGCGCCGAGGTCGCGCCGCCGCGAGCACACGTAGCTCTCGCTGCCGGGGCGATCCACGCGGGGCATCATCACCGCGCCGCAGGTGCAGATGAGCGGGGCGCTGGATCGAGCGCGAAGCAGATGGCTTCCGGTCGGGGGCCGGCCGCCTCGCTGGGATGGGCGGCTCATCGTCGGCTGCGCTTCTTGCCAGAGGTTCCAGGACACGATGGCCGCGTGACGGCCGGGGAACTCCTGGTCGTTGTGGACGATGGTGCCGCGCGGCGTCCGGTGTTCGTCGGCGTCGGCGCTGGGCGGGCGATAGAGGGCCATCTTGAGCAGATGCCGGATCGTGGTCTGTCGCCAGCGGGTGCCGCCCTTCGCGGTCGGGACGCGCTCGGCGGTCAGTTCCGACGCGAGCGCCCGCTGGGACATTCCTGCCGCAGTGGCTTCGAAGATGCGCCGGACCGTGGCGGCCTCCACCGGATCGGCCTCTAGCACCTTGAGGTCGCGTCCGTCGCGGCTCTTTGCTCCGCTGATCGCCATCCGATAGCCGAACGGACGCGGGCCGCCCTTCCATTCTCCGGCGCGAGCGCGACCGTCGAGCGCGAGGCGAACGCGGCGGCCGATTTCGCGTTTCTCCTCCTCGGCGATGAGCGCTTTGATCCCCGATTCGAGCGTGTCCAGCCTGACGGGGCCGTCGAACGTGTGGACGGCGACTCCTGCGCGGCGGATGGCGTTGCGCGCTCTGGCGTAAAGCTCAAGGTCGCGGGACAGGCGCGACAGGTCGCGCAGCACGATCACGTCGAAATCAGCGAGGCTCGCCAGCATCCGATTGAAGCCTGGCCGGTCTGGGTCGTCGCCTTGAAGGCCGCCGTCATCGAAGACCTCCTCAAGCGACCAACCCTCCGCATCGCACTTCTCGGCGATTCGCCGTCGGTCCTCATCGAGCGTCCAGCCGAAATCCCGCTGATCCTCGGTCGAAACGCGGATATACCCGGCCGCCCGTACCTGCCCTGATTGAGGGGTGGGGGTGTTTGGGGCAGGTTCACGCATCTTCGGCCTCGGGTGGGGCTGGGAGCTTGAAGCCGAGGCCGCCAGCGATGAGCGCGATGAGCAGCGAATTGACGCTGATGCCCTGCTCGGCTGCGCGTTCGCGCACCTGGACGGCTAGGTCGGCCGGT
>DATBEH010000028.1:0-76576 GCA_036276175.1 Lichenihabitans sp.
GCACACGACCCTGGGGCGACAGATCCCGGGGCGAGGAGGAAGAGTAGACATGGTCACCGCTTTCAGGACGGCCGCTGCCGCGTGAGCGTTGCTCGCGATCGGCATGTCGGCCGCTGCGCAGGCGCAGGCCGGCGGCAACCCGGACACGATGAACAAGCTCGAGGACTTCAAGTCGACGGGCGCCAAGACGCTGGTGCCGATCCCGCAGGATCCGCAGAAGGCCGCCGACCTCCAGGCCGTGCTCAGCCACATCAAGCTGCCCCCCGGCTTCAAGATCAGCCTCTACGCCCAGGTGCCGGACGCGCGGATGATCGCCATCGGCCCGCAGGGCGTGGTGACCTATGTGTCGACGCGCAAGACCAAGATCTACACGCTGACGGATCGCGGCCACGTGGGCACGGCCGAGGACGTGCGCGAATTCGCTCCGACCGTCCAATTCAGCAACCCCAACGGGATCTGTTTCTCGAAGGATGGATTCCTGTTCACCGTCGAGCAGAACCGCGTCCTCACCTTCCCAGCCGCGGAATTCTTCTACGAAAATCCCGATGTCGCGGTGGCCGCCGTGGTCAAGCAGGGTGACCTGATCCCGGCCGCCGAGGAGAGCTTCAACCATTCGGCCCGCGCCTGCCGCATCGGCCCGGACAACAAGCTCTACATCACCCTGGGTCAACCCTATAACGTCTACGCGCCCGAGAAATACGATCTCTACTACAAATATGGCATGGGTGGCATCATCCGGATGGACCGCGACGGCACCAACCGCGAGGTGTTCGAGCACGGCGTTCGCAACTCGGTCGGCCTCGACTTCGCCAAGGACGGCAGCCTGTGGTTCACCGACAACCAGGTCGACGGCATGGGTGACGACAAGCCGGCGGGCGAGATCAACCACGCCACCAAGGCGGGCGAGAACTTCGGCTTCCCGTGGTACGGCGGGGGCCACACCCGCACCGTCGAATACAAGGACCAGACGCCGCCGGCGGATGTCGTCTTCCCGGTGGTCGAAGAGGTCGCTCATGCGGCCGACCTCGGCATGATGATCTACACGGGCAAGATGTTCCCCAAGGAGTATCAGGGGGCGATCTTCTCCGCCCAGCATGGCTCCTGGAACCGCACCGTGCCGATCGGTGCCCGCGTCATGGTCACCAAGGTCGATGCCGACGGTAAGGCGCCGGATGGCTCGAAACCCTTCGCCGAAGGCTGGCTCGACCAGGATGGGGAATATACCGGGCGGCCGGTCGATGTCGAGCAGATGCACGACGGCTCGCTCCTGGTGTCGGACGATCTCGCCGGGGCCGTCTATCGCATCACCTACGACGGCAAGAAGTAGCGGCTTGAGCGTCGTCCCGCCGGCGAGACGAGTCGGCGGGGCGAAATGGCTTGGAGAGACGGAATGCGGGTCGGTTCATACGCGGCGGCAGCGCTGGTGCTGACCATGGCCACGGCGGCGCATGCCGACGGCTCGGCCTCGGCCGGGGCTCAGAAGATCAAGACATTGGGCTGCATCACCTGCCACGGGCGGGACGGCGTCTCCAAGCTTCCCGAGGCCCCCAACCTCGCCGGGCAGGTGCCGGCCTACCTCGCGACGTCGCTCCAGGCCTACCATACGGGGACCCGCAAGAACGAGCTGATGAACACGGTTGCGGCCCGTCTCACCGACGCCGACATCGCCGATCTCGCGGCCTATTACTCGCAGATCCAGGTGAGCGTCACACCGCCTCCGAAACCGTAGGGTCTCTCCGGCAAGGCGAGGGCTGCGAATTCAGGTCGGAACGCCGGCACGCGCCGGAACCGCAGATGGCGCGCCGGTCAGGCGAAGATGGTGAAGCCGCCGTCGACCCGGATCACCTGGCCGTTGATGAAGCGGCTGCCGTGCCCGGCGAGGAACGCCACCGCATCGGCGATCTCCTCGGGCTCGGCATAACGGCTGAGCGAGGTGCCGACCTCCATGCGGTTCGGGTCGACCGTGCGGGTCGCCTTGAAGCGCGCCGTCTTGGTGGCGCCGGGGCTCACCGCGTTGACCCGCACCCCCTTCTCCTTGAGCTCGAGCGCCAGGCAGCGCGTATAGTGCACCACCGCGGCCTTGAGCGTCGAATAGACGACTTCGGGCGTGCAGCCGATATGCGCCGCGGCCGAGGCGATGTTGATCACCGAGCCGCGGCCCCGCTCGGCCATCTGCGGGCAGAAGGCCTGGCAGACCAGCATGGTGCCGATCAGGTTGTTGTTGGTCAGCACCTGGATGTCTTCGAAGGAGATGTCGAGGGCATTGTTGGGACTGGGCTTGTTGCCGCTCGCGCCGATGTCGCCGCCGGCGCAATTGACCAAAATGTCGAGCGTCCCGAGTTTTTGGCCGATCGTCTCCTTCATCTGCCGCACGGCCGCCGGATCGCCGATGTTGCCGGTGACGCAGGCGACCCGCGTGCCGAAGCGTTCCATCTGGCGGACGACATCGTCGAGGTCCTTGGCTTCGCCATATTTGGCGGGCGAAGCCTGGTCGATGTCGTGGATCGCGACATCGGCGCCGAGCTCGGCGAGCTTCTCCGCCATGGTGCGGCCGAGGCCGCGACCCGAGCCCGTGACGAAAGCCACCTTGCCGCTGAGATCCTTGGTCATCGCATGTCCTTCTTGGTCATTCACCCCTCATCCGGACGTTGCGTTGCAACGTCCACCTTCTCCCGCAAGGGGAGAAGGACGCCAACGTCGCAGGACGAGGCATTCCCTTCTCCCCTTGCGGGAGAAGGTGGACCGGCGAAGCCGGGCCGGATGAGGGGTTGGCAAAAGGCCAACTCACTTTGCCTGTCCCGACATCACGCCGAGTTTCCGCATATTGGCCGCGCTGCGGCGGATCATGTCGAGCTCGTAGGCGACGAGCGCCTGGCCGTCCTCGCCGGTCTCCCACGGCGTGCGGGTGTCGGCGCCCTCGGGCAACAGGTTGATGCGCGCCGCGCCGAGGCAGGCGGCGAGCGAGGCCGCGGTCTTCGGCGCATAGAAGCGCCACCATTCGGGCCGCAGCAGCCGTACGTGCCGGGCTTCGAGCGCGCCGGGCTCGAGCACGGCCGTCAGCGAGGGGCGCGCCGCGAGCAGGATCTCGGCCATCGCGCGGAACGGCACGGCGCCGTCGCCAATGGCGCAGCGGACGAGGCGAAAACCCTCGTCGCTGCACTGCACCCGATAGTCCTTGAGGTGGACGTGGCGGACATGGGCAGCGACGCGGCGGGTGAAGTCGAGCGGCGCCTCGGCGACCGGGAAGGCATTGCCGGTGTCGAAGCAGATGCCGACGTTCGGGCCGGCCTCCTCGCAGAAGCCGACGAGCTCGTCGCTGCCGAAATCCTGGTGGTTCTCGATCACCAGCGTCAGCCCATGCTCAGACGCGACCGAAGCGGCGGCCTTGAGCTTGCCGCGCACCTCCTCGACGAGCTTGGGCCAGCCGTCGCCGAGGGTCGCGCGGTCACCGCAGAGCACCCGCGTCAAGGCGAAGCGCACGAGCTTCGCGTCGAGCGCCGCGGCCGAGCGCAGAATACTCGGCATGGATGCCGACGGCAGCCCGGAACTGATCACGGCCTGCATGCCGTTTCGTACGAGCCGGTTGCGCAAGGCGGTGAGGCCCCTGTCATCGAGCGCCGCGATCCAGGGCTCGAAGATCTCGATGGTGACGACGCCGAGCTCCTCGGCGATGGCGAGGAAGCCATCGAGGCCCCGCGTCTTCGGGTTGGCGCGCGGCGTCCCTTGTCCCTGCAGACCCAGGTGATAGGTCAGTCCATAGGGATTGAGGCCCATGGCGAACATCACGGCTCTCCCGTTATCGCGGCTTCGCTCAGGGTGAGGGGCGGTGGGGAGTCGGCGACTTCGAGCCGCGTCATCTCCCCTCATCGCAGCCCCGCGTCGACCGTGATCGACTGCTTGGTGATCATTCGGCTGTCGTCGGCGGCGAGGAACAGCGCGGTGCGGGCGATCTCGTCGGCCAGCAGCACCTTCGGGATCGCCTGCCGCTCGACCACGGCCTCGACCGAGCCGGGCGCCGTGAACCAGAGCCGCTTCTGCCGCTCGGTGATCACCGCGCCGGGCTCGATGGCGTTGACCCGGATGCCGTCGCGCCCGACCGCGCGGGCGAGGCTATGGGTCAGCCCGACCACCGCCGCCTTGGCGCTCGCATAGGCGGTCATGTTGGCACCACCGCCGCGCCAGGCGATCGACGACAGGTTGATGATCGAGCCGCCGCCGCTCTCGCGCATGTGAGGGATTACGGCCTGCGCGGCGAAGAACTGCGGACGGATGTTGATCGCCTGCATCCGGTCCCAATAATCGGGCGTGACGTCCGCCACCTCGTGCCGGTCGTCGTTGCCGGCATTGTTGACCAGCACGGTGATCGGCCCGAAATGCCCCCGCGTGGCCTCGACCGCCTCACGCAGCGCCGCGATGTCGGTGAGATCGCAGGGCAGGAACAGCGGCGGGGTCGATGCGTCGCCCAGGTCCTGCACCAGGGCCTCGGCAGCCTCGGGCAGGATGTCGAGGAACGCGACATGCGAGCCCTGGTTGGCGAAGGCCCTGACGATCTCGGCGCCGATGCCTGAGGCGCCGCCGGTGACGAGGACGGTGCGGCCGGCGAGGCTCGGATAGCGGGCAAAGGTCATCGCGGTCATTCAGATCAGCCGCTGCGTCTCGGGGTCGAACAGGCAGGCGCGCGTCATGTCGACGCCGAGCGTCACCGTCTCGCCCATCCGCGGCGCGAGATCGGGCGCGAAACGGCCGACGATCTCGAGATCGCCGACCCGCAGGATCGCCATGGTCTCGGCGCCGGTCGGCTCGACCACCTCGACCGGAGCCTCGAGCGTGGCGAGGCCGGCCCTCGGCGGCTGCGCGGGATCGACCCGGCTCAGATGCTCGGGACGCACCCCGAGGATCACCTCGCGGCCGCGCGCGGGCGCGCCGGCACCATTCCGAAGAGCCAGCATCGCCGTACCTCCTCGCGCCGTGCGGACCGCGAGGGCCGGCCGCCCGTCGACGTCCATCATCTCGGCCGGAATGAAGTTCATCGCCGGCGAGCCCATGAAGCCCGCGACGAACATGTTGGCCGGCCGGTCGTAGATCCTCTGCGGCTCGTCGAACTGCTGCACGCTGCCGGCCTGCATCACGGCGATGCGCGAGGCGAGCGTCATCGCCTCGACCTGATCGTGCGTGACATAGATCGTGGTCTTGGCGACGCGCTGGTGCAGCTTCTTGATTTCGACCCGCATGTCGACGCGCAGCTTGGCGTCGAGGTTCGAGAGCGGCTCGTCGAAGAGGAAGAGCGCCGGGTCGCGCACCAGCGCCCGGCCCATGGCGACGCGCTGGCGCTGGCCGCCCGAGAGCTGGCCCGGCTTGCGCCTGAGCAGCGGCTCGATCTGCAGCAGCGCCGCGACCCGCTTGACGGCGGTCTCCTGCTCGGCCTTCGGCACGCGCCGGCTCTGCATGCCGAAGGTGATGTTCTCGCGCACCGTCATGGTGGGGTAGAGCGCGTAGGACTGGAACACCATGGCGATGTCGCGGTCCTTGGGCTCGACCGCGTTGACCAGCCGGTCGCCGATGCGGATCTCGCCCGAGGTGACGGTCTCGAGGCCGGCGATCATGGCGAGCAGGGTCGACTTGCCGCAGCCCGAGGGGCCGACGAGGGCGACGAACTCGCCCGAGCGCGCCTCGAGGTCGATGCCCTTGAGCACCTCGACGACGCCGTAGCTCTTGCGGAGCGCGCGGATCGTCAGGGCCGCCATCGGGTCACCGTCACTTGATCGCCCCCTGGGTGAGGCCGCGCACGAAATACTTGCCACCGAACAGATAGACCAGGAGCGGCGGCAGCGCGCCGATCAGCACGGCGGCGCTCATCACGTCGTAATTGCGCACGTTGGTGCCGTTGGTCGCGAGCGCCACGAGCGCCGCCGTGATCGGCTGCTGGGTGCCCGAGGTGAACACCACCGCATAGAGGAACTCGTTCCAGATGCCGGTGAACTGCCAGATGACGGTGACGATGAGGATCGGCGGGGAGAGCGGCAGCACGATCTTGGCGAAGATGCGCCAGAAGCCGGCGCCATCGATCCGCGCCGCCTTGATCAGGTCGTCCGGGATCGAGAGGTAGTAGTTGCGGCAGAAGAGCGTGGCGAAGGACAGACCCTGGACGACATGGATCAGCACGAGGCCCGAGGTCGTGTTGGTCAGATGCAGCTTGCCGAGCAGGAAGGCCCAGGGCATCAGCGCGATCTGTCCCGGCATGAAGACGCCGAGGAGCATGCAGCCGAACAGCGCCTCGCTGCCGCGGAAGCGCCATTTGGTCAAGACGTAGCCGTTGACCGCCCCGAACAGCGTCGAGATGACGGTGGCGGGGATCGTCATCTTCAGCGAGTTGACGAAATTGGCCTTCATGCCGGCGCAGGTCCCCCCGACGCAGAAGGTGCCCCAGGCCTCGGGCCAGGCATGAAACGAGAAGCTGCGCGGCCAGGCGATCAGCCCGTGGCGGGCGATTTCGGGCAGGTCGCGGAACGAGTTGAGCACCACGACCAGGAGCGGCACCAGATAGACGACCGCGAAGAGCGACAGGCCGCCGTAGACGACGATCCGTCCCCAGAGCCAGCGGCGCCTGGCCAAGACGGCGTCGCGCTCCGGCACGGTGGCGGCGCCGAAGGCCACGTCAGCCACGGGCGCGCTCCATCGACCGGCGCACGACGAGCCAGACCGTGTAGGGGACCAGCACCACCGCGAGGGCGGCGAGGATCATCATCGCGGCCGCCGCGCCCTCGGCGATCTCGCCGCGCTGGAACATCAGGTCATAGACGTAGAGCGCCGGGAAGGTGGTGGCGATGCCCGGGCCGCCGCCGGTCAGGGCGATGGCGAGGTCGAAGGTCTTGATGGCGAACTGCAACAGCACCACCAGCACGGCGATGAACAGCGGCGCGATGGTCGGCAGGATCACCTTGCGATAGGTCCGCACGGTGCTGGCGCCGTCGATCCTGGCGGCCTTGACGAGGTCCGGGTCGACCGAGCGCAGACCGGCGAGGAAGAGCGCCATGGCGAAGCCCGAGGACTGCCAGATACCTGTCAGCACGATCGCGTAGATCGCATAGGTGCGGTCGATCGTGAGTGCGAAGCGGAAGCCGCTCCAGCCGAGGCCGCGTACCAGGAATTCGATGCCGGAGGTGGGGTTGTAGAGCCAGCCCCACACCGTGCCGGTGACGATGAAGGAGACCGCCAGCGGATAGAGGAAGATGGTGCGCCAGAGCGCCTCGCCGCGCACCCGCTGATCGATCAGGATGGCGAGCAGGAGGCCGATCGCCATGGCGCCGATGACATAGAACACGCTGAACAAAGCGAGATTGGTATAGGCGATGTTCCAGCGATGGTTGGCCCACAATGCCCGGTAATGTTCGAACCCGACGAAGCCGTAGGTCGGCAGCAGCGTCGAGTTGGAGAGCGAGATGTAGAGCGTCCAGCCGGTGAAGACGAAGACGTAGACGAAGGTCGCGAGGAGCGAGGGCGCCAGCACCAGGATCGGCACGGCCCGGCCGAGGCGCGCCTTCAGCGTGGGGCGCGGGGCCGGTGGGGCGACGACCGTCGCGGTGCTGGCGAGGCTCATGACGCCTCCCCAATGCGTAGCCTCCGCGACGGGGCGGTTGAACCGCCCATCCGCTCAATCCTGCGCCTCGGCGGCGTCGGCCAGCGCATTGGCGGCCTTATCGGGCGCCATGTCGGAGTTCACGAATTCGGTGATGACCTCGAGCATGGCGCCGCGGACCTTCTGCGGCACGGTCATGTTATGCGCGAAGGAGCGCACCAGCGTGCCGTCGGCGATGGACGCCTTGAGAGCCTCCTGCGATTTCTGCTGGCAGGGATTGAAGCCCTGCGACAGGTCGATGTCGAGGCGCGCCGGGATCGAGCCCTTGGCCTGGTTGAACACCGTCTGGAACTTCGGCGACATGATCAGCTTGGCGAGCAGGGTCTGCCCGGCCTGGTAGTCGGGGTCGGACTGGGTGAAGAAACCCACCGAATCCGAGTTCAGGACGAAGCCGGGCTTGCCCCAGTCGGTCGGCGCCTGCGCGCAGGTATAATCGGTCCCCTCCTTGTAGCCGGCCGCGGTCAGCATGCCGATCTCCCAGTCGCCCATGATCATGAAGGCGGCCTTGCCGGTGCCGAGCATGGAATTGGCCGTATCGAAATCGCGGCCCGCGATGCCGCGGTCCATGTCCTTCGACACCATCGTCCTGAACTGCTCGAAGGCCTTGACCATGGCCGGGCTGCGCATGGCGTCGGCATTCCCCTCCACCAGCGCCTTGCGGAAGAGATCGATGTCCTGCCCGTAGACGACGACCTCGAAGGTCGTGGCGTCGGACCAGTCGGCCGAGAAATGGGCGAGGCAGACGAGGCCCGCCTTGACGACCTTCTCGCAGTCGCTGTTGAACTCGGCCCAGGTCTTGGGTGGCTCCGTCAGTCCGGCCTGCTTCATGGCCTTGAGCGAGCCCCACAGCCAGTTGATACGGTGGATGTTCATCGGCACCGCGACCCACCTGCCGGCGGGCTTCATCACCGGCAGCAGCTCGGGCGCCACCACCTTGTCCCAGCTCTCGTCCGCGGCGAGCTTGTCGAGATCGGCCATCTTGCCGGTGGCGTTCCACTCGGCGATCTCCGGTCCTTTGACCTGCACGGCGGGCGGGGCATTGCCGGAGATCACGTCGGCGCGCAGCTTGGCGAGCGTGTTGGCGGTATGGCCCGCGATGGCGGTCTGTTCCCACTTGCCGCCGGCGGCAGTGAACATCTCGCCCAGCTTGGCGATGGCGGCGGCGTCCGAGCCTGTCGCCCACTGATGCAGGATGTTGATCTTGGGTTCGGCCGAAGCGGTGCCGGCGAGGAGCGCGGACGCGACAAAGGCCGTGCCGAGACGCGCGAAGGGGCGGGCGCGAGACATGTTTCCTCCCGGAGGCTTCCTTATCGTCCGATTCGACATCGGTTGAGAGGAGCTTAGAGGGGGAGCCGGACCTGTCAACCACCTTCGGGATCCGGTTGCCCGCGAGGTCCGCCGCCCCTGCGGACGGGTCAATCCGGCCTCCCGTCAGTCGTCGTCCCCGCCGTCCTGGCGGTGCTCCGGTCCGCAGCCGGGAACCGGATGCGATCGCCGGGCGGCGAGATAGATCCTGCAGAGCTCGGCATTGGCCGCGGCGGCGGCCCGCACGCTCCGGATCATCCGGCGGTGCGCCGCATAGCCGGCCGGCGCCACGGCGACGCCGGCAAGGGTGACGAAGGCGGGTGCCTCGGCCGAAGCCGCGCCCTCGTGCCGGCGCATCGCGAAGTAGCGGGTGGCGGCGCCCCGCACGTCGGCCTCCTCGTGACGGCTGCACGCGACGAGATCCGCGACCGTCATGGCCAGCGTCGCATCGACGCCGATCCGGGCCGCAAGCAGCTCGAGGAGCCTGTCCTGCCGGCCCAGGAAGGCGCGCTCGCGAAACGCCTGGCGGATCTCGTCGAGGTCGGTTTCGGCCTCGCCGGAGAAGATTGCCGCGAAGCCGAGCCCGGCCTCGACCCCGCGGTTGATCTTGCCGGCGGCGAAGTGATCGACGAGCCGGACGGACGCCGTCTCGATGAACGGCAACTGCTCGACCGCGCAGCGCATGTCGCTCGCCATGAGGAAAGCGAAATTCGCCGAGCACCAGAAGGTCGGCAGGCGGAAGGTGATCTCGACGCTCGCCTCGCCGAGGTCGATGGCCTCGATGAAGCCCATCGTGGTGACAGGCTCGTCGAGCTCCGGATCGAGCACGGTGTCGAGCGCCGCCACCACGGCGGCCCGGCGATCATCCTGAGGGATAGTGTCGACCGCCGTACCGCCTCCTTCAGGCGCGGGCATCGACGTCGCCTTGCGCACGCGACGTTTGCTCCTTGTCCCCGGCCGGCCGCAAAGGTGCGCATTCGGGCGGCACGGCGAGATCGTAGAGACGGGCGGCGTTCAACCCGAGGATCTTGCGCTTGACCTCGAGCGTCAGCACCGTCCCGGCCTCGCGGGCCAGATCATCGGGAAACTCATAGGCCATGAACTTCTCGACGATCCATTTGGGGCTCGTGATGCCGTAGTCGGACCCGAAGATGAGCCGGTCGGGGCCGAGGAAGAACAGGAGGTCCGACAACATCTCCCCGAAATATTTCGGCCGCGCGTGGATGAACGAGGGAATCAACGCCAGGCCGCCGAAGACGTTGGGCTCCTGGCCGGCGATCCAGCAGAAATCGTCGATGCGCGGCATGCCGCAGTGATCGACCACGAAGTTCAGCGCCGGGAAGGCGGTCGCGACGTAGTCCACGTCGCGCACATCGAAGGCATCGAGGTTCAACGGATGGATCGTCGGGCCTTTGTGCACGTGGATGTTCTTGATGCCGAGCGCGATGCATTTCTCCATGTAGGGCGCCACGATGTCGTCGCGCAGCGTGTAGCCTTTCGAGGCGCCGTTCCATTCGGCCGTATAGAGCTTGACGCCCTTGAACCGATATTTCGCATGGTCGGCTTCGAGCCGCTCCAGCCCGCGTGGGCCGTCGCGCGGGTCGAAGCGGCCATTCAGCACGACCTTGTCCGGATGGGCCGCCTTCAGGGCCGCGCACTGGTCCGTGGTGTTGAATCCGTCGACGTAGAACTCTCTGAGGTCCGTCGGCAGCATCACGGCCACGTCAACGTAACCGTCGTCGAACAGGTCCTTCGCGGCGCCCTCGACGCCGTAGTGACAGAACCGGTCGAAGGCCCAACGCTCGTCGGGCGGTGTCATCCCGACATGCGATCCCCAGAAGCTCTCGATGAAGGTCAAGCCATAGCGGTTGCGCCGGTTCTGCGGCCGCGCGTCCCAGAGATGAATGTGGCCGTCGACCACGAAGACGCGGTCGCCTTGGGGCGTGACATACATCGCGGTCTCCCTGTCTCGACCCGGCCAGGCGGCTTCATGCGCCCGTTCCCGCCTTGCGACGCGTGTCCCCGAGATAGAGGTCGCGCATCAATTCGTCGTCCCGCAGCCCGTCGATCGGCCCCGAAACGACGAAGCGGCCATTATGCAGCAGGTAGCCGCGTTCGGCCACGCTCAGCGCGAGGCCTGCATTCTGTTCCACCAGCAGCACGGCGCAGCCGAAGGTCCGCTTCAGCTCCAGGATGATGGCGCGCAGGTCCTTCACCAGCTTCGGCGACAGGCCGAGGGAGGGCTCGTCGAGCAGCAGGATGCGGGGCCTCGCCATCAGCCCGCGCGCGATCGCCAGCATCTGCTGCTGCCCGCCGCTGAGCTCCCCGCCCTTGGCGTCGCGCTTCTCGGCGAGGATGTCGAAATAGGATTCCATCAGCTTGATGTCGCCATCGACGGCGTCGCGGTCGCGGCGGCCATAGGCGCCGAGCCACAGGTTCTCCCGCACCGTCATATCGGTGAAGACGCGCCGGCCCTCCGGCACCATGACGATGCCGAGGCCGACCGCCCGATCCGCGTTGAGGCCGGTGATGTCCTTGCCCGCGAAGCGGATCGTCCCCGCCCGCGGCCGGACCAGGCCGGAGATGGCGCGCAGCAGCGTCGACTTGCCCGCGCCGTTCGGGCCGAGGATGGTCACGGTCTCGCCCTCGTCCACGGTCAGAGAGACGTCGCGGTTCACCGTCACCGGGCCATAGGCGGTCCGAAGGCCGTCCACCACGAGCAGGCTCATAGGTCGGCTCCGAGGTAGACGTCGAGCACCTTCGGATCTTGCAACACGTCGCCCGGCGTGCCCTCGGCGATCTTGGTGCCGAAATTGAGCACGGTGAAGCGGCTGCAGACGGCGCCCATCAGCGCCATGTCATGGTCGATCAGGCAGACGCCGATGCCCGTCTCGGGAAAGCGCAGGATGAGGTCCCTGAGGCCGAGCGCCTCGCTGTCGCTCAATCCCGCCGCCGGCTCGTCGAGCAGCAGCAGCAGCGGTTCCGCGGCGAGCGCAACGGCGATGCCGAGGCGCCGCAGGTTGCCGAAGGACATCGCCCCGGCCACCTCCCGTCCGCGACCCTCGAGCCCGACGAAGCGCAGGATGTCGTCCGGCGAGCGCCAGCGGCGCGCGGCGCCGCCCGCCCGTCCGTGCTCCCAACCGATGGAGACATTGTCGCGCACCGAGATGCCGGGAAAGGACATCGCCTGCTGGAAGGTGCGCACCAGGCCGAGGCGCGCGATGCGGTAGGCGGGCAGACCGGTGATGTCGCGGCCCTGCCACCGCACCGCTCCGGCGGTCGGCTTGTGCACGCCGGTCACGACGTTGAAGAGCGTGGTCTTGCCCGAGCCGTTCGGACCGATGATGCCGGTGATCCCCCCGGCATCGATCGAGAGGTCGACGCCGGCGAGCGCCACCACCCCGCCGAATGTCTTCCTGAGCCCCATGATCTCGAGCGCCGTCAACGAGCCGATCCCTCAATCCGGAGAGGGGCCGGCCGCCGCGGCGGCGCGCGCACGGCGGTCGACAAAAGAGCGATAGAGCGCGTCGAGGCCGCCGCTGACGCCGCCGGGCAGCAGCAGGATGACGACGAGCAGGCCGACCCCATAGGCGATGCGCGCATCGATCGGATCGAGGCCGCCGAGCTCCGGCAGGAAGGTCACGACGACCGCTCCGATCAGCGGCCCGTAGAGAGGCCGCGCGCCCCCCAGCATCACCATCAAGGCGAGATAGAGGCTCGGAAAGGCGCCATAGAGCGGAGGCGAGATATGCCGCAGATAATAGGTCTGCAGGATGCCGCCGAGGCCGGCGAAGGCACCGCTCAGCGCGAAGACGCCGATCTTGTGCAGGTTCGTGTTGATGCCGACGGCTCGCGCCAGCGGCTCGTTCTCGCGGATCGACCACAGCGTGCGGCCATAGGCGGAATGGACGATCACGAAGGTCAGCATCACCGTGACCACCAAGGCGACGAGGGTCAGGTAGTACATGGCCCTGAGCTTGGCGAGGTTGATGCCGAAGAACCCGCCGATCGGACCCACGTCGAGACCCGTCGCCGATCCGGTGAAGGTCCCGCCATTGGTCAGCGCGATGACGAGCAGGGCGCAGAAGCAGAAGGTGATGATGATGTAATGCTGGCCGCCGACCCTGAGCGAGGGCAGGCCGACGAGGCCGGCCGCGAGCGCCGAGAGAAGGATCGAGCAGGGCAGCGCCTGCCAGAAGCCGAAGCCCAGCTGGTTGGCGAGGATCGCCGCCGTATAGCCGCCGACGCCCATGATGCCGGCCTGGCCCACCGACATGATGCCGGCCTGGCCGAACTGCAGCGACAGGCCGTAGAGCACGATCGCGGTGAAGCCCGTCGTCACGGCCAGCGACAGGAAGCGGTAGCCGGGGTCGAGGAACGGAAAGGCGAAGAGGGCGGCGAGGACCGCCGCTCCCACCACCAGATGCTCGCCCGACGGGCGTTCCACCCAGCCGGCCCGTCGCTCGCGGCGCCGGCTCCCGGCCGGGGCGGTGCGCGCCTCCGTCGCTCGGGACGCGCTCATCGTCCCGCGTCCCGGCGCCCGCTTCTCGGCGGGTCGCGATCGCCGTCGCTCATGTGGCCCGCGGCCCCAGCGTGCCGCCGAGCAGGCCCTGCGGCCGCAGGATCAGGATGACGATCATGACGACGAGCGAATAGGCGTCGGTCCATTGCGGGAAGCCATATTGTGCCGCGAGCGCGTCGACGAGCCCGAGGATCAGCCCGCCCACGACGGCGCCTCCGACATTGCCGAGCCCGCCGATGAGCGAGACCGCGAAGCCGCGGATGATGATGATGCTGCCGGTGAAGGGCGTGATCGGGAAGAGCGCGATCATCAGGGCTCCCCCGAGACCGGCAAGGGCGCTGCCATAGATGAACACGCCGGTGACATAGCGCTTGACCGGGATGCCCATCAGCGCCGCCGTATCCTGGTCGGCCACGCTCGCCCGCAGCGCGAGGCCGTAGCGACTGCGCGAGATGCCGACATAGGTGACGGCCACGACCGCCGCGGTGACGGCGACCACGATGGCCCGCATCGCGATGACGTCGATGCCGCCGATGACCCAGACGGCGCCGACCGGATCGGGAATGCTCTTCTGCACCTCGTTGAGGAGGCGGATGACCACGTTCTGCAGGATCACGCTGAGGCCGATCGACATGATGAAGCCGTTCATCGGCCGCTCGAGCGTGAAGCGGAACAGGGTCCGCTCCGTCGCATAGCCGAGCAGGCCTACGGCCGCCATGGCGGCGAGCGCGGCGGCGAAGAAGTTCACGCCCGCCGTCACCAGCACCCAGGTCACCATGCCGCCGACCATCAGGAACTCGCCCTGGGCGAAGTTCACGACCCCGGCTAGCCCGAAGATCAGGGTGATCCCGATGCCGATCAGGATCGTGACGCTGGCGACCGACAGGCTGTTGATCAGTTGCTGGAGAAGGATGTCCATCCGGGGCTTCCATTGCTGCCGACGCGCGGTGACGCCGACCGCTCAGCCGCCCGCGTCCCCGGCCGGTGGCGCCGCCGGAGGCTGTTCGGTGGCGCAATGGAAGTCATCCGAGGTGTTCGGCTTCACGACGCAGACCTCCGTCGCGAAGGTCACTTGGTGATTGGGATTGAACACCAGCGGCACCGGCGAGACCACGCCCTGGTACTGCATCTTCAGCAGGGCATCGACGACGGCATCCGGCTTGTCGACGGAGCCGACCTCCTCGAGCGCCTTCGCATACATGAAGAAATAATCGTAGTAGAGCAGCGAGACCGACGATTGCGGACCCTTCGAGGCGCCCGAGGCAAAGTATTTCTGGAAGTAGTCGGCCACGTCGGGCCGCTGCGGACCGCCCCAGCACTCCGGCACGCAGCTCATCGCCACCGGCACCGAGGCCTTCAGCTGGCGCTGCGCATAGATGCCGGGATCGACCCCGAACAGGAAATAGGCCGGCGCCACGTCGATCTGCTCGGCCTGGGGAAAGGCGGTCAGGGTCGAGTCGCCATTGTACCAGAAGTGCACGATGTCGGGATGCATCCCCTTGACGCGCGTGAGGATGGGAAGGAAGTCGGTCGTATCCGGCGGATATTTCACCAGATCCACCTTCTGCCCGTCGGCCTCGAGCGCCTTCACGTAATGCGAGGACAGGTATTGTCCGGTGGCGTCGTTGCCGACCAGCACGACCGAATGGGTCGGCGGTTTCGCCATCGTCGGCGTCAGCAGGGACAGCGCACCCTTGGCGGTGCTGCCGCTACGCTGCCATTCCTGCGGCTCGGTCTGGAACGTATAGTGCAGCGCGCCTCCGGGGGCGACGGACTTGGCGTCGAGCGCGCTGCCGAGGGAGCTGTTGCCCGAGAACTGAAGCACCTTGGCGGGACCGGTGATCTTCGCCATGGCGATGGAGAAATCGTGCGTCTCGGTGCCCCAGATCGCCTTGACGCCGACATCGTTGACGAGCTCGAGAGCCGCCGCGATGGTGACGTTCACATCCGTCCGGTTGTCGCGGATGTGAAGCTTGATCTTGTAGGTCTTGTCGCCGACATGGATGCCGCCGGCGCCGTTGATCTTGGCGGCGGCGAGCTTCGCCGCGGCGACGATGGTGTTTCCGGCCGAGACGAAGGATCCAGACTCGGCCGCCACGACGCCGATGTCGAGGTCCTGGTCGGCGGCCTGGGCGGGCCCTGCCGCGAGGGCGGAGAGGCTCAAGACGGCCAATCCAATGCCAATTCCCAATCTCTTCATGCCCGTTCCCTCCGTCGTGTCGTCACGCGCCTGCCCGACGTTTCGCTGCGAGCGGCCGGCGGCAGGCGAGGACTTATTTGGCAGGCTTTAGAATGCCCGGTTGTCCGACAACATGGCATATTATCGAGGGCCCCGGGCAAGTCAAGCGGATGTCCGGACAATTGAGGGCGCCGTCGCTCATCGGCATGATCGGCCAGCACGGGACCAGCTCGCATCGAACTTCCAGCTCGATCGGCTGTACGGTTCGTACGAGGCGCTCTGGTCCGCCTATGCGGCCATCGTTTCCGACATGACCGACGCCGAACAGGCCGGGCTGTTCCGTCATGACGCGGAGCGCATCTACCGGATCTGAGCCGGCATCTTGCCCTGGCGATGCGCCGCCCCCGTGCCTAAATGAGCCGCGACCCCCGGGGGTACCGATCGCCTTGACGCTTCTGTCCGATCTCATGTTCGAGGCACGCATCACCGCGCGGAGCCTTGCCGACGCGGTGACCGGAAACGGACTCAGGCTCGGCGTCACCGGCCTGTCGCGCGCCGGCAAGACGGTGTTCATCACGGCCCTCGTCGAGGCCTTCACCCGCGGCGCGCGCCTGCCGGTGCTGCGCGCCGCCGCCGAGGGGCGCATCACCCGCGCCACCCTGCGTCCACAGCCCGACGACGCCGTGCCGCGCTTCGCGGTCGAGGATCACGTCAGGGCGCTGACCATCGAACGGCGCTGGCCCGAGTCGACGCGGCGCATTTCCGAGTTGCGACTGTCGATCGAGTTCGAGCGGAAGGCCGGCTGGCGCGGCGGCCCGGCGACGCTGACGCTCGACATCGTCGATTATCCCGGCGAATGGCTGCTCGACCTGCCGCTGCTCGACAAGAGCTATGCGCAATGGTCGGCCGATACGCTCGAGGCCAGCGTCAGCGCGGCACGGGCGCCGCTCGCGGCGGACTGGCGCGGCTTCCTGACCGGCCTGCCGGCGGACGCCCCCGCCTCGGAGGATCTCGCCCGACGCTCGGCCGAGCTCTTCACAGCCTATCTCCGGGCGAGTCGCGCCGAGCTCTATTCGCTCTCGACCCTGCCGCCCGGCCGCTTCCTGATGCCGGGCGACCTCGAAGGCTCCCCAGCGCTCACCTTCGCGCCGCTGCCGCCGGGCCAGGTCGCCTCGGGGTCGCTCGCCGCCATGATGGAGCGGCGCTACGAGGCCTACAAGCAGCACGTGGTCCGGCCCTTCTTCCGCGATCATTTCGCCCGGCTCGACCGACAGATCGTGCTGGTCGACGCGCTTTCGGCGCTGAATTCCGGGCCGGCCGCCGTCCGCGACCTGCAGGGCGCGCTGACCGACGTCATGCAGGCCTTCCGCATCGGGCGCTCGGGGATGCTCGCCACCCTGTTCCGCCCGCGCATCGAGCGCATCCTCTTCGCCGCGACGAAGGCCGATCACTTGCATCACACGAGCCACGACCGGCTCGAAGCCATCCTGCGCCTCTTGACCGCCCGAGCGATCGCCAAGGCGGAAGACGTCGGGGCCGCGATCGACGTCATTGCGCTCGCCGCCGTGCGGGCGACGCGCGAGGCCGCCGTGACGCAGCACGGCGAGACGCTCGACGCCATCATCGGCACGCCGATCGCGGGCGAGCGGCTCGGCGGCGAGCTTTTCGATGGCCACGCCGAGGCGGCGATCTTTCCGGGTGAACTGCCGGCGGATCCGAAGCTGGCGCTGCGCGGGGACGCGCTGGCGCTCGGCGAGGACGAGGCCGACTACCGCTTCGTCAAGTTCAGGCCGCCGCTGCCCGAGCCCGGTCGGGATGGCGCGCCCTCCGCGCTGCCCCACATCCGGCTCGATCGGGCCTTGCAATTCCTGCTCGGGGACAAGCTCGCATGACCGACCCGGTGACCGAGGCCGCGCGGCGGCGCCCCCGCGCCTTCCGGCTCGCCGAAAGCGAGCCCGACGGCTTGCCGCGCGCCTACGACGTGCAAGACGCCGTCACCGTGACGCCGCAGGCCGATCCCTATGCGCGCGAGGCCGAGCTGCCGCGCGACGAGGCGGCCATCGAAGCCGCCCAGGCGGCGGGCATGCGGCGCAAGGCGCGGCTGACCTGGGCGGGGCTCTTCTGGACCGCGCTGGGCGGTCTCCTGTCGCTTGGGTTCGGCCTGTGGCTCTCGACGCTCCTCGACGATCTGTTCCACCGCTGGGTCGGGCTCGGCTGGATCGGCGTGGGGCTCGCGGCAACCATGGTCCTGGCCCTCGTGGCCCTTGCCCTGCGGGAGGTCGCCGGCGTGTTCCGGCAGGGACGCGTCGCGGCCCTTCACGAGGCGCTGGCCGCGGCGCGGCTCGCCGACGATCGCGACGGCGCCCGCCTCCGCCTGCGCGAGCTTGCCGCGCTCTATGCGGCGCGGCCCGAGACCGCCCGCGGCCGGGGCGAGCTCGCCGCAGCGTCGGGCGAGATCGTCGACGGTCGCGATCTCGTCGACATCGCCGAGCGCTGCCTGATGCTGCCGCTCGACCGCGCGGCGCGGCGCGAGATCGCCGAGGCCGCCAAACGCGTCTCCGTGGTCACGGCGATCAGCCCGCGGGCCGTCCTCGACCTCCTTTTCGTCGTGGCGCAACTCGTGCGGCTGATACGACGGATCGCCGAAATCTACAGTGGCAGGCCGGGCCTGCTCGGCTTCCTCAAGCTCGCCCGCTCGGTCGGCGCCCATCTGGCCGTGACGGGAGGCATGGCGGTCGGGGACAGCCTGGTGCAGCAGGTCGTGGGCCACGGCATCGCGGCCAAGCTCTCGGCTCGGTTGGGCGAAGGCGTGCTGAACGGCATGCTGACGACCCGCGTCGGCCTCTCCGCCATGGCGGTCTGCCGGCCGATGCCGTTCGCCATCGAACGACCGCCCGGCGTCAAGGACGTCGCGCCGTTCCTGTTCGGCGACGGCAAGGCGAAGGCGGGCTGATCGGAGGCGCGAGCCGCACCGGCCAGGCGGTCTCGTCCGCCTGGCGTCCTACTTGACGCCTGCCGCATCCTGCGCCGGCAGCGAGCTCATGCCGATGCGCCATTCCAAGGGCTTGAGGAAGACGCGATGGCGATGCTCGGCCTCGAACGGCATGGGTGGCCGGCTGTTGTCGATATATTTGCCGATCTGGCTCATGAAGTCGTCGGCGTTGCGCCAGATGCCGATGTTGTAGAAGGTCGTCTCGTCGCGGTTTTCGGTCGTGGCCCAGTTGATCCAGGGGAACGTATCACGGCTCGCCCCGCTCGACATGAACTCGGCGATCAGGCCCGCGCGGTCGGGAATGGTGGATTTCTTGGCCCAATAGTCGAGGAATTCCTGCTCGTGGCCCTTCTTGATCTTCCATTCGACGATGACGATGCGGGCCTGGGTCGGGACGGTTGCTTCGGCGGCCTGCGGAGCGGATGCCGAAGCGGCGGGCGCCGGTTTGGCGGGTGTGGCGGGCGGCGAGAGCGACTCGGCGGCGATGGCGGCCGAGACGAAGGTGGCAAGCATCACGGCGGAAGCCAGAAGGTGACCGCGCAATCCAATCGGATGAAAATGTCGCATGGGAGCCCCCATATCGAGTCTCAGGATCGACGCTCGGTCGCTCCCGGCGTCATCGCGACTCAAGCTAATTTCATGAACGTGCCATAATTCGTCGGCTCAAGACATCGTTAACTGAATCGATCAAGCCTCGTCACGCCTCCCTTGGAGAAGAGCGAGCGTCGCCTGCCACAGGCGTTCCGCCGCCGCCGGGTCCGCCGCGATCGCGGTCGTGCGGGCCGGCCGCTGCTTGACCCAATAGTCTCCGGTCACATCCGCCGCTTCGGGCGCCGATGCGAGATGGATGATGGTCCGTGCCCCCTTCTCCGGCGAAACGCCGAAGATCGATTTGGCGATCGAGAGCCCCAGGCGGCCAGGGCCGGTGGCGTTGCTTCCGAAGCGGCTGTTGACGAGGCCCGGGTGCAGGCAATTGGCCACGACCCCGCTGCCGTCGAGCTGCCGGGCCAGTTCGCGGGTGAACAGGATGTTGTAGAGCTTGGTGCAGCAATAGGCCTGGAAGCCGCCGTAGTCGCGCTTCGATTGAAGGTCCGTCCAATCGAGCCTGGCCATGCGATGCGCATCGGAGGCCGTGTTGACGATGCGGGCCGGTGCCGAGGCCAGGAGGCGGTCACGCAAGGCCGCCGTCAGGACGACATAGCTCAGGTGGTTGGTGGCGAAGGTCCGCTCGAAACCTTCGTCGGTCACCTCGAGCTCGGAGATCATGGCGCCGGCATTGTTGATCAGCACGTCGATGCGCGGCTCGGCCGCGGCGATTGCCTCTCCGACGCGCCTGACCTCGGCGGTGCGCGACAGGTCGCCGAGATGGAGCGCGTGCTCGACGCCGGTCGACGACGCCTCGAGCTTGCGCAAGGTCGCCTCGGCCCGGCCTCGGTCGCGCGCGACCAGCACGATCCTTGCCCCCGCCTCGGCGAGGCGCAGTGCCGCGACCTCGCCGATGCCGGAGGTGCTCCCGGTCACCACGACCGTCTTGCCGCGCATGGCGGCCGCAGGCTCTGGCATGGTCGGCCTTTACTCCTGTGGGGTCCGAGCCAATGCGCCGCACATGGCTTCGGTTTCGATCCGACGGGGCGAAGACTCGGCACCCGCCGATCGCGCCCTAACTATGGGTTGTGCGTTCTCTCATCGCCTGGCAGGCCGCATCTTGCGGCACCGATCGACGGAGCGCGCGCGGAGGAGAAACGATCATGAGCATATTCGGCAATCTGGGCGGGCTCGTCGGCAACCTGATCAATCAATATGGCGGGGCCGAAGGGATGGCGGGCCAGGTCCTGAATCAGATGGGCGGCGTGCAGGGCGTGCTCGACAAGCTGCAGCAGGCCGGCCTCGGCAACCAAGTCTCGTCCTGGCTCGGAACCGGACCGAACCAGCCGGTGAGCGCCGACGACATCGGCAATGCGCTGGGCCACGGCACGCTCGGCAACGTCGCCTCGAAATTCGGCATCCCGCCCGACCAGCTCTCGCAGGTCATCGCCCATGCGCTGCCGGGGCTGGTCGACAGGCTGAGCCCGAATGGACAGCTGCAGCCGCATCTCATGGATCAGGGCGCCGCCGACGGCGCCACGCCGCTCAACCCGCCGTCCTGACCGAAGCCTCCGCCGGAGTCGCGACGCGTTCAGAAGCCGAGCGCCGTCCTGGCGGTCGCGGGCCAGGCGGCCGTCTCGAGGCCGTGCGTCGCGAAGAGCGCGATGGTCAGGCGATCCATGCCGAAGGCGACGCAGCCCGTATGGGCGAGGGCGCCGCTCTCGTCGCGCATGTCCCAGACCTGGCCGAAATGCTCGCGATGATTGTTGAAGCTCATGCAGGCGGTGGGGCTCTCGGCCGAACGCACCGGCACGAGCAGCTCGAACTTGAGCGACTGCTGGAGCTGGCTCACCGCCTTCATCTGGCCGACACGGCCGAAGAAGGGATCGCTCGCCTGGTCGACCGTGTGGCCGAGGCCGAGCGCGGTGGCCATCTCCTGCGCGCGAGTGATCCAGCGGGCACGGAAGTTGGTGACGTCGTCGGGCGTGCCGATGCAGACGTATTCGCGCATGCGGAAGGATTGCAGGCGGTCGAGCTCGCTCGAAGGCTCGCGCCGGAAGCAATCGGCCGCGACGTCGAATCTGAGGCCGCCTTTCGGCACCGGTCCGCGGGCGGCGGCGAGCGGGTAGAGCGGGTAGCAGGCGGCCGGCGTCAGCACGAGGTCGGCGGGCGACAGCGACGTCGTCCACTCGCCCCCCGCCTCGAACCGGCCGACCGCCGAGCGGATGTCGGATTCGCTGCCGTGCAACCCGCACACGCAGCCGAGCAGGTTGGGGAAGCTTTTCAGGTAGCCGGACTTCTCGATCATCGTCCGCGTCATGACGGGCGGGAAGCGCAAAACCTCGGTGCCGGGCTCGCGCTGGCGCGTGATGTAGGCCCCAAGCCTCTCGACCACGTCTTCGTAGAGGCCGCTGCGGCCATAGACGCCGTCCTGCCCCATGGGACGGAACAGCGCGTCCTTGAGGATGCGCAACATCTCGTCCCGGTCCGCGAAAGCCTCATGGTTCCTGATCGGCGCGTTCATAGGCGTCTCGTCTCCTGATTGGGAGCGGTCGGCGAAACCACTGTTCCGCCGTGGCACGGTGGGATGGATCAGTCGAGGATCGAGGCCGGAACGGCGCTCATCAGCGCGGTCGTCGCCAGGCTCGACAGGATCCGGTCGTTGTTGATCATCAGCGGCGATGACAGGACATCGCGCAGGTGGCGGCCGATGCTGGCCTCGCCGTCGTTGCGGTAGCCCGACAGGCCGCAGGCGCGCAGCGCGCTCATCACCGTCGCCACCGCCAGATCGGATGCATCGACCTTGAGCAGGGTCAGCGCCGTCTGGACGTCGAAGGAGGCGAGCAGGCGCTCGTCCTCGCGGGCGACGTCGTAGCGCCGCAACTCGCCGGCGACGAGCGAGCGCAGCATGCGCAGAGACGAGACCGCCCGCGTATAATGGGCCGCGCCGGGCGGCATCTGGCCGCCGGCCCCGCGCGCCGCCTTGCGGGTGAAGCGCTGGGCGCGATCGACGGCGGCCGCCGCGATGCCGCTCCACACCGAGGACCAGACGAGATGCGCCACCGGCGTCATCGTCTGGGCGTGGATCTTGTCGTAGCCGACCGGGAGCACCTGCTCGGCCGCGCAAGTCGCCTTGAGCGCGAAGCCGGCGCTGCAGGTGCCACGCATGCCGAGCGTGTCCCAGCCGCCGGTGCGCTCGAGCGTGTAGTCCCGCTTGAGCAGGACGAGCAGGACCTGATCGGAGCTCGCAGCATCGGCGGCCCGGCGGGCCGTCGTGACGATGCCGTCGGCCTGAGCGCCGTAGGAGATGACGGTCGCGGCGCGATCGAGCGTGATCGCCTCGCCGACGTCTTCGACCGCGGCTGAGCTGGAGCGCACGTTGCCGCCGTTCTGTCCTTCGGTGGTCGAGGAGGCGAGCAGGAGCTGCTCGGCGGCGAGCCGGCGCAGCATGGCCTCGTGCCAGGCACTGCCGCTCCCGTGGCGAACGACGCACGCCACCTTGGTCTGATGCATCGCGAAGATCATGCCGGCCGACGCACAGGCCCGCCCAAGCCGGTAGCAGACGTCCATCACTTGGCCGAGCGAGGCACCTTCTCCGCCGAGCGCGACCGGCACCATCATGCCGAGCAGCCGATGGTCGCGCGCCGCGTCGATCGCCTCCGCCGGGAAGCGCGACAGGGCGTCCACCTCGTCCGCGTGGCGGGCAGCGATCTCGGCGACGGCCTCCGCCCGGGTCGCGAATTCGGCGGGCGCCGCCTTCGCCTGTGGCCGGCTGGCCTGCCGTGCGAAGGCCCGGCTGTCGCGCATGTCGATCATGGTCATGGGAAGACGGCTCCGACGGTCCGATTGCCCCCGCTTATTACAGTCAACGCTGGCTTATGTCGCCTGTATATTGCGTTAACCATGAATTTTTATAAATCTTAATCCATCTTGATTAGACGAGGGTTACAACCGCTGGGTTATATTAGACGGCCGTTAACCGTAGCTTCGGTGCGATAAAAATAGACACAAGTCTCATCATTCGGCTTTATGGAATTTTAGCCCAAATTTGCCCATATTTTCGCGATGGACACCCATAACACGGGGTGACCAAAGTATTAGCTGCAAGCGAGGAGTCGAGATGCTGGACGGCGCGACGCAACCCAGGCTGGACAAGGTGACGGACGTGGTGACCGGGATCCTGGCCAAGCATGCCGTGAAAGGTCCCCTCAGCACCGCGGCCGAACTGTCCAAGCTCGGCATGACCTCGATCGACATGGTGGAACTGATGCTGGCGGTCGAGGCCGAGTTCGACCTGATGATCCCGCCGGGGGAAATCACCACGGAAAACTTCCGCAGCATCGCCTCGATCGATGGCCTGATCGGCAAGCTCGGCGGTCAGAGGTTCTGATGGAGCATTGCGCCGGCGGCGCACCGCCCCGCCATCGAAAGGATGCGTGCGGTTGACATCGTCCCCGCGCCGCCCGAAACCGTGGCCCTCAACCTGATCGGGGAGCGGCCAGCATGGACCACGGCGAACTTCAGGCGACCATTGAGGCAGCCTTCGAAGCGCGCGCCTCGGTCGGGCCACAGACGCGGGGCGCGATCCGCGACGCCGTCGACGCGGCGCTCGGCCTGCTCGATGCCGGCACGCTGCGGGTGGCCGAGAAGGTCCCCGGCAGGACCGGCCCGACCTCCTGGCGCGTCAACCAATGGCTCAAGAAGACGGTGCTGCTGTCCTTCCGCCTGAACGACATGGCGCCGATCCCCGGTGGACCGGGCCACGGCACCTGGTTCGACAAGGTTCCCTCGAAATTCGACGGCTGGGGTGAGACCCAATGGGCGGCGGCGGGCTTCCGCGCCGTGCCCAATTGCGTCGTCAGGCGGTCCGCCTATATCGCGCCGGGCGTGGTGCTGATGCCGTCCTTCGTCAACCTCGGCGCGCATGTCGCTTCCGGCACCATGGTCGACACCTGGGCGACGGTCGGCTCCTGCGCCCAGATCGGCAAGAACGTGCATCTGTCGGGCGGCGTCGGCATCGGCGGCGTGCTCGAACCCTTGCAGGCCAATCCCACCATCATCGAGGACGATTGCTTCATCGGCGCCCGTTCCGAGGTGGTCGAGGGCGTGGTCGTCGGCCAGGGCTCGGTGATCGCCATGGGCGTCTTCATCTCGGCCTCGACCAAGATCGTCGATCGCACCACCGGGGAGACCCATATCGGCCACGTGCCGCCGTATTCGGTCGTCGTCTCGGGCAACCTGCCGGGCCGAGCCCTGCCGGACGGCTCGCCCGGGCCATCGCTCTACTGCGCCGTGATCGTCAAGACGGTCGATGCCCAGACGCGTGCCAAGACGGCGATCAACGACCTCCTGAGGGATTGATGAACGCGATCCCGCGGGGCGACCGAGGGGAGTCGGTCTTCCACTTCCTCTATCGCAACGATCGGGGACGGATCGACCGCGCGACCTGGTGGCGCGGCATGATCCCGCTCGTCCTGATCGGCGGGCTCATGACCAGCCTTTGGCTGCTGGTGCGGCCGTATACGCATCACGACCTGGCCACGTCGCCGTTCCTGGCCGCCCCGACCATCCTGGCCTTCCTCTATCTCGCGGTTTTCAGCTTCGCGGTCATCCTGATCGCCGTCTGCAGCTACAATCTCGGCGCCAAGCGCTTCCACGATCGTGGGCGGCACGGCAGCCTCGCCGCCATCCTGCCCCTCGCGGCCTTCTGCGCCGGCGCGCTCATCTGGTTCATTCCCCGCTCCTTCGGCGAGGTCCCTGACTGGGCATCGCCGCTGTCGCTCTTGCTCGTCGCGGCGATCGCGGCCTGGAACGTCTGGGATCTTGGCTTCGGTCGATCGATCGGCGAGCGCCCATGACCTCCGTCCTCGCCATCACCCGGGCCCTGATCCGCTGCGCCTCGGTGACGCCGGCGGACGATGGCGCGCTCGGCCTGCTGGCCGACCTTCTCCGAAGCGCCGGCTTCGCGACCGAGATCGTCAGCTTCTCCGAGCCCGGCACTCCCGACATTCCGAACCTCTATGCGCGGATCGGCACCGAGGCGCCTTTCCTGATCTTCGCCGGCCACACCGACGTGGTGCCGCCGGGCGACGCCGGAGCCTGGCGCTTCCCGCCCTTCTCGGGAGAGGTCGCCGACGGCACGGTCTGGGGCCGCGGGGCGGCCGACATGAAGGGCGGCGTCGCGGCCTCGGTCGCGGCGGCGCTGGCCTTCCTCGAGGCGCACGGCCCCCCGGCCGGTTCGATCGGCTTCCTGATCACCGGCGACGAGGAGGGACCGGCGGTCAACGGCACGGCGAAGCTCATCGACTGGGCCAAGGCGAAGGGCGAACGGTTCGACCATTGCGTGCTCGGCGAGCCGACCAATCCCTCGGTGCTCGGGGAGATGATCAAGATCGGTCGGCGCGGCTCGCTGACGGGGGAGATCACGGTCGCGGGCCGGCAGGGCCACGTGGCCTATCCGCATCTCGCCGACAATCCCATTCCGCGCCTCATCCGGCTGATGACGGCATTGCTGGCCGCGCCGCTCGACGAGGGCACGGCGCATTTCGATCCCTCGAACCTCGAATTCGTCACCGTCGACGTCGGCAATCCGGCGACCAACGTCATCCCTGCCACGGCGCGGGCCCGCTTCAACATCCGTTTCAACGACCTCTGGGGGCCTGAGACGCTGGCGGCCGAGCTGCGGCACAGGCTCGATGCGGCGGGCGGCGGCTACGGGCTCGATTTCGCGCCCTGCAACGCGCTCGCCTTCCTGACCGAGCCGGGCGATTTCACCCGGCTCGTCGCCGAGGCGGCGGAGGCGGAGACCGGCCGCACGCCGGTCCTGTCGACGACGGGGGGCACGTCCGACGCCCGCTTCATCGCGGCCCATTGCCCGGTGGTGGAATTCGGGCTCGTCGGCCAGACGATGCATGCCGTCGACGAACGTGTCGCGGTCGAGGATCTGGCCACATTGCAGGCCGTCTACGAGCGGATCCTGGAGCGCTATTTCGCGCCATCTGCAGCGAGATGAGCGTCGACGGGGGCTTGGAGCTTGCTCCCGCTTGCCCATGGCGACTTTGCGTTACTACAAAAACGTAGTAGCATGACCAATGGCGACAAGGTTCGAATGGGATCCGGCCAAGGCCGCCAGCAACTTGCGCAAGCACCGCGTCAGTTTCGGGCTTGCTATTCGCGCCTTTTCCGATCCGTTTGCCCTGGTGGAACAGGATCGTATCGAAGGCGGTGAATACCGGTGGCAAACGCTGAGAATGGTCGGTGGCTCGGTCCTGGTATTGGTCGCGCGCACGACATCGATCGACGCGGACACCGAAATCGTCCGCATCATCTCGGCGCGGCGCGCAGCGCCTCAGGAAAGGCGACGCTATGAAGAAGGAAACCGTCAGTCTGTCGGTCGATCTCGCCAATCCGGGCCCGCTCACCTCTGCGCAGAAGGCGGAGTTGAAGGCTCTCAAGGCCATGCCGGACGCCGATATCGATACAAGCGACAGTCCGCCGCTGACGGATGCATTCTGGAAGAACGCCGTCCGCAACCCCTTTTACAAGCCGACAAAGACGTCGACGACCGTTCGCATCGACTCGGATGTCCTGGCTTGGTTCAAAGGTCAGGGAAAAGGCTATCAGTCCCGCATCAACGCCGTCCTTCGGCGCGAGATGCTGAGGACATTCGAGCCCTGATCGGATCGCCGATCTGCCGCGGCATCTCTCCCGAGGCGACCTTTCGGCCGTACGACCCGACCCGTCGCGGCATCATGCTCTATCTCGTCGAGCACGGCGAAGAGAACTGCTCCGGCTTCACGTCCCTCGCCTCGAAGACCAACCTGTCCTACCACCTCGCCCGGCTGCGCGAGGCCGGCGTCACACGGACCCGGATCGAGGGACCCAGCGGCCGATCTCGCTGCGGCGCGACGACCTCGACGCCCGCTTTCCGGGCCTGCTGACTGCGATCATAGAAGGGGCACGGCGCGGCAGACCTTCAGGACCGATCCGGGATCGGCCGGAGAGACCCTCACATCGGCAGCAGAGGGCGGCCCATCATCGCCTCGACGAAGAGGGCGAGCACCAAACCCGAATAGAGCGCGGCGAAGCCGAGCACGACGGGTCGGGCGCGGGCGGCGAGCAGCCATGTCGCCAGGGCGCCGAAGACCGGCAGGATCTGCTGCACGTGGATGCCGAGGAAATGCGCGACCCGCAGGTCGCCGGCGCTGCGCAGCCAGCCGAACAGCGGCAGCCCGGCATCGCCCGCGGCGGCCGCGCCGACCGCGTGGCTGCCGTGCATCGACATGACCAGCCCTTCGAACGCGCCGAGCACGAAGGTCAGCGAAAGGCCCAGGACCACCGCCAGCCGATAGGCAGGAGAGATCGGCGAACGGTTGCGGGCGACGCCCCAGGCGAGCACCGGCGAGGTCGAGGTCAGGATGATCGCTCCGACCCCCATCAGGCCGTAAAGCGCCGAGGCGACGGGCGTGGACGTGTTGAAATGCGACGCCTCGCCGCGCGAGGCCCGCCAGGCGACATAGACGATCTCGAAGGTCGCCGGCATCGCGAAGCCCCACGCGACGTAGCGGCCGGCCCAGGAGCGGCGGAAGGCCTCGCTGGCCATCGGCATGAACCAGGCGAGGGTCAGCGCGAAGAGGCCGAGCGCCAGCTCGAACTTCAACGGCTTGAGCCAGACGTCGACGCCCTGGAAGACCCGCTCGTCGAGCGCATAGGCGAGACCGGTCGGCAGCATGGCGAGCCAGAAGAGAATCCCGGTCGCGACGAGGACCGGATCGCGCGCCGCGAAATCCGGCCAGAGGCTGCCCAGGCGGCTCCGTCCGGACCGTGGGCGTGCCGCGCGCCAGGCCGTGCGCAGGCCGAGATAGGCGATATAGCCGATCGGTCCGACCATGAAGGTGAGCAGCAGCGCCGGCACGACGAGCGCGTGCGCCAGCCCCTCCCGCCGCGCGTCGCGGGCGATCCAGGCTCCGGTCAGAAGGTCGAACGCAAGGTAGTGGAACCAGCCGGCGACCAGGATCGACGTCGAGCCGAACAGCGCCCTCACCTCCTCGATCGAACCGAAGCCGCCGGCGCCGCGGCTCCACCAGACGGCGATCAGCACCGTGTAGGCGAGCCCGAGCAGGGCCGGGATGACGACGCCGGAGATCGCCTGCGCGATCCCGCGCCAGGTCGGCGCGAGGATGAGCAGCACCCACCCTGCCAAAGCCATCGTGCTGCCGATCGTGAAGAGCTGGCCGAGCATGGCGGAGCCTCCAATCTAAACATCGTTAAGTTGCACGATGGGATCTACCGCGCTATCTAGACACTGTCAAGTCGCCGGTAGGCTCTCGTCAAGACGACCGCATTTAGCTTTTGTCGCCCTCTGCCTCATCCTGAGCGAGGCCGGCTTGAGGCTCCAGCGAGCGAAGCTCGTTGGAGAAGCCGGCGGAGAGCAGCCGCCCAGCGGCTGTGTCGAAGGACGGGGCAGAGAGTTCGGGCTTTTCGACCCTCGTACTTCGACACGAATGCTATCGCATTCGGCTCAGCATGAGGGTCGAAAAGCCATCAGCGGCTCGGATGCGATCGCCTTACGGCTTACATTCGAACGGGGCGACGATGTCATCACGAGCCGGCCCCGCCGCACGCAGCTACCACCATGGCGACCTCCGTCACGCGCTGATCGCGACGGCGGAATCGCTGCTGGCCGAGAAGGGCGTGGAGAGCTTCACGTTGCGCGAATGCGCCCGCCGCGCCGGCGTGTCGCCGGCCGCGCCCGCGCATCACTTCGGCAATATGACGGGCCTCCTGACGGCGATCGCGACGCTTGGGTTCAACGAGCTGGCGGCGAGAATGGACGACGCGCTCGCCGCGAGCGATGGCACGCCGGAAGGGCGGCTCAAAGCGATCGGCCTCGGCTACGTCCGTTTCGCGCTGGCGTATCCCGGCCGATTCCGAGTGATCTTCGGGCGTTTCCCGCTCGCGCGCGAGGATGCGGCTTTCGCGGCGGCGAGCCGGCGCGCCTTCGATATCCTGGCGCGGACGATCGCGGCGCAACCGGCCCATGTCGGACGTGCCGGCCCGGCCGCCGAGGCCGATCTCGTCCTCGCCTGGTCGACCGTGCATGGGTTCGCCAATCTGGCGCTCGACGGACAGATGCCCTTCGTCGAGGGGGCGGACCGGGGAGCGGCGGTCGAAGCGATGGCGGCCCGCGTGATCGGGCTCATGTCGGCGGCCGTGGCGCGGCGCGCCTGACGGGGCGATCGGGCGGAACGGCAAATCGCGGACGGTACACGGGCCTTCGATCGCCGGTTCCCCTGGACATTTCCGGCACGCCGATTGCAAATGCGCAGGCGGCAAGACGAGCAGGATGAGACGACGATGAAGCGGAACGTTGTGGCGGGTGCGATCGCGGTTCTGGCCGTGGGCCTGTGCGCGCAGGCCGAGGCCGCCGGCACGAAGGTGGCGATCGGCATGTCGGGCTGGACCGGCTTCGGCCCGCTGACGCTGGCCAAGGCCGTCGGCATCTTCGAGAAGCACGGCCTCGAGGTCACCTTGCCCAAGATCCCGCAGGCGAGCCGCGCCCTGGCGCTGGCCTCGGGCGACATCCAGTGCGCCGCGACCACGGTCGAGACCTGGGTCGTGTGGAACTCCAACGGCGTCCCGGCCAAGGAGCTGTTTCAGCTCGACAAGTCCTACGGCGCCGACGGCATCGTGGCGCGCCCCGAAATCAAGACCGTGGCGGACCTCAAGGGCAAGACGGTGGCGGCCTCGGCGCCGGGCACATCGCCCTATTTCATGCTGGCCTGGATCCTCGATGCCAACAAGATGAGCGTCAAGGACGTCAAGGTCGTCAACCTCGAGCCCGGCCCCGCCGCCCAGGCCTTCCTGGCCGGCCAGAACGATGCCGCCGTCACCTACGAGCCCTATCTGTCCTCGGTGCGCGACAAGCCCGCCTCGGGCCACATCCTGGCGACGACCCTCGACTACCCGATGGTCTTCGACACGGTCGGCTGCTCGCCGAAGTTCCTCGAGGCTCATCCCGAGGCCGCCAAGGCACTGGCCGACAGCTATTTCGATGCGCTCGACTACATCAAGGCGAACGAGCAGAAGGCGGACGAGATCATGGGCGCCGACGTGAAGCAGTCGGCGGCGGACTTCGCCGATTCGGCCAAATATCTGCGCTGGGTCGACCGCGCCGAGAACAAGACCTTCTTCTCCGGCGAGTTCGTCAAGTTCTCGAACACGGCGGCCGACCTGCTGCTCTCGATCGGCACCATCAAGTCGAAACCCGACGTGAAGGAGCTCTACGACCCGGCGGCGCTGCAGTAGCGAGCTCCACGACGCGACGATGTTCCGGCCTTTCGAGCCTCTGAGCCATCCCGCGCGCCTGTCGCTCGGGGTGGCTTTCTTCATCGCCTTCTTCGCGCTCTGGGCGGCGGCGACGCTCTCGGGCGCGGTGTCGCGCACCTTCCTGGCCGACCCGGTCTCGACGCTGCGCGACGGCTGGACGCTGCTCACCCAGTTCGACTTCCTGACCGACATCGGCATGACCGTGTGGCGGGTGCTCGGCGGCTTCGCGCTCGCCACGGCCGTCGCGGTGCCGCTCGGCATCCTGATGGGAGCGTTCAAGCCGATCGAGGCATTGCTCGAGCCCTTCGTCTCCTTCGCCCGCTACCTGCCGGCCTCGGCCTTCGTGCCGCTCTTGATCCTGTGGGCCGGGATCGGCGAGACGCAGAAGCTGCTCGTCATCTTCATCGGCTCGGTGTTCCAGCTGATCCTGATGATTGCCGGCAGCGTGGCGCAGACGCGGCGCGACCTCGTCGAAGCGGCCTATACGCTCGGCGCGTCGGATCGCGGCATCCTCCGCCGCGTGCTGCTGCCCGCGAACGCACCCGAGATCGCCGAGATCCTGCGCCTCGTGCTCGGCTGGGCCTGGACCTATGTGATCGTCGCCGAGCTCATCGGCTCGTCCTCGGGCATCGGCCACATGATCATCGACAGCCAGGCCCTGCTGGCGACGGGCCAGATGATCTTCGGCATCATCACCATCGGGGTCATCGGCCTCATCTCGGACCTCTTGTTCAAGGCGCTGAACCGCCGCCTCTTCGCCTGGAAGTTCGTGTGAGCGGGACACCGAAGCTGCGCATCGCGGGCGTGTCGCGGACCTTCGCCGGCCCGCGCGGCCAATCGACCCCGGCGCTGGCGCCCGTCGACCTCGACGTGGCGCCGAACGACTTCATCACCATCCTAGGGCCGTCGGGCTGCGGCAAGTCGACCCTGCTGCGGATCGTCGCCGGGCTCGACCGGCCGAGCGCCGGAAAGGCGCTGCTCAACGGGCGCGAGATCCGCGGGCCAGGCCGCGACCGCGGCATGGTGTTCCAGTCCTACACCCTGTTCCCATGGCTGACGGTCGGGGAGAACATCGCCTTCGGGTTGCGCGAGCGCGGCGTGCCCGCGGCCGAGCAGCGAGACGCGGTGAGGCTTTACCTCGCCCGCATGGGCCTTTCAGGCTTCGAGAACCACCTGCCGCGCCAGCTCTCGGGCGGCATGCAGCAGCGCACCGCCATCGCCCGCGCGCTCGCCAACGAGCCCGAGATCCTGCTCATGGACGAGCCCTTCGGCGCGCTCGACAACCAGACGCGGGCCTTGATGCAGGAGCTCCTGCTCTCGGTCTGGGAGCGCGACCAGAAGACCATCCTCTTCGTCACCCACGACATCGAGGAGGCGATCTTCATGGCCTCGCGGGTCGTCGTGATGACGGCGCGGCCGGGCCGCATCAAGGCCGATATCGCGGTCGACCTGCCGCATCCGCGCGCCTACACGCTCAAGACGAGCCCGGAGTTCAATGCGCTCAAGGCGCGGCTGACCGAGGAGATTCGGGTCGAGGCCGCCAAGGTGGCGGAGGCGGGATAGATCAGCGCTCCGAGAAGGCCAGCTTGGCGCCGAGCGCCACGAAAGCGCCCGCGAAGGTGCGGCGCATCCAGGTCAGCACGCGCGGCCGGGTGATGATGCGCTCGCGCACCGAGGCGGCGAAGACGCCATAGCCGACGAAGACCACGAAGGTCATCGCCATGAAGACAAGGCTCAGCTCCAGCATCCGCGACAGCGGATGGGCCTCGCCGGCCGTCACGAACTGCGGCAGGAAGGCCAGGAAGAAGATCGACAGCTTCGGGTTGAGGATGTTGACCAGCACGGCGGTGACGGCGACACGCAGCGTCGAGCGTTCCCTGACCTCGCCCTGCATGGCGAGCGTCCCCGTCTCGCGCCAGGCACCCCAGGCCATATAGAGCAGATAGGCGACGGCAATATATTTGAAGGCCTGGAACGCCACGGCGCTGGTGTGGAGCAGTGCCGCGACGCCGAAGATCGCCGCCGCCATATGCGGCAGGATGCCGAGCGTGCAGCCGAGGGCCGCGACGATGCTGGCGCGGGCGCCGCGCGACAGGCCGGTCGCGACCGTATAGAGCACGCCCGTACCGGGCGAGACGACGATGATCAGCGAGGTGATCAGGAACGCGAGGCTCACGGGCGCCCTCCCTGGCGACGGAGATTCCTTGTCTCCGATCATCGGCTGCGGCGCAACGATGATCGAATCCGTTCATGTCGTGTGCATCGTCGCCGTTCTGCCGCCGCCACATGAGACGCGCACGTAAGATACCGGGTCGATTCATCCGACATCACGTCCTGAACCCGCCCTCCATGACGATCGCCGAGAGCGGCAGCCGGTCGTTCGGCCTTTCCCGGGCGCGCAGCGGCTCCGGCAGGACCGAGGGATCGGCCCGGCGGCCGATGGCGACGGCCGCTTCGACCCGGCAGCCCTCCGGCACCGCGAGCTCATCGATGGCGCGCTCGGCATCGAAGCCGATCATGCCATGCGCGTCCCATCCGGCGTGCCGCGCCTGCAGCGCGACGCTCATCCAGGCGGCGCCGGCATCGAAGGAGGCCGAGCGCGACGGAACGGCCTTGTCCGATCCCTGCGGGATCCTGGTCTGCATCGATACGACGAACAGCAGCGCCGAGGCGGTCTTGGCCCAGGCCTGATTGGACGGATTGAGCAGGCCGAGGAATCTGTCCCAAGGTGCCGTGTCGCGCCGCGCGTAGAGGAAGCGCCAGGGCTGCACATTGGAGGCCGAGGGCGCCCAGCGCGCGGCCTCGATCAGCCCGAGGAGCTCGACCTCGCTCATCGGCGCGCCGGTGAAGGCACGCGGCGACCAGCGCTCGAGAAAGACCGGATCGATCGGATAGTCGGAGCGGCGGGGCGAAGGTTCGGTCATGGCGGTCCGGCGCGTGGAGGATCACGGCTTCTACCGCCGGCATCCCGGGGCGTAAACTCGCCCAGGCGAGAGACGCCATTCCTCCGGGTCGTTGACGGCCATGGCACCGCCCCCTTAGTCTCCCCGCCAAACCGGCCGGCGACGCATCGCTGCCGGTCATGGCGCGGCATCCAAGCCGTCGCCACGAAACGGGAGGACAGAATGAGGAAAACCGTGACGGCCCTGGCCGCCATCGCCCTGGGCTTGGCGGCCCTGACGGGCGTCGCCCAGGCGCAGACGAAGAAATACACGATCGCGCTGGTGCCGGGCCTCACCACCGACGCCTTCTACATCACCATGCGCAAGGGCGCCGAGGCCGCCGCCAAGGTGGTCGGTGCCGATCTCGTCTTCCAGGGCGCGCCCGAGTTCAATCCCGTGCAGCAGGCGCCGGTGCTCGACGCCGTCATCGCCCGCAAGCCCGACGCCATCCTGATCGCGCCTACCGACAAGACCCAGATGGTCCAGCCACTCAAGAAGGCCTTCGACGCCGGCATCCCGGTCATCACCGTCGACACGTTCATCGGCACCGGCAACTACCAGACCGGCGCGGGCGAGGCCGATTTCCCGCTGAGCTACATCGCGTCGGACAATGTGCTCGGCGGCCAGATCGCCGCCCGCGCGCTCGCCAAGGCGATCGGCGACAAGGGCAAGGTCTATGTGTCGAACGTCAAGCCCGGCGTCTCGACGACCGACCAGCGCGAGGAAGGCTTCAAGGAGGAGATGAAGGCCCATCCGGGCATCCAGGTGCTGCAGACCGAGTTCAACGACGACGACGCCAACAAGGCGGCCTCCCAGCTGCAATCGGTCTATGCCCGCAATCCCGACCTCGTCGGCGTCTTCGGCGCCAACCTGTTCTCGGCGCTCGGCGCGGCCAACGGCGTGAAGCAGGCGGGGCAAACCGGCACGGTCAAGGTGGTGGCCTTCGATGCACCGACCTCGATCGTCGACGACCTCAAGTCGGGCGCCATCGATGTCGCGATCGCCCAGCACCCGGCCGAGATCGGCTATTACGGGGTGATCACCGCCTTCGCGCATCTCACCGGCCAGTCGGTGCCGGTCAAGATCGGCACGGGCTTCACCGTCATGGACAAGGCCAATATCGGCAACCCCGATATCGCCAAGTTCGTCTATCAGAACTGATCAGCCCTAGCAGGGCCGGGGCCGGCGCATGACCGCGGAACTCTCGACGCCGGCGACCCGGGAGCCGCCTCGCGGCGGCTCGAAGCGCCTGATCGCGATGCTGGCCTCGCTGCGGGCGTGGCTGTTCCTGGTGGTGCTGCTCGCCTTCTTCGAGACCTGGTCACGCCTGAGCTACGGCTCGAGCTTCGTGCTCTCGGCCTATAACGCGCAGTCGATCGCCATCTTCGCGGTGGCGCCGCTGCTGTTGGCGCTCGGCGAGACCTTCGTGATCATCTCGGGCGGCATCGACCTCTCGGTCGGCTTCATCATGGGTCTCTCGGCCGTGGTCGCCGCCCATGCGGCCAACATGTCGGGCGTGGCGGTACCGTCCTTCGCGGCCATGGCGGCCGGCATCCTCGCCGGCCTCGCGGTGTCGCTCGTGCCGGGCGCGGTCAACGGCTGGCTCATCTCGAAGCTCAAGGTGCCGCCCTTCATCGGCACGCTCGGCATGTTCGGCGTGGCGCGCGGCGCAGCCTATCTGCTCGCCGGCGGCACCACCGTGCCGGTGTCGAACGGCTGGTTCGCGGCGCTCGGCAACGGCCGCCTCCTCGGCGTGCCGGTGCTGGTGATCATCGCCGTGCTGTTCGTCCTCGCGATGCATTACCTGCTCTCGCAGACGCGCTTCGGCCAGCACACCTATGCGATCGGCGCCAGCGAGCAGGCGGCGCTGCGCGCCGGCATCGGCGTCGCCCGCCATACGCGCCGGCTCTACGTGCTCTCGGCGCTCTGCGCCGGGCTCGGCGGCGTGCTCTACACGGCCCGCTTCACGGCCGGCGCCGCGCAGGCCGGCGAGCCGCTGCTGCTCGATTCGATCGCCGCGGTGGTGATCGGCGGCGCCAGCCTTTTCGGCGGCTCGGGCACCGTGCTCGGCACCGTCGCCGGCGCATTGGTCATCGCCGTGATCCAGTACGGTCTCGTCTTCATCGACGTCGAGCCGTTCTGGCAGTTCGTGGCGGTCGGCGTCGTCATCATCATTTCGGTCCTGGTCGACCAGACGCAGCGCCGTTTCGGAGGGGATCGCTGATGGAGGCCCCCACGGCGGCTGGCCAGCCGATCCTCGACGTCCGCAACGTCTCGAAACGCTTCGGCGGGGTCGAGGCCCTGAAAGGCGTCTCGCTGGCGCTCCATCCGGGCGAGGTGGTGGCGCTCGCCGGCGACAACGGTGCCGGCAAGTCGACGCTGACCAAGGCGATATCGGGAGTCTATCGGCCGGACGGCGGCGAGATCCGGCTCGACGGCAAGCCTGTCGGCTTCGCGACGCCCGAGGCGGCGCGCGGTGCCGGTATCGAGACGATCTACCAGGACCTGGCGCTCGCCGACAACCTGTCGATCGGCGCCAACATCTTCCTCGGCCGCGAGCCGATGCGCCGCGCCTTCGGCATCCTGCCGGTGCTCGACCGGCGCCGCATGGCGGAGGCCGCACGCGACACGATGGCGCGGCTCGACTTCCACGTCGACCGGCTCGATGCGCCCGTCGGCCGCTTCTCGGGCGGGCAGCGCCAGGCGGTAGCGATCGGCCGGGCCATCTACTGGAACGCCCGCGTCATCGTGATGGACGAGCCGACGGCGGCCCTCGGCGTGCCCGAGCAGCGCAAGGTGCTGGGGCTGATCAAGACGCTCAAGGAGCAGGGACGGGGCGTGATCTTCATTTCCCACAACCTTCAGGACATTTTCGCGGTCTCGGACCGCATCGTCGTGCTGCGCCGCGGCGCGCTCGCGGGCGAGCGCCGCATCGGCGAGACCAGCCATGACGAGGTGGTGAAGCTGATGGTCGGCGGCTGAGGCAGGCCTCTGCGGGTCAGACCGGCGCGGAGACGGCCGGCCGCCGGCCGATCCACGGGCGGGCCGCCTCGACTTCGGCGGCGAGCCGCAGGATCGTCGCCTCGTCGCCGTACCGGCCGACCAGCTGGACGCCGATCGGCACCTGCTGCGGGGTCCAGGTCGCCGGCACCGACATGGCCGGCAGCCCCGACAGGTTGAAGGCGAACATGAACGCCGCGTCGGTCCACTTGGCGTTGTAGGCGTCGACGTCGGGCTCGTTCATGTCCCAATAGCCGACCGGGCGCGGCGGCTGGGTCAGCGTCGGGGTGAGGAAGACGTCGTAGGCATAAAGTTCGCCATGAATCTCCTGGTTGAGCTTGCGCATGGCGGCGACGCTGGCCGCATGCTGCGTGGCCGACAGCGCGCGGCCGCGCCGCAGCAGCGACCAGTTGAAGGCGACGAGATCGCCCTCCTGCGCCGGCCGGCCGACCGTCTCCGCGAGGCCGTCGAAGTCGAGTACGGTTTGCACCGCGTTCATCCGGTTATAGGCGGCCCAGCCGCCTTCGAGATCCGCCTTGAACGGATGTTCCTCGACGCGGTGCCCGAGCTTTTCGAGCAGGGCCACGGTCGAGGTGACGGCCTCGGTGACCTCCGGCGCGAAAGCCGGTCCCCAGGGGGTCGTCAGCGTGTAGCCGATGCGCAGCGGCTTCGGTCGATCGTCGAGACCCTGTAGCCAGCTCCGCGCCGGCCGGGGCGGCGTGTAGAGATCGCCGGGCAAGTTGCCGGCCGTGGCGTCGAGGAAGGCGGCGGTGTCGCGCACCGTCCGGGTCAGGGCGAAGAAGGAGACGCTGCCGAACCAGACGTCGACCTCGTCCGGCCCGTAGGTGATGCGGCCGCGCGACGGCTTCAGCCCCACCAGTCCGCAGCAGGAGGCCGGAACGCGGATCGAACCGCCGCCGTCGGAGCCTTCCGCCATCGGAACGATCCGTGCTGCCACGGCCGCTGCGGTTCCACCGCTGGATCCGCCCGGAGTCACGGCGGTGTTCCACGGGTTCATCGTCGGTCCGTGATAGCGAGGTTCGGTGGCGATGCACCAGCCGTTCTCCGGCACGTTGGTGCGGCCGAGCAGGATCAGTCCGGAGGCCTTGATGCGCCGGACCATCTCGGTATCCGGCCCACCGCGATCGTCCTTGCGATAGGCGAGGCTCGCGTCGATCGGCATGCCGTCGCTCGTCGAGCCGATGTTCTTGAGCAGATAGGGGACGCCCGCGAAAGGCCCGTCGCCCGGCGCCGCGGCGGCGCGCCGCCGCGCGGCGTCGAACGAGCGGCGCACCACCGCGTTGAGCTCGCCGTCGAGCCTCTCGATGAGGCCGATCGCCACTTCGGTCAGCTCGCTCGCCTCGACCTCGCGGCGGCGCACCAGCTCCGCCAGCCCGAGAGCGTCGCTCTCCGCATAGAGACGGACGAGATCGGGCGTGATGGTCGACATGTCGGCTCCCACTCTGGTGGTCCTGGTGGAGGTTTCATACCCGCGATGCCGGGGCAAGCAAGCCCCGGCGTCCGGTCGCCGGTCATGCTCGCCGTCGTCGGGACGGGCGCAGGGAATAGCCCGCCACCGCGATGAGCGTCAGGCCGCCCGTCCACACATACTGGAAATAGGCCGAGACGTGCATCAGGTTCAGCGCATTCTGCATCACGCCGACCGCGACGGCGCCGAGGAGGACGCCGACCGCCGTGCCGCGCCCGCCGAACACGCTGACGCCGCCGACCACCACGGCGGTGACCGAGGCAAGGGTGAAGGACGCGCCGGCCTGCGGGTCGCCGCTGCCGATGCGGGCCGCGACGAGAAGGCCCGCGGCCGCGGCGCAAAGCGCGCAGACCACATAGGCGCCGGCACGCACGCGAGCCGTGCCGATGCCGACCACATGGGCCGCCTCCGCATTCGAGCCGACGGCATAGAGGCGCAGCCCGAGCCTGCCGCGCAAAAGCAGGATCTCGGCGGCGACGAACAGGAAAACCACGACGAGGGCCGCGCCAGGAACGGGGCCGAGATCGGCGCCGAACAGATCGAGGAAGCGGTCGCCCACGAGCCCGCCGGGACTCGGGCGCACGATCAGCGCGGCGCCGAAGACGATCGAATAGGTCGCCAGCGTGGCGATCAGGTCGGGGATGCGCAGGCGGACGATGAAGAGCGCGTTGACGGCGCCGGTGGCGAGCCCCGCCGCGAGGCTCGCCAAGACCGCCAGCGCGATGCCGCCCGGGCCGTCGCCGACGGCCGTGAAGGAGACGATGGCGGTCACCAGGCTGATCAGCGGCCCGACCGAGAGGTCGATGCCGCCGAGCAGGATGACGCAGAACTGGCCGAGCGCCACGAGCGCGAGCGGGGCGACCTGGCTCGCGATGTTGGAGAGGTTGCCGGGCGACAGGAAAAAGGCGGAGCTTCGCGACGTGGCCGCGCAGAGCGCCAGCACCAGCGCCGCCAGCAGCGCCGCACTGGCGTAGCGCGACAGGAGCGCGGACGTGCCGTTTCGCCGCGTCGTCGGGAGCGGCTCGAAGGTCGACGACGGGGCCGGCGCTGCACCGACGACCGCGCCACCGGCGCCGACCGCGCTGCCGACGATCCGCTCTTCGGTGGCCTCCGCGCCGGCCATCTCGTCGACGATGCGGCCGCGCGAGAAGACGAGGATGCGGTCGCCGAGCCCGATCAGCTCGAGAAGATCGGAGGAGACCAGGATCACCGCGGCTCCGGCCTCGGCCAACGCGCGGATGCGGCGATAGATCTCGAGCTTGGTGGCGACATCGACGCCACGCGTCGGGTCCTCGAAGATGAAGATCTTCGGGTCGCCGACCGTCCATCGGCCGAGCACCACCTTCTGCTGGTTGCCGCCCGACAGGGTGTTGACGCCCGCTTCGCCCGACGGCGTCCGGATCGCGAAGCGTTCGATCGCGGCCCGCGTGACGGCGCGCTCGCGGGCTGCCGGAACGAGGCCCAAGCCCGCCCAACCCGGCAGGTGCGGCAGCGATATGTTCTCCCGGATCGAGTGCGGCAGGAACAGCCCCTCGCGCTGCCGCTCGCCCGGGACATAGACGATTCCGGCGCGGATGGCGCGGGCCGGCGAGCCCAAGCAGGCTTTTCCAAGCCTGCTTGCACTTAAATCTTTAGCAGCATTGATTTTGCTTAAGAAAAGCAAAATCAATCGTGGCTTTAGCCACGCAAGGCTGCTTAAGCGGGCCGCGGCCCCGTCGAGCGTCACGCGGCCGGTCCAGGGGGCCAGCCCGAACAGCGCGCGCACGACGTCCGCCTGGCCGTTGCCCTGGATGCCGCCGAGCCCGAGGACCTCGCCGGCCCTGGCGGCGAAGCTCACGTCCTCGAACCGCCCGCGGCTCGACAGCGTCTCGACCACAAGCCGCTCGGCCCCCGGCGCGGCGGAGCGGGGCGGATAGGCGAGCGCCATCTCGCGGCCCACCATCATGGCGACGAGCCGCTCGTGGTCGACGGCGTCGCGCTCGACGGTCGAGACGACCTCGCCATCCTTGAGCACGGTGATGCGGTCGGCGATGGCGAAGACTTCCGGCAGCCGGTGCGAGATGAACACGACGGCGGCGCCGCCCTGCCGGAGCTGCCGGACGATGCCGAACAGGTGCTGGATCTCGGCCGCGTCGAGGGCCGAGGTGGGCTCGTCGAGGATGAGCACGGACGGATTCGTGGTGAGCGCGCGCGCGATTTCGACGATCTGCCGCTCCGCCACGCCGAGGTCGCGCACCATCGTCGTCGGCGCCAGCGACGCGACGCCGAGCCGGGCGAGGATCGCCCGGGCGTCGCGGTCCATGGCTTTGCGGTCGACCAGGATGGGGCCACCGGGTTCCCGGCCGAGCCAGACGTTCTGCGCGACATCGAGATCAGGCACCAGGCGCGTGTCCTGGTGCACCATGGCGATGCCGAGGTCCTGGGCCGCGCCGGGTCCGGAGATCTCGACCTCCTTTCCGCCGACCCGGATGGTACCGCCATCCGGCGGCCAGACACCCGCGACGATGCGCATCAGCGTCGACTTGCCGGCCCCGTTCTCGCCCACGAGGACGTGGATCTCGCCGGCCCGGCAGGCGAAGGAGACGCCCTTGAGCGCCCGGACGACGCCGAAGGACTTGACGATGCCGCTGAGCTCGAGGGCGTTCGGCTCCGTCCCGGGAGCCACGCCCGCAACGGCCGCCGAGGCGCTCTTCACCGCGTCCGACATCGGGGTCGACCTGCCTCCGGACAAAGCCGGGCCGAGCTCAGCTGAAGAGCTTCTTGAGCTCGTCGTCGGTCAGCACCGTGTCGACGAAGACCCCGTCCGGCAGGTCCTTCTTCATGAGCTTCTGGTAGTTGCCGCCGTCGATCAGGATCGGGTCGATGATCTGCCGCTTCGGCACGTCCTGTCCCGACAGCAGCTTGACCGCCGTTCGCAGCGCCACGACGCCCTCCCAGGTCGGCTCGGACACGCAGCCGATCTTGAACTTGGGGTTCTTGTCCTTCTGAGCGTCGTAGAGCTTGAAGAGGCCGTTGTAGTCGTCGCCGGTCACCGGGACGAGCGGACGGTTGGCGGCCATCAGCGCCTTGAGGGCGCCGGCCGCGTCCTGGCCGCCGTCGCACCAGATGCCGTCGATCTCCGGATAGGCGGCGATCAGGTCGGCCATCACCACCTTGGCCTTGTCCTCCTGCCAGGAGGCATCCTTGAACGCCAGGATCTCGATGCCGGGGCCGAACGCCGCCTTGGCGCCGGCCCAGCAATCGGCCGTGTAGGAATTGCCCGGCAGGCCGCCGAGGGCGACGATCTTGCCTTTGCCGCCGAGGAAGCCGTCGAGGGCCTTGCCCATCGCCGCGCCCTTGCGCTTCGGATCGGTGCCGATGTAGGCGGTCCAGTTCTCGCCTTCGACAGGAAGGTTGAACGGGACGGTGACGATGCCGGCGCGCGTCGCCTTGCGCAGCGCCGGGACCACCGCGGTACCGGAATTGGCGATGCACAGGATGGCGTCGACCTTCTGCGTGATCAGGTCCTCGATGTCGTTGACCTGCTTGGAGATGTCACCCTGGCCGTCGACGACGACGAGGTCGTATTTGTCGGCGTTCGCCTTGGCCTCGCCTTGCATCGAGGCCAGGCATTCGGTGCGCCAGGTGTTGCCCGAGAAGCCGTTGGTGAAGCCGATGCGCAGCTTGCCCGATCTCTGCACGCCCTTGGCCATGTCGGACGAGGCGTCGATCTTGGCGCTGCCGATCGCGTCGGCGAGCGCGAGGCCGGGCGTCGCGCCGAGAATTCCGGCGGCGGTCGCCCCGAGGCCGAGCCGCAGCGCGGTGCGGCGGTCGATGAAGGCATGCGTCATCTTTCGTTTCCTCCTTAGTGAACGTCGTCTCGCGACGCGGCCTGGCTCAGAGCGGATCGGCTGGTGCCGATCCGCTCCAAATTACGATAGCGAGCCGCGCGCGCCGATCATGCGGTAGGCCACGACGCTCGAGGCGATGAGCACGCCCTGGATGACATATTGCGCACCGGTCGACACCTGCGCGATGGTGGTGAAGCTCGTGAGTTCCGTGACGAACAGGGCACCGGCGATGGTCGCCGTGACGCTGCCGATGCCGCCGGTCAATGCGGTGCCGCCGATCACCACGGCGACGACGGAGGCCAGCAGGAACTGGTCGCCGATGCCGAGGCTCGGATTGCCCACATAGGCGGTGATGAGCAGGCCGCCGAGCACGGCCAACGTCGCGCTCAAGGCATAGGCGGCGATCAGCACGCTCCGCGTCGGCACGCCCATCAGCCGGGCGGCGGTCTCGTTGGCCCCGACGGCATAGACCCAGCGCCCGAAGGTGGTCCGCCGCATGGCGAAGGCGACGCCGAGGGCTACGGCGAGCCAGCACAGCGCGCTCGCCGGCAGACCGAAGACGGAGCTCTGGCCGATCACGTTGAAGGCGGCGGCCGAGGCACCCCGCGGCGCGCCGCCGGTGAAGATCAGGGCGGCGCCGAACAGGATCGAGTTCATCGCCAGGGTGGCGATGATCGGGGCGACCCGCAGCACGGCGACGAGCACGCCGTTCACGACGCCGACCAGCGCGCCTAGGACCAGGCAGCACAGGACGGCGGGAGGAATGCGCGCGTCCTGGCCCAGCATCAGGCTCGTCGCCACGATGTTGGTCATCGTCACCACGCCGGCCACCGAGAGGTCGATGCCGCCGGTCAGCAGCGCGATGGTCTGGCCGGTCGCGACGAGGCCGAGGAACGCCGTCACCTGCAGGATGTTGAGCACCTGCGCGGGCTTGAGCATGGCGGGCGAGACGGTGGCGGCGACGGCGTAGAGCAGCACGACCGCCACCCACGCGGGTGACCGGCGCAACAGGACGGATGCTCCCCGAACCATCACCGGGATCGTTCTCTCCACCTGATCGGCCGTTCTTCCTCCCGAGGTCCAGAATAGGGCCTCGGCTCGGCTGGGGCGCGCCATACCATAGCGGCTGGAGAACATGGATTGCCATGCGGCCATCGCTCATGGCAATCGCCTTTGAAAGGGAGCATAGGATCTGGCGCTGCTTTCCTTCCCGTTCCGGATAAGGTGGCGCCGCGCCCTGCCCGCCCGTCAGGCAAATCCCTCGTCGTGACGCGATAGCCTCAGGCGCCGTGCCAGCGCAGCGACATGCAGGAGAGGCCGGCATCGATCTTGCCGATCTCGCTCACCGCGAGCGGCACTACCGCGAAACCATGCGCGTCCAACAGCGCGATGGTGCGCGGGTAGGATTGCCCGACGAGAACCACGTCGTTGAGGCGCAGCGCATTGGCGGCAGCCTCCTCGCCCTCCGGTACTATGAGCTGACGGAGGCCGTCGAACACGCCCGAGGCGGCAAGCCGCGCCGTGACCAGCACGGTGTCGTCGTCGAGTAGCGCACAATCCGACTTGAAATGCAGCACGCCCGGCGGCGTCTCGACGATCACCCCATTGCGGCCGAGTGCCGACAGGCATCCGGCCAGGGCCTCTGCGCCGGTGCGATCCGTGCGGGCCGAGAGGCCGATCATCACGGCCTCGGGCGTGACCAGGACGTCGCCGCCGTCGGCGGTGCCCTCGGGCAGCACGAGAACCTTGTCGAACCGGGCGCGCAGCGCAGGCGCGATCGCGGCGGCCTCGCCCTTGCGGCTCGCCGTGCCCGGGCGCAGCAGAACCGCGCCCTCGGTGAAGACGAGCGCCGGATCTTCGACGAAGACCGAGTCCGGAAAGGCCTCGAGCGGGTCGAGCACCTCGACCTCGAGTCCGGCCGCCTCGAGCGCCGCCACATAGGCCGCATGTTCCGCCGCGACGCCCTCGAAGGACGGATCGCCCCGATCGTCGGCCCGCAGGCCCGCCGTGACGCTCCTGGCCGGGCGCCGGCAAAGCGCCTGGTCGAAGGAATGGATCGGCCGATCCCGAGTCATCGACACATTTCGCAACCCTCGAAGCCCCGCCGCGGCGCCAGCCTGTCACGATATCGTGCTTCCGCCCAATCATAAACGCGGTCATCCCGGACGAGCGCCACAGGCCGTTCTCGAACGACATCGGTGGCGGCGGAATGGATCCCGGCGCTCCGCTCCACCGCGGCCGGGATGACAGCGGCACGTCCGGCGCCGTGGATCAAGGGGCCGCACGCCCCGGCAGCAGCCAGTTCGCGAGAACCTGGCGTTCGGCCGGCGAGATCTCGGTCACGTTGTTCGGCGGCATGGCGTGGCTCAGCACCGCCTCGGCGCGGATGGCGCTGGCCTCCCGCGCGATCTCCTGCGGCGTGTCGAAGCGCACGTTCTTCGGCGCGATCTGGATGCCGTCCCAGACGGGATCCGACGAATGGCACATGACGCAGCGCGTGCCGACGACCTCGACGACCTTGGCCGGGGCCGCGACCGGCACGACGGGCGGCGCCGGTGTCGCCTCCACCTGCTTGATCGGCGGCAGGCCGAGCCGCTCGCGCCCGCTCGGCGAGGCCGCCATGGCGACGTAGAAGGCCGTCCACAGGGCGATGATGGCGGCGCCCCAGGCCCACCAGGGCGAGCGCGAATGGCTGGCATGGCGCACGTTGTAGAAGTGGCGGATCACCGCGCCGGCGACGATGACCAGCGTGACGATGAGCGGGATCGCGTGGCTGTTGGCGTAGGTCGTCGGCGCATGGCCCGACAGCATCATGAACAGCACCGGCAGCGTGAAATAGTTGTTGTGCGTCGAGCGCTGCTTGGCCTGCTTGCCGTAGGCGGGATTCGGCGTCCGCCCGGCGACGAGGTCGGCCACCACCTTCTTCTGGTTGGGGATGATGTTGAGGAAGACGTTGCCGGTCATCATCGTGGCCATCAGCGCGCCGGTATGGATCAGCGCGCCGCGCCCGGAGAACATCTGCGCGAAGGCCCAGCTCATGAACACCACGAAGGCGAAGACCAGCGCCGCCAGCGCCACGTCGTTGCGCCCGACGAGCCAGCGGCAGGCCGTGTCGTAGACGAGCCAGCCGAGCGCCAGCGCCCCGATGCCGAAGAGCGCCGCCTGCCAGGGCTCGAGCACCCGCACCGCGGGATCGATGAGATAGAGCTGCGACTGGCCGTAATAGACCCAGACGAGCAGCGAGAAGCCGGAGATCCAGGTCCAGTAGGACTGCCACTTGTGCCAGGTCAGCTCCTCGGGCATCGACGCCGGGGCGACGAGGTACTTGCGCATCTCGTAGAAGCCGCCGCCATGCACCTGCCAGGCGGCACCGCCCTTGCCGGCCGGGATGCCGGCGGTGGCGCGCAGGCTCGCATCGAGATGCATGAAGAAGAAGGACGAACCGATCCAGGCGATCGCCGTGATCACATGCAGCCAGCGCAGCAGCAGGCTGCCCCATTCCATGATATAAGCAGCAAGCATGCCGTCCTCCCTTCGGACCTTTCGACGATCATAGAAAGGAGAGGCGCGGCTGTCTTGAGCCCAGGGCGGCGCATGACTTTCAAAGCGGTTTTGCAAATACCCGCCCCATGAGCTCGCTCGAGAACATGCGCATCTTCATGCGCTCGGTCGAGCTCGGCAGCTTCTCGGCCGCAGGACGGGCGCTCCGCATGTCGTCGGCGGTCGTCAGCTATCGTATCCAGGCGCTCGAATCCCAGCTCGGCTGCCAGCTGCTGGTCAGGACGACGCGGCGAATGAACCTGACCGAGCGGGGCCGGGTCTTCTACGAGCGGTGCCTCGACGTCGTCGAGGCGGTCGACCGGGCCGAGGCGAGCGTCGCAGAGATCGGCGGCGAATTGCGCGGGCCGCTGCGGGTCACGGCGCCGCTCGGCCTCGGCCGGCGGGTTGTGGCACCCCTGGCGCGCAGCTTTCGGGCGCGCCATCCGAAAGTCGAGCTGCGGCTGCGGCTGTCGGACCACCTGCTCGACCTCGTCGGCGAATCGATCGACGTGGCGCTGCGCATGGCGCGGTTCGACGATTCCTCCTTCACCATCCGCAAGATCGCCGAGCTGGACCGGATGCTTTGCGCCGCGCCCGCCTATCTCGACCGGCATGGCGTGCCCGAGAGCCCCGACGACCTCCTCAACCACCGCTGCCTGCTCCTGCGCTATCCGGGCGCCCAGCAGTTCCGCTGGACGCTGCGGGTCGAAGGCGAGGCCGCGACCTTTCCGGTTTCCGGACCGCTCGACGCCGACGATGGCGACGTGCTGACCGCTTGGGCACTCGAGGGCGAGGGCATCGTGCTGAAGCCGGTCTTCGAGGTCGCCGAGCACATCCGCGACGGTCGCCTCGTGCCCGTCCTGCCCCGGTGCCCGCCGACGCCGGTCACGCTGGCGGCGCTCTATCCGACGCGCCGCGCCTCGCCGGTCACGCGCGGCTTCGTCGACGCGCTCGTCGAGCACACGCGCGCCTATCTCAACCGCGGGCCGGCCGAGACATCGGGATAGCGGGCTCGCTCGCATTTGGCTCATCATCAGGACAAATAACGCCTGAGCTTCGACCCGGCTCTACGGCCGCGTTCGGCAACAGTTGCCTCCCAAATTGTCGTGACTTCCGCGATAGCTAATGTAACATGTTACGAAAATAGAGACGGACATGCCACGCGCGACCAAAGTACCGATTCCGCCCCCAAAGCGAATGGCTGGCTATCGCCAGCGGATGCGAGCCGCGGGACTGCGGCCATTGCAGATCTGGGTGCCGGATACCCGCTCCCCGGCTTTCGCCGAAGCGTGCCGGCGTCAGGCCCGCGCCATCGCGGCGAGCGATCCCGCCGGCGACGAACTGATGCGCTTCATCGCCGATGCTCGGGATTGGCCGGAACCCTGATGCGGCGCGGTCAATTCGTGACAGTGGCGGTCGCCGGGGCCTACGGCAAACCGCGTCCCGCGCTCGTGGTGCAGAGCGATCTGTTTGCCGAACTCCCGTCCGTCATCGTTTGCCCCCTGACAACGATGCTGCGGACCGACGCGGATCTCATCCGCATCGAGGTCGAACCTTCGGACACTAACGGTATCCGGCAGCGCTCGCAGGTCGCCATCGACAAGATCACGGCGGTGCCGGCCGACAAGGTGGGAACGGTAATCGGCAGCGCCGACGATGCGCTGCTGCTCAGGATCAACCGGGCTCTCGCTCTCATGCTGGGCATCGCCTAAGCAAGCTTTCACAAGTTTGCTTAGGCTTAGACCAGTGCGTAGCATTGATTTTGCTTGGAAAAACAAAATCAATCGTGGCATTCGTCACAAGGCTGCTCAGAGCTTCTGGGCCTTGCCGGTCCTGGCGGATTCGGTGGCGGCATCGGCGAGCAGCTGGGCCTTGAGCCCGTCCTCGCCGCTCGGCGAGGGCGCCTTGCCGGAGGCGACGCAGTCCAGGAAGGCATCGAGCTCGCGCCGGTAGGCCGGCGTATAGCGCTCCAGGAAGAAATTCATCACCGGTGCGCCGCGGAAGCCTTCGCCGCTGGCGATCTCGACCAGGTTCTCGGTCAGGTTGTGAGCGCGGATCATGCCTTTCGACCCGTGCACCTCGATGCGCTGATCGTAGCCATAGGTGGCGCGCCGCGAGCAGGAGATCTGGCAGATCCGGCCGGCCGCGGTCTTGAGCAGCACCGCCGCGGTATCGACATCGCCGGCTTCGCCGATCTTCGGATCGACCAGCGAGGAGCCGACGGCATGGACCTCGACCGGCTCCTCGCCGAGAAGGAAGCGCGCCATGTCGAGATCGTGGATCATCATGTCCCGGAACAGGCCGCCCGACCGCGCGATATAGGCGAGCGGCGGCGGCCCGGGGTCGCGCGACAGGATGGTGACGATCTCGATGGCACCGATCTCTCCTGCCCTGAGGCGTTGCTGCAGCACGCCGAAGTGGGGGTCGAAGCGGCGATTGAAGCCGATCATCAGCGGGGTGCCGGCTTTCACGACGACCTCTAGGCAGGCCCGGATGCGATCCGCGGAGAGGTCGACGGGCTTTTCGCAGAAGATCGCCTTGCCGGCCCGGGCGCCGGCCTCGATGAGATCGGAATGGGTGTCGGTCGAGGAACAGATCATCAGCGCTTGAATGGATTTATCGCCGAGGATGTCGTCGACCGAGCGGACCGGGGCACCGAGCTCGCGCCCGAGCGTCTCGGCCGCGGCCGGCACGGCATCGGCGATGGCCGCAAGCCTGGCGCCGGGATGGATGGCGACATTGCGCCCGTGCAGGGTTCCGATCCGACCCGCACCGATCAAGCCGATAGACAGCATGGCCTATTCCTCCCGAAGATCCGTTCCGGATTCGCTTTGACTAGAACGTACGTTTCAAACGCGCAAGCGCCGGCTCAAGGCTCAGGCCCGACCGCCCGGTCGACATGCCCGAGGTCGCGGCCGGGATCGAGCCGGTCGCGGACACGCTGCTTCAGCGTCTTGATATCGGGGAAGCCTCCTTCGGTCTTGCGGTCCCAGATCGTCTCGCCATCGTAGGCGATGCGGAACAGGCCGCCGGTCGCCGGCACGAGCGCCACCTCGCCGAGATCGGCGCCGAAGGTCGAGAGCAGCTCCTGCGCCATCCAGGCCGCGCGCAGCAGCCACTGGCATTGCGTGCAGTAGCTGACGGCGATGCGTGGCTTGGCGAAGGTCGGCTCGGCGGCGTCCGCCACGGCTCAGAACTCCGGCATGGCCGGGCTCAGCCGCCCGCCGATCCGCACGGGGCCAATGTTGCGAGCGAGCCCGGTGCGATCGTCGGTCTCGACCAGCACGCCGCAGAGCGTCGCGGGACCGCTGGCCGGCTCGAAGCGGGCTCCCGGCAACTTGCGGATGAAGCGCCGGATCGGTTCCTCCTTCTCGACGCCGATGACGCTGTCGTAGTCGCCGGTCATGCCGGCGTCGCTCATATAGGCCGTGCCGCCGGCGAGCACCTGATGGTCGGCGGTCGGCGTATGGGTATGGGTGCCGACGATGAGGCTGGCGCGGCCGTCGAACAGATGGGCGATGGCATATTTCTCGCTCGTCGCCTCGGCATGGACGTCGATGATGACGGCGTCGCAGGCCTGGCCCAGCGGACACGCCTCGATCTCGCGCTCGAGGCCTGCGAAGGGATCGTCGAGCGCATCCATGAATACCCGACCCATGACGTTGAGCACCAGCACGCGGCGACCGTCGCCGAGCTCGACGAGCGCCGCGCCGCGCCCCGGCGTGCCGGACGGATAGTTGAGCGGGCGGACCAGACGCGGCTGGCGCTCGATGAACACCAGCGCCTCGCGCTGGTCGAAGGCGTGGTTGCCGAGCGTCACCGCATCGGCGCCGGCGTTCAGGATGTCGGCGCAGATCGCCTCGGTGATGCCGGCACCGCCGGCGGCATTCTCGCCGTTGACGACGACGCAGTCGGCCCGCAGCTGGTCCCGCAGGCGCGGCAGCTCGGCCGCGATCGCGGCGCGGCCGGAGCGTCCCATGACGTCGCCGACGAAGAGCAGCCGCATGTCCTAGCGGTTCCCACAGAAGATGATGTCGCGCTCGGTGATCACCGCGTCGAGCGGCTCGTCGTGCGCCTCGCGGGGCACCGCCTCCACCTCCTGCACCGCATAGGCGACGCCGACGGCGAGGACCGGCTTGCGCGCCCTGAGCCGGTTCAGCGACGCATCGTAGAAGCCGGCCCCATAGCCCAGCCGGAAGCCGCGCCGGTCGAAGGCCGCGAGCGGCACGAAGAGCACATCCGGATCGACCTCCGGCGCGGTCGGCAACGGTTCGGGAATGGTCCAGCGCCCGGGCGCCACCGGGTCTCCGGGTCGCCAGGCATGGAAGCGGAGCGGCTCGCGCCGCGCCACCGTCACCGGAAGAGCCGTCACGAAGCCCTCGCGCAGCAGGGCATCGAACAGCGGCACGGTGTCGACCTCGTCGCGGATCGGATGGTAGACGGAGACGATGCCGTCGGGCGCCTCGCCGTTGCGGCGCACGAGGCTCGGACCGATCGTGGCGAGCCTCTGGGCGAATTCCTCTCGGATCTCGTCCGGAACGCCGGCGCGCCTGGCCAGCACGACGGCGCGGATGGCGGTCTTGTCCGCGACGATCGTCATGGAGGGAAACTGTCCGGAAAGTGCGGGGCCACAGTGGCCGTGGGATATCGATCCCGGGAACCTACAACGTAGGTGGGCGCCGTGTGATCAAGTCCACGGACGAGATCAGGGACAGCTCCCTTTGGAATCGATAAGGCCCCGGGAATACAGATCCTCACGTACCCCGCAGCTCCGCCCTGACAATCTACGCGTCGGTCCCGGAAATTTCCAGCCCTCCGACAAGGAAAATCAGGCCGCGAGGCTTTCGAACAGGCCGAGGCCGTCGGTGCAACCGGTCAGGGGATCGACGGCATTCTCGGGATGCGGCATCAGCCCCAGCACGTTGAGGCGCTCGGAATAGAGGCCGGCGATGTGGTTGCGCGAGCCGTTCGGGTTGTGGCCGTGGCCGGGGTCGCCCTCCGCGCCGCAATAGCGGAAGGCGACGCGGCCCTCGCCTTCGAGGCGGCGGATCGTCTCCTCGTCGGCCGTGTAATTGCCCTCGCCATGCGCCACGGCGAAGCGCACCACCTGGCCCCTGGTGTAGGAGCGCGAAAAATCCGTGTCGGCGCGCTCGACCCGGAGCGGCTGCATGCGGCAGACGAAATGCAGGTCGGCGTTGCGCATCAGCACGCCCGGCAGCAGCCCCGCCTCGCAGGCGACCTGGAAGCCGTTGCAGATGGCGAGCACCTTGCCGCCACGGGCCGCATGCGCCCGCACCGCCTCCATGACGGGCGCGCGGGCCGCGATGGCGCCGCAGCGCAGGTAGTCGCCGTAGGAGAAGCCGCCCGGCAGCACGACGAGATCGGTGCCGGCCGGCAGCGCCGTCTCGGCGTGCCAGACGATCGCGGCCTCGCGCCCCGAGGCGAGGCGCAGGGCCCGCGCCGCGTCGCGTTCCCGGTTGATGCCCGGGAAGAGGATGACGGCGGATTTCACGCGACCGTATCCACGAAGGCGATGGCGTAGTCCTCGATCACCGTATTGGCGAGGAGCGCCTCGCAAGCCCGGCGCAGCTCCGCCTCGGCGGCGGCCTTGTCGGCGCTCTCGAGGGCCACCTCGAACATCTTGCCCTGCCGCACCCCGCCGATCCCGGCGAAACCCAAGCCACGCAAGGCGCCCTCGATGGCCTTGCCCTGCGGATCGAGGACACCGGTCTTCAGCGTGACGGTGACGCGGGCGTGGAAGGTCATGCGGGCTCTTCGGGGACAGGATCGGCTGGGGGAGGCTTAACCAGGATCATCGGACGACGCAACGGCGCCAGATGGGCGGCGAACCCGTCCGGGCGCCGTGGCCAGCACAAGGACGCCAGCCAGGGCGGCCGCACCCCACAGGCCTGCCAGCCCGACATGCCGGAAGACGACCGTCCCGACCCCTACCCCGAGCACGAAACCGAGCCAGAGCACCAGATACGGAACCCAGCCGAAACGGTCGCGACCAAGCAGCGCCTTGGCGATTCCCTGTCCGAGCTTGACGAGGCTCCCCGTCATGTAGGTGACGCCGAGGCTGACCTGCCCATTGCGCGCGAAGACGTTGTTCTCGACGCCCATGGCCATGGCCATCGCGACGACCGATCCGGACACGAGACCCGCCGTCCCCAGTCCTGCCGCCGCCGCCAACAGCATCGCGACGAGGCCGAGAACCACGGGGCGTCGCCGATCGCCAGCCTTGTCGCCGGCGATCGCCCCCAACACGATCCCGGCCGAGAAGGCCCCGATCAATCCAGCCGCGACGGCCGCCACCTCCGGATCCTGTGCAGCGCCGATGCCGAGGCGGGTCGAGTTGCCACTCATGAACGAGACGAAGAATCCGCCGGTCGCCAGGAAGCCCGAGGCGTCGACGTAGCCGGCGAGCGCGGCGAGGATGGCGGCGAGTGCCTGCAGGCGTAGGTTCAAGCTGGTCATGCAGCGCCATTTGACGACGTGAGGCTGGCGCCGACATGTCCGTCCTTTGGCAAAGGCGGACACATACGATCGGGGAGCGGCCGCCCGTCACGCAACGCCGCCCTTCCCAGCGCCACCCGAACCTGCCAAGGAGGGCTGGGGGTCGCTGCGACCCGATCATGTCCAGGACCTCCATGCCTCCCGAAATGATCCTGTTCGACTGCGACGGCGTGCTGGTCGACAGCGAGGTCCTGTCGGTCAAGGGCATGACCGCCGTTCTCAACGAGGCGGGCATCCCGGCGACCCACGCGATGATCGCCCGCTACCTCGGCATGAAGACGGCCGACATCCTGGCCACGCTCGCCGCGCAGGCGGGCCTCGCGGTCGATCCCGCCCTGCTGCCGAAGATCTGGCCGCGGACCCGCGAGATCTTCGCCGCCGAGCTGAAACCGGTGCCCGGCGTCCTCGACGTGCTCAAGCGGCATCCCGACGTGAAGCGCTGCGTCGCCTCCTCGTCGAGCCCCGAACGCATCCGCACCAGCCTCGAGCTCACCGGCCTCCTCGCCTATTTCGGCGAGCACATCTTCTCGTCGTCGCAGGTCGAGCACGGCAAACCTGCGCCCGACCTGTTCCTGTTCGCGGCCGCCAGCATGGGCGTCGAGCCGAAGGGCTGCGTCGTCGTCGAGGATTCGCGCTTCGGCGTGCGCGGGGCGCTCGCGGCGGGCATGACGGCCATCGGCTTCACGGGCGGCAGCCATATCGAGCCGCACCATGCCGACCTGCTCTGGGAGGCAGGCGCGTCGCATGTCGAAAGCGACTGGGCCGCCGTCGAGCGCCGCATCTTCGGCTGAGCGCCCGCTTTCCCCGCGGATTAAAGAAGCTTAAGACGGGCCGCCAATGGGAACGGAGATCGATTTTTGATGGCGCCGGAAACGGTATCGAACGGCTTCAAGCGCGCGACGATCATCGTCCATGACCTCGTCGCGACGGCCCTCGCGCTCGCCGGCAGCCTGTTCCTGCGCTACCACATGTACGAGATCGGGCCGCTGGCGGGCGAGATCGCCTGGGTGCTGCCCGTCTTCGTCGTGCTGGCGGCGTTCGTCTACCGCATCTTTCCGCTCTACGAGTCGAAGTGGCGCTTCGCCTCGCTGCCGGATCTCTTCAACATCTTCCGGGCCGCCACCACGCTGGCGCTGCTGCTGCTGGCGCTCGACTACGCGCTCGTCGCACGCGAGATTTATCCGGCGCTGCTGTTCGGCGAGAAGACGGTCATCGTCTACTGGATGATGCAGATGATCCTCTTGGGCGGGCCGCGGCTCGCCTACCGCTACCTGAAATACGTGCAGTCGCGCCGCCCCAACGAAGGCGAGAACCTGCAGTCGATCCTGGTGCTCGGGCGCGCCAGCGAGGCGGAGGTCGTGCTGCGTTTCCTCGAGACGGGGCTGCGGCGGCGCTATGCGGCGCGCGGCATCCTGTCGCCCAACCGCGGCGACCAGGGCCAGTCGATCCGCGGCGTGCCGGTGTTCGGCGGCTATGCCGAGCTCGAACGCATCGTCTCGGAGTTCAAGGACCGCGACCAGCCGATCACCCGGCTCGTCATGGCGCCGCGCGAATTCGTGCCCGAGGCCGAGTCGGAGCTGCTCGTCTCGACCGCCGGCCGGCTCGGCATCGCGCTGTCGCGCATGCAGACGGTCGACGGCGGCGCGGCGGCGGGCGGGGCGCTCAAGCCGGTCGCCATCGAGGATCTGCTGTTCCGCGAGACGGTCGACGTCGACCGGGCGTTGCTCGGCGGCTTCCTGGCCGGCAAGCGCGTCATCGTCACCGGCGGGGGCGGCTCCATCGGCTCGGAGATCTGCGCGCGCGTCATCGCCTTCGGGGCCGCGGAGCTGCAGGTGCTCGACAGTTCCGAGCCGGCGCTCTACGCGGTGCTCGAAACGCTGGCACCGGGGCGCGAGGGATGCGTGATCTCGGGCAAGCTCGCCGACGTGCGCGACCGCGCCCGCGTCTTCGCGCTGGTGCGCGACTTCAAGCCGGACGTGGTGTTCCACGCCGCCGCCCTGAAGCAGGTCCCGTTCCTCGAGGTCGACTGGGCCGAGGGCATCAAGACCAACGTCTTCGGCAGCGTCAACGTCGCCGACGCCGCGGCCCAGACGGCGAGCGCCGCCGTGCTGATCTCGACCGACAAGGCCGTCGACCCCGTCTCGATCCTCGGCGCCACCAAGCGCTTCTCGGAGATCTATGCGCAACTGCTCGACGGCGAGGCGGCCGCCGCCCGGCGCACGATGCGGCTGATCTCGGTGCGCTTCGGCAACGTGCTCGGCTCGGTCGGCTCCGTCGTGCCCCGCTTCAAGGCGCAGATCGAGCGCGGCGGCCCGGTCACCGTCACCCACCCGGACATGGTGCGCTACTTCATGACCGTGCGCGAGGCCTGCGACCTGGTGCTCACGGCCTCGGCTCATGCGACCGGCATCGACACCGGGGACGTCGGCCGCGTCTCGGTCTATGTGCTCAAGATGGGCCAGCCGGCCCGCATCGTGGAGCTCGCGCAGCGCATGATCCGCCTCGCCGGCTTCGAGCCGGGACGCGATATCGAGATCGCCTTCACCGGCGTGCGCAAGGGCGAGCGGCTCAACGAATACATGTTCACGGCCGACGAGCCGGTGGTCGACATCGGTGTCGACGGCGTCACGGCCGCCCGCACCTTCCAGGTCGAGCGGCCGCGCATGACCCGCTGGCTCGAAGGACTGAAGGAGGCGGTCGAAGCCGGCGACCGCGCGGCGGCCGACCGCATCTTCGCCGACGCCATCCCCTCGTTCCGCAAGATCCTGCACGAGCCGCCGACCAACATCGTTGATCTCGCCGCCGCCCGCGCGCAGAATTGACGCGTCCGGCCTCGGCCCGCGGGGCCGCGAAGCGCGAGTTCGCGTCATGCGCCTCAGCCTCGTCGTCCTATTCGGGCTCGCGCTCGCCACCGCGGCCCGCGCGGCGGAAAAAGTGGACCTGATGCTGGTGCTGGCGGCGGATGTCTCGCGCTCGATCGATTTCGACAAATACGAATTGCAGCGCAAGGGCTATGCGGCCGCCATGTCGGACCCGGAGGTGCTGCGCGCCATCGCGGCGGGCCCCACCGGCCGCATCGCCGTCGCCTTCGTCGAATGGGCCGGCGCCGGCTCGCAGAAGCTCGTCATCGAGTGGACCGAGATCGGCAGCGCGGCGCAGGCGCAAGCCTTCGGGGCGCGCGTCGCGGTAGCGCCGCGCTCCTTCTACGACCGCACCGCCATCGGCTCCGCCATCGATTTCTCGGCCGGCCTGTTCGCCGCGGCGCCCTTCGAGGCCGACCGCCACATCATCGACCTCTCGGGTGACGGCGCGAGCAACGGCGGGCGCGACATCCGCGACGCGCGCGACGATGCGCTCGCCCATGGCATCACCGCCATCAACGGCATCGTCATCATGAGCAACCGGGAGGGGCCGTCATATCTGGTCGAGCACACGCATCCGCCGGGCGGCCTCGACGGCTACTACCGGCAGAACGTCATCGGGGGCGTGAATGCCTTCGTGGCGGTGGCGAGCGGCTTCGAGACCTTCGGACGCTCGCTCGTCGCCAAGCTGATCCAAGAGATTTCGTGAGCGATCGCCTGAGAGGCGCCCCGGCTCAAGCCTCCATCCTGGTCCACACCCCGCCGGCCTTCGAGGAGCGGACGGCGGTCTCGATGAAGGCGAGGCCCTTGACCCCGTCCTCGATCGTCGGGAAGGTGACCTCGGGCGGCGGCCTGCCGCCGGCGCGCGCCGCGACGATCGCCTCGGCCACCTCGCTGTAGATGGTGGCGAAGCCTTCGAGATAGCCCTCCGGATGGCCGGGCGGGACCCGCGACACGCGCCGGTTCGCCGCATTGGCGCCGGCGCCGTTGCGGGTGACGATCTCCTGGTTTTTCCCGAGCGGCGACAGGACGAGGCGGTTCGGCTCGGCCTGCAGCCATTCGATGCCCGCCTTCGACCCATAGACCCTGATCCGTAGGCCGTTCTCGTGGCCGGGCGCGACTTGGCTCGTCCACAGCGCGCCCCTGGCGCCGCCCGCATAGCGCAACAGCACCTGCACGTTGTCGTCGAGCCTGCGGCCCGGCACGAAGGTGGTGAGCTCGGCGCAGAGCTCGTCCACCTCGAGGCCGGTGATGAAGTGGGCGAGGTTGAACGCATGGGTGCCGATATCGCCGATGCAGCCGCCCGCGCCGGCGCGGGCCGGGTCGCTGCGCCATTCGGCCTGCTTGTGTCCGCTGTCCTCGATCTTCTCCGCCAGCCAGTCCTGCGGATATTCCACCTGGACGATGCGGATGTCGCCGAGCTCGCCGGAGCGCACCATCTCGCGTGCGTGGCGCACCAGCGGATAGCCGGTGTAGTTGTGGGTCAGGGCGAAGACGAGCCCGGAGCGGTCGACGATGGCCTTGAGGGCCAGCGCTTCCTCGAGCGAGGTGGTCAGCGGCTTGTCGCAGATGACGTGGATGCCGGCCTCGAGGAATGCGCGCGCCGGCGGCGCATGCATATGGTTCGGCGTGACGATCGCCACCGCCTCGATGCCGTCCGGCCGCGCGGCTTCCGCCTTGGCCATGGCGACGAAATCCGGGTAGGAGCGCGCCGGATCGAGGCCGATGGCGGCGGCCGAGCGCGCGGCCTTCTCCGGCGTCGCCGACAGCGATCCCGCGACGAGGTCGTAGCGGTCGTCGAGCCGCGCGGCGATGCGATGCACCGCGCCGATGAAGGCGCCTTCGCCCCCGCCCACCATGCCGAGGCGGATCTTGCGGCCCCTTTTCTCGCTGCGTCCCTCGATCATACCGTCCTCCCGTTGCCGCCGCCGCCCATCGCGAAACGCGGCCGCTGGTATCGCAACGATATGTCAGGCGGCGGCCCGGGTCGGCAAGATGCGCTTGGCGGCCAGCGTCCCGCCCGGTCCAGGGGCCGCCGAACTTCGACACGGAATTTCAGCGATAGGCGGGCCGCTAGGTGAGTGAAGCTAGAAGGCGCGGCGCAGAGGCCGCCGGAAGACCAGCCACCACGTGGCGATGATGACGATCCAGCTCGACAGCGCCGCGAGGATCGTGTCGGACAGGAAGTGGCCGCCGAAGGCCATGCGTAGCACCCCCGTCGCCAGCCCGAACAGCGCGGCTCCCGCGAGCAGCAGGGGCTGCAGGGGCGGCGGCGCCAGGAGCGCCGGGGCCAGCATCCAGAACCCCAGCGAACCTTCGCCCGACACGAAGGAGCAGTTGCGCGGGCAGCCGCCATCGAAACGGCCGACCGGCCTGAACGGCAGCGTGCCGCCGAACTCCTCGACCTGCATGGGGCGCGGCCGATGCGAATGGTCCTTGAGCGCCACGTTAACCAGGAGCCCCGGGCCGATGGCGAGGCTGAGAAGCAGCACGATCATGCCGCGTCCGCTCGGCGCCCAGAGATGCGATGTCGAAGCGAATCGCGTCCCGAAGCGCCGCATCGTCCAGAGGAGAGCGAGGATCGCCAGGACCACGAAAGGACTATGATAGAACGCGCGGCGCAGCGCATCGCCGACCCGCATTTGGCCGACGAAATGGTTGTGGCCGGCGTAGAACAGGCTCGCCGCGGCGAGGTCGAGGCGAGGCACGAAGCCGAAGAGCAGGAGCGACCCCACGACGAGGCCCAGCGCGGCGCCGAGCGCCGGGCCCGACAGAAGGGCGCGCCCGACCGGAGACAGGGGCGGTTCGCCCGGATATGCCGGCGGCGAAAGATCGGTCATGGCCACCTCGAATCGGGGACCCGACGATCCCAGCTTATGACGCGAGGCCTATTATCACGGAGGAACCGGGCGAATGAGTCTGTCGCGCGACGAGATCGAACGCTATGCGCGCCACATCGTGCTGCGGGAGATCGGCGGCCCCGGCCAGGCCAAGCTCAGGCAGGCGCGCATTCTGGTGATCGGCGCCGGCGGGCTCGGCAGCCCGGTGCTGCTCTATCTGGCGGCGGCAGGCGTCGGCACGCTCGGCATCGTCGACGACGATATGGTCTCGCTGTCGAACCTGCAGCGACAGGTGCTGTTCGACACGCGCGACCTCGGGAGTTCGAAGGTCGAGCGCGCCGCGACGCGCTTGCGCGAGCTCAACCCGCATGTCGCGATCGAGCCCCACGCGACACGGCTGGGCATGTCGAACGCGGAGGCGCTCGTCGCCCGCTACGATATCGTCGTCGACGGCTCGGACAATTGGACGACGCGGTACTTGGCGTCGGACTGCTGCTTCAGGGTGGGGCGCCCCCTGGTCACGGGCTCGGTCGGCAGCTTCGACGGCTCGATCACCACGCTGCGTGCGCATGAAACGGGTCCGGACGGCGCCCCCAACCCGACCTACCGATGCCTGTTTCCGGCGCCGCCGCCCGAGGGCAGCGTGCCGACCTGCGCCGAGGCGGGCGTTCTCGGCGCCCTGACCGGCCTGATCGGTTCGCTGATGGCGCTCGAGGCCGTCCGGGAGATCGTGCCCTTCGGCGAAGGACTCGTCGGACGACTTTTGCTCGTCGATGCGCGCTCGATGCGCTTCGAGACCGTGCGCTACGGCTGGGATCCCGACAATCCGCTGAACGGGCGCGGAGCGTCGACGCAGGACCTATGACTCAGCCGAAGACTTCCTTATGGGCGGCGCGATAGAGATCGATGCGGAAAGCGCCGATGTCGATCAGATCGTTCTGCGAGAGCGCATCGATCTCGGCGATGAGGCGGCGGTATTCGCGGTGCTTGGCCAGGCGTTGCTGGGCGAAGCTGATGAGGCGGACGATAGGCATGAGGTCAAACCTTCAAGATTGGTTATGACCCTTCCGGCCGTTTCTCCCTGGACAGTCGGAAACTAAGCGCCGCTATTGTGCATCGCAATAAGATTTGCTGCAGTGCAGCTACGCGTGCGAGGCATGCCGACCGCCGGTTCCCCGGCAGTTTGCTGATAAGATAATCGGTCTACGCATGGCACATGCACTGAATCTGTGCATAGGCGGATCGCGACACGGCTACCTTTGGCACTGCGCGCAGAAGAAGGTCGAGCGGCCCGACTGCACGATGCGGCCGATCGTGCCCCGGCACCCCGCCGTCATGCAGGCCTGGCCCTCCCGGTCATAGGCCCGGAAGCCGTGCTGGAAGGTGCCAAGCGCGCCGTCGGCCTGGCGATAGTCCCGCAGCGTCGAGCCGCCCGCTTCGACCGCCTCGCTCAGCACGGCGCGGATCGTCTCGGCCAGCCGAGCGGCGCGCGCCGTGGGCGCTCCGTCGCGACGCACGATCGAACCCGCTTCCCGACGCGGCGAGAGGCCGGCCCGGTGCAGCGCCTCGCAGACATAGATATTGCCCAAGCCCGCGATGAGGCGCTGGTCGAGCAGCGCCGCCTTGAGCGGCGCCGCCTTTCCGGCCAGGAGCTGCGCCAGCCGATGGCCGTCGAACTCGTTGCCGAGCGGCTCGATGCCGATGCCGCGGAACAGCGGATGGGTCTCGATCTCGTCGCGCCGCAGCAGCGTCATGAAGCCGAAGCGGCGCGGGTCGTTGTAGGTGATGGCGAGCCCGCTCTCGAACTCGAAGCGCACGTGATCGTGCGGGCCGGCGGGGCTGCGTGCGTGGTGATAGCGGCCCGGCACCGCCTCCTCGCGCGACGGTGCGGCGATGCGGAACGAGCCCGTCATGCCGAGGTGCGCCGCGAGCAGCGCCCCGTCGTCGAGGTCGATCATCAGATATTTGGCCCGTCGCCCGACCGCCGCGATCCGGCGCCCTTCGAGCCGCGCGGCGAAACGCTCGGGGAAGGGGAAGCGCAGGTCCGGGCGGGCGAGCGCGACATGGCGGATGCGGTCGCCGGTCATGGCCAGGTCGAGGCCACGGCGCACGGTTTCGACTTCGGGAAGTTCGGGCATGGTGCTACAGCGGGGAGAAGTTCGTCTCACATAGGCATGGCAGCGTCCCGGCGCCAAGCCGCAGAAGGGCCTGATGACCTCTTCGCCTCGCTCCCGCAGCGGCCGGCCGGCCGCGGATACGACCCATTTCGGCTTCGCCGATGTCGCCCTCGACCGCAAGCAAGACCTCGTCGACGATGTCTTCCACAGGGTCGCCGAGCGCTACGACATCATGAACGACGTCATGTCGGGCGGCCTGCACCGCATGTGGAAGGACGCGCTGGTGGCGAAGGTGAAGCCATCGCGCCACGCGCTCTTCCGCCATCTCGACGTGGCGGGCGGGACCGGCGACGTGGCGCGGCGCGTTGCCGCGGCCGGCGGCCGCCGCACCGAGGTGACCGTCCTCGACATCAACCCCGACATGCTGCGCGTCGGCATGAGCCGGCTCGGCCGTGAGGCGGAAAATCTCCATTTCGTCGCCGGCAACGCCGAAAATCTGCCGCTGCCCGACAAGACCTACGATTGCTACACGATCGCCTTCGGCATCCGCAACGTGCCGCGCATCCCGGTGGCGCTCGCCGAAGCCTATCGTGTGCTCCGGCGGGGCGGCCAGTTCCTTTGCCTCGAATTCTCGACCGTCGACGTGCCGGGCCTCGACCGCCTCTACGACGCGTTCTCGTTCAACGTCATCCCGGGGATGGGACGCCTCATCGCGGGGGACGCCGAGCCCTACCGCTATCTCGTCGAATCGATCCGACGCTTCCCCGGCGTCGACACCTTCTCGGACATGATCGCCGAGGCGGGGTTCCGACGGGTCGCCGCCACGCGGCTGACCGGGTCCGTCGTGGCCATCCATTCGGCGTGGAAACTCTGACGCGATGCTCTCGACCCTCGGTCATCTCGCGCGTCTCGGCCGCGCGGGCTACAGGCTGGCGCGGGAAGGCGTCTTCTCGGGCGTCGACGCGCGCATGGTGCCAGTCGGCGCCCGCCTGCCGCTGGCGCTCGCCAAGCTTGTCGCGCGGCCGCGGGCCGCCGCCCAGGTGGACCGGCTCGCCGTCGCCATCGGCCGGCTCGGGCCCTCCTACATCAAGCTCGGCCAATTCCTGGCGACCCGACCCGATGTGGTCGGCGCCGCCGCCGTCAGAGACCTCGAACGGCTGCAGGACCGCGTCCCTGCCTTCCCGCGCGCCGAGGCGGTCGAGATCATCGAGGCCGCGTTCGACCGGCCGATCGGCGAGATCTTCGTCGCGTTCAGCGAACCGGTCGCCGCGGCCTCCGTCGCCCAGGTGCACAAGGCCAAGCTCAGCGCGGCGCGCGGCGGCGGCGATGTCGCGGTCAAGATCATGCGGCCGGGCGTCGAGAGGCGCTTCCGCCGCGACCTCTCCGACATGTATTTCGCGGCCCGCCTCGCCGAGCGCTGGTTCCCCGACGCCAAGCGGCTGAAGCTCGTCGACGTCATGGACACGCTGGCGCGCTCGGTGACGATGGAGATGGACTTCCGCATCGAGGCGGCGGCGGCGTCCGAATTCGGCGAGAACGTCGCCTCCGATCCGGATTTCCACGTTCCGTCCATCGACTGGGACCTGACCGCCAAGGAGGTGCTGACGCTCGAATGGGTCGAGGGCGTCTCGCTCTCCGACGTCGCCGGCCTGCGCGAGCGCGGCTACGACCTGCCGGCGCTCGGGCGCACGGTGATCCAGGCCTTCCTGCGCCACGCCATGCGCGACGGCCTGTTCCACGCCGACATGCACCAGGGCAACCTGTTCGTCGACGCGCAGGGCCGCCTCACGGCCGTCGATTTCGGCATCATGGGCCGGCTCGGCCTCAAGGAGCGGCGCTTCCTCGCCGAGATCCTCTACGGCTTCATCGTCCGCGACTATCGCCGCGTCGCCGAAGTGCATTTCCAGGCCGGCTACGTGCCGCGCAAGCACAGGGTGGAGGATTTCGCGCAGGCCATCCGGGCCATCGGCGAGCCGATCCATGCGCGCACCGCCGACCAGATCTCGATGGCCAAGCTCTTGACGCTGCTGTTCGAGATCACGGCGCTGTTCGACATGCGCACGCGCACCGAGCTCGTTATGCTGCAGAAGACCATGGTGGTGGTGGAGGGCGTCGGCCGCACGCTCGATCCGCGCCTCGACATGTGGGCGACCTCGGAGCCCGTGGTCCGGGCCTGGATCGAGGACAATCTCGGGCCGGCCGGCAAGCTCGCCGACGCATCCTCCACCCTGCTGGCGCTGATGCGCGGCGGCCTCGCGATCCCCGAGGTCCTGATCCGCGGCGAGAAGATCGTCATGGCGCTCGAAGAGGCCGCCGAGGGCGGGCTCGGCCTGTCGGCGGAGACCGTCGAGGCCATCGCCCATGCCGAGGCCAAGCGGGTGCGCTGGCTCGCCGCGGCCCTGTGGCTCATCGCCATCCTGCTGGTCGTGAAGTCGTTCTGGTGAGATCTGGCGGCCGAGGCCCTGAACGAAGACGCCGCCGCTCCGCTCTGGTGCGAAGCGGCGGGCCGGTCTCACTTCTTCTTCGCCGGCTTTTTCTTGGCCTCTTCGGCCGCGGCGGGCTTTGCGGTCTTCGCTTTCGGGGCGGCTTCCTTCTTCGGAGCGGCCGCCTTCTTCGTCGTCGCCATTGTCATTCTCCTCCATGGAGGAGTGAAAGTAGATCACGCCCTCTTGCACGCGACAATACTGTCAAGCCATGGTTTGCGGCTTTTGAACCCTGAATTTACGCATCCGAGGCTCGAAACGGCGATCCGGGCGCGCGCCGATCCGAAATCCGCCGCGCCGCGACCGCTCCGCTGTTCTCATCTGTGCGCGAAGGCTCTAGAACGGTGAGGCGGACGCCCGCCTGCCGGGGCGCGGCTTCACCTGAAGGTTGGGCGAATGAGGGATTCGGAGCGGATCTTCACCGGCAAGCGCATCCTGCTCGTCATCGGCGGGGGCATCGCGGCCTACAAGAGCCTCGAGCTCATCCGCCGGCTGCGCGAGCGCGGCGCCGAGGTGCGTGCCGTGATGACGGCCGCGGCCAAGCAGTTCATCACGCCGCTGTCGGTCGCGAGCCTCACCGGCGACGTGGTCTACGACGACCTGTTCTCGCTGACCGCCGAGGCCACCATGGGCCACATCGAGCTTTCGCGCGATGCCGATCTCGTGGTCGTCGCGCCGGCCACGGCGGGCCTGCTCGCCAAGATGGCGCAAGGCCTCGCCGACGATCTCGCCTCGACGCTGCTGCTGGCCACCGACAAGCGGGTTCTGGTCGCACCGGCCATGAACCTCAGGATGTGGCTGCATCCGGCGACGCGGCGCAATCTCGCGCTGATCGAGGCCGACGGGGTCAGGCGCGTCGGGCCGGACGACGGCGCCATGGCCTGCGGCGAATTTGGACCGGGGCGCATGGCGGAGCCGCCCGACATCGTCGCGGCCGTCGCCGCGGCGCTCGATGCCGGCACGCTGGTGCCGTTGCCGCCCGAGATCGCGGCGCTCGCCAATGGCCGCCTGGAATCCGGCAAGTCGCTGGCGGGCTTGCGGGTGGTCGTGACCTCGGGGCCGACCCGCGAGCCGCTCGACCCGGTGCGCTATCTCGCCAACCGCTCGTCGGGCCGCCAGGGCCATGCCATCGCGGAAGCCGCCGCGGCGGCCGGTGCCGAGGTGGTGCTCGTCAGCGGTCCCGTCGACGTGCCGGACCCACCGGGCACGGCCCTTGTCCATGTCGAGACGGCGCGCGAAATGCTGCGGGCGGTCGAAGCCGCCCTGCCGGCCGACGTCTTCGTCGCCGCGGCGGCGGTAGCCGACTGGCGGCCCGTGGTGCAAGCCACGGAGAAGCTCAAGAAATCCGCCGGCGCCACGACGATCATCGAGGTCGAGGAGAATCCGGATATCCTAGCCAGCGTCGGCCGCCGCACGCATGCCCGCCCGCGGCTCGTCGTGGGCTTTGCGGCCGAGACCGGGAACGTCATACCCTTCGCGACCGCCAAGCTCGGCACCAAGGGCTGCGACATGGTGGTGGCGAACGACGTCAGCCCGGCCACCGGCACCATGGGAGGCACGTCGAACCAGGTCCATATCGTGACGCGCGGCGGCGTCGAATCCTGGCCCCGCATGAGCAAGGCCGATGTGGCACGGCGCCTCGTCGGCCTGTTCGCCGCAACGCTGCGCGGCGGCCCGCGGGGAGGCGGCGCATGACGACCGCGATCTTGCTGAAGCGCCTGCCGCATGCGGAAGGGCTCGCCCTGCCCGCCTACCAGAGCGCCGGCGCGGCCGGCATGGACCTCCTCGCCGCCATCGCGCCCCAAGCCAAGATCGTGCTGGAGCCCGGCGCCCGCGACCTCATCCCGACGGGGATCGCCCTGGCGCTGCCGCCCGGCTTCGAGGCGCAGATCCGGCCGCGATCCGGCCTTGCGCTGCGCCACGGCGTGACGGTGCTCAACGCGCCGGGCACGATCGATGGCGACTATCGCGGCGAAATCGGCGTGATCCTCGTCAACCACGGCCGCACGGCCTACGAGATCCTGCGCGGCGCTCGCATCGCCCAGCTCGTCTTCGCCCGCGTCGAGCAGGTCCGCCTCGAAGAAGGCGATCTCGACGTCACGGCGCGCGGCGCCGGCGGTTTCGGCTCGACCGGCCTCGCCCCGTCGTTCGACGTCGACGCCCCGCCGCGGCCGTGAGGGTCCTTCCCGCCCGCTGCCTGCTCGCCATCGCCGCGGTGACCGACGTGGCGCTGCACGCCCGCACCACACCGGTCGCTGCCAAGGCCCTGGCCGCGCGCCACGGCCTGATGCCGCGTCACCTCGAGACGCTGCTGCAGGATCTGGTCCACGCCGACATCCTCAAGGCCTTTCGCGGACCGCGTGGCGGCTACGAGCTGGCGCGCGAGCGCCGTCGCATCACGGTCGGCGAGATCGTCCGGGCGGCGTCGAAGCCCAACGGCGCCGCGAAGCCGAAGCCACGCCCGAAGCTCGTCACCCAGGTGATCGAACCGGCGCTGGCGGGGGCGGGCGCGCTACTGCTCGACGAGCTCGACCGCATCACGGTCGACACCCTATGTCGCCGGGCGGAGGCCCAGGCGGAGGCCACGCCGGGCGGCATCGACTTCACGATCTGACCGCTTGCGGCCTTGATGGACCCGGCCATCGCCCGCCGGCGACGGTTCGCCCGCACGGCTCATCGCAGCGCCTGCGCGGTCGAAGGTTCGGCGATGGTCGTGCCGTTGCGCTCGGCGCGGAAATGCGACGAGCTCTCATAGGCCGTCTTGCGAACCCGCATGATCGCGCCGAGCGGCCGGTGGGCGTCGATGCCGTGCCAGGGGCTGAACGCCATCCGGTCGTCGATCTCGTCGTGCTTGGCCTCGCTCCATCCGTCCTGGGGCGGCACCGAGACCTGGGCGACCGTCAGATAGGGGCTGCGATCCTCCGGCCAGGGCACGGAGGCGTCCTCGATCGGCATGGCCGCGACATCGGTGTTGAGCTGGACCTTGACATCCCAGACGCCGCCGTGCCGGCGAAAGAAGTCGACGACCGCGTCGCGCAAGCCGTTGGGCTTGCCGTTCACGTTGAGCGGGGCCTTGGTCAAGGCCTTGAGTTCGGCGGACCCCGGCGCGACGCAGAGCTTTGCCACATAGGCGCCGTAGCGCAGCGGCACCTGCGAATAGAAGGTATCGCCCAGGATATGGGTCTCCGGATGGCCGCCGAGGCTGATCAGGGTCGGGCTCTTGCCTCCGACGCTCTCGACGACCGTCTCGGCGCCCCGCAAGATCGCTGAAAGAGCCTTCTTGAGGGCTTGCGGCGTATCGGTCGTCGCCGCCAAAAGCTTCAGGGTCTTGAGGAAGGCCTTGGCGTCCGGCGCCGCGAAGGCGGGCGCATCGACCAGGACGAAATCCTGCGTCTGGCCGGCCGCGCCGGTCAGGCGCTCGCCTTCGACCCCGATGATCTTGAGCGCGAGACCGCGCGGCACCGAGATGCTGTCGTCGAGGATGTCGCCTGGATTGGTCGACAGGCGCATGACAGCCGGATAGGTGCCGGGCCGCGAGAACACCCCCTGCTTCAGCATATCGGGCAGGTCGTCGAGAACCCGCATCTCGCCGCGCAGCAGGCCGTGGCTCTTCGCGTGGACGCTGCGCTCGGCGTGGCCCGAATCCTTGAACACCGTTTCGCTGATGCGGCGCAGCTGAGCCACGATGGCCTGGAGGGTTTCGGCCTCGTCGGCCGCGGGAATCTCGAGCGTCGGGGTGTAGGGGACGGGCTGGATGTCGGGCGCGGCGCGCATGGATCTCTCCGCTTGGGTTTCGATCTCCGCAAACCGCGCGGCTCTTGCGATAGTTTCAGGAGACTGCCGCCGGGCCGAGGTCCACGCTTGTGGAGCGCGGGACGGCGGGACTATGGTTTGCCTCCCTTCGACGCCCCCACCAGAGCGAGCGCGAATCATGAACGACACGACGAGCGGCCGACCCAAACGGCCGACGATCACCGACCAGGAAGCGCTCCAGTTCCACGCCCAGGGACGGCCGGGTAAGCTCGAGGTGCTGGCCACCAAGCCGATGGCGACGCAGCGCGACCTCTCGCTCGCCTACTCGCCCGGCGTCGCCGTGCCGGTGAAGGCGATCGCCGAGGATCCGTCGCGCGCCTACGACTATACCAGCAAGGGCAACATGGTGGCGGTCATCTCGAACGGCACCGCGATCCTGGGCCTCGGCAACCTCGGGGCGCTCGCCTCGAAGCCCGTGATGGAGGGCAAGGCGGTGCTGTTCAAGCGCTTCGCCGACATCGACTCGATCGACATCGAGGTCGGCACCGAGGACCCCGACGAGTTCATCGGCGCGGTGCGCTATCTCGGACCCACGTTCGGCGGCATCAACCTCGAGGATATCAAGGCGCCCGAATGTTTCCTCATCGAGGAGCGCCTGCGCGAGCTCATGGACATCCCCGTGTTCCATGACGACCAGCACGGCACGGCGATCATCACGGCCGCCGGCATGCTCAACGCCATCCGCCTGACCGGCCGCGACATCCGCGAGACGACGCTTGTGTGCAACGGCGCCGGCGCGGCCGGCATCGCCTGCCTCGACCTGATCAAGGCGATCGGCTTCCAGCCGCAGAACGTCATCCTGTGCGATACCAAGGGGGTCGTCTACCAGGGCCGGACGGAAGGCATGAACCAGTGGAAATCGGCCCACGCGTCACCGACCTCGAAGCGCACCCTCGCCGAGGCCTGCGAGGGCGTCGACATCTTCTTCGGTCTTTCGGCGCGCGGCGCGCTGTCGCAGGACATGGTCAGGAGCATGGCGCCGAAGCCGATCATCTTCGCCATGGCCAATCCGGACCCCGAGATCACGCCCGAGGAGGTCCATGCGGTGCGCGAGGACGCCATCGTGGCGACCGGCCGGTCGGATTACCCCAACCAGGTCAACAACGTCCTGGGCTTCCCCTACATCTTCCGCGGGGCGCTCGATGTGCGGGCCACCACCATCAACATGGAGATGAAGATCGCCGCCGCCGAGGCGCTGGCGCATCTCGCCCGCGAGGACGTGCCCGACGAGGTGACCGCCGCCTATGGGGGCGCGCGGCCGCGCTTCGGGCGCGACTACATCATCCCGGTGCCCTTCGACCCGCGGCTGATCCACACCATCCCGCCGGCCGTGGCCAAGGCCGCGATGGAGACCGGCGTCGCCAGGAAGCCGATCGTCGACATGACGGCCTACAAGGCCCAGCTCTCGGCCCGGCGCGACCCCGTGGCGGGCGCGCTCCAGCGCATCATCGAGCGCGTGCGGCGCTTTCCCAAGCGCGTCGTCTTCGCCGAGGGCGAGGAGGAACAGGTGATCCGCGCCGCCTTGAGCTTCGTCGCGCAGGGGCTCGGCACGGCGATGCTGGTGGGGCGCGAGGACCGCATCAAGGAATCGGCCGAAGCCGCCGGCCTCGACATCAACGAGCGCGGCATCGAGATCCACAATGCGCGGCTGTCGCACCGCAACACCATCTATGCGCAGTTCCTCTACGAGCGTCTGCAGCGTCAGGGTTTCCTGTTCCGCGACTGCCAGCGGCTGATCAATCAGGATCGCAACCATTTCGCCGCCGCGATGATCTCGAACGGCGACGCCGATGCCATGGTGACGGGCGTCACCCGCAACTTTTCCATCGCGCTCGGCGAGGTCCGCCGCGTCATCGATCCGAAGCCCGGCCACCGGCTGATGGGCGCCTCGCTGGTGCTGTCGCGCGGCCGCACAGTGCTGGTCGCCGACACGGCCATCACCGAGATGCCCGACGCGGAGGATCTCGCCATGATCGCCGTCGAGGCGGCCGGCGTGGCGCGCCGGCTCGGCTACGAGCCGCGCGTGGCGCTGCTCGCCTTCTCGACCTTCGGCCATCCGCGGGGCGAGCGCTCGCAGCAGGTCCAGGAGGCGGTGCGCATCCTCGACGCCAAGCACGTCGATTTCGAATATGACGGCGAGATGGCGGCCGACGTGGCGCTCAACCGCGCGCGGATGGCGGCCTATCCGTTCAGCCGGCTCTCGGACACCGCCAATGTGCTGGTGATGCCGGCCTTCCACTCGGCCTCGATCGCCACCCACATGGTCCAGGAGCTCGGCGGCGCCACGTTGATCGGGCCGCTGATCGTCGGGCTCGACCGGCCGGTGCAGATCGTGCCGCTCGGGGCGCGCGACAGCGACATCGTCAACATGGCGGCGCTGGCCGCCTTCAACATCGGCGGCTGACACGGCGCGAGCCGCCCGGCGCCTCGGACGACGCCGAAGGAGACTTGCAACGCGGGACGGATTGGAGTGAAAGAGCCCTGGCTTGATGGTTCAAGGCCGGCGGGCGGCCCGCCTGCGGCCTCATACGGGAATTCGCTGCATGGCACGCAACACAATCGCCCTGGTCGGGGCCGGCCAGATCGGCGGCACGCTCGCGCTCCTGGCCGGGCTCAAGGAGCTCGGCGACATCGTGCTCTTCGACATCATCGAAGGCGCCCCGCAGGGCAAGGCGCTCGATATTTCCGAAGCCTCGCCGATCGAGGGCTTCGATGCGAGCATCGGGGGTGTCAACGATTATGCGGGCCTTGCCGGGGCCGACGTGATCATCGTCACGGCCGGCGTGCCGCGCAAGCCGGGCATGAGCCGCGACGACCTGCTCGGCATCAACCTCAAGGTGATGGACGCGGTCGGGAGCGGCATCAAGCAGCATGCGCCCGACGCCTTCGTGATCTGCATCACCAACCCGCTCGACGCCATGGTCTGGGCGCTGCAGAAGGCCTCGGGCCTGCCGACCAACAAGGTCGTCGGCATGGCGGGCGTGCTCGATTCGGCCCGCTTCCGCTACTTCCTGGCCGAGGAGTTCGACGTGTCGGTCGAGGACGTCACCGCCTTCGTGCTCGGTGGCCACGGCGACGACATGGTCCCGCTCATCCGTTATTCGACGGTGGCCGGCATCCCGCTGCCGGACCTCGTCAAGATGGGCTGGACCACCCACGAGAGGATCGACGCCATCGTCGAGCGCACCCGCAAAGGCGGCGGCGAGATCGTCAACCTGCTCAAGACGGGCTCGGCCTTCTACGCGCCGGCCGCCTCGGCGATCGCCATGGCCGAGAGCTACCTCAGGGACAAGAAGCGCGTGCTGCCCTGCGCGGCCTATCTCGACGGCGAATATGACGTCAAAGGTATGTATGTCGGCGTGCCGGTGGTGATCGGCGAGGGCGGCGTCGAGCGCGTCCTCGAGATCGAGATGGGCCAGGCGGAGCGCGAGATGTTCGCGAAATCGGTGGCCTCGGTGAAGACGCTGGTCGACGCCTGCAAAACCATCAATCCGGCTTTCGCTAGCTAACGGCTGAAGTGGGCGTGCCTCCCATCGCCCTCATGGTGAGCCTGTCGAACCACGAGGGACCCCCCTCTATCCTTCGACAAGCTCAGGACGAGGGGCTTTGGGTTTAGCTCGATCGCTCGGCTGAAACAGAGATTCTCGCCGCTCCTCAAGGAAGATCGCGATGAACGTTCATGAATACCAGGCCAAGGCGGTGCTGAAGGAGTTCGGCGTGCCGGTGTCGCGCGGCGTCGCCATCACCGACGCCGGAGCAGCGCAGGCGGCGGCGGCCGAGCTCGGCGGCCCGCTGTGGGTGGTCAAGTCGCAGATCCACGCCGGCGGGCGCGGCAAGGGCAAGTTCAAGGAGGCCTCGGCCGGCGACAAGGGCGGCGTGCGCCTCGCCCGCTCGGCCGACGAGGTCGAGCAGTTCGCCCGCGAAATGCTCGGCGCGACGCTCGTCACGGTGCAGACCGGCCCGGCCGGCCGCAAGGTCTCTCGGCTCTACGTCGAGGAAGGGTCCGACATCGCCAAGGAGCTCTACCTCTCGGCGCTGGTCGACCGCGCCACCTCGCGCATCTCCTTCGTCGTCTCGACCGAAGGCGGCATGGACATCGAGGAGGTCGCCCACACCGCGCCCGAGCGGATCCACACGATCGCGATCGATCCCGCCACCGGCGTCATGCCGCACCACGGCCGCGCCGTCGCCCAGGCGCTCGGGCTTTCCGGCGACCTCGCCAAGGGCGTGGACACGCTACTGCGGCAGCTCTATGCGGCCTTCACGTCGAAGGACATGGATCTTCTCGAGATCAACCCGCTGATCATCACCAAGTCGGGCGAGTTGCGCTGCCTCGACGCCAAGATGTCCTTCGACGGCAATGCGCTCTACCGGCACCCGGACATCGCCGCCCTGCGCGACGAGGCCGAGGAGGACGCCAAGGAGATCGAGGCCTCGAAATACGACCTCAACTACGTGACGCTCGACGGCACCATCGGCTGCATGGTCAACGGCGCCGGCCTCGCCATGGCGACGATGGACATCATCAAGCTCTACGGCGAGGCGCCGGCGAACTTCCTCGACGTCGGCGGCGGCGCCACCAAGGAGAAGGTGACCGCGGCCTTCAAGATCATCACCGCCGATCCCAACGTGAAGGGCATCCTGGTCAATATCTTCGGCGGCATCATGCGCTGCGACGTGATTGCGGAAGGCGTCATCGCGGCGGTGAAGGACGTGGGTCTTCAGGTGCCGCTCGTCGTGCGGCTCGAGGGCACCAACGTCGCCCTCGGCAAGGACATCATCTCGAAGTCGGGCCTGAACGTCATCCCGGCCGACGACCTCGACGATGCGGCGCAGAAGATCGTCGCGGCCATCAAGGTCGCGGGCTGAGGCAGGCATGGCTCCCGGCGATCCGGCCGACGGCCGAGCACGGCGCTTGTCCTGCAAGGGCATCGCCATGTCGGCTTGTTGCCTTGTTTATGTCCATGACTCCACATATCCTGTGAACCTGTGGAGACCGAGATGAAGAATCTGACCCTGGCCATCGACGACCACGTGCTTGCCGAAGCGCGCGAAATCGCGGCGCGGCGGCGCACCACGGTCAATGCGCTCGTGCGAGGCTACTTGACACAGATTGCGGGTGAGGAAGGCAGGATCGCCGAGGCCCGCAAGGCGCTTCTCGACCTGATGGAATCCTCGACGGGTCGGCTCGGCCCGGATTACAAGTGGGACCGAGAGGAACTCTATGAGGAGCGAGCGTTTCCTCGACACCAACATCCTGATCTACGCGGCGCTCGGGAGGCAGGATGACCGGCCGAAATATGAGATCGCCAAGCAGATCATCGCTAACGAGCGATTCGGCCTTTCAGGACAGGTTCTCGCAGAATTCTATGTCGGCGTGACCAGAAGGCCGGAAACGACGCTCACCCCGCCGGAGACGGATCGATGGATGGATCTGTTGGGTCGCTTTCCGACTGTTTCGATCGATGAAATGCTCGTCAGAACCGCGATCATCCATGCCCGTCGCTTCCAGATCCACTATTATGATGCCGCCATCATCGCCGCCGCCGAGCGCCTCGAAGCGTCCATCCTCTATACAGAAGACCTCAACCATGGCCAGCGCTACGGATCGGTGCTGGTCCAAAACCCTTTTCGCGATCCATGATCGCCGATCGCTTCGCGGAGACCGCTGAATGTCCGTCCTGATCGACCGCAATACCAAGGTTCTCTGCCAGGGCTTCACCGGCAAGAACGGCACCTTCCATTCGGAACAGGCCATCGCCTACGGCACGCAGATGGTCGGCGGCACCTCTCCCGGCAAGGGCGGCCTCACCCATCTCGGCCGGCCGGTCTTCGACACGGTGGCGCAGGCCATGGCCGCGACCGGCGCGGACGCGAGCGTGGTCTACGTGCCGCCCCCCGGCGCCGCCGACGCGATCTGCGAGGCCATCGCGGCCGAGATCCCGCTCATCGTCTGCATCACCGAGGGCATCCCGGTCACCGACATGATCAAGGTCAAGCGGGCGCTGTCGGGCTCGAAATCGCGGCTCGTCGGTCCCAATTGCCCCGGCGTGATGACGGCCGGCGAGTGCAAGATCGGCATCATGCCCGGCAGCATCTTCAAGCCCGGCTCGGTCGGCATCGTGTCGCGCTCGGGCACGCTGACCTACGAGGCGGTGTTCCAGACGAGTGCCGAGGGATTGGGCCAGACGACGGCCGTCGGCATCGGCGGCGACCCCGTCAAGGGAACCGAATTCATCGATGTCCTCGAGATGTTCCTGGGCGATCCGAAAACGCAATCGATCGTGATGATCGGCGAGATCGGCGGCTCGGCCGAGGAGGATGCGGCGCAGTTCCTCGTCGACGAGGCGAAGCGCGGACGCAGGAAGCCGGTGGTCGGCTTCATCGCCGGCCGCACCGCCCCGCCCGGCCGCCGCATGGGCCATGCGGGCGCCATCATCTCGGGCGGCAAGGGCGACGCGGAAAGCAAGATCGCCGCCATGGAGGCGGCCGGGATCAGGGTCTCGCCGTCGCCGGCGCGCCTCGGAAAAACCTTGGTTGACGTTTTGAAAGGTTAAACCTTTCCTGGTAATGGCGAGAGGATCATCGACCTTCCTTTCTCCGCCGTCCGTCACCATTTCTCCGATGAAAGCGATGCCGGCCCGCATCATGCCACGGGGCCGGCACTGGGACCTTCTCTCATGTCTCTCCGGGATGACGATGCCCTGCTCGAACCGAGCTTCCTGACCGGCGTCAACGCCAGCTATATCGAAAGCCTCCAGGCCCGATACGAGACCGACCCGGCGAGCGTCGACCCCGCGTGGCGCGCCTTCTTCGACAACCTTCAGGATGCTCCGGCCGCGGGCGAGGCGAACATGCGCGGCGCCTCCTGGAAGGCGCCGAACTGGCCGCAATATGCCAATGGCGAGACCGTCTCGGCGCTCGACGGCAACTGGAGCGCGACCGAAGCCGTCGTCACGGAGAAGATCAAGGCCAAGGCGGCGCCGAAGGGCGGCGTCTCCGAGGACGAGCTCAAGCGCGCCACCCGCGACTGCATCCGCGCGCTAATGATGATCCGCGCCTTCCGGATGCGCGGCCACCTGCACGCCAACCTCGATCCGCTCGGCCTCGAACCGCAACGCGACCATGGCGAGCTGAACCCCGCGACCTACGGCTTCACCGAGGCCGACTACGACCGGCCGATCTTCATCGACAACGTCTTGGGGCTCGAATACGCCACCATCCGCGAGATGCTGGCGCTGCTGCACCGCACCTATTGCTCGACTATCGGCTTCGAGTTCATGCACATCTCGGACCCGGACGAGAAGCAGTGGATGCAGATCCGCATCGAGGGGACGGACAAGGAGATCTCGTTCACCAAGGAAGGCAAGCGCGCCATCCTCAACAAGATCGTCGAGGCCGAAGGGTTCGAGAAGTTCCTCGACGTCCGCTATACCGGCACCAAGCGCTTCGGCCTCGACGGCGGCGAGGCCATGATTCCCGCGCTCGAGCAGATCATCAAGCGCGGTGGCGCGCTCGGCGTGCGCGACATCGTGCTCGGCATGGCGCATCGCGGCCGACTCAACGTGCTCTCCCAGGTGATGGGCAAGCCGCACCGCGCCATCTTCAACGAATTCAAGGGCGGCTCCTCTTCGCCGACCGACGTCGAGGGCTCGGGTGACGTCAAGTACCACCTCGGCGCCTCGTCCGACCGCGAGTTCGACGGCAACAAGGTGCATCTGTCGCTGACCGCCAACCCGTCGCATCTCGAGATCGTCGACCCCGTCGTGCTCGGCAAGGTCCGCGCCAAGCAGGACCAGCTCGCCGACTTCGTCGACCGCGCCAAGGTGCTGCCGCTTCTGCTGCACGGGGATGCGGCCTTCGCCGGCCAGGGAGTGATCGCCGAATGCTTCGGCCTCTCCGGGCTCAAGGGACACCGCACCGGCGGCTCGATCCATTTCATCGTCAACAACCAGATCGGCTTCACCACCTATCCGCGCTACTCCCGCTCCTCGCCCTATCCGTCCGACACGGCGAAGATGATCGAGGCGCCGATCTTCCACGTCAACGGCGACGATCCCGAGGCCGTGACCTTCGCGGCCAAGGTGGCGATCGAGTTCCGGCAGCAGTTCCACAAGCCGGTCGTCATCGACATGTTCTGCTATCGCCGCTTCGGGCATAACGAAGGCGACGAGCCGAGCTTCACCCAGCCCTTGATGTACAAGGTGATCCGCTCGCATCCCTCCGTGCTCGAGATCTATTCGCGCAAGCTCGTCGAGGAGGGCGTCGTCACCGAGGCCGAGGTGGAGACGCTGAAGGGCGAGTGGCGCAAGCGGCTCGACGAGGAATTCGAGGCGGCGACGGCCTTCCGGCCCAACCGGGCCGACTGGCTCGACGGGCGCTGGTCGGGGCTCAAGGCGTCCGCCGACACCGACGACGACCGGCGGGGCAAGACCGGTGTCGCGATCGAGGCGCTGAGAGACATCGGTGCGAGGATCACCGCCATCCCGTCCGGATTCCACCTGCACAAGACGATCGGCCGCTTTCTCGACAATCGCCGCACCGCGATCGAGATCGGCGAGGGCATCGACTGGGCGACCGCCGAGTCGCTCGCCTTCGGCACGCTGCTCGAAGAGGGCCGGCCGGTGCGTCTCTCGGGCCAGGATTCGGAGCGCGGCACCTTCTCGCAGCGCCATTCGGTGCTGATCGACCAGGACACCGAGGCGCGCTACGTGCCGCTGAACAATGTCAGCGACGCCCAGGCCCGCTACGAGGTCATCAATTCGATGCTCTCGGAGGAGGCCGTGCTCGGCTTCGAATACGGCTATTCGCTGAGCGAACCCAATGCCCTCGTGCTGTGGGAGGCGCAGTTCGGCGACTTCGCCAACGGAGCGCAGGTCGTCTTCGACCAGTTCATATCCTCCGGCGAGCGCAAGTGGCTGCGCATGTCGGGGCTCGTCTGCCTTCTGCCGCATGGCTACGAGGGCCAGGGGCCGGAGCATTCCTCGGCCCGTCTCGAGCGCTTCCTGCAGATGTGCGCCGAGGACAACATGCAGGTCGCCAACGTCACCACGCCCGCCAACTATTTCCACATCCTGCGCCGCCAGCTCAAGCGCGACATCCGCAAGCCGCTGATCCTGATGACGCCGAAGTCGCTGCTGCGCCACAAGCGCGCCACCTCGACGCTCGCCGAGATGGACGCGGGCTCGACCTTCCACCGCGTGTTGCGCGATGACGCCGAGCGCCTGCCCGACGGGACGCCGCTCGCCGGCGACGACAGGATCCGCCGCGTCGTCCTGTCGGCCGGCAAGGTCTACTACGACCTCTACGAAGAGCGCGAGAAGCGCGGCATCGACGACGTCTATCTGCTGCGGGTCGAGCAGCTCTATCCGTTCCCGCTGAAGTCGCTCGTCAACGAGCTGTCGCGCTTCCGCAACGCCGACGTCGTCTGGTGCCAGGAGGAGCCGAAGAACATGGGCGCCTGGACCTTCGTCGACAGCTACCTCGAATGGGTGCTCGAGCAGGTCAAGGCCAAGGTGCGGCGGCCGCGCTACGTCGGCCGGCCGGCGGCGGCCGCGACCGCGACCGGCCTCATGTCCAAGCATCAGGCGCAGCTCAAGACGTTCCTGGACGACGCCTTCTCGGCCTGACCCGCCGTCGCGTGGCGCGTCGCCGCATCCTTCCTGTTCTCTCCCGAGGCGTGATCCGCTATAGCGGGCGTGTCCCCAGAGCATGATGCCGAAAAACGCGGAGCGGTTTTCGGGTGACATCATGCTCCAAGTCATTAGAATCGATCACCTTCATGAGCTTGGATCGACTCGATCCAAGCTCATCGTGATCTAGTCGAGGCTTCGATCCATGGCTACCGAGATCCGCGTCCCGACCCTTGGCGAATCGGTCAGCGAGGCCACGATCGGGAAGTGGTTCAAGCAGGCCGGAGACGCTGTGAAAGCCGACGAGCCGCTGGTCGAACTCGAGACCGACAAGGTGACGCTCGAAGTCAATTCCCCCTCGGCCGGAGTGCTGGCCGAGATCATCGTCAAGGATGGCGAGACGGTCGGCGTCGGCGCCCTGCTGGGCCAGATCGAGCCGGGCGGCGCAGGCGCCAAGCCCGACGGTGTGTCAAGGAAAGCCGCGGCCGGCGGCAAGCCCGCGTCCGTCGGCGCGGAGCCTGCCAAGGCGGAGCCGATCAAGCCAGCGAATGCGGCGGCGCCGGCCATTGCGGCCAAGGGCGCCAAGGCCACGCCCATCCTGGCGCCGACGCTCGGCGAGTCGGTCAGCGAGGCCACCGTCGGCCGCTGGTTCAAGACGGCGGGCGCGATCGTGAAAGCCGACGAGCCGCTGCTCGAGCTCGAGACCGACAAGGTGACGCTCGAGGTCAACGCGCCGACCTCGGGCACGCTCGCCGAGATCGCCGTCGCCGACGGCGACACCGTCAAGCCGGGCGCCGTGCTCGGCCGGATCGATGCATCCGCCGGGGCGGCCGCCGCGTCCCGCCCGGCGCCGGCTGCGCCGAGCGCCTCCAGCCAGCCGAGGCCCGGAATGCCGGCCGCTCCTTCGGCGGCCAAGATCGCGACCGAGCGCGGCATCGACCTCGCCGCGCTCGAAGGATCCGGCAA
>DATBEH010000029.1:0-11935 GCA_036276175.1 Lichenihabitans sp.
GCCATCGGGGCCGGCACCACCTATCCGGACTACAAGCCGGCGCCCTTCATCGTGTCCTCGCAGATCGAGGGCGTCGACATGGTCACCGTGGTGACCGAGGGGATCTTCTCCTATTGCGGCGTCAAGGTGAAGATCGACACCGACCGCCATCTCGGCCCCGAGAGGGCGCTGGCGCGCGTCGAGGGCGAGGCGATCGGCCACGTGACGACCGGCGAATATGGCTCGCAGATGCTCTCCCTCGGCGGCGTGCATCATCTCACCGGCGGCTCCAAGAAGGAGGGCCGCGTCACCTGCGACAGCCTGCTGGCGCTCTGCAATGGCGACGCGATCGAACTCGCCATCGACGAGGGCGCGACCGTACACGTGCAGGCGGGCCGGCCTCCGCAAGTCAACGGCGCCTTGGAGGAGCGGATGCGGGTCGGCTGCGGCTCGGCGACGATCGGCATGTTCGCCAAGCAATGGCACGGGCTCGTCGACGATGTGGTGGTGGTCGACGACCACATCACCGGCGTCCTTTCAGAGCACCAGGCCGGCAAGCTGCTCGGCATCCCCGAGACGGGGATCAAGATGAAGGGACGGCGCTCGACGCCGGGGCGCTATTTCCAGGTGGCCGAGCCCGGCACCGGCTGGGGCGGCACCGCCCTTCGCGACCCGCTCGCCGTCCTCGGCGCCTTCAATCCGAAATCCGCCCGCCCCGGGCTGACGCTGCTGATGGTCTCGACGACCGGCGAGCATGCGGCCTTCTACCGGCTCGACGGGGATCTGCGCCCGGTCGAAGCCGAGATGCCCGAGGCCTTGGCGCGCTCGGTGGCGCTGATCAAGGAGAATTGCGAGCCGGCGCTCTGCACGGTGCTGTTCATGGGCGGGGCCGGCGGTTCGCTCCGGGCCGGCGTCACCGAGAACCCGGTGCGGCTGACGCGCTCGGTGAAGGACGCCCTCACGATCGTCACCTGCGGCGGCGCACCGACCTATGTCTGGCCCGGCGGCGGCATCACCTTCATGGTCGACGTGTCGCGCGTGCCGGCCAACGGCTTCGGCTATGTGCCGACCCCGGCGCTGGTGGCGCCGATCGAGTTCACGCTGCGGCTCGACGACTACCGGACGCTCGGCGGCCACATGGACGAGGTGCGGCCCCTCGACGAGGTGCTCGGCGCGGGCGATCACCGCCAGGCGCGCCACCGTGCCGACAATCCCTGGCCGCTGCGGCCCGACGCGCCGGGGACCATCCGGTGAGAGTGCCGCCGCAGGCCCGCACGCTGCCGGACGGGCGGCGGCTGCACCTGCAGCATGGGCCGATCGACCTCGTCGTCGAGGCTTTCGGCGAACCTGCGGCCGTGGCTGGCGCGTATGGACACGCCATCGGTCGCTTCGACGGACTGCTGGACGAGCTCTGCGACGAGCTTGCGCTGCTGCGCAGCCCCGCCGGCCGCGGCGCACCGGAGCCGGGTGGTCCCGTCGCACGGCGGATGGCCGCGGCGGTCGCGCCGTTCGCGGCGCGATGCTTCGTCACCCCGATGGCGGCGGTGGCCGGCGCGGTGGCGGACGAGATCCTCGCGGTGATGCTGGCCGAAGGCCACCTCGAGCGCGCCTATGTCAACAACGGCGGCGACATCGCGCTCCACTGCGCTCCGGGCCGGAGCTTCGTGGTCGGCATGATCGACCGGCCCGAGCGGCCGAGCCTCTTCGGCCGAGCCGAGATCGACGCGGACTGCGGCATCGGCGGCATCGCCACCAGCGGCTGGCGCGGGCGCAGCTTCTCCTTCGGCATCGCCGACAGCGTGACCGTGCTGGCGTCGACCGCCGCCGGGGCCGACGCGGCCGCGACCGTCGTTGCCAATGCGGTCGATCTTCCCGGACACCCGGCGGTGATGCGCGTGCCGGCGGACAGCCTGCAGCCCGACAGCGACCTCGGATCGCGGCTCGTCACCCGCGACGTCGGTCGGCTCTCGGCAGGCGAGATCGACGACGCCTTGGCCACCGGCGTCGCCTGTGCGGAGGCGCTGCTGCGCCATGGCCTCGCGCTGGGTGCGGCGTTGCATCTGCAGGGCACGACCCGCGTGGCGCGTCCCCTCATCCGGCGCTTCGGGCCACCTTCTCCCCTTGCCGGAGAAGGTGGACGTTGCGAGAGCAACGGCCGGATGAGGGGTATGCGGATTTGTAAATATGATAGCCGTGCCGGCGAAATAAAATTCGAACCTCAAGAGATCCACGCCCATGCCTGAGGTCGTCGTCCGCAAGCGTCTCCTCACCGTCGAGGACATCTTCCACGAGGGCGGCCCGGTGGCGACGACATCGCTGCGGCGCGGCGCGGTCATGGCCGTCATCCGCAACCCGTTCGCCGGCCGTTACGTCGAGGACATCCAGCCCTTCATGAAGGATCTCGAGCCGCTCGGCCTCGCCATGGCGCGCCGCCTCGTCGAGGCGCTCGGCGGCAAGGCATCGCGCATCGAGGGCTACGGCAAGGGCGCCATCGTGGGCAGCGCCGGGGAGCTCGAACATGGCGCGCTCTGGCATGCCCCGGGCGGCTATGCCATGCGGGAGATCCTCGGCGGCGCGAAGGCCATCGTGCCCTCGACCAAGAAGGTGGGTGGCCCCGGCACGCGGCTCGACGTTCCGATCACCCATATCAACGCCTCCTACGTGCGCAGCCATTTCGATGCGATGGAGGTAGGCTCGACCGATGCGCCGCGCGCCGACGAGATGGCGCTGGTGCTGGTGATGACGACGGGGGCGCGCGTCCATGCCCGGGCCGGGGGCCTCGCGGCCAAGGACATCAAGGGGGAGGACGGCCTCCGATGAGCGCCAGGATCCGCAAGATCGTGACCTTCGTCGAAGAGACGCTGGAGGAGCTCGGCCATGCGGTCGCGCCCCCGACGCGGCGGGCCGCGGCGGTCGCGGTGATCGACAATCCGTTCGCGGGCCGCTACGTCGAGGATCTCGAGCCGCTGATCGCCATCGGCGAGGAGCTCGGCGGCCTGCTGACCGCACGGGCGATCGCGGCGCTCGGCATCGCCGGCGAGGAAGCGCAGAGCTACGGCAAGGCGGCGCTGGTCGGCGAGGACGGCGAGCTCGAACATGCGGCCGCCATCCTCCATCCCAAGATGGGTGCGCCGGTGCGCAAGGCGCTGGGCAAGGGTGCGGCGCTGATCCCGTCTTCGAAGAAGCGCGGCGGTCCCGGCGCGGTGCTCGATATCCCCCTCGGCCATAAGGATGCCGCCTTCGTGCGCAGCCATTTCGACGGCTTCGAGGTGCGGGTCAACGATGCGCCGCGGCGGGGCGAGATCGTGGTGGCGATCGCGGTGACCGACAGCGGCCGGCCGCTGCCGCGCGTCGGCGGGCTCAGGCCGAGCGAGATCAAGGGCGAGGACGGGTTGCGGTAGGCAGAAGAGGGGAACAGGATCATTCCTCCCCGGAACGGGGAGGGAGGAGCCAGCCAGAGGCTCCGGCACGCGGAGCGTGCTGGAGTGGCTGGCAAAGGGGGCACCGGAAGGGTGACGGATGCGGTTGCTCGATCGGCGTCGCACCCCATACGTCGCGGATGCGCGCCGCGACACCTTCCCCGTCCCGGGGAAGGACAAGGACGTCAGGAGAGGGAAGCGGATGAAGCGATCACTGGGCATGGTGGCGGCGCTCGCCGCGCTGATCTGCGGCCTCGGCAGCCCGGGGGCGCGAGCCGCAAGCGGCGAGATCAAGATCGGCGAGATCAACTCCTATTCGGCGCTGCCCTCCTTCACCAAGCCCTATCGCAAGGGCTGGCAGATGGCGGTCGAGGACGTCAACGCCCATGGCGGGATCAATGGCAAGACGCTGGTGGTCGTGTCCAAGGACGACGCCGGCAAGCCGGCCGAAGCCATTACGGCCGCCAACGAGCTCGTGTCGAGCGACGGCGTCGTCATGCTGGCCGGCGGGTTCTTCTCCAACATCGGCCTGGCACTGGGCGATTTCGCCAAGCAGAAGAAGATCCTCTATCTCGCCGGCGAGCCGCTGACCGACGCCATGGTCTGGTCGGCCGGCAACCGCTACACCTTCCGCCTTCGGCCGTCGAACTACATGCAGGCCGCCATGCTGGCCGAAGAGGCGGCGAAGCTCCCGGCCAAGCGCTGGGCCACCATCGCGCCGAATTACGAATACGGCCAGTCGGCCGTCGCGGTGTTCAAAAAACTGCTCTCCGCCAAGCGGCCGGATATCCAATGGGTCGCCGAACAATGGCCGACACAGGGCAAGATCGACGCCGGCCCGGTGGTCGAGGCCATTGCGGCCGCCAAGCCCGACGCCATCCTCAACGTGGAGTTCGGCCCGGATCTGGTGAAGCTCGTCCGCGAAGGGAATACACGCGGGTTGTTCCAGGGCCGTTCCGTCGTCAGCTTCCTCACCGGCGAGCCCGAATATCTCGATGCCCTGAAGGACGAGGCGCCGACCGGCTGGATCGTCACGGGCTATCCCTGGTACGACATCCACACGCCGGCCCACGACGCCTTCCTCAAGGCTTACCAGGCGAAATACAACGACCACCCGCGGCTCGGCTCGGTGGTGGGCTACACGCTGATCGAGGTCGCCGCCGACATCCTGCGCAAGGCCAATTCGACCGACACCGACACGCTGATCGCCGCGGCCGAGGGCCTGACCTTCGATACGCCCTTCGGTCCGGCCACGTTCCGGGCGGCCGACCACCAGTCGACCCTCGGAGCTTTCGTGGGCACGACGGCGGTCCGGAACGGCCAGGGCATCATGACCAATTTCCGCTACGTCGATGGCGCGAGCGTGCTGCCGCCCGAGGACGAGGCGAAGAAACTCCGGCCGCCGTCGTAATGCAGTGCCTGACTGCTCACCTTCCTCATCCTGAGCCGGGTCCGAAGGACCCGAGTCGAAGGACGGCAAGAGTTGGCCGTGCTTCGAGACGGTCCTCACGGACCTCCTCAGCATGAGGGTCGTGGGTTTTCGGGGAATGCGACGATCGGCGCGAGTGCCGAGATAGTCCGGAGGCCCGGTGGATTTCATTCTCGCCCAAGCCCTGACCGGCCTCGCCGAGGCTTCGTCGCTGTTTCTCGTCGCCTCGGGCCTGTCGATCATCTTCGGCGTCACGCGCATCGTGAACTTCGCCCATGGCGCCTTCTATATGATCGGCGCCTATGCGGCCTATACGCTGACCGAGCGCTGGGCGGCATCGGGCGCGCTCGGCTTCTGGGGCGGGCTCCTCGCCGCGGCCGCGGCGGTGGCGGTGCTTGGCGCTCTCATCGAGATCGTGCTGCTGCGCCGCATCTACCGGGCGCCCGACCTGTTCCAGCTTCTCGCGACCTTCGGCCTGACGCTGATGGCCGAGGACCTGTCGCTGCTCGTCTGGGGCGGCGAGGATCTCGTTGGCCCCCGCGCGCCGGGCCTGCACGGCGCCGTGGTGCTCTTCGGCCAGCTCGTGCCGAGCTATGATCTCGTGCTGATCGGGCTCGGGCCGGCGGTCCTGCTTTGGCTCTGGCTGCTGCTGCACCACACCCGCTTCGGCATCCTGGTCCGCGCCGCGACGCAGGACCGCGAGATGGTGGCGGCGCTCGGCGTCAACCAGCGCTGGCTGTTCACCGGCGTCTTCGCGCTCGGCGCCTTTCTGGCCGCATTCGGCGGCGCGCTGCAGATCCCGCGCGACGCCGTCAGCCACACGATGGACTTGCGCATCATCGTCGAATGTTTCGTCGTGGTGGTGATCGGCGGGCTCGGCAGCATCGGCGGCGCCTTCGTGGCGTCGGTCCTGGTGGCCGAGCTCAACGCCTTCGGCATCCTGGTCTTGCCGGGCGTGTCGCTCGTCCTCGTCTTCGCGGTGATGGCCGTGGTGCTGGTGCTGCGCCCCTACGGCCTTTTCGGCCGGGCGTCGGCGATCGTGCGCGGCGCCGTCGCCGCATCGGACGTGACATGGCGCCCGTTCGGGCCGTCGGCGCGGCTCGCGGTGCTCCTCCTGTTGGTCGCAGCGGCGCTGCTGCCGCTCAGGCTCGGCGGCTACAGCCTGTCGGTGGGAGGGCACGCGGTCTCGCTGCCCGATTACGGATCCCCGATCGGCAATTATGGCCTCGCGGTCGGTGCCGAAATCCTGATCTTCGCGCTCTTCGCGGCGAGCCTGCAGCTTCTGATGTCGGTCGGGGGGCTCGTGAGCTTCGGCCATGCCGCCTATTTCGGCCTCGGCGCCTATGGGGCGGCGCTGGCGGTGAAGATGCTCGGTCTCGGCATGCCGGAGGCAATCGGCCTCGGCGTGGCGCTCGGGCTCGCGGGGGCCGCGATCTTCGGCTGGTTCTGCATCCGCCTGTCGGGGGTCTATTTCGCCATGCTCACCCTGGCCTTGGCGCAGATCGCCTGGTCGATCGCCTTCGCCTGGACGGCCGTCACCGGCGGCGACAACGGCCTGATCGGCATCTGGCCGGCCGGCTGGGCCGCGACGCCGCGGGCCTTCTACTGGTTGACGCTCGGCATCGCGGCCTCGGGCATCGGGCTCCTGCGGATGATAGCCTTCTCGCCCTTCGGCTACGCGCTGCGCGCGGTGCGCGATTCGCCGCAGCGCGCCGAGACGATCGGCCTCGGTCGCCGCACGATGCAATGGACGGCCTTCGTCGTGGCCGGCGGCTTCGCCGCCCTGGCCGGCGCGCTCTTCGCCTTCCTCAAGGGCAGCGTGTTCCCCGATGCGCTCGGCCTGTCGGTTTCGGTCGACGGTCTCGTCATGGTGCTGCTCGGCGGCATCGGCACCGTCTCCGGCGGCGTGGCCGGCGCCGTCGTCTACAAGGCCGCGTCGATCTGGCTCATCAGCCACACGGATTACTCGAAGCTCGTGCTCGGCGCGGCCATCGTCCTCCTCGTCGTGCTCTTCCCGGAGGGGATCGGCGGGTTTGCCAACCGCCTCGCGCGCCGGGGACACTCACGGGCGGTCGCGGCGATGCCGACGCCGTCGGAGAGCCTGCCGTGACGGGGCCTGCGCCGCTGCTCGCCGTCCACGGCCTCGTCAAGTCCTATGGCGGCGTCCACGCGGTCCGCAACGTGTCCTTCGCGCTGGCGGCCGGCGAGATCCTGGCCCTCATCGGTCCGAACGGCGCCGGCAAGTCGACCTGCTTCAACATGCTGAACGGTCAGATCAGGCCGGACGGCGGCACGATCCGGCTCGACGGCGCCGACGTCACCGATCTCAAACCCCGGCAGATGTGGCGGCGCCGCGTCGGCCGCACCTTCCAGATCACCGCGACCTTCGGATCGATGAGCGTGCGCGAGAACATCCAGACGGCGCTCGTCGCCGCGGCGGGGCGCGCCTGGCAACCCTTCGGCAAGGGCGCCGGTGCCTTCCGGCACGAGGCCGACGCGCTGCTCAACCACGTCGGCCTCGCCACGCAATGGTATCGCCCTTGTGCCGAGCTCGCCTATGGCGACCTGAAGCGGCTCGAGCTGGCGATGGCCCTGACCAACCAGCCGTCGCTGCTTCTCATGGACGAGCCGACCGCCGGCATGGCGCCGCGCGAGCGTATCGGCATGATGCGTTTCGTAGCAACGCTGGCGAAAAGCCGCGGCATCGGGGTGCTGTTCACCGAGCACGACATGGACATCGTCTTCGAGCATGCCGACCGCGTGATGGTGCTCGACCGCGGCGAGCTGATCGCCGAGGGACGTCCCGAGGCGGTGCGCGGCGATGCCCGCGTGCGGGCGGTCTACCTCGGCGAGGCTGCCGTAGCGGCCGACGCCGGCGACGCGGAGGGTCCGGCATGATGCTGTCGATCTCGGACCTTCAGGGTTGGTACGGCCGGGCGCAGGTTCTCTACGGCGTGACGCTCGATGTCCGAGCCGGCGAGGTGGTGGCGCTCCTCGGCCGCAACGGGGCGGGCAAGACGACGACCTTCCGGGCCATCGCGGGCCTGCTGGCGCGGCGCGACGGGCGGATCGGCTTCGACGGCCGCGACGTCTCGGCCTGGCCGACGCATCGCCTGGTGCGGCAGGGCCTCGCCTTCGTGCCCGAGGATCGGCGCATCTTCACCGACCTCACCGTTGAGGAGAACCTCGCCGTCGGCCGCCAGCGCGCCCGCGAGGGGGTTCCCCGTTGGACACCCGCGCGACTCTACGAGCTGTTCCCCAACCTCGGCACGATGCGCCGGCGCCGCGGCGGGGAGATGAGCGGCGGCGAGCAGCAGATGCTCACCATCGCCCGCGCCCTCATGGGCAATCCGCGCCTCGTGCTGCTCGACGAACCCTCCGAAGGACTGGCGCCCACGATCGTCCAGGACATGGCGCGCGCCATCAGGACGCTCAAGAGCGAGGGCCTGAGCATCCTGCTCTCCGAGCAGAACCTGCATTTCGCCCGGTCCATCGCCGACCGCGCCGCGATCGTCGAGCATGGGCAGGTCCGCTTCACCGGCACGATGCCCGAGCTCGCCGCCAATGCCGAAATCTGTGAAGCCTTCCTGACCGTGTGATATGGTTTTGGCAAACCCCATCGCTTGAAAGGCTCTGTCATCGGCCCGGCCATGATACGGACATGAGGAACGGAAAATCGGGCTCCGCCCGCGGGGCGGACTACCGGCTCGACGATCAGATCGGCTTCATCCTGCGGCAGGTGTCCCAGCGCCATGCGGCGATCTTCGCGGTCGGGGTCGAAGGCGAGGTCACGGCGACCCAATGGGCCGCGCTCTCCAAGCTCGCCGAGACCGGTTCGCTCAGCCAGAACCATCTCGGCCGCCTGACCGGCATGGACGCCGCCACCATCAAGGGCGTCATCGACCGCCTGTCGCAGCGCGGCCTGGCCGGTACGAGCGACGATCCCGATGACGGGCGCCGCCGTCGGGTGACGCTGACCGAGGCGGGGCACGACCTCGTGGCGCGACTGGCGCCGCGGGCCCTGCGCATCACCGAGGAGACGCTGAGCCCGCTCGCCGAGACCGAACGGCAGGCGCTGCATGTCCTGCTGGCAAAACTTCTCTGAGCCTGCGGGCGGGCCATCGGCCTCACGCCGTCGCGGCATGGCGGTTGGCGAGGCCGGCCAGATGGCGCCCTTCGGCGAGGCAGGCCGTATGCTCGGGTCGGATGCACGGAACTCCGGGATTCTCCTTATCCGTGAGGGGAGAAGGAAACGCCGCGCCATTCGCCGGATGTGGGAATCCGGAAGACGCGAAGCGGCCTCACCCGGCCCGCTCCAAGTGGCACGGCGATCGGAGAGGTCCAAACGCCTCTTGTCCGCCGTTCCGAGGGCACCGGCCTTTGCGGTCGTGCACCCGTTCACACCGTCCAAACCCGCTGCGGCGCTCCCACCCCGCGCAGAGGAAACAGGCCGAGGTCGCTGAAGCCGCGACCGCAGCGGCCGGCGAAACTGTCCGACAGCAGGAGATGCCGCCCGAGCCCGTCGCAGAGCGCCTCGATACGGCTCGCCTCGTTGACCGCCCGCCCGATGGTGGTGAAATCGAGCCGATGCGAGGTGCCGACGTTGCCGTAGACGACGTCGCCGAAATGCAGCACGAGATCGACCGCGAGCTCGGGTTCGCCGGCCTGCCGGCGTCTCACGTTGAGGCCCTGGTTGCCGGTGAGCGCGCCCTGGGCCGCCGCCAGCGCCCTGACGCAGACCGGACATGGATGGGCGGCCTGATCGCCGACCGGAAAGACGGCGATGAAGCCGTCGCCGGTGAATTTGAGGATCTCGCCACCGTGCCGGTCGACGGCGGCGCCGAGCGTTTCGAGATGGTCGTCGAGCCAACCGACGACCCGCACCGGATCCTCGTGATCGGTCAGGGACGTGAACGACCGGAGATCGGCCAGGAGGATGGCGGCGGACAGGACCTCGCCGCGCCCGCGCCGGATCTCGCCCGCGAGCACCCGGGCGGCGGTCATCGGCCCGAGATAGGCGCCGAGCACGTCGCGCACGGTGCGCGACAGGTTGAGCCGGTAGGCCGCGAGGCCGAGCGCCGGCAGGAGCCGATCGATCACGGCCATGTCCGGGGCCGTGAAGCCGCCGGGGCGGTCAGTCGCAAAGGAGATGGCCGCGCCGAGCATCGCCGTGCCGGCGGAGAAGCCGACGAGATCGAGGCGATAATCGGTGCCGCCCTCTGCCCTGAGCTCGCCGAGCAACAGCAGGTCGTCGCATCCCTCGCCGATCTCCAGGTTCCAGCGCGCCGCCGTCCGGTTCTCGTCCATGAGACGGCCGACGGGGCTGCGCCGGAAGACGGCTTCGGCCTCGGCGCCATGCGCGGTCGCCAGCACCGACATGCCGACGTCTCGACGCCAGCTCGTCGCGACGGCGCGATGGTTGGGATCGATGGTCGGCGTCGCGAGGCTCATCCGCCAGAGCGGCAGGCCCGCATCGTTGAGGCCGCGGCAGATCCCCTCGAGCAGCGCGCCGCCATCGTCCTCGGCCGTGGCATGCCGCAGGATCCAGGCGATGAGCGCGGCAGGGTCCGGGCCGGGCGGCGTCACGGTACGGCCCTTCAGGCGGAGACGACCTCCGGCACGGCGACGGCGGGCGGGGTGTTGCGGCTGCGCCCCGTCCGCACGATGCCATCGATCATCACCATGCCGATGCCCGGCAGATCGCCGAGCCGCACGGCTTCGAGCAGCGTCGCGCCGGCGCCGTGCTGAGGTCGGTCGAGGAAGACGAAATCGGCGGCCTTGCCGGGCTCGATCAGCCCGCAGTCGAGCGAGCGCATGCGCGCCGTATTGCCGGTGCCGAAGCAGAAGGCGATCTCGGCCGGCACCTCGCCCAGCGACGACAGCATGGCGATCATGCGCAGGATGCCGAGCGGCTGCACGCCCGAGCCGGCCGGCCCGTCGGTGCCGAGGATCAGGCGTTCCATCTGGCCCATGTCGCGGGCCGTGCGCAGCGTGTAGAGCGCGGCGCGTTCGTTGCCGTTATGCACCATCTCGAGCCCGCGCCGACAGCCTTCGCAGATGCAGCGGATCTCGCGGTCGGGCAGGGCGGTATGGCCACCGTTGATGTGGCCGACGACGTCGGTATCGGCCTCCAGCACCACCGCGGCGTCGATCAGCCCGGAGCCGGGAATCGACGGACCACCGGTGTGGATGGTGGACTGGATGCCGTACTGGCGCGCCCAGCCGACCATCTGGCGGGCCGTCGCCCCGTCCTTGACGCCGCCGAGCCCGACCTCGCCGAGCAGCGTCACGCCGGCCTCGGCCAGATCCTTGAAGTCCTGCTCGACCATGCCGGGCTCGATCACCGGCGCGCCGGCATGGACCTTCATGCCGCCCGGTCGGAAGGCCGTGAAGGCGCGCTGGGCGAAGATCGCCATGGCTTTCAGGCCGACGATGTCCCTCGGCCGGCCCGGCGTATGCACTTCGCCCGCCGAAATCATGGTGGTGACGCCGCCGTGCAGCGTCGAATCGATCCAGTTGAGCTGGCTCTGGCGCGGCGTCCAGTCGCCGGCGACCGGGTGAACGTGGCTGTCGATCAGGCCGGGCGCGACCGCGCCGCCGTGCGCGTCGATCACCGTCCTGGCGCCCTCCGCGTCGAGGTCCTTGAGGCGCCCCACCGCCGCGATGCGCCCGTCCTCGACCAGGATGGCGTCGGCATCGAGGATCGGCCGCTCCATGGCGCCGCTCAGCATCAGCCCGACGTTTCGGATCAGCACCTTGCCGGAGAGTGCTGCGGCTTGCGGTTCATGAGCCATGGCTCAAGGCTCCATTGGTTGCGCGACGTGGATCCCCAGGCGCGCGGTTCGCTCGGGACGGCGACGGCCGCGGGGAACGGAAAACTGCGACGCCGGTTCGCTACCACAGGCGGTGCGTGGCGCCGACAAAAATCCCCAAATTTGGGGATTGACGGCGTCGCACCGCGTGCAAGCAGGAGCAGGGCGGATGCGCGACATTTTCGATCGTGGGGCGGAATGTCGCTGACGAGCCGGCTCTTCCCCGTCCTCGCGGCGCTCCGGCGCGGCCCGTTGCCGTCGTTCCTCGTCCTGTTCGCGGCGCTTTACGGCGCTTA
>DATBEH010000030.1:0-22266 GCA_036276175.1 Lichenihabitans sp.
GCCTGACGAAAGCCGGGATGAGCGAATGGTGCTGCCCGGACGCGGTGACCTCAATTCGGCGCCCTGGCCGGACGCGTCCATGGGTTGCCTTGCGGTCTCCGCCGGTCGATCATCCGCCTCCTCCCGCCGGCACCATACGCTGTCCTCGGCCGCCAAAAGCCCCGAAAGGCCCATCATGACCACGCACCGCCTCGACGCCACGATCTGGTACAATGCCTTGGGGACGTTCGAGCCCGTGCTGCGCTGCGCCAGCGGTGACGTCGTCGTCACCGAGACCCTCGACGCGCACGGGGTCGACCGGAACGGCGTCGCCCGCGCCTCGCGTCCCAACCCAGTCAACGGCCCAGTCTTCGTCGAGGGTGCCGAGCCGGGCGACGCGCTTCGGGTCGAGATCCTCCGCATGACGCCGACGCGCGACACCGGCTGGACCTTCGCGCCGCTCGCCGCCAACGTCGTCGACCCGACCTTCCTGCGGTCTCTGCCGGCCCAGGAACGGTTCACGTGGCTCATCGATCGGGAGACGCTGACGGTGCGCCTCGAGAATGCGCCGAAGGATCTCGACGGCTTCGTGCTCGACCTCGCTCCGATGATCGGCTGCTTCGGCGTGGCTCCCGCGCTCGGACAGGCGCTGTCAAACGCCACCAGCGCCGAGAACGGCGGCAACATGGACTACCGGCGGTTCGGCGTCGGCACGACGGTGTGGTTCCCCGTCGCGGTTCCGGGCGCGCTCTTCGCGCTCGGCGACTGCCATGCGGTCCAGGGCGATGGCGAGATCGTCGGGACCGGCATCGAGACGACCTTCGAGGTCGAGGTTCGCCTGACGGTCGAGAAGAATCGCAAGATCGGCTGGCCACGCGGCGAGACCGCGACCGATATCTTTGCGGTGGGCAATGCTCGTCCGTTGGATCAGGCGCTCCAGCACGCGACGACCGAGATGCTGAACTGGCTCGTGGCCGACTATGGCTTCTCGTTGATGTCGGCGAGCCATCTGTTGGGGCAGGTGGTGCGCTACGATATCGGGAATGTCTTCGACCCGGCCTACACGATGGTGTGCCGTGTCGCCAAGAGCTGGCTGCCCAGGTGATGCACGCACCTCGCCATTGACCTTGCCGGCTATGAAAATCAGGTCTGACCGGGCTTGAGCTTGTAGAAGATATGGTGGCCGATCACGTCCATCCTGGTGAGCGCCCGGGCCCACGTCGGGCGCACGTAGTTGGCGTGATAATGGGTCGACGAGCCGACATCCGACACATAGGCCGACCCTTCCGCGACCTGCTTGGCGATCCGCATCGCCCGGCTCCAGGCCTCGGGCTCCGAGACCTTGAGCGCACGGCCCTCGCAGGCGAAGGAGAACTGGCACGCATTGTGACGCTGCTGGTTCTGGAACACCACGCCGCAGACCGAGCCAGGATAGAGGCCGCTCATCACGCGATTGAGAACCACCTGGGCCACGGCGGCCTGACCTTCCTCGGGTTCGCTGCGCGCCTCGAAGTAGACCGCCTCGGCCAAACAGCGCTCCTCCGTCTCGGCCTGCGGACCTTCGATGGCCACGGAATAGTCCGGATGGGATTGAAGGAGCCCGACCACGGGCGCGTCGGTGCTCACGAGGCCGTTCGGCCCGCGCGACCATTTCGGTAGAGCGCCGATCTCGACGGGCGTCTCGTCCGCCGCGGCCGGCGTCGTCGAGGCGAGCGAGACCGCGCGGGCAACGCCGGGTGTCGAGCCGTCCTGGACATGCGGGGTCGTCGAGCCGAGCACCGTCTTGGGTGACGCTGCGGCATCGGTGTGTCGTGTCGTCACCGTCAGTTTCGAGGGCAGCGGTTCGAGCTCGCCGAGTTCGGGCGGGTCGGCCGTCACGTCGCCGAACAGGATCGGCGGCGCCCACGGGTCGCCGTCCGCAAAGGTGATGCCGTCCCGCCGATAGGCATCGAGCGAGCCCGCGCGGCGCAACCTCGTGTCGAAGGTGGGACGCAGCGCGACGAGCGGATCACCCTTGCGGCTGCGGTCGATCGAGGGAAAATCCTTGTGGCCCGCCTTGAGCGCGAGGCGGGGTTCGGTCTCGTCCGGCGCGGCCTCGATCTCCTGCGTGTCGCCGGCTTCGAGATGCGCCTCGTGGAACAGCCGCGCGTCGAACCCGGCATCCGAGGGCACGATATCCGTCGGCGGGGCAGGGGCCAGATCGGTCAGCGTCATCAGGGTCGCGCCGATCACCGGATCCTGCCCGGCGTCTGCCACGAAGGAGACGACGAGGCTGACCGCCAGGCACCACGGCGCCACCGTCAGGCCGGCCCAGGAGAGCCGCGAGCGCGACCGCATCCTGCGCCGGATCGCCATGCGCGAGCCAACCATCGTCCAACCCTCGCCAAGGTCTCGCGCGCGACGCCGCGGGACCAGCCTCGAGCCTTCCGCATCACCTCCGGACTTTCGCGCCGGATGGTTAACGGGATGCTGCCGGGAGGATTTTATGGCGCCTTAGTCTTTCCGATTGGTTAGCGGCGGTTTACCGCCGTGCATGTCACACGGTGCGGTGCTTGTCGGCCTCCCCGCCTGCCCGCGCGATGGCGGCCTGGGCGGCGGCAAGCCGCGCGATCGGCACCCGGAAGGGCGAGCAGGACACGTAGTCGAGCCCGGCCTCCTCGCAGAAGTCGATCGAGGCCGGATCTCCGCCATGCTCGCCGCAGATGCCGAGCTTGATCTTCGGCCGCACCTTGCGACCGCGTTCGACGGCCATCGACACGAGCTCGCCGACACCCTCCCGGTCGAGCGTCACGAAGGGGTCGGAGGGCAGGATCCCCTTCGCCGTGTAGGGTCCGAGGAACGAGGCCGCGTCGTCGCGCGAAATGCCGAGGGTCGTCTGGGTCAGGTCGTTGGTGCCGAAGGAGAAGAATTCGGCGGTGCCGGCGATCTCGCCGGCCTTGAGCGCGGCCCGCGGCAGCTCGATCATCGTGCCGATGCTGTAGGGCACGGTGACGCCGCTCTCCCTGGCCACCGCCTCCGCCATGGCCACGATGTGGTCCTTGACGAGGTCGAGCTCGGCCACCGTCATGACGAGCGGCACCATGATTTCCGCCTCGACCGGCTGGCCCGCCTCGCGACCCGCCTCGACGGCGCCCTCGAAGATGGCGCGGGCCTGCATCTCGGCGATCTCCGGATAGGCGATGGCGAGCCGCACGCCGCGGAAGCCCAGCATCGGGTTGAACTCGTGCAGCTCGGTTGAGCGGTGGCGCACCTTGTCGACGCTCATGCCGAGCGCCGCGGCGACTTCCGCCATCTCGTCGGCCGTCTGCGGCAGGAACTCGTGCAGCGGCGGATCGAGCAGGCGGATAGTCACCGGCAGGCCAGACATGATGGCGAAGAGCTGCTTGAAGTCCTCCCGCTGCATCGGCAGGAGCTTGGCGAGCGCGGCGCGCCGGCCCGCTTCGTCGTCGGCGAGGATCATCTCGCGCACTGCCACGATGCGGGCGGCATCGAAGAACATGTGCTCGGTGCGGCAGAGGCCGATGCCCTCGGCGCCGAAGCGCCGGGCGGCCTCGGCGTCCGCGGGCGTGTCGGCATTGGCCCTGACCTTCATGCGCCGCAGCGAGTCGGCCCAGGCCATGAGGGTCGAAAAATCGCCCGAGAGCTCGGGCTGGAGCATCTTGACCTTTCCCTTGAGCACCTGGCCGGTCGAGCCGTCGATGGTGACGAGGTCGCCCTTGCGCAGCGTGACGTCGCCGGAGGTCGCGGTGCCGCCGGCGTAGTCGACCCGGATCGAGCCGGCGCCCGAGACGCAAGGCTTGCCCATGCCGCGCGCCACCACTGCGGCGTGGGAGGTCATGCCGCCGCGCGTCGTGAGGATCCCTTCCGCCGCATGCATGCCGTTGATGTCCTCGGGCGAGGTCTCGGCGCGGACCAGGATGGTCTTGCGTCCCGCCGCCTTGGCCGATTCGGCCTCCTCCGAGGTGAACACCACTTCGCCGTGGGCGGCGCCGGGCGAGGCCGGCAGGCCGGTGGCGAAGAGGTCGCGTTCGGCATCGGGGTCGATGGTCGGGTGCAGCAATTGATCGAGCGAGGCCGGGTCGATGCGCCCGATCGCCTCCTCGCGACTGATCAGTCCCTCGCCCGCCATGTCGACCGCGACGCGCAGCGCCGCCTTGGTGGTCCGCTTGCCGTTGCGGGTCTGCAGCATCCAGAGCTTGCCGCGCTCGACGGTGAACTCCATGTCCTGCATGTCGCGGTAGTGGCGCTCGAGCAGCTTCGTCGTCTCGACGAAGCCGGCGAAGACCTCGGGCATCATGGTCTCGAGCGAAGGCTTGTCGGACTTCGCGGCCCGGCGCGCCGCCTCGGTCAAGTTCTGCGGCGTCCTGATGCCGGCGACCACGTCCTCGCCCTGCGCATTGGCCAGGAACTCGCCGTAGAGCGCCGGGTCGCCGGTCGAGGGATCGCGCGTGAAGGCGACGCCCGTCGCCGAGGTCTCGCCCATGTTGCCGAACACCATGGCCTGGACGGTCACGGCCGTACCCCAGGCCTCGGGGATGTTGTTGAGGCGCCGATAGGTCTTGGCGCGGGCGTTCATCCAGGACGAGAAGACCGCGCCGATGGCGCCCCAGAGCTGCGCCTTCGGATCCTGCGGAAACGGCCGCCGGGTCTCCGCCTCGACCTTCGCTTTGAACCGCTCGATGATGCGCTTCCAGTCCTCGGCCGAGACGTCGGTGTCGAGCGTCAGGCCCTTGCGGTCCTTGAAGGATTCGATCTCCTCCTCGAACTCGTGGCCGTCGAGGTCGAGCACGACGTTGCAGTACATCTGAATGAAGCGGCGGTAGGAATCATAGGCGAAGCGCTCGTCGCCCGAGGAGCGTGCCAGAGCTTCGACGGTCTCGTCGTTGAGGCCGAGGTTGAGCACCGTGTCCATCATCCCCGGCATCGAGGCGCGGGCGCCCGAGCGCACCGAGACGAGCAGGGGATTGTCGGCGTCGCCGAAGGCGCGCTCCGTCAGCCGGCCGACCTCGTCCAGGGCGGCGGCGACCTGCGCCTCGAGATCCGCCGGATAGTGACGATCCTGGTCGTAATAGTGGGTGCAGACCTCGGTCGTGATGGTGAAGCCGGGCGGAACCGGCAGGCCGAGGCTCGCCATCTCGGCGAGATTGGCGCCCTTGCCGCCGAGAAGGTTCTTCATGCCGCCGGCGCCTTCCGCCGTGCCGCCGCCGAACGCATAGACCCACTTCGTCATTGATCCCCTCCGCGCTCCCTGGCCAGTCCAGCAACGCTTCGCCTCGCGGTTAAAGCACGACCGCAACCGCACGGCCATGCCGATCGGCATGCAAACGCCTCAGGTCGTCGGGCGCAGCCGCAGCCCGAACACGATCCAGCCGATGCCGGTGAACAGCAGGTCGACGCCGAGCAGCGTGCCGAGGATCAGCATGCTGTTGCCGGGCCAGCCGGCGACGATGACCAGGCCCAGCAGCGCCGTCACGGCACCCGCAAGGACCAGCGGCGCCCGGACCTGCCGGTCATGCGCGCCGAAGGCGGTCACGACCCGCACGATCCCGGCCGCCAGCAGCCCCGCACCGAGGAAGAGCGTGATGATCACGCTCGCCGGGACCGGGTCGACGATCGCCAGAATGCCGGCGAGGAGGTAGATCAGGCCGGTGACCTCCCAATAGAGCGCACGGCCCCAGCTGCGCGCCCGGAAGCCGAGCCCGATCTCGACCGCGCCCGTCGCCACCATCAGCATGCCGATCACCACGACGGAGACGATGGTTGCGGTGACGGTGAGGATGAGCGCGACGACGCCGGAGGCGGCCGCCAGGAGGCCGAGGGCGACGAACCACCCCCATTTGCCCCGCATCGCTTCGCTGATCTTGCCGAAGTCCCGATCGGTCGGCAATCCCGGGCGCCTGGGACAAATCATGCGATGCGATCCTCGGTCATGGCCAACAGAAATTCTCTGAACAAAAGAAAGTTCCAGGTTCATTTTGTTCTTCAACATGTTGCTGAACTGTCTGCATCCGAAAACATTCTCATTGAGGCAGCCGCCGAAAAATTTGCGTCCATTGCGGAGTGTGCTTAAACCGAACGAGCTCCTGCCGCGTCAGAACATAAGTCTTATGAGGTATTCGTGACCCTTTCCACGCCCCTTCTCGATCAGGTTTCGTCACCCGAGGCCCTGCGGCGACTGCCGGATTCCGATCTCAGGCAATTGGCGGACGAGCTTCGCGCCGAGACGATCAGTGCCGTCTCGGTCACGGGCGGGCATTTGGGGGCGGGACTGGGCGTGGTCGAGCTGACGGTGGCGCTCCATCACGTCTTCGATACGCCGCGCGACAGGCTCATCTGGGATGTCGGCCACCAGGCCTATCCGCACAAGATCCTCACGGGTCGCCGCGCCCGCATCCGCACGCTGCGCCAGGGCGGGGGGCTGTCGGGCTTCACCAAGCGGGCCGAGAGCGAATACGACCCGTTCGGCGCGGCCCACTCCTCGACCTCGATCTCGGCCGGCCTCGGCATGGCGGTGGCGCGCGATCTCGCGCGCGGCACCAACAATGTCGTGGCGGTGATCGGCGATGGGGCGATGTCGGCCGGCATGGCCTATGAGGCCATGAACAATGCCGGGGCGCTGAAATCGCGGCTCATCGTCATCCTCAACGACAATGACATGTCGATCGCGCCGCCGGTCGGCGCCATGTCGGGCTATCTGGCGCGGCTCGTCTCCGGCGCCTCCTACCGGTCGCTGCGCGACTTCGGCAAGCACCTGGCGGCGCATCTGCCCAAGTTCTTCTACGAGAAGGCCAAGCGCACCGAGGAATATGCGCGTGGCTTTTTCACCGGGGGCACGCTGTTCGAGGAACTCGGCTTCTATTACGTCGGGCCGATCGATGGCCACAACCTCGACCAGCTCCTGCCGGTGCTGCGCAACGTGCGCGACGCGGAAGCCGGCCCGGTGCTGATCCATGTCGTCACGCAGAAGGGCAAGGGTTACGGGCCGGCCGAAGCCGCCCGCGACAAGTACCACGGCGTCTCGACCTTCGACGTCATCACTGGCGCGCAAGCCAAGCCCAAGGCCAACGCGCCAGCCTACCAGCGCGTCTTCGGCGAGAGCCTGATCAAGGAAGCCGAGAAGGACGACAAGGTCGTCGCCATTACGGCCGCCATGCCGTCGGGGACCGGCATCGACCTCTTCGGCCAGGCCTTTCCGGCCCGCACCTTCGACGTCGGCATCGCCGAGCAGCATGCCGTGACCTTCGCGGCGGGCCTGGCGACGGAAGGCTACAAGCCCTTCTGCGCCATCTACTCGACCTTCCTGCAGCGCGGTTACGATCAGATCGTCCACGACGTGGCGATCCAGAACCTGCCCGTGCGCTTCGCCATGGACCGGGCCGGGCTGGTCGGCGCCGACGGTCCGACCCATGCGGGCTCCTTCGACCTCGCCTATCTCGGCTGTCTGCCCAATTTCATGATCATGGCGGCGGCCGACGAGGCCGACCTCGTCCATATGGTCGCGACCCAAGTTGCCTACGACGCCGGCCCCTCGGCGCTGCGCTACCCGCGCGGCGAGGGAGTCGGCATCGAGATGCCGGAGGTCGGCGTGCCGCTTCAGATCGGCAAGGGACGCATCGTCCGGCAAGGCAAGCAGGTGGCGCTGCTCTCGCTCGGCACGCGTCTGGCGGAAGCCTCGAAGGCGGCCGAGACGCTGGCGAGCCTCGGCCTCTCGACCACCGTCGCCGATGCGCGCTTTGCCAAGCCCATCGATCGGGAGCTCGTGCGCCAGCTGGCGCGAAACCATGAGGTCCTCATTACCATCGAGGAAGGCTCGATCGGCGGCTTTGGCGCCTTCGTGCTGCATGCGCTCGCCGAGGATGGCTTGCTCGACGGCGGCCTCAAGGTGCGCAGCATGGTGCTTCCGGACGTGTTCATCGACCACGACAAGCCCGAGAAGATGTATGCCCAGGCGGGGCTCGACGCCAATGCCATCGTGGCCAAGGTCAAGGCAGCGCTCGGCATGGACGAGGCCGCCGAGCGTCCTGCCGCGGCGGCGGTGCGGGGACGCCGACCGACCAAAGCCATCGGGTGAGACGGCAAGGCCGGCCGTGACGCGGCGCGCCGACGTGATTCTGGTCGAGGCGGGCTTGTTCGAAAGCCGCAGCAAGGCGGCCGCGGCGATACAGGCGGGGCTTGTAAGCGCCGATGGCCGGCCGGTGCCGAAAGCGTCGACGCAGGTGTCGCCGGCCGCCGTGCTCGACGCCCGGCCCGCCCACCCCTGGGTGTCGCGCGGCGGCACGAAGCTTGCCGCCGGGCTCGCCGCGTTCGGCATCGATCCGGCAGGCCGGGTCTGTCTCGATGTCGGCGCCTCGACCGGCGGCTTCACGCAGGTTCTCCTGGCGCGAGGTGCCGCGCATTTGACGGCGGTCGATGTCGGCCACGGCCAGTTCCATGCGAGCTTGCGGGGCGATCCACGGGTGACTCTGCTAGAAGGGCAGGACGCGCGCTCCCTCGACGAGACGATGTTGCCCCGAGCTTTCGATCTTCTCACCTGCGACGTGAGCTTCATCTCCCTGAAGCTTGTATTGTCTCATGTCTTTACGCTGGCTGCGCTGCGGTCCGAGGTCATCGTCCTGGTCAAGCCGCAGTTCGAGGCCGGTCCCAAGAACGCCCGCAAGGGGATCGTGCGCGATCCCGCGATCCACGAGGCCGTCTGCCGCGACGTTGCCGCGCTCGTCGAACGGCTCGGCTGGCAGGTGCTCGGCATCGAACCTTCGCCCATCGCCGGTGGTGATGGCAACCGCGAGTTCCTGCTCGGCGCGCGCCGCGGCCATGCTTGATCCGATAAGGCTGCGGGTCGAGAGCCTCGGGCGGCGCGGCGAGGGCGTGGCCCGCCGGGACGGACGTGCCGTCTACGTGCCTTTCGCGCTGCCGGGCGAGACGGTGCTGGCCGACGTCGACGGAGAGCGCGGCCATCTGCGGAGCGTGCTGGAAGCGCGCCCCGACCGGCGGCGGCCGCTCTGTCCCTATTACGGAACCTGCGGCGGCTGTGCGGTACAGACGCTGTCGCCCGAGCCTTATGCCGCCTGGAAGCGCGGTATCGTCGTCGCGGCGCTGCGGCATGCGGGCCTCGAGGCGGAGGTCTCGGACCTCGTCGATGCTCACGGAGAGGGGCGGCGACGCGCCACCTTTCACGTCCGGTTCGGTGCGCGGCCCCGCGACATGCACCTCGGCTTCATGGAAGCGCGTTCGCACCGCATCGTCGACATCGACGCTTGCCCGGTCCTGGCGCCGTGCCTCTCCGGGGCTGTGCCCGCCGCGCGTCGCATCGCCGGCGTGCTTTACGAGACCGGCAAGCCGCTCGACATCCTGATCACCGCGACGGATGGCGGCCTAGACCTCGACCTGCGCGGCCTCGGACGCGCCGACGAGACCCTCACCCGACGGCTGATCGCCATCGCGGGCGAGATCGGTCTCGCGCGCCTGTCGAACCGTGGCGAGGTCTTGGTGGAACGGTGTGCCCCGACGCTGTCTATGGGCCGGGCCATCGTCGCCTTGCCGCCGGGCGCCTTCCTGCAGGCGACGGCCGCCGGGGAGGCGGCCCTCGCGGCGCTGGTGATCGAGGGCGTGGGCTCGGCGCGCCACGTGGCCGATCTTTTCAGCGGCGTCGGGACCTTCGCGCTGCGCCTGGCCGAGCGGGCCGGCGTCTCGGCTTGGGACAACGAGCCCCGCGCCATAGTGGCCCTCGATCGCGCCGCCCGGACCGCTGCAGGATTGCGCGCGGTCGCCGCGACCGTCCGTGACCTCATCGCCCGACCGCTGCTGCCGGAAGAGCTCACCGGAGTCGAGGCGATCGTCTTCGATCCGCCGCGCGCCGGCGCCGACGCTCAGGCGAACCACATCGCCCGGTCCGGCGTGCCGAGCGTCGTCGCGGTGTCCTGCGACGCCGGCACCTTCGCGCGCGATGCCGCGACGCTGGTCGCCGGCGGCTATGCGATCGAGCGCGTCACCCCCGTCGACCAGTTCCGCCACGCGGCCCATGTCGAAATCGTCGCGGTGTTTCGGCGGCGCAAGGCCGCGACCCGCAGGCGGCGCCTTCTCGGCTGAAGTCGCGGCCCGGCATTTCTCGTCAAGTCGGGCCTGCGCATCTGAAAGCCCGCATGAGGAAGGCAGTCTGGTCTACGCCGTAGGCGTGATCGCGTCCGACCGGGCAGGCGCGGCGCGCCAGGCACCCGCCGCCGAGGCAGGGCGCGCCCGCTTCGGACGAAAGATGCGCGCGGCAGGCCGCGACGTTGTAGCCGTCCGGCCGGAAGGCTCCGACCGGGCAGGCCGAGAGGCAGGGCTTTCCGGCGCAGCTCGCGCAGGGTGATGGGGCAGGGAGCCGCTGCGGCAGGTCCAGAGGCTCGGCGAAAGCGAGCGCCCCCCGATAGCTGTGCCACAATCCGAAGACCGGATCGATGAGCAGGCCGATCGGCGAGGGCGTCACCGCATCGCCACGCTGCGCCCAGGCCTGGAAAGGATGCCAGGGCGGCCCGTCGAAGGGAAACAGAGCACTGCCGCCGGTCTCTGCTGCCAACCCCTCGACGATGCGGCGCGACCAGCGATCGAGGGGGTCGGCGCGGCCATCCGCCATCTCGGCGGAGGCGGCGAAGATCGGCCATCCGCGGCGCCCCGCGAAGCCGAGGGGCACGATCGTACCCGCCGGCGTGCTGATCGCGTCGACGAAGATCTCGTCGTGCGGATCGGTGTGGAAGGCGCCCCGCAAGGCGAGACCGTGGATGGCCGCGCGTGCCGCGATTTGGGAGAGGTTCAAGGAGGCGTCGCTGGCGCGATCAAATCGCGGCGATCGAACAGGATCCGAACGACCGCATCGATGTGATCCTTGAGCGGTGGATGGTCGATGCGGTCATAATCGACGACGTCGACCGTCATCGGCAACAGGCTCTCGTCGAAGAGGGTGAAGAGCTGGTCGACGAGACGAGGATCGTCTGCGCCGTAGATCACGAGATCCACATCCGATCGAGGGCCGGCCCTGCCCGTCGCCCGCGAGCCGAACAGGCCTACTTGGTCGAACTTCTCTGCGAACGGCGCCAGCACGTCGTGCAGGATTGCCCTCTGCCCGGGGGTGAGGCCGTCGTCATGCATCGGGACGGCGCGCCGGGATTTCGCCGAGCAGTCTGCGATGAAGGCCATCGAGCGCGGCGAGATAGTGCGTCCGCACGTCGGCGATCGTTCGCTCGAAGCTCTTGAGGCTATAGGTGTGGGACATGCGGTTGCGGGCTTCGAGCGCTCTCATCCAGGTGTCTCCGTCGCCGATGATCCTTGCAGCGTTGGCGGCCTTGATCACGGCGGCCGGCGTGACGGTGGCAAGAACGACACCTTGCGCGTCGAGATAATCCTTGAGGACCTTCCAGGCGAGCTCCCAGGTATATTCGAATCGTTGGATCAGTCCCTCCTGCTCCAGAGCAGAGAGCTGCCGCGCCGTCGATTCATCGACCCCCTGACGCAACAGCGTCAGAGCTCGCGAAAAATTGTCGAAGCGATAGTGCCAACGCGGCGTCGGATCGGTCAAGGAAGGCTCCGTTCTCACATGAGGCGCAGGGCCTCCGCCCAACCGGCGACATCCTCTCCGCCGGTCGTCACCGTGTCGGCGAGGGCGGGCGCCTCGGGCAGGAGCTGCTCGGCGAAAAAGCGCAGGATCGCGATCCGCTCGTCGCTCCCCGCCGACAGCGCGCCGTTTGCCAGGGCCGCGCCACCCCGCGCGAGCCCGAACAGCCGGAGGTAGGGCGTGGCGCCGGCGAGCGCGCGGGTCGGATCGGAGGCCAGCGTCTCGCGCAGGAAGGTCGTCGCCCGGTCGAGCGCCGCAATGGCATCGCCGAGCCGCGCGGCGCTGCGGCCGAGAGCGGGGCCGTTCGAGGCCGCGAGCCGCTCCGAAACCCGCCGCATCGTCGCCATCTCGCGCTCGAAGGCCTGTCCGCCGAGTGAACTGATCTTGCGCGTGACGAGGTCGATCGCCTGGATGCCGTTGGTGCCTTCGTAGATGGCGGCGATGCGGATATCGCGCGCGACCTGCGCGGCGCCGCTGTCCTCGATGAAACCCATGCCGCCGTGGACCTGGATGTTGAGCGAGGCGACCTCGTTGGCGATGTCGGTCGCGAAAGCCTTGGCCACGGGGGTCAGCAAAGCCGCCCGCTCGGCTGCGTCCCGTCGCGTCTCGGGTGCCCCCTTCGGGTCCTCGGCCTCGTCTAGCGCCCGGGCGGTGAGATAGCAGAGCGCGCGGGCGGCCGCCGTCATGGCCCTCATGGTCAAGCACATGCGCGCCACGTCCGGATGCGCGACGATGGGGCTCGGCGCGCCGCCGGCCTGCCCGGGCGCGCGGCCCTGGCGACGCTCGTGCGCGAAGGCGATGGCGGTCTGCGTCGCCCGCTCGGCCGAGCCGACGCCTTCGAGCCCCACCGCCAGCCGCGCCCGGTTCATCATGGTGAACATGGCGTTGAGGCCACGCTCCGCCTCGCCGACGAGGAAGCCGGTGGCGCCGTCATAGACCATGGTGCAGGTCGGCGCCGCATGCATGCCGAGCTTGCGCTCGATCCCGGCGCAGGCGACGGCATTGCGGACGCCCGGCGTCCCGTCCTGCTGCAGCAGGTACTTGGGGACGAGAAACAGCGAGATGCCGCGCGAGCCCGGCGCAGCGTCGGGCAGTCGCGCCAGCACGAGATGGACGATGTTCTGGGTCAGGTCGTGCTCGCCGTAGGAGATGAAGATCTTCTCGCCGGTGATGCGATAGCTGCCGTCCGGCGCCGGCTCGGCCCGGCAGCGCAAGGCGCCAAGATCGGAGCCCGCCTGCGGCTCCGTGAGGTTCATCGTCCCCGACCATTCCCCCGAGACGAGCTTCGGCAGGTAGAGTCGCTGCAGCTCGGGCGAGGCATGAGTTGCAAGCGCCTCGATGGCGCCGGCGGTCAAGAGCGGGCAGAGCGCGAAGGCGAGATTCGCCCCGTGCCAGATCTCCTGCACGGCCGCATGGGTGAGCTGACTCAGCCCCTGGCCGCCGAAACCCTGCGGCGCGGTCAGCCCATTCCACCCGGCCTCGGTCCAGCGCCGATAGGCTTCGCACCAGCCCGGTGCGGTTGTGACGGCGCCGGCGTCGAAACGCAGGCCTTCGCGATCGCCCACCCTATCGAGCGGCAGCAGGACGGCCTCGGCGAAGCGGCCGGCCTCGCCGATGATCGCTTCCATCGTGCCGTCCGCGATCTCCGCCGCCCCGCTTTCGGCCTCGCCGACCACATGGGTCATGGTATGGAGGATGTCGGCAACGGGCGTTTCGTAGGTCATGGGCACAAGCTAGCACGGCCTGCCGACCTTCGACCAAGCCCTCATTCCATGGCGCGGGAGCGTGAACCTGTGACCCGTCTCAAGACCCGCCTGACCGAAAGATTCGGCCTCGATCACCCGATCCTGTCCGCCCCCATGGCGCTCGCCGGCGGCGGGACGCTGGCGGCGGCCGTGACCCGGGCCGGAGGCCTCGGGCTGATCGGCGGAGGCTACGGGGATGCCGACTGGCTCGAAGCGCAATTCACGGCCGCCGGCAATACGGCGGTGGGCTGCGGTTTCATCACCTGGTCGCTGGCGCAAAAGCCGGCGCTGCTGACGCAGGTGCTGCGCCACAAGCCGAAGGTTCTGATGCTGTCCTTCGGCGATCCCGCGCCTTTCGCGGGCGAGATTGCCGAGGCCGGGGTGCCGCTCGTCTGCCAATGCCAGTCGATGGCCGACATCCGCACCGCTGTTGCGGCGGGCGCGGCGATCATCGTGGCGCAGGGCGCCGAAGCGGGCGGCCACGGGCAGGCGCGGGGCACGTTGACCATCGTGCCCGAGACGGCCGATCTGCTGCGGCGCCAAAGCCCGAACACGCTGCTGCTGGCGGCCGGCGGCATCGCGGACGGGCGCGGCCTTGCGGCGGCGCTGGTGCTCGGCGCCGATGGCGTACTGGTCGGCACGCGGTTCTGGGCGAGCCGCGAGGCGCTGGTCCATGCCAACCACCATGCGGCGATCCTGGCGAGCGACGGCGACGGCACCACGCGCACCCGCGTGCCGGATCGGTTGCGGCGCCTCGCCTGGCCGGAGCGCTTCACCGTCCGCGTGCGCGACAATGCGCTGGTGCGCCGCTGGGAGGGCCGCGATGCCGAACTCGACGTCGCGGTCGAGGCAGAGGCGCCGCGCTACGCCCAGGCCTTTGCGGCCGGCGACATCGAGGAGGGCGGCGTCTTCTTCGGCGAAGCGGCCGGCCTGATCGACGATCTGCCGGCGGCGGCGGAGATCGTCGAGCGTATGGTGGCGCAGGCCGTCGACAGCCTCGACGGCGCGACAGGCCTCATGCGCCGATGATACGGACCGAGACGCTGTCGGTCGATCCTGCGGCCGTGTCTCGTGCGGCCGAGGTGCTACGGCGGGGCGGCCTCGTCGCCTTCCCGACCGAGACCGTCTACGGGCTGGGCGCCGATGCGAGCTCCGGCGAAGCGGTCGCGCGCCTCTATGCGGCCAAGGAGCGGCCCCGGTTCAATCCGCTGATCGCCCATGTCCCCGACGTCATCGCGGCGCGGACGGTCGGCGTCTTCGATGCTGCGGCCGAGCGGCTGGCCGAGACCCTCTGGCCCGGCCCGCTGACGCTGGTCCTGCCTTTGCGCCTCGGCGCCCCGGTCTGCGATCTCGCCCGTGCCGGGCTCGACAGCGTCGCCCTGCGCGTACCGCTCCACCGCGTCGCGCGCGACCTGATTCGCGAGGTCGGCCGTCCGGTCGCCGCGCCCTCGGCCAACCGCTCCGGCCGGATCAGCCCGACCGATGCCGAGGCCGTCCTGGCCGAGCTCGACGGCCGGGTCGACCTGATCCTCGACGGCGGCGCGACCAAGATCGGGCTCGAATCGACGATCGTGTCCTGCCTCGGCGAGCCCGTGCTGCTCCGCCCCGGCGGCATTTCGCGCGAGGCGATCGAGGCGGCGCTGGGACGCCCGCTTCGCGACGCTGAAGCAGGATGCGCCGTGACGGCGCCCGGCATGCTGGCCTCCCATTACGCGCCGGGCGCGAGGGTGCGGCTCGGCGCCAGGACGGCCGAGCCGCACGAGGCGGTGCTCGATTTCGGCGGCGGCCTCGCGGGGCAGGGGGCCGGCCCCTATCTCGACCTGTCGCCGGGCCGCGACCTCGGCGAGGCTGCGGCCAACCTGTTCGGCTGCCTGCGCCGGCTCGACGGCATGGCGCCGGCCATCGCGGTGGCGTCGATCCCGGCGGAGGGGATCGGCGAGGCCATCAACGACCGTCTCGCCCGCGCCGCGGCCCCGCGGGCCTGATCAGCCGATCTCGACCACGACGCGGCCGCGTACCTTGCCCTCGACGATGGCCTGCGCGGTGCGGATGATCTCGTCGAAGCCGATCGTCCGGGTCAGGGCCTTGAGCTTGTCGCGGTCGAGATCGCGCGACAGCCGCGCCCAGGCCGCGATCCGCTTGTCGCGCGGCACGAACACGCTGTTGATGCCGAGGAGCGCGACGCCGCGAAGAATGAAGGGCGCGACCGAGGTCGGCAGGTCCATGCCGGCCGCGAGACCGCAGGCCGCCACCGCACCGTCCGATTTGGTCTGGGCCAGGAGGTTGGCGAGGATCGTCGAGCCGACCGAATCGATGCCCGCGGCCCAGCGCTCCTTGCCGAGCGGCTTGCCCGGCTTGGACAAGTCGTCGCGAGGCAGGATCTCGGCCGCGCCGAGACCCTCCAGGAATGGCTTTTCCTCGGGCCGTCCCGTCGAGGCGATGACGTGCCAGCCGAGCCGGCTCAGCAGCGCCACGGAGATCGAGCCGACGCCTCCCGCCGCCCCGGTCACGACCGCCGGGCCGTGCGACGGTTCGACGCCATGGCGTTCGAGCGCCAGCACGCTGAGCGCGGCCGTGTAGCCGGCCGTGCCGATCGCCATGGCCTCGGCCGGCGAGAGGCCGTCGGCGAGCGGAATCAGCCAGTCGCCCTTGACCCGCGCCCGCTCCGCATAGGCGCCGAGATGCGTCTCCCCGACGCCCCAGCCGTTCAGCACGACCTTGTCGCCGGGCTTGTAGTCGGGATGGGAGGAGCGCTCGACGACCCCGGCGAGATCGACGCCGGGGATCATCGGGAAGCGCCGCACGACCGGCGCCTTGCCGGTGATCGCCAGGCCGTCCTTGTAGTTCACGGTCGAATGCGTGACCCGGATGTCGACGTCGCCGTCCATCAGGTCGGCCGCGTCGAAGGCGACGATGCCGACGCGCTGGCCCTCCGCCGTCTTGTCGACGCGTATCGCCTTGAAACTCGCCATGGCCGCCGCCTTCCGCCTCTGCCCCCCGACAGCAGATGTTCGGCCGCCGCCGGGCGTCAAGTGGCAATGGCCGGCGGCGCGATCCGGGCCGGCTTGCGGGCCACACGCAAAAAGGACATGTTCCCCTCACACCGTAGACTCCATCGCGGAGCGCGCGGCCGTAAGGGCTGTCTGCGTCCGCCCCACACGGATCATGGCCCACGTGCCCGAAATCATCTTCAAGGTCCCTGCCACCCGCGGTGCGGCGATGCGCAAGTCTCGTCTTGTGGCGGTCGCTGTATCAGCCCTGCTCGCCGCCTCCGGCGTTGCGGCGCGCGAGTCGGCCGCCGCGCCGGCGCCGTTCGAAGTCGGCGACAGCTTCGCCGGCAATTATCTGGCGGCGCTGGTGGCGGGAGCGGATCGCGACACCGCGGCCGCCTCGACCTTCTTCCGGGAAAGCCTGCGGGCCGATCCGCGTAATCCCGAGCTGATCGAACGGGCCTTCGTGGCCTCGCTGTCCAACGGCGACATCGATCAGGGTCTCGACCTGGCGCGTCAGCTCGTCACCTATGATCCGAAGAACGGGCTCGCCCATCTGGTGCTCGGCATCGGGCAGCTCAAGGGAAACCACTGGGTCGCGGCCCGCCGGGAGTTCCTGAGCGGCGGCGCCGGCCGCGAGCACGACGTGACCGCGACGCTGCTGACCGCCTGGGCCTATGCGGGGCAGGGCGAGGAAAAGAAGGCGCTGGCGGCGATCGACGGACTCAAGGATGGCGGTTTCGGCGTCTTCCGCGACTATCACGCGGCGCTGATCGCCGATCTCGCCAACGACCTGCCCGAGGCGACCAAGCGCTACAAGGCTGCCTACGCGGGGGACAAGACGATCTTGCGCCTCGTCGACGCCTATGCGCGCTTCGAGGCGCGCCATGGCGCGACCGCCGAGGCCGAGCGGGCGCTGACGGCCTTCCAGGACGTGCTGCCGCACCATCCGATCATCGACGCGACCCTGGCCGATCTCAAGGCCGGCAAGCCGCTCCAGCCCCTCGTCAAGAGCGCCCAGGAGGGTGCGGCCGAGGTGCTCTACGGGCTCGGCGCGGCCGGCGGACGCCAGGGCGACGAACTGGCCGCGATGATCTACCTGCGGCTGTCGCTCTATCTGGCGCCGCAGAACAGCCTGAGCGTGGTCACGCTCGCCGATATCTACGGTCGCCTCAAACAGAACCAGGAGGCGATCGACGTCTATGGCCAGGTGCCCGCCAGCAGCCCGTTGCGCGACAATGCCGACATCCAGACCGGGCTGACGCTCGACCTGCTCGGCAAGTCCGACGAAGCCATCGCCTTTCTCGACAAGCTGGTCGCGCAGCATCCGAAGGACACCGAGGCGCTCACCACGCTCGGCAACATCCAGCGCGAGCAGAAGCGCTATGCCGATGCGATCAAGACCTATACGGACGCCATCGCCACGCTGCCGGCGGACGACAAGCGGGTCTGGGGTCTCTATTACTTCCGTGGCATCGCCTACGAGCGCGACAAGCAGTGGCCGCTGGCCGAGACGGATTTCAAGCACGCCCTCGACCTCTACCCCGATCAGCCGCTGGTCCTGAACTACCTCGGCTATTCCTGGGTCGATCGCGGCGAACATCTCGACGAGGCCTTCAAGATGCTGCGCCAGGCCGTGGCGCTCCGACCGGAGGACGGGTATGTGGTCGACAGCCTCGGTTGGGCCCACTACAAGCTCGGCGATTACGAGGAGGCCGTGAAGGATCTCGAACGCGCCCTCGAGCTCAAGCCCGCCGACGCGACGATCAACGACCATCTCGGCGACGCCTATTGGCGTATCGGGCGCAAGCTCGAGGCCAAGTTCCAGTGGAACCACGCGCGCGACCTGAACCCGGATCCCGAGGATCTGCCGAACATCGTCAAGAAGATCGAAAACGGCCTGCCGGACGACAAGCCGCCCGCCGCGACTGCCGCGGGCGGCAAGACCGGGGGTTGATCTCGAAGCCGGGCCGGCGGTAACGAGACGGGACCTCGGAGCCTATCTGGCAACTCGAAGACCTCATCCTGAGCCGACCGCTGGTCGAGTCGAAGGACGGCAAGCGTCAGCCGTGCTTCGAGACGGTCCTGACGGACCTCCTCAGCATGAGGACCGCGGGTTTCCAAGACGGCCGTGTGTTTGCATACAAAGCGGCCCGAGCGCTGTCCTTCGATGATCCGAGCCCCGATATGACCGTCGAAATCGCCACCGTCGCCGATGATGAAGACGGGATGCGGCTCGACCGCTGGTTCAGGCGGCGCCGTCCGAGCGTCGCCCTTTCCCATCTGGCCAAGATCGTCCGCACGGGCCAGGTGCGCATCGACGGTGCCCGCGCCAAGACCTCGACGCGCGTCGCCTCGGGCCAGCAGGTCAGGATCCCGCCGCTCCGGCTCGACAACGACGTGGCCGCGCCCGCCGTCCGCCGCGCCGATCCCTCCGAGGCCGACCGGCGAGCCATCCAGTCCATGATCCTGCACGAGGATCGTGATCTCCTGGTGCTCGACAAGCCTTACGGTCTCGCGGTGCAGGGTGGCTCCGGCACCAGGGTCCATGTCGATGGAATGCTGGAAGCCTTGTCCGACCGGCAAGGCGTGCGACCGCTGCTGGTGCATCGGCTCGATCGTGACACGTCGGGCGTTCTGCTGGTGGCGCGCAATCGCAAGATCGCCGCGGAGCTCGGCGAGACCTTTCGTTCGCGTCAGGCCCGCAAGATCTATTGGGCGCTGGTCGAAGGCGTGCCGCGCCCGGCCCAGGGGCGGATCTCGCTCTTCCTCGCCAAGGGGGAGGCCATGGGGGAGGGGCGCGGCCCGCTCAAGGGCGACCGCGCCGCGGCGGAGCGCATGCGCGTCGCCAAGCACGGCGAGGAGAATGCCCAGCACTCGGTCACGCTCTATGCCACGGTCGACCGCATCCTGCCGCGCCTCGCCTGGCTGTCGATGAAGCCGATCACCGGGCGCACGCACCAGCTCCGCGCCCATGCCGAGGCGATCGGTCACCCGATCGTCGGCGACCCGAAATATGGCGCCGCGGCGAGGCCGGGCGCGCCGAAGCCCGACCCGCTGCGCGCCGTCCCGGCGGAGGTCGAGCCGAAGCTGCATCTGCTGGCCCGACGGCTGATCCTGCCGCATCCGCGCGGCGGCACGCTCGACGTCACGGCGCCGCTTCCTGCCCATATGCAGAAGAGCTGGGATCTGTTCGGCTTCGATGCGCGGCACTTCGACCCCATCGAGGAGGCGCCCGACACATGAGGCGCGGCGCATGAACGGCAAGCCGGCCCCGCCCCGTCCGAAACGATTCTTCAAGACGGCAGCGGCGGGAGCCAAAGATGGCGCCTTCGTCCTGCTCCTCGACGGGCGGCCGGCCAAGACGCCGGCGCGGCGCGACCTCGCGCTCCCGACGCGAGAGGCGGCCGATGCTCTGGCCGCCGAATGGAATGGCCTCGGCGACGCGATCGAGCCCGGAAGAATGCCGCTCACCCGGATCGTCAATGCCGCGATCGATGGCGTCGCCGGCAATGCCGCGGCCGTTCTCGACGAGGTTGTTGGATATGCAGGGTCCGACCTGCTGTTCTATCGGGCCGCCGAGCCCGAGGCGCTGGTCGCCGAACAGGCCGAGGCCTGGGATCCGGTGCTCGATTGGTGCCGCGCCGACTATGGCGTGCGCTTCGTCCTCGGCGAGGGCGTCATGCCCGTGGCTCAGCCCTCGGCGACGCTGTCGATCCTACGCCAGACCTTCGCCGAGGCGATAGGCGAGGGCAGCGGCGCGCCGTTCAGGCTGAGCGCGCTCGACGTCATGACGACGCTGACCGGCTCGGCGCTGCTGGCGTTCGCCGTGCTGCGCGGCCGGCTGACGCCCGAGGAGGCCTGGGCGGCGGCCCATGTGGACGAAGCCTTCCAGGAGCGTCACTGGGGCCAGGATGCCGAGGCGCTCGAACGGCGTGACGACCGCTGGCTCGAGATGCGCACCGCCGCCGGCCTGGCGCGTCTGGTGTGACGGTCGAAGATCGTTCCAGAACCGCGTCCGACGCCACCGAGCGTGCCGATCCCCGTAAGTAATCGGCAATGATATTTTCGCGACGTCCGGTCATAATGAACCGAAAATGAATCATCTCTCTGTCAATAAAACAGAAAGCCTATAAGTTCTCGCGGGTTTAACCTTGAGAAATATGCTCCTTCGCCTGTTTAGATTTCGGCAATTCGAGCCGAGCACTATCCATCTCAACAGGAAGGACGAAGTCATGAAAAAGATCATGGAGCACCGAAGCGGAAAGCTCGAACAGGGGCGCCCGATGCTGTTGAAGCTGCTCGAGAGGGGCGCCGTGACCGAGGCCGACGTGGTGGCGCTGCGACGGGAGGTCTTCGCCCAGCACGCGCCGAGCCGGATCGAGATCGAGGATCTCTTCGCCATCGACGCCGTCGCCCAGCCGAAAGGCGAGGCCTGGGCGGAGTTCTTCGTCGAGGCCGTGACCGATTTCGTCGTCTGGGGCCAGCGTCCGACGGGCCTCGTCGAAGAGGCGGATGCGCACTGGCTGCTGGCCAAGGTCGATGCGGCGAAGACGGTGTCGAGCTTCGCCGTGCTCGTCAACATCCTCGACCAGGCCCATCGGGTTCCGCGGTGGTTTCCTGCCGCAGTGCGCTCGCGCGCGGTCGCCGGCTGGCCGGGTCTCCTATCCCATGCCGCCCCGGCCGGGGTCGCCGCATCCTGTGCCGTCTGAGAGTCCCTGGCCGTCTATCGGACGATGATGAAGATCAGGCCGAGGGCGACGATGACGAGGACCAGGCCGCCGATCAGCACGTAGCGGACGCCGACCCCAGCTCGGCCCTGGCGGGCATCCGTCTTGTCGAGTCTGGTCGGCGTCTCGTCCATGGCGCTATCTCCACATCTGTGCCAGCAACGGGCACGGATGCGGAATGTTCCAGTCCTGGCCGTTAAGCCGCAGCGCCGGTGAGCGTGGCGTTCGACGCGGCCGATGTGGTTGGGCCGAACAGGCGCTCGAATTCGCTCCGCAGCACGATGTCGACCTCCGGAAGGGCCGTCGGTTGGCCGAGGTCGGCAAGGCTGGTGACGCCGAAATGACGTGCCGCGATGCCGCAGGGCACGATCCCGCCGAAATGGCCGAGGTCGGGGTCCACGTTGAGCGCCATGCCGTGATAGCTGACCCACCGCCTGAGCCTGATGCCGATCGCGGCGATCTTGTCCTCCGCCGGCGTGCCGTCGAGGCCGGTGCTCTTGTCGGGACGGCGAACCCAGACGCCGACCCGATCGGATCGACGCTCCGCAGCGATGTTGAACCGGTCGAGCGTGGCGATCGTCCAGTCCTCGATGGCGCCGACGAAGGCCCGCACGTCCGGCCGTCGCCGCTGCAGGTCGAGCATCAGATAGGCGACGCGCTGTCCGGGTCCATGATAGGTATATTGGCCGCCACGCCCCGTCTGGTGGACCGGGAATCGAGCCTCCACGAGATCGCCGGCGCGGGCCGAGGTCCCGGCCGTGTAGAGCGGTGGATGCTCCAGCAGCCAGACGCGTTCGGGGGCGCCATCGGCGCGGATCCGCGCCACGTGATCCTCCATCGTGGCGACCGCGGCGGGGTAGGGCACGAGGCCGTCGCTGACGACCCATTCGACCGGCGGGGCGGCGCTCTGCGGCATGAACCCGGCAGTGTCGCGGCGCGGCGTCTGGGGGGCCTCCGGCCAATCTCGGTCCGACGTCATGGCCTTGCCTAGCAGCCTCTCCGACAAGCTCACAACCCCTATCGTCCCGAAAGCCGTCGCCGCCGGCCTTGCCACGTCCGAAGCGATTTGTTAGTCACCACGCCGCGCCGCTTCGACAGGATCGGTGCCCCGCGGCCATGGCGGAATTGGTAGACGCGCTAGCTTGAGGTGCTAGTCGGGAGACCGGTGGAGGTTCGAGTCCTCTTGGCCGCACCATTCATTCAAATGATTGATTGTTCGGTTTTAGTTACTTTTT
>DATBEH010000031.1:0-2207 GCA_036276175.1 Lichenihabitans sp.
TTTCGAAGCACCAGGCCGTTATCCTGAATCTTCACCACGTCCAAGACGGAGCCATTTCGGCCGATGTTGCCGTGCGTGCCATTTGTGAAAACCGCATTCACCTTGTCGAACAGCCGTACCCGGTCGCCCTCGGCCAGCCCCAGATTATAGCGCCGCTCCCCTTGGCCGTCTGTCGCGGCCAGCGTGGTCTTGTCCTCACCGATCTCGCCAGAGGCCCGCCGGCGAGCGCGGATCGCCATGCTGATGTCGTGGGCTTCGGCATTCGTCGGCGCGCTCACCGTCACGGCAGAACCGGGCCGGGCCGGGTTGGCCTCGCGCCGCTCTTGCCAGAGCGCAGCCACTCGTTCAACGGCTTCCCGGTAGCCGCCCGCCACCACCTGCAACGTGCCGTTGGCCGCCTTTCGCTGCACGGCCTCGGCCGTCTGGCCGTTGCGAAACATCAGCGTCGTTTCGCGTTCCTCGGCGTCCTTCTGGCGCACCGAGCTGCCCAGCTCCGGCACAGCATCGGCGCCGAGGGCCTGGCGCAGAAGCGCGATGACCGGCCCAGCCTCCACGGATTGCATCTGCTTCGGATCGCCCAGCGTGACGAGCTGGAACCCGGTACGCGTCTGCAGGGCGAGGATGTCATTGAGTTGGCGGGTGCCGAGCAGTCCAACTTCGTCCACCACCACCACGGATTTCGCGTCGAGCGTGAGCCGTCCTCGCTCAACCGCCGCGAGGAATGACATGACGGCGCGGGTGCGGCCCACGATACCGGCTTCAGCCAAATCGTCGGATTGACGCCAGGCGAGGGCAATGCCGTGAACGGTGCGACCGTCGTCCTGCCAAGCGTGGACCAGAGGCTTGAGCAACGTGGTCTTCCCGGACCCGGCAACGCCGATGGCGAGGCCAATCCTGCCGCCCGTGCCCAGCTTGTCGATGACCGCGCGCTGCGCCTGACCGTGCTCGGTCGAGAAGTCCAGGCCCGGAAATGCCCGCACCGCCGCGTCGATCTTCGGCGGCGTGATGGCGCCACTCCGATCTTGGCCTCCAGCCCGTGCCGTGGCGATGAGGGTTTTTTCCTCGCGCTCGTCGAGGGTCGTGGTGACGGCCGTGCGTTCGCGGCCCCGGCCACCGGCGACGGTGCCCCAGATGAGGGCGGCGTCCTCGCCACGACGCTGGATGCCGCGCTCACGGAAGGCCCGCGTCAACGCGCTGACGTCCTCGGCCGACTCGATGCCGGCGAGGATCAGCCCTTTGGCGGCGGCAACACGCGCGTCTGATCCGTCGATCACGGCCCGCCGGTCGAACTGCTTGCCCAGCAGCGGTATGGCGGCCTGGTAGGCCGTTTCCAGCCGCTCCTCGCGAGAGAGAGCGGGTTTGATTTCGTCGGGCCGAAGCACGCTGCGATGCCGGTAGCCGATCGCCTCCGCCATCTTCCGCCAGGTCGCAAGGTCAGTCACGTCATCGGACTTCGCGCCGCGAGGGTCTTGCACCCCGGATTTCAGGAGCCGGATTTTGTGCTCGGCATCCAGGCTGTCCCAATCGCGGCCAAGGGACCGCGCGTAAGCACGGGCGGCCTCGGTACCGCCTATGGTCCGCTTGCTGAAATGCTCGGCCACGCGTTCCGGTACGTCAGCGAGCCGCGCCATCTCATTTCGCGAATCCAGGGTGATATCGACGCCATGGCGCCGCAGATTATCGGCCAGGTAGGCCTGATAGAGCGCGCCCCATTCATGGATGCGACCGTCGAGCTGGGCGAGATCGAGGCCGCCGACACGACCGCTCGGCGTTTCCACCACATTGAACACCGCAACGTGGGTGTGCACCTGCATGTCGCCGGGCACGCGCCCGCCAGTGCCGGTCAGGCTGTGTAGCTCCGTCGCCTCCCGACCCTCTTCGTCTTGGGTGACAACCGCCACGGTGGGCCGCGCCGCATAGTGGTCGAACGAAACCCAGCCGATCGCGCCGGGCGCGTATCCGTCCTTGCCGCCCTTGCCCTTTCGCGCCCGCCCGATCTCCTTCTCGATGATCCCCATGACGCTCTCGATCGCGTCACTGTGCGCCTGGTGCAACATGGCACGCTCGGCATTGGTCGGGGCGAAGGCCCAGGCGACAGACAACGACTTCGGCGCGGAAAAGGTCAGGTCGATATAGCCGATGCGCGATTTTGAGGTTTCCAGCATCGCCATGTAGGCGCGATCGGACAGCTCCCGGCCATCGGCCAT
>DATBEH010000032.1:0-20900 GCA_036276175.1 Lichenihabitans sp.
GGCGCTGGCCCAGGCGTCCGCGATCCGGGCGGCGGCCGACGCACTCGCTTCGATCGACGTCGCCTTCGGCCTGGCCGAGCTCGCCGACACGCATGGCTGGATACGGCCGACGGTCGATGCCTCGCTGAGCTTCCGCATCGAGGGAGGGCGGCATCCGGTCGTCGAGGCGGCGCTGAAGCGGAAGGGCGCGAGCTTCGTCGCCAACGCCTGCGATCTGTCGGGCGTCGATGGTCCAGGGCGGGGCCGCAAGGCCCTCGGCGGCCGCATCGCGGTCGTGACCGGCCCCAACATGGCCGGCAAATCGACCTTCCTGCGCCAGAACGCGCTGATCGCCGTCCTCGCCCAGATGGGCTCCTACGTGCCCGCGTCCGAGGCGCATATCGGGGTCGTCGACCGGCTGTTCTCGCGCGTTGGAGCGGCGGACGACCTGGCGCGCGGCCGCTCGACCTTCATGGTCGAGATGGTCGAGACCGCCGCCATCCTGAACCGGGCCGGGCCGCGCTCGCTGGTGATCCTCGACGAGATCGGACGCGGCACCGCGACCTTCGACGGCCTGTCGATCGCCTGGGCGGCGATCGAGCACCTGCATGACGCGAACCGCGCGCGCGGGCTCTTCGCCACCCATTTCCACGAGCTGACCCAACTCACCGGCAAGCTGCCGCGCCTGACCAACCTCACCATGCGGGTCACCGACTGGAACGGCGAGGTGGTCTTCCTCCACGAGGTGGTGCCGGGCGCCGCGGATCGCTCCTACGGCATCCAGGTCGCCAAGCTCGCCGGCCTGCCGCCCTCCGCCGTCGCGCGGGCGCGAACCATCCTGGCCGAGCTCGAAGCCGGCGCGCGCGCCTCGCCGGTCGAGCGGCTCCTCGACGAGCTGCCGCTCTTCGCGCCGCGTCCCTCCGCGACGGCTGTCGAGCTGCCGCCCGCGGCGCCGGTCCGCGACCGGCTGCGCGATGCGCTCGATGCGCTCGATCCCGACGACCTGACCCCCAAGGGCGCGCTCGAGGCGATCTATGCACTGAAGCGGCTGCGGTCCGAGGGCCGATAGCGGCTCGGCCGCCTTGACGACAAGGAAGCGGCGGTACGAGGGGTAAGACCCTTCATAAGCACGAGTGTACGAAGGTTCGTAAGCGGCGGCCGTAATACGGACACCGATGGCGAACCCATCTGACCGATTGAATGCACAAGGCGCAGAGCTTATTGTAGTGGCTTGTCACCATCTCGCGCCCTGGAATATTTCATGCCGATCGTCAGCTTGAAGGATGCCAAGGCCGGCCTTTCCAGCTTCGTCGACGAAGCGCTGATGGGCGAGGTCGTGACGATCACCCGTCACGGCAAGCCGGTTGCTGCGCTGGTTTCCGTCGAGGCGGCCGAGATCGCCCGCAAGGCCCTGGACAAGCGACGCTCCGGCCTCGTCACCTATCTGAGGACGTTCCCCGGCGGCGAGTTCGAGCGTAACCTGTCGCCGTCCCGGAATGTCGCGCTCTGAGCGGGTTCCTGCTCGACACCGACGTCATCTCGATGCTCTCGCCGTCCAGGACCGACGCCTCGCGGCAATTTCTGGAATGGCTGGATCGCATGGATGGTGCAGGCAGGATTTTCCTGTCCGCCGTCACGATCCATGAGATCGAGAAAGGCATCGCGCGTCTCGAACACAAGGGGTCTGCGGCGAAGGCAGCCACCTTGCGGAGCTGGCTCTCCGGTCTCGTCGCCATCTACGACGACAAAATACTCCGCCTCGACGCCGCAGCCGCCGTGCTCTCCGGACAGTTGGAAGCCAAGGCAATCTCCGCGGGACATGGTCCTGGCATGGCGGATGCCATGATCGCTGGCATCGCCAGGGCGCACGATCTCGTGATCGTCACCCGCAACCTGCGGCACTTTCTTCTCTTTGGGGTCGACGTGGCGTTGCCGGAGGAGGCCGCTGGATCTGCGTAGACCGACTTCATTCGACACGCGGCCGCATCGAGACGCATCAGGCGGGACGGGCGGATCCTGGACGCGGCGCGCCCAGGGTTCCAGCCACGACATCCGCCAATGAACCCCCACAGTAAAGCACGCCGCGAATACCGGCGCGCCGCGCCGCCTCCATGTCGCTCTCCTTGTCGCCGATCATCACGCTGCGGAGCGGATCGACGGGCCAGCGGCGCATGAGATCGAGGATCATCCCCGGAGCCGGCTTGCGGCACGGGCATGTCAGCCGGTAGGCCGCGACCTTCGCATCGGGCAGGTGCGGGCAATAGCGGATGTCGTCGAGGCGGGCGCCGTACGCCAGGAGCTCGGTCTGCATCGCCGCATGCAACGCCAGGACAGCCGCTTCGTCGTAGAAGCCGCGCGCCACGCCGGACTGGTTGGTGACCACGAAGGTCAGGGCGCCGAGGATGTTGGCGGCGCGGATGCCCTCGATGGCGCCATCGATCCAGCGGAACCGCGCCCGGTCGCCCACATAGCCGAGATCGTGGTTCAGCACGCCGTCGCGGTCGAAGAACACCGCCGGGCGAAGATCGCCGCCGGTCGTCGGCATCAGGCGTTGCGCTGCGCGCCGAAGATCCGCTCCTCGGCGATGGCGCACAGGATATGGCCGACCGTCATATGCACCTGCTGGACCAGCGGCGTCGACGGGCTAGGCACCTCGATGGCGATGTCGCAATGGGCGAGCATCGGCCCTTTGCGATCGCCGGTGAGCCCGACGGTGGTGATGCCGAGGTGGCGGGCCGCTTCGAGCGCCGCGACGATGTTGGGCGAACCGCCCGAGGTCGAGAGGCCGAGGAAGACGTCGCCGGCCTGGCCGAGGCCGCGCACCTGCCGCTCGAAGATATGCTCGACGCCATAGTCGTTGGCGACCGCGGTCAGGATCGAGCTGTCGACGGTGAGCGCCAGCGCGGCCAGGGGAGCGCGGTCGAACATGAAGCGGCCGACGATCTCGCCCGCGATATGCTGCGCGTCGGCGGCGCTGCCGCCGTTGCCGGCCAGCAGGATCTTGCGGCCGCCGGCCAGGGCCCGCGTGATGGCCTCAGCCGCGGCCGAGATCGATGCCATGAAGCCATCGTCGGCGAGGCTCGCCGCGATGGCGTCGCGCGACTGCTCGAGGAAGGCGCGGATCTCGTCGAGGTGCCGGTCGGCCATGCGTCGCTCGCTCGCGACCACCGCGCTTCGCACGAGGATCGTTTAGGGATGGTGCGGATGCGTCGATGCCACCGCGCGCCGCCGGGCGCAAGCCCATAGGAGACCCGGGCGTTGAGCATCGCCCTCGAGCCGGCTATTATCATCCCTGGTCGGCGGCCTCGTGGAGATGGCGTGATGATGGCGAGGCTGGTTCTGTCGCTCGCGGCTCTGTGCAGCCTGGCCGGCGGGGTGATGGCGGCGGATGCGCCGGCGCCCGTGCTGCCAACCCTGGCGCTCGATCCGCCGCCGCCGCCCTCGATCTGGAAAGGCCTCTACGTCGGCAGCGAGATCTTCGCGGTCTCGCGGAAAGGCGCTAAGGGCGCGTTCGGCGGCGATGCTTTCATCGGCTATGACCGGGTGTTTCCCAACAACGTGGTCCTCGGCCTGCAGGGCTCGGCGGGCTATGCGCCCAATCTGTACGGTCACAGCGTCGTGCGGGGCTACGACTTCGCCGCGCTCGATGCCAAGGTCGGCTACGCCATGGGCCGCCTGACGCCCTACCTGACGACCGGCCTCATCCTGGCCAGGGCCAGCACCGGCCCGGGCCTCGGCGTCTCGACGAGCGACTCGGTCAATGCCCTGCTCGGGACGTCGGGCACCCTCGAGGCGGCGCCGCGTGTCGGAGCGGGGGTCGCCTACGCTCTCACCCCGAACCTGAGCTTCGATCTCGGGGTGTCGGTGGGCCGGGGCGCGGCGGCGGCCTTTCCCTGACATGCGCCTCCGCGTGCCGGCCTCGGCGGCCGGCCTCGTGCAACGGCTGCTTCATCTGGTGGCCCGGTTCACCCGGCCGCTGACGATCGGAGTGCGGGCTGCCGTGTTCGACGACGCCGGCCGCGTGTTCCTGGTCAGGCATTCCTACGTGCCGGGCTGGCATTTCCCTGGCGGCGCGGTCGAGGCCGGCGAGACGGTGCACGAGGCCCTGGTGCGCGAGGTCCGCGAGGAATGCAACATCGCGGTGCGCGGCTTGCCGGCGCTCCATGGCATGTTCTTCAATGCGGTTCCGTCGCGCCGCGACCATGTAATGCTCTACGTGATCCGCGACTTCGCCCAGCTCGGCCCGCGGCCGGCCGATTGGGAGATCGTCGGCGCGGGCTTCTTCCCGCTCGGCGACCTGCCGGAGGACACGACCCCGGCCACGCTGGCGCGCCTGCACGAGATCGAGACTGGCGCCGAGCCCGCGGAGCGCTGGTGATCCTCGCCGCGCATTGACGGGCTCGCGCCCCTGCCGCAAGACAGCCGCCATGACCGATCCCGTGCTGAACCTGTCCATCGTCGTGGCCCGGGAGACTCCGGCCGACGGCCCCGCCGTCGAGAAGCTGATCGAGCGGGCCTTCGGGCCGGGCCGCTTCGCCCGCACGGCCTATCGGCTGCGCGAGGCGGCGGCGGCCGATCCGGCGCTGTGCTTCGTGGCCCGCGTCTCGACGCTGCTCGTCGGCTCGAACCGGATGACGCCGATCCGGGCCGGCGCGGTGCCGGCGCTGCTGCTCGGGCCGCTGACGGTCGATCCCGCCTTCCAGGACCGCGGCATCGCCGCGGCACTGGTCAAGGCGACGCTCGATGCCGCCGTCGCCGCCGGCCACGGCCTGGTGATCCTGGTCGGGGACGAGCCCTATTATCGGCGGTTCGAGTTCAAGCGCGTGCCGTCCGGCCGTCTTACCATGCCGGGCCCGGTCGACGCCGCGCGCCTGCTCTACCGGGAGTTGGTGGCGGGAGCGTTCGATGCGGCCAGCGGCCCGATAACCGCAGGGCGGTAAACGCCGCTTGTCTCAAGATAACATATCCATTATTCTGGATTAATGGATATAGAAGATGCCGTTCTGGCTCTCGCGGCCCTGTCGCAATCGACCCGCCTCGAAACTTTTCGCTTGCTGGTCAGGCATGAGCCGGGCGGATTGCCGGCCGGCGAGATCGCTCGCCGCCTCGCCATTCCGCAAAATACCATGTCGGCGCATCTGGCCATCCTGGCGCGGGCAGGGCTCGCCGTCGGTGCGCGGCGAAGCCGGTTGATCGTCTATCGGGCGGATCTTGCCCGTGCCCGAGCCTTGATCGGGTTCCTGTTCAAGGACTGCTGCGGCGGCTCGGCCGAACTTTGCGCGCCGTTGCTGGCGGATCTCGTTCCATGTTGCTCTCAACCCGCGAGCGCCTCGTGACCGCCGCTTTCGACATCGTCATCTATCACAATCCGGACTGTGGCACCTCGCGCAACGCGCTCGCGATGATCCGCGACGCGGGGCTCGAACCACACGTCGTCGAATATCTGAAAACGCCACCGTCCCGCCCGATGCTGGCCTGGCTGATCGGCCGCATGGGAGTTCCGGTGCGCGCCGTGGTCCGCGAAAAGGGCACGCCGTTCTACGACTTGGGTCTCGACGATCCCGGCCTGTCCGACGATCGATTGATCGACGCCATGATGGCCCAGCCGATCCTCATCAACCGGCCGATCGTCGTCTCGCCGCTCGGCGTCAAGCTGTGCCGGCCTTCCGAGACCGTGCTCGGTCTTCTGCCCAACGCGCGGCAGCCAGCCTTGGCCGAAACGGGTGGCGAGGGCGTCATCGATGATCGGGGCAACCGCGTCGTCCCGAAAGGACCGAGCTCATGAGCGGAGCCTTCGCGCATCCCGCACCCGGTTCGGTCGTCGCGCGTCCCGCCCTGGGAATGGTCGAACGCTACCTCACCCTATGGGTGGCGCTCTGCATCGTGGCCGGCATCGGACTGGGTCAGGCTGTCCCGGGCGTCTTTCACGTCCTCGGCGGCGCTACCGTCGCCGAGGTCAACTTGCCGGTCGCGGCGCTGGTCTGGTTGATGGTCATTCCGATGCTGCTCAAGATCGACCTTGCCGCGCTCGGCCAGGTCGGCACCCACTGGCGTGGCATCGCCGCGACGGTCGGCATCAATTGGCTGGTCAAGCCGTTCTCGATGGCTCTCCTGGCCTGGCTATTCCTCGGCCATCTGTTTCGGCCGTTTCTGCCGCCCGACCAGATCGACGCCTACGTCGCGGGCCTGATCCTGCTGGCGGCGGCGCCCTGCACGGCCATGGTGTTCGTGTGGTCCAACCTCGTCGAGGGCGAACCGCATTTCACCCTCTCGCAGGTTGCGCTCAACGACGCGATCATGGTCGTGGCCTTCGCGCCGATCGTCGGGCTGCTGCTCGGCCTGTCCTCGATCGCGGTGCCGTGGGGTACGCTCATCGTCTCGGTCGCGCTCTATATCGTCGTGCCGATCATTCTGGCGCAGCTCTGGCGGCGCCGACTGCTGGCGATCGGCGGGCAGGCGGCGCTCGGGCACACGCTCAAGGTCCTCTCGAGCGTGTCGCTGTCGGCCCTGCTTCTGACGCTCGTGCTGCTGTTCGGCCTGCAAGGCGAGCAGATCTTGCGTCAGCCGCTTGTGATCGTGCTGCTCGCGGCGCCGATCCTGATCCAGGTCTATTTCAACGCCGGTCTCGCCTATCTGCTCAATCGCCGCCTTGGGACCGAGTGGTGCGTGGCCGGCCCGTCGGCGCTGATCGGCGCGTCCAACTTCTTTGAACTGGCGGTGGCGACGGCCATCGCCCTGTTCGGGTTCCAATCGGGCGCTGCCCTGGCGACCGTCGTCGGGGTTCTCGTTGAAGTCCCGGTGATGCTGTCCGTGGTCAAGATCGTCAACGCGTCTCGCGGCTGGTACGAGAGCGGACGAAGCAACCGAGACCGCCAAGGGGCCTAGGACGTCTGGGCGAATTCGGCGTCGATCTCGAGCCGGATCGGATCGCTGAAGACAGGCGGCATACCGTAATCCCGCGGATCGATCTGGGCTTTCGCCTCCATCCCGATGCGCGGGTGGCCCATGAAGCCCTTGCCGGCGCCGACGAGCTCGACGTCGAAGGTCAGCGGTCGCGTCTTGCCCATCAGGGTGAACCGGCCCTCGACCCGGCCGTGGCTGGCGTCGGTCTGATGGAAGGCGGTGGAGACGAACGACGCCTTGGGGAAGGCGGCGGATTTGAGGAACCCGTCGCCGGCCAACTGGGCGGCGAAGTCGGGAACCGGCGTCGAGATGGACGCGGTTTCGACCGACGCGCTCAGCGACGATCTTGACGGCTTGCCGGGATCCCAAGTGAGGGAGCCGTCGATCTTGCCGAAGCGGAAGACGCTGAGCGAATAGCCGATGTGGGACACTTTGGCGATCACCGCCGTGTGGGCCGGATCGAGCGCGTAAGCGCCGGCAGGCGCCAATTTGTAGTCACGTTCGCCGGCGAAGACGCCCGGAGGCAACTGAGCCAGGGCGGGGGCGCCTTGGGCGAACGTGAAAGCCGTCGCTGCGGCCACGACAATGAGTTTCGACATTTGTGGACCCTCCTTCGGTACCGAGCCTAGGACGATCCCGCGCACCGCGATCCGACAGGCCTCGCGCCCTTTTCGGACGCCACGCCGACGACCCGTCGCCGCTTGCCGCCGTGGAACGGCTCCATCAGCCCAAGGGCTGTCGCCGTGAGAAGCCTCGTCCCTCGATCACCCAGGCCAGCACCATCGAGCCGAGCAGTGCCAGCAGGCCGACTCCGCCGATGGCGAGCGGCAGGACGCCGACGCCGCGCACGACACTGCTGTCGGTGCGCTTGATGCCGATATAGTCGCTGCCGCCATAGTTCGGCGCCTCGTGCATGGCGACGAGGCGCGGCATGGCGATATCGGCGCCGGTGCCCGTGCCGATGCGCCGCACCGTGCCCCCGGTCGCTTCCGCGATCGGGCGCAGCTTGTCGGGCGTCGAGACGACATCCTGGAATTCGCGTGGGTTTTCCGGGCCGACATTGACCAGCACCGACAGCGTGCCGTCGGTCAGGCGGTAGAGGCCGAGCTCGTCGGCCACGGCGTAGCCGCGCGAGAGGCCGGGCGCGTCGGGCTTGAGCGTCACCACCGCCTGCTTGCCCGACGGGGCCGTCACCGTGACCGGCGACATATCGCCCTTGACGCTCTGCTTCTCGATGGCGATCTCGCGACCGTGGGCGGTGGCGCGCAGCGCCTCCTCCTCGAGCTCGGGCTCCTTCATCAGCCAGTGCGCGAGGCGCCGGGTCAGATCGAGATAGGGGCCGCCGTTCTCGTAGCCGCGCGCCCAGAGCCAGATCTGATCCGACAGCATCAGCGCCACCCGGCCCTTGTCCTCGCGCGAGAGCACCAGCAACGGCCGCTTCTCGGCCCCGCCCATCACCGCGATGCCCTTGATGGGATCGGCGTCGACCTGGCGGAACCACTGGCTCCAGCCCGGCGGCGAAAGGTCGGCGCCCGGCAGGCCGCGGGTGACCGGGTGCTTCTGCCCGTCGGCCGTGACGAAGGCCCGGAACGGCTCCTCGAACACCCGCCCGTCGGGGCGCACCGGCGAGAGCGAGCCGAGCGGCGAATAATAGAGCCCGTCGGGGCCTGAGAAATCCGGCCCGACCGCCATCAGCAGCGCACCGCCGTTGCGCACGTAGCGGGCGATGTTCTCGAAATAGGCATAGGGCAGGATCGACTGGTTGGAGTAGCGGTCGAAGATGATGAGGTCGAAATCGCCGATCTTCGAGCCGAACAGCTCGCTCGTCGGAAAGGCGATCAGCGCCAGCTCGTTGATCGGCGTGCCGTCCTGCTTCTCGGGCGGCCGCAGGATGGTGAAGTGGACGAGATCGACGTTGGCGTCGGACTTCAGGATGTTGCGCCACATGCGCTCGCCGGCGTGCGGCTCGCCGGAGACGAGCAGCACCTTGAGCTTGTCGCGCACCCCGTCGATGGTGACGACGGCCTTGTTGTTGAGCGCGGTCAGCTCGCCCGGAATCGTCGGCACGTCGAGCTCGACGACGTTCGGCCCCGGATGGTCGATCTTGATCGGCACGTCGATGCGCTGGCCGACGGATGCCTGCTGCGACGCCACCTCGACGCCGTCGCGCCTGACCGTGAGCCCGACCGGCTCGCCCTTGTCGCCCGTGTCGAGGACGCGCAGCACGATCGTCTGCGTCTTGCCGACGATGCCGAAGCGCGGCGCCTCCACGAGCTCGATGCGGCGGTCGCGCTCGCCCTCGTGGCCGGTGATCAGGACGTGCAACGGGGCCTTGAAGCCGAGCTGGTCGGCACTGGCCGGGATGTCGTGCACGATTCCGTCCGTCACCATGAGCACGCCGGCGACATGATCGGGCGGCACGTCGGAGAGGCCGTCGGCCAGCGCGGCGAAGAGGCGGGTGCCGTCGTTGGTTCCATCGCTCCGTCCGCCCTCGACGAAGCGCGGCTCGATATTGCCGAGCGCCGCCAGGTCCTTCTCGATGGCGGCCTTGGCGCGCACGGTCTGGGCGGCGCGCTCGCCGATCGTCTGGCTGCCGCTCTCGTCGAGCACGACCGCGACGACGTCCTTGAGGCCCTGGCGATCCTCGCGCACGAAGGAGGGGTCGGCCAGCGCCAGCAGGATCAGCGCCATCGCGGCAAGGCGCAGCGTCGTGCCGCGCCGCCGCGCCCGGTAGCCGAGCGCCGCCAGGATCGCCGCCGCCACCGCCAGGCCGACGATGACCGCGACCGGCAGGAAGGGCGCGAAGGAGAGCATGAACCGCGTCATGACGCCAAGATCCCGGACCGCCTCAATGCGCCAACCGTTCGAGCAGGTCGCGGACGTGGACCTGGTCCGCCTTGTAGTTGCCGGTCAGCGTGTACATGACGAGGTTGATGCCTCCGCGGATCGACAATTCGCGCTGCCGGTTGCCGCCGGGCACCAGCGGATAGAGCGGGTCGCCCGCCGGATCCGTCGCCCAGCCGGCCGCGAGGTCGTTCGAGGTGATGACGATGGGCGAGACGCTGTCGCCCGAACGAGCCGGTCTGTTCACCTGCTCGGGCGGCGCCGGCGGCAAGGCCTGCACCCAGGTCTGGCCGTTGGCATAGCGGCCGACGAAGCCGTCGATGAGGTAGAAGGTCTTGGTGATGACGTGGTCGCGCGGCACCGGCTCGAGCTCAGGCACGTCGACGCCCGCGAGCAGGGTCTGCAGCCAAAGACCCTCCGCGGTCGGCGGCCCGCCGGAGCGGCTGCTCAGGGCATCCCGCGTGTCGAAGATGATGGTGCCGCCGTTCTTCATGAAGGCCGCGAGCCTGGCCACCGCCTCGGGCGGGGGCTGGGGCGCGGTCGCGACGACCGGCCAGTAGATCAGGGGATAGAAGGCGAGCTCGTCGCGGCCCGGATCGACTTCGACGGGCTCGCCGGGATCGAGCGAGGTGCGGTTGGCCAGCGCACGCGACAGCGTCTTGAGCCCGAGCAGGCTCGTCTCGTCGACGGTCGGGTCGCCGCTCCCCACATAGGCGAGGCGTGTCGTGACGGCCGAGTCCATGTCGCGCTTCGACACCGGCGGATCGCCCGCGGCCCAGGCCCGATGCGGCGCCGCGGCCAGCGTCAGAAGGCCGAAGGCCAGGAGCGCCGCGGTGGCGGCGCGGCGCCCGCGCCCGGCCACGAGGCCCCCGCCGAGCCAGAGCGTCGCCAGAGTGTCGATGAGAAAGCCCGCGAAGGCCAGGAGAAGGAGGGCTGCGCGCAGATCGATCGGCTGCGCCGCCTTGAGCATCTGCCGGTCGATCCTGAGGCCGGCGAAATCGGCCGGTATCAGAGTCGCGTCGGGCGCGAGGGCGTTGACCGCGACGAGAGCATCGGCCGGCCCGTAGAATCCGGGCGGATGGTCGGAGGACCCCGTGCCCGAGAAGCCCGGCGGGATCGGCTTGGCGGTGACCGGGGGCGATCCGAGCGTGCCGAAGCCGTCGAGGATGCGGTTCGGCGCGAGCGCCGTCGCATCGGCCTCGGCCTTGCCGCCGGCCTCCGCCGAGGTGGCGGCAGCGGTTTCGCCGCCGAGCGCCACGACGCGACGCAGCATCTCGACGAACAGGCCCGAGAGGGGCAGGTTCGACCACGTGGTGTCGGCGGTGACGTGGAACAGCACGATCTTCCCCTTGCCCCGCTTTTCCGCCGTCACCAGCGGGGTGCCGTCGTCGAGCTGTGCCCAGGTGCGGCCGGCGAGGCCGGCATCGGGCTCGGCCAGCACCTGGCGGGTGATCGTCACGTCGGTCGGCACGCTCAGGCCGTAGAAAGGACTTGCGCGATCGAACGGGGCCAGCGGCTTCGGCTTGTCCCAGGAGAGCGCGCCGCCGAAGGTGCGCCCGCCGCGCCGCAGCGTGACGGGTTCGAGGTCGTCGCCCGTGCCGCCCGCCAGCCGCGATCCCGCGAAGCGCAGCAGCACGCCGCCCTCGTCGAGGAACCGCACGAGCCTCTCATGCGCCGGCCCGGTGATCTGGCCGACGTCGGCGAGGATCAGCACCGAGGGCTTCTCGTCGAGCCCGGCGACGATCGGATCGGGCGTGCCCGAGCGTACCTCGTGGACGTCGGCATAGGGCGCCAACGCCTTCTGCAGGAAGAAGCCGGGGCTCAGCAGCGGCTGCGACACGTCGGCCGTCTCGCCCGAGACGATCTCGACGCGACGCCGCTTCCACCGGCCGTCGAGCAGCGTCACGGCGCCGGCCGAGGCGTCGCCGTCGACCGCGACGCTGGCGATGGAGTTGCGCAGTTCGACCGGCAGGGCGAAGCGCGCCTCGGTCGCGGTGGCCGTGCCGAAATCGAAGGCGGCCCCGCCGATCGGCAGGCCTTTGAGGTCATAAGCCTTGAGTGCGCCCTTGGCGGCCGCATGCGCGTCGGCACGGATTAGGCGGACCGCGAGGGCATCGGGCTTGTTGTCGGCACCCGCGAGGGCGACCGGCGTGGTGGCGCCGACGAGTACGGTGGGCGGTGTCGCGGTCTTGAGTGCCTCGAGGCCTTCCGCGAAGGCGCGGCCCCGGCCGTTGTCGAGCCCGTCGGCGATCCAGACCAGACCGGCATCGGGGTAGGCCGCGACGGCGGCCGCGATGGCGGGCAGCGCCGCCGTGCGGTCGGGGAGGTAGGGGACGGGCTTGAGGGAGCGCAATCGGTCAAGTGCTCGAGCGGCCGTCGTCGGCAGGATCTGCCGGACGCCGTCCGACACCGGCACCACGGCGGCCGTCGTGCCTCGACGGCCAGCCTCCGCGAGGCGCTCGGTCGCTGCGGCGATGCGCGTGGTCCAGTCAGGGGCGGCGGCGAATCCGTCGTCGATGACGAGCAGCAGCGGGCCCTTGCCGGCGAGCGTCGCGGGCGGAGGGTTCCACACGGGCCCCGCCATGGCCAGGATGATCACCGACGCGACCGCGAGCCGCAGCAGCAGGAGCCAGGGCGGCGTGCGGGCCGGCTTTTCCTCGCGGGGCTTGAGGTCGAGGATCAGCTTGAGCGGCGGAAAGGGGATCTGGCGCGGCCGCGGCGGCGTCACCCTCAGCAGATAGTAGAGCGCCGGCAGCAGCACCAGCGCGCTGAGCACGGCAGGGACGGTGAAGGCCAAGGGCAGGCCCAGCATGATCAATGCACCCTTGTGGCAGACGCGCTGCCCGCATCGGCGACCAGCACCGAGAGGCGCATCACCGCCTCGGTGGCCGGCCTGTCGGTGCGGTGAATGGTGAAGCTCCAGCCGAGCCGCCGGCAGACGGCGACGATCGCCTCCCGATGGGCGGCGAGCCGCTCCAGATAGGCCTCGCGCAGCGCCCGCGCCTCGCCGAGCCGGAGCCGGGCGCTCGTGTCGACATCGGCGAATTCCACGTGGCCGGCAAAGGGGAAGCTTTCCTCGATCGGATCGGCGATGGCGACGACATGGCCGCGCGCACCCTCGGCCGACAGCGCCTGGAGGGTTCTGGCGATCTCCGCCGGATCGCTGAGCCAGTCGCCGACAAGGAGCCCGCGGGCGCGGGCCGGCAGCGGCGCGGGGCGCGGCAATTCGGCCAACTCCGACGGGTCGCCGACGAGGGCCTCGGCCAGCCGGTCGACCACGGCGCGCGAGGCAATCGGGCGCGTCCGCCCGACGAGGCCGACGCGTTCGCCGCCGCGCACCAGGAGATCCGCCATGGCGAGCCCGACGACGAGGCAGCGTTCGAGCTTCGACTGTCGGGCAAGGCCCGAGACGAAGCGCATCGAGGGCGAGCGATCCATCCACAGCCAGAGCGTCTGCGCCGCTTCCCATTCCCGTTCGCGGATATAGGTGCGGTCGTCGCGCGCCGATCGGCGCCAGTCGATGCGGCTCGTCGATTCCCCCTGCGAGAAGGGTCGGAACTGCCAGAAGTTCTCGCCGCTGCCGGCGCGGCGCCGGCCATGTATCCCATGCATGACGCTCGACGCGACCTCGCGGGCCGACACGCAGACGGCGGGCAGAAGCCGCGCCAGCGCCAGCGCCTGGCGTCCCTGGGCGGCGCCAATTCCGGGATCCGACGGTCCGAGAAGCCGGGCCTCGCTCATGAAGGAGCCTTCCGCGTCATCCGATCCTGCCCACGAGGCGCGTCACGAGACCGGGGACCGTCTCGCCCTCCGCCCGGGCCGAGAAGGTCAGCGCCATGCGGTGCTTCAGGACGGGCAGGGCCAGTGCCGCCACATCGTCCTTCGATGGCGACAGCCGGCCGTCGACGAGCGCCCGGGCGCGCGAGGCCAGCATCAGCGCCTGGGCGGCGCGCGGGCCGGGTCCCCAGGAGAGATGTTTGGTGACGTCCGGGTCGCCCTCGCCGGGCCTGCCCAGGCGGACGAGATCGAGGATCGCCTCGACCACGCTGTCGCCGACCGGCAGCCGGCGCACCAGGCGCTGGATGGCGCCGAGATCTTCGGCCGTCATGGCTGGGCGGGCCACGGCCTCGTGGTCGCTCGTCGTGTCGATCAGCACGCGCTTCTCGGCCGCACGATCCGGATAGTGCACGTCGACCTGCATCAGGAAACGGTCGAGCTGCGCCTCGGGCAGCGGATAGGTCCCCTCCTGCTCGATGGGGTTCTGTGTCGCCAGGACGTGGAAGGGGCGGGGCAGGTCGAAGCGTTCGCCGGCGACCGTCACATGCAGCTCCTGCATGGCCTGCAGCAGGGCCGACTGCGTGCGCGGGCTGGCGCGGTTGACCTCGTCGGCCATCAGCAGCTGGGCGAAGATCGGCCCCTTGACGAAGCGGAAACTGCGGCGATGATCGGCGCTCTCCTCGAGCACCTCCGAGCCGAGGATGTCGGCCGGCATCAGGTCGGGCGTGAACTGCACGCGGCGCGCATCGAGGCCGAGGACGATGCCGAGCGTCTCGACGAGCTTGGTCTTGGCGAGACCGGGCACGCCGACGAGCAGCGCGTGGCCGCCCGACAGGATCGACACCAGCACGTCTTCGACGACCTTCTCCTGGCCGAAGATCACCGCGCCGACGGCCTCCCGCGCGGCGGCGATCCGCTCGAGCGCCTGGTCGGCGGCCCGCGACGCCTCCAGGTCGAGGGAGAGCACGTTGGTATCCTGGGTACTCATGCGAATATCCTTCGCGAAGGGCGGGGCGGATCGGCGAGGCCGACCGCGGCCGGCGCTCCGGCTCCTATGGAACGCCGGCCGAGAGGCCAGTGCAAGGACCAGGCCCGGGTCACCCCGAGATTACGACGTCGCGGCCTCTTGTCGATACGTGCCCGCGTCGCATAGTTCAGGATCATGCGCATAAGCTGATGGTGGGCGATGATGGCGAAAGAAAGTAGGCTTCCGGGCCAGGCCGGCGCGCCCACGCTCGACACGCTCGTCGCCGGGGCCACCCGGGCCGGGGACGGCGAGGCCCGCGGCGGCCTGCCGCCCGTTCACCTGTGGAACCCGCCGTTCTGCGGCGATATCGACATGCGCATCGCGCGCGACGGCACCTGGTTCTACGGCGGCACGCCGATTGGCCGGCCGGCCCTGGTGCGGCTCTTCTCGACCATCCTGCGGCGCGACGCCGAGCGCTACGTCCTGGTGACGCCGGTCGAAAAGGTGGGCATAGAGGTCGAGGATGCGCCGTTCCTCGCCGTCGAAATGGACCGGCAGGACGCAACGCTGAGGCTGCGCACCAACGTCGGCGACTGGGTCGAGGCCGGCGCCGACCATCCGCTGCGCTTCGAGCCCGGCCCGTCTGGCGGCCTCAAGCCCTATGTGAAGGTGCGCGGCGACCTCTGGGCGCTGGTATCGCGGCCGGTCTTCTACGACCTCGTCGCGGGAAGCGAGACGCGCGAGATCGACGGCGTGCCGACCTGCGGGATCGCGTCGGGCGGCAGCTTCTTCCCGATGATGGCCGCGGCCGAGCTCGACCGGCTCGCGGCGGCGGACGAAAGCCCATCGTCCTGATCCATCGGCGGACGACCGGTCAGGCCGGATGTTTGGCAGCGGGCCGCGCTCGTCAGCGTCGGCTGCTGCCGGCCGGGTCGCGACCGGCGAAGTCGCTCGGATACTGGCTGGCGGGGAAGAAGCTTTGCGAGGGCTGACGATTGGAGGCCTCGGGAGCCGCCGGAGCCGGGGCCCGCCGTACGACGCGCTTGGGCTTGGGAGCCGGGGCCGCCGCCACGGGCTTGGCCGGAGCCTCGGCCGGGTTCGGCGAGGCGCCCGGCGTGCCGCTGGCCGGCGGCAAGGCGTTCGGGTCGTCGACGTCGGCGGTCTGCGGCGCGTCGACGATGGTCTCGCCGGGGTCCTTGCAGTTGGTCAGCCAGATGTCATAGATCGGGTGCTCGATGCCGTGCAGGCCCGGGCTCGCGGCGAACATCCAGCCCGAGAAGATCCGCTTGTCCGGCTTGCCGGCGGAGACCTCGTCGACCTCGACGAAGGTGTCGGTCTGCGGCGCCTCGGTCGGCGGCCGCGTGTAGCAGGCGCGCGAGGTGACCTTCAGCGTGCCGAACTGCACCGTCTCGCCCATCGCGGCCTGGAACGCGATGATGCGGCCGGTGATCTTGTCGAGGCCGGAAAAGAGTGCCGTGCCGTTCTTGATCTTGTCGGCCCGCGCGAGGCCCGTGCCGCACATCAGCAGGGCCAGAGCCAGACCACCTTGGCGCCCCACCTGCCGTAGGGCGCGAAATACCTGCGTCATGTACCGACCGTAGCGATGCGCTTCCACGGCGAAGCGCGATGCCGGCCGCTTTGGCCGGCCGGTGTGGCGAATCGAGGGCCTAATTCGGTGTCCAGGCGTCGTAATCGCCACCGGTCTTCGGACGGTTGCCGGAGCGCAACACCGACCCCGGCGGCCGATAGGCGGCGGCCGTGCCGGTCATGTTCGGCTCGTAGGGCAGTTCCCAGGAGCGGGGCTTGTAGCCGTCGGCGGTCGGGATCTCGTCGGTGAGCTGGCGCAGCCAGCCGTACCAGCCCGGCGGCGACGCCGAGGCCTCGCTCTCGCCCGCATATATCACCCAGCGGCGCTGGAAGCCGAGCACCGGGTCGATGCCACCGCCGCGCGTGCGGTAATAGGTATTGCCGAATTCGTCCGTGCCGACCGCCTCGCCATGGCGCCACGTATAGAAGCGCGTGTTGATCGTGGCGCCCGTCCACCAGGTGAGAACGCGCAGCAGGTGGGTCATGAAGGTCGGCCGCGAGGGCCGCGATTCGGTAGCGCTCAAGGCCTGGACTTCCGTGCTTCCGGCGATGCATCGTGGCATAGGGCGCAGCCGCCGGCGAGTAAAGCCCGGGCATGCCGGTGCGACCCCACGGACCGGCGTACAGGCTCCGAAGGCAAGCTTTCGTTAACCGCGGTGGCCCCCATTTCGCGGTTGATAAGTTCCGAGCGAGACTGCCTGTGTGCGGCGCGCCACGGCGCTTCGGTCGGCTCGAAATGAGGCGGCGGATCCAAGGGTTAGCTAGGGTCGCGAGGGCCCGGCAGACCCCGTCCCGGGCATCCCTCGGATTCGACATTCGAGGGTTCGATCGCCATATTTGGCGTAATGTGACCGGTCGCGGAATGCCCGTAGAATTGCGGCATTCGCGGAGGGCTTTGCGCTCTCCCACCGGTCGGGCCGCGGGCTCACGCCGCGGACAGTCGGGATCGAAAACCATGCGGATCGAGCGTCGCTACACCAAAGCCGTCGGCCTCCCTTATGCGGAGATCGAGTTCCGCAACGCGAAGAGCGAGATCCGCAACCCCGACGGGTCGGTGGTGTTCTCGCTCAAGGATTTCGAGGTCCCGGCGAGCTGGAGCCAGGTCGCGGCCGACGTGCTGGCGCAGAAATATTTCCGCAAGGCGGGCGTGCCGGCCCGCCTGAAGCGCGTCGAGGAGAATACCGTCCCCTCCTTCCTGTGGCGCTCCGTCGCCGACGAAGCGGCGCTCGACGCTCTGCCCGAGGCCGAGCGCTACGGCTCCGAGACCTCGGCCCGCCAGGTCTTCGATCGCATGGCCGGAACCTGGACCTATTGGGCCTGGAAGGGCAAGGTCTTCGGCGGCGAGGCCGATGCCCAGGCCTTCCATGACGAATTGCGCTTCATGCTGGCCCGCCAGATGGCGGCGCCGAACTCGCCGCAATGGTTCAATACCGGCCTGCATTGGGCCTATGGGATCGACGGCCCGGGCCAGGGCCATTTCTACGTCGACCACGAGACGGGCGTGCTGACGCGCTCGACCTCGTCCTACGAGCATCCCCAGCCGCACGCCTGCTTCATCCAATCGGTCAAGGACGACCTCGTCAACGAGGGCGGCATCATGGACCTCTGGGTGCGCGAGGCGCGCCTGTTCAAATACGGCTCCGGCACCGGCACCAACTTCTCGGCATTGCGCGGCGAGAACGAGAAGCTTAGCGGGGGCGGCAAGTCCTCGGGGCTGATGAGCTTCCTCAAGATCGGCGACCGGGCGGCGGGCGCCATCAAGTCGGGTGGCACGACGCGACGCGCCGCCAAGATGGTGGTGGTCGACGCCGACCATCCCGACATCGAGGCCTATATCGACTGGAAGGTGAAGGAGGAGCAGAAGGTCGCGGCTCTCGTCACCGGCTCCAAGGTCGTCCGCCGCCACCTCAAGGCGATCCTGCGCGCCTGCGTGAACTGCGAAGGCCCGGGTGACGACTGCTTCGATCCCGAGAAGAACCCGGCGCTGAAGCGCGAGATCAAGCTCGGGCGGCGTGCCGCCGTCTCGGACAACATGATCAGGCGGGTGATCCAGCTGGCCCAGCAGGGGCACACGACGCTCGATTTCGACGAGTTCACCACCGACTGGGATTCGGACGCCTATCTGACGGTCGCCGGGCAGAACTCCAACAATTCGGTCCGCGTGACCGACGCCTTCCTGAATGCGGTCGAGGCCGACGAGCCGTGGGAGCTGACGCGGCGCCTCGACGGCCGGGTGACGAAGACGCTCCCCGCCCGTGCGCTGTGGGACAAGATCGGCTATGCGGCCTGGGCCTCGGCCGACCCGGGCCTGCAGTTCCACACCACCATCAACGACTGGCACACCTGCCCGGCGGGCGGCGAGATCCGGGCCTCGAACCCGTGCTCGGAATACATGTTCCTCGACGACACGGCCTGCAACCTGGCGTCGCTGAACCTCATGCAGTTCCGCGATGCGGCCGGCAAGATCGACACGACGTCCTACGAGCACGCGGTGCGGCTGTGGACCATCGTTCTCGAAGCCTCCGTCCTGATGGCGCAGTTCCCCTCGGCCGAGATCGCCGAGCTGTCCTACAAATACCGCACGCTCGGGCTCGGCTTCGCCAATCTCGGCGGCCTCCTAATGGCATCGGGCATCGGCTACGATTCGGACGAGGGCCGGGCGCTCGGCGGTGCGCTTTCCGCGCTGATGACCGGCATCGCCTACGCGACCTCGGCCGAGATGGCGAAAGAGCTCGGGGCCTTCCCGGGCCATGCGCCGAACGCGCAATCCATGCTGCGCGTGATCCGCAACCATCGCCGCGCCGCGCATGGCGAGACCGCGGGCTACGAGGGCCTGTCGGTCGCGCCCGTGGCGCTCGACCGCGGCGCCTGCCGTGAGCCCGCCGTGGTCGATGCCGCCGGCGCCGCCTGGGACCTCGCGCTGCAGCTCGGCGAACAGCATGGCTATCGCAACGCCCAGGTCTCGGTGGTGGCGCCGACCGGCACCATCGGCCTCGTGATGGATTGCGACACGACCGGCATCGAGCCCGATTTCGCGCTGGTGAAGTTCAAGAAGCTCGCCGGCGGCGGCTACTTCAAGGTGGTCAACCGCGCCGTGCCGGAGGCGCTGAGGGCGCTCGGCTATCGGCCGAGCGAGATCGCCGAGATCGAGGTCTATGCGGTCGGCCACGGCAATCTGCGCCAGGCGCCGGGGGTCAATGCGGCGAGCCTGGTGGCGCGCGGCTTCACCCCGGACAAGCTCGAGGTGCTGGAGGCGGCGCTCGCCAGCGCCTTCGACATCAAGTTCGCCTTCAACAAATGGTCGCTCGGCGCCGACTTCCTGGTGCGCGACCTCAAGGTGCCGGCCGAGAAGCTGGAGGACCCGGGCTTCGACCTCCTGCCTTACCTCGGCTTCAGCAAGGCCGAGATCGAGGCGGCCAACATCCATGTCTGCGGCGCCATGACGCTCGAGGGCGCGCCGCACCTGCGCCCCGAGCATTATCGGGTCTTCGACTGCGCCAACCCTTGCGGGCGCACCGGCAAGCGGTTCCTGTCGGTCGAGAGCCATATCCGCATGATGGCGGCGTCGCAGCCCTTCATCTCGGGCGCCATCTCGAAGACCATCAACATGCCGAACGAGGCCACCGTCGAGGCCTGCAAGGAGGCCTATCTGCTGTCCTGGCGGCTCGGCCTCAAGGCCAATGCGCTCTATCGCGACGGCTCGAAGCTGTCGCAGCCGCTGAACTCGCAACTCATCGCCGACGAGGACGAGGACGAGGCGATCGAGGAGCTGCTCACCGCCTCGGTGCCGGCGCGCGCGGCGGAAGTGGCCGAGCGGATCGTCGAACGCGTGGTCGAGAGGGTCGAGCGCCGGCGCGAGCGCGAGAAGCTGCCGAACCGTCGCAAGGGCTATACCCAGAAGGCGACCGTCGGCGGCCACAAGGTCTACCTGCGAACCGGCGAATATGTGGACGGGCGCATCGGCGAGATCTTCATCGACATGCACAAGGAGGGCGCCGCCTTCCGGTCGCTGATGAACAATTTCGCCATCGCGATCTCGCTCGGCCTGCAATATGGCGTGCCGCTCGACGAATATGTGGAGGCCTTCACCTTCACCCGCTTCGAGCCGGCCGGCCCGGTGCAGGGCAACGACGCGATCAAGAACGCCACCTCGATCCTCGATTACGTGTTCCGCGAGCTTGCCGTCTCCTACCTCGACCGCAGCGATCTCGCCCATGTGCAGCCGGCCGACATCGGCTTCGACGTGCTCGGCACGGGCGAATCGGAAGGGCGTGCGGGCGGCGGGGAGCCGCGTCCCAACCCGGCGAGCGTCGTCTCGAAGGGCCTCGTGCGCTCCAAGACCGATCGGCTGATGCTGGTGCGCGGCACCCCCCCGGCGCCACTGGCCACGCCCGAGGCGCGACCTGTCACGATGGCCAAGGGCCTGACGATGGCGGGCGCCACGGCCCTGAAGCAGGACCTCGTGGAACAGGCGGAGGCCGAACTGTCGGCGTTGGCCTGGAGCGAGCCGGACTATTCGGCCAAGGGCGCGGCGGCCGAGAAGCGGGCGGAGGCGCGCATGAAGGGCTACGTGGGCGAAGCCTGCCCGGAATGCGCCAATTTTACGATGGTGCGGAACGGGACGTGCCTGAAGTGCGACACGTGTGGGTCAACGACGGGGTGCAGCTGAGGGGAGCGAGGTTAAGAGGAGAAAGCCATGAAAGAGCCTGGCCTAGATAACCGTTACCGTGATGCCGACGGCCAACTCCGTCGGACGAATGGAACTACTCTCGTTAGGACCCTGCGCAATCAGCACGGGGCTGATTTCGCAAAGGGCTATCGTTCGGACGCGAAGCTCAGCACT
>DATBEH010000033.1:0-84676 GCA_036276175.1 Lichenihabitans sp.
CATGTTCGTTCCAGGCGGCCTGTTTGCCCGACTTGCGGAACGTGACGACCATCCCGCTCGCCGCGACGCCCGGGCCGGAGCCTGCGGCCGGCTCGGGTTGCGCCGCGATCGTTTCGACGGGCGCCTCGGCGTCGGCTTCCAGCACGGTGGCGGGTCCGAAGAACTCGAACGCGATGCGATGCTTCGGCACGCCAAGGCTTCGCAGCACCGGGTAGAGGGCCTTCATGAAGGGCGGTGGCCCGCACATGTAGACGTCGTAGTCATCGAGCGGCAGCACATCCTGCAGGAGGCCGCGCGTGACGATCCCGTCGCGATCATGCCGCTTGTCGGCCAGGTCCCGTGTCGTCGGGAAACGATACACGATCTGGGTCACGATCCCGCGGCGCGAAACGGCAGCGGCGCGCACCTCGTCGCCGAGGGCGTGGACGTCGCCGCTGTCGCAGGCATGGATGAAATAGACCTTGCGATCGCTCTCGGACGCGAGCGTGTGAAGCATCGAGACGAGCGGCGTGAGGCCCACGCCGCCGCTCAGCAGCACGACGGGGCGCTGGCTCGTGCTGTCGAGCATGAAGTCGCCGCGCGGGCCTTCGGCAATAATGGTGTCGCCGACCGCGATCGTGTCGTGCAGATGCACGGACCCGAGGCCATGCGGCACCTCCGAATGCGGCGCCGTCTCCCGCTTGACCGTAATGCGATATGTCCCGGTCGTGCTAGGCGGGGACGATACGCTGTAGGTGCGGATGACATGGCCGCGCTCGTCCGAGACCGGGATCTTGAATGCCAGAAACTGGCCGGGCTCGAAGGGTCTCCATGCGCCCGGGTCGACGGGCTCCAGGTGGAACGAAGTGATCGTGCGGCTCTCGGGTGTCTTGCCGATAACCCGAAAGCGCCGGAATCCCGCAGAGGCTCCCGCAGCCTGGGTCGTGTCGCTCATTCGGCCGCCATGCGGGTCTGGGTTTCGGCCTCGATCAGCTGCGCCATGCGGCGACGGAAACGGAGGGGACCAACGTCGATCTTCAGGTCGAGATTGGGCGTGACCTTGGCGTCCATGCCCTTCTGCACGGCCTGCAGCACCACGCGGTCTTCCTCGAAAGCGCCGCGCACGGAGGCTGCGAATCGTTTCGAAACGTCGGCATCGTCGGGTGCGAAATTCCGCATCTGGAACCAGTAGTAACGGGTGTGGGTCTCATCGACCGGCGTCATGAAATTGTAGCTGTCCATCAGAAACGTGTCGGGATGCTGCGGCCGCCCTTCGCCTCCGGTGCCGGCCGGTGAGAAAATCGCCTTGATAAGGGCATTGCAGGGGTAGTGCACCTCGTAGTGCTGCTTGCGGTCGCAATTGCCCGAAAATTTGAGGAAAGGCGCATAGAAGGGCGCCGGTTCGCCGTCGAGCATCCAGCGCCAGACCGTGACGCCGTTCTGGCCGACCGTCGTCTCGAGCGGCGTTTCCTCGCAGGCCGAGCTCGCGAAGGAGGCCTGATGTACCCAGGCGACGTGCGAAGGGTCGAGCAGGTTGTCGGTCATATAGAGATAATTGCAGTCGAGCGTCATCGACTCGCCGCGATTGATCCCCCAGGCCGGGTCGCCCCAATGCTCGACCTGAAAGATTCCGACAGGGTCCGCCAGCTTAGCCTCGCCCATCCAGATCCACAGAAGGCCGTAGCGTTCCTGGACCGGGTAGGAGCGGACGCGGGCGACGTGCGGGACCCGTTCGGCTCCCGGCACGCGCGTGCAGGTTCCGGAGCAATCGAAGGTCAGACCATGGTAGCCGCATTCGACCTCGTCGCCCTTGATGCGGCCCATGGAGAGCGGCAGCTTTCGATGCGGGCAGGCATCTTCGAGCGCTGCGGCCGCGCCGTCCTGCTTACGGTAGAGGACGACATTCTCACCCAGGATGGTTTTCGGCGTCAGGTCGCGGCCGATCTCGTGATCCCATGCGGCGACATACCAGGCATTCTTGAGAAACATCGAGATCTCCCGCGCGTAGCGCTTCGATGGCTGACATTCTCAAGCGCTCGCCGCGAAGCACAAGATGCATTCGGCTGCGTTCTGTTTTAGAATTTCTAAAACCTGAGCGATGAGCGTCGTTGTCGCGGCTACCTCCTCTTCGTGCCCTGCAGGCGTTCGAGGCTCTTGGCCGATGCGGCAGCGTGAGCTCGGCGGCGCTGGACCTTCGCGTTTCCGCCGGAGCGGTCAGCCAGCAGATCCGGAAGCTCGAGGGCATCCTCGGCATCGCGCTCGTGGAGCGACGCGGGCGAAGCGTGGAACTCACGGCCTGGGGCAAGCTCTATCTCGGCGAAATCGCCCCGGCCTTCGCGCAGATCCGCCAGGCCCAGGACGTGGTCGCGCGGGCCAAGGCGGGTGCCGGCCTCGTGGTGAGCTGTCTGCCCTCCGTCGCGAGCCGATGGCTCGGGCGGCATATCTTCGATTGGCAGGTCGCGCATCCGGACGCGCATGTCAGACTCGTCGGAACCGAGACCGAGCCGCGGCTCGGGGCCGATGGCACGGACTTCCGCCTCTCCTACGGCGACCAGGCCCGGGCCTTCGAGCATCGGATCGAGCTTTTCACCGATTGGGTCGTTCCGGTTTGCTCGCCCGCGCTCGCCCAGCGGATCGATCAGCCCGCCGACCTGCTGCGGCTTCCGCTCCTGACCATCGACTGGGATCCGGAGCACCGCGCGCCGCCCGGCTGGGCGGTTTGGGCGGCGCTTGTCGGGGTCCCCTTCCGGGCCGCCCCGACCCACCTCGTGTTCTCGCTGTCGAGTGCCGCGATCGATGCCGCCGTGGAGGGGCGCGGCTGCGTCATGGCCCAGGTCGCACTCATCACAGACGAATTGGCGTCCGGCCGGTTGGTGGCACCGTTCGACCGGCGCCTGACGCTGCCGGAGCCTTACTTTCTCGCGTGGGAACGGGACGCGCTGCAGAAGCCGTTCGCGCGCGAGTTCCGGGCCTGGGCAGTGGCCCTCGGCAAGCGACAGGCTCTTCTCTCCCGTCGCGGCGAGGCCGCCCGCGGCCTCTAACCGATGACCGAGCGGGCAATGATATTGCGCTGCACCTCCGATGAGCCTTCGTAGATGCGCATGATGCGGACATCGCGCACGAACCGCTCGACCGGCAGGTCTCGCGTGAAGCCATAGCCGCCGTGGATCTGAAGCGCCTTGTCGGTGACGCGGGCGGCCATCTCGGAGGCGAAGAGCTTTGCCATCGAGGCTTCGAGGCTGAAACGCTGGCCGAGGGCCCGCTTCGCGGCAGCCGCAAAGGCCAGTCCGCGGGCCGCTCCGATGTCGGTCGCCATATCGGCCAACATCCATTGCAATCCCTGAAAATCGGCGATCGGGGCGCCACCGACCTTTCGTTCCTTTGCCCATGCCACCGCATGGCCCAATGCCGCCTCGGCGACGCCGATACAGCACGCGGCAATGTCGAGGCGACCCGCATCGAGCGTCTTCAACGCGGTTCGAAAGCCCGACCCCTCCGGGCCGAGGCGCCGGTCGATCGACACCCAGCAGTCGATCGCCACCTCGAATACGTGGCCGCCTTTCAATCCCATCGTTCGTTCCGGCGAGCCGCAGCCGATGCCGCCGTCTGCAGGTTCGACCACGAACGCCGAAATGCCCCGTGCGCCTGCCGCCGGATCGGTCTTGGCGTAAACGACGATGAAATCCGCCTCGCCCGCGTTGGAAATGAAGTGCTTCGTTCCCCTGAGCCGATAGCCGCCGCGCTCCGGGCGCGCGATCGTGGTCATGTCGGCAGGGTTGGAGCCGGCGCCCGGTTCCGTCAGGGCGAAGGCGCCCAGCCGCCGCCCGCTCGCCGCGTCCGGAAGCCAACGGGCGCGCTGCACGTCGTCGCCGCCATACTGGATCGAATCGGTCGCGAGGTAATGCGCCGTCATCATCGAGGCGGTCGAAGCACAGGCGCCGGCGACCGCTGCGACGGCTTCGAGCAGGGTCGCAGGATTTACACCGGCGCCGCCCAGGGTGGTGGGCAAGTTCAGACCCATGAGCCCGAGGTCCGACAGCGCATCGCGGTGGCAGGTGGCCGAGATCGACTCGGCATCGATCCGGCCCGCCTGCGGTTCGAGCTCGTCGCGGCAAAAGGCCCGTACGGCGTCTACGATGGCCGGGTCGGCGATCGGATTCGTGAGATCGAACGTCATCGCGCTTGCCAGAGGCTTGCGGGATCCTGCCGCGCCGCCGCCGTGGGCTTGCCGAGGGCTGGCGCCGACGCGGCGCCGCCGCGAAGGACGCCGCCGAAGCGCACGGGCTGTTCGGGAACGCTGATCGGCCCGAGGCGGGGATGCGTCACCCGCTGCAGCAGCGGTCGGACGTCGGCCTGACCGGACCCGAGGGCGGCGGCCGTATCGACGACTTCCGCCGCCGGAACGCCTGCCGAGACCAACCGGTCGACGGCCTCACGGGCCGCCATCGTCGAGGACCAGGCCTCGATCGTCCTTCGCAGGACAGGCTCGTGGGCGAGTCGGGACGCGTCGGTGGCGAAGCGCGCGTCGGTGGCGAGCTCCGGGCGTCCCAATACCGATGCAAGCGCGTCGAAAAGCTTGCCGTTCAGGACCGCGAGAACGAACAATCCGTCCTTGGCCGAGAACGCGCCGAAAGGGGCTGAGGAGGCATGCCGATTGCCGACGCGATGAGGTCTATCGCCCGTCGCAAGCGAACGCGCCACGACCAGGGGCTGAAGCGCGATCATGCAATCCAGCATGGCGACGTCGATGTACCGGCCGCAACCGGTCCGGTTGCGCTCGATGAGGGCCGCGAGGATGGCCCAGGAGCCGAACAGGCCCGAGACGACATCCGCGATCGATTCCCCGATCAGCGTCGGGGGACCGTCAGGATCGCCCGTGACCGCCATGATGCCGCTCATGGCCTGGATGACGATGTCATAGGCCGGCCTGGCGGCATTGGGGCCGTGCTGGCCGAAGCCGGAAATGCTGCAATAGACGAGCCTCGGATTGATCTCCGAGAACGCGGCCCAGCCCACGCCGAGCTTGTCCGCCACGCCGGGACGGAAATTTTCGACCACCACGTCCGCCGACTTAGCGAGCGCCAGGACAAGATCGCGATCGGTCGCCTGGGACAGGTCGAGCACGATGCTGCGCTTGCCGCGGTTCACGGCTTCGAACAGCGCGCTCGACCGGTCCGGATAGAACGGGCCAATATGGCGGTAGTCGTCACCCTGGGGCGGCTCGATCTTCAGGACGTCGGCCCCAAGATCGGCCATCAGCGCCGTACAATAGGGGCCGGCGAGGACCCGCGTGAAGTCGAGGACCCGAAAGCCGGCGAGCGGCCGGGACGATCCCTCGCTCATGCCAGGATGCCTGGGAGGTCGAGCTGTTTTTCGCGCGCGCAGGCGATCGCATCGTCATAGCCCGCATCGGCATGGCGCATGACGCCGGTCGCGGGATCGTTCCACAGCACGCGCTCGATACGCCTGGCCGCCTCCGGCGTGCCGTCGGCGACGATCACCATGCCGGCGTGTTGCGAGAACCCCATGCCGACGCCCCCTCCATGGTGCAGCGACACCCAGGTGGCGCCCGAGGCGGTGTTGAGCAGCGCGTTGAGCAGCGGCCAGTCGGAGACCGCATCCGAGCCGTCCCGCATGGCTTCGGTCTCGCGGTTCGGCGAAGCGACCGAGCCGGAATCGAGATGGTCGCGGCCGATGACGATCGGCGCCTTGAGCTCGCCCGACGCCACCATGTCATTGAAGGCGAGGCCGAGCCGGTGGCGATCGCCGAGGCCCACCCAGCAGATGCGCGCCGGCAGGCCCTGGAACTTGATGCGCTTTTGCGCCATGTCGAGCCAGTTGTGCAGATGGGCGTTATCGGGCAGCAGCTCCTTCACCTTGGCGTCGGTCTTGTAGATGTCGTCCGGGTCGCCCGAGAGCGCGCACCAGCGGAACGGCCCGATGCCCCGGCAGAACAGCGGCCGGATATAGGCCGGCACAAAGCCCGGGAAGTCGAAGGCGTTTCCGACGCCCTCCTCGAGGGCCATCTGGCGGATATTGTTGCCGTAGTCGACCGTGGGCACGCCGGCCTTATGGAAATCGAGCATGGCGCGCACATGGGTCGCCATCGACCCCTTGGCGGCCCTGGTCACGCCGGCCGGGTCCGTCTCGCGCCGGCTCTCCCATTCGGCGACCGTCCAGCCTTTCGGCAAATAGCCGTTGACGGGATCGTGGGCGGAGGTCTGGTCTGTGACGCAGTCGGGCCGGATGCCCCGACGATAGATTTCCGGAAAGACATCGGCCGCATTGCCGAGCAGCGCAACCGAGATCGCCGTCTTGTCCGCCTTGGCTCTCTCGATGACGGCAAGCGCGTCGTCGAGGTCTTTCGCCTGCACGTCCACATAGCCGGTGCGCAGGCGGAACTCGATGCGGCTCGCCTGGCACTCGACCGCGAGGCAGGAGGCTCCGGCAAAAGTGGCGGCGAGCGGCTGCGCCCCACCCATGCCGCCGAGACCTGCCGTGAGGATCCAGCGGCCCGCGAGGTCGCCGCCGTAATGCTGGCGGCCCATCTCGACGAAGGTCTCGTAGGTGCCCTGCACGATGCCCTGGGTGCCGATGTAGATCCAGGAGCCGGCCGTCATCTGGCCGTACATCATCAGGCCCTTGCGGTCGAGCGCGTTGAAATGCTCCCAGCTGGCCCAGCGCGGCACGAGGTTCGAATTGGCGATCAGCACGCGCGGCGCGTCAGGATGGGTGCGGAACACGCCGACAGGCTTGCCGGACTGCACGAGAAGCGTCTGGTCGGCATCGAGGGTCTTCAAAGCCGCCACGATACGATCGAAGCTCTGCCAGTCGCGCGCCGCCCGTCCGATGCCGCCGTAGACCACGAGTTCGCCAGGCTTTTCGGCCACGTCCGGATCGAGGTTGTTCATCAGCATGCGCATCGGCGCTTCGGTGAGCCAGCTCTTGGCCGAAAGCTCCGGTCCGCGCGGGGCGCGAATGGTGCGGGCATTGTCGATGCGGGTCATGACGAATCTCCGGGCGAGCGGGTCGAGGCGAGTGCGGCGTTCAGAACGTCGTGCAGCACGGTCCGGATTCGGACCGCATAGGTTTCGTTGTCGGTGACCGGCGCGCGGCCTTCGCACACCGCGAGCCACGCAGGCCGAGTCATGTCGGATCGTCACACAGGCTCGGCAGCGGCACCGCGGCGGCCGCGGCGACCAGGGCGCCGCTGCGCACCAGCGCATTGGCTTCTTCCATGTCCGGATGGACGTAGCGGTCGTCGTCGAGATGGGGAACGCGGGCTCGCAGCGTCGCCCGCACGGCCTCGAGCGGCGCGCTCGACGCGAGCGGCGCGTGGAAATCGCAGGCCTGAGCGGCGGCCAGCAGTTCGATGCCGATCACGGCCGTGGCGTTGGCGATCATTGGCAGCAGCCGGCGCGCCCCATGGGCCGCCATGGACACGTGATCTTCCTGATTGGCGGATGTGGGAATCGAATCGACGCTTGCGGGCGTGGCGCGCTGCTTGTTCTCGGACACGAGCGCGGCCGCCGTCACCTGCGGGATCATGAAGCCGGAGTTCAGCCCGGGTTTCGGGGTCAGGAAGGCCGGCAAGCCCGACAGGGCCGGATCCGTCAGCATGGCAATGCGCCGCTCTGCGATCGACCCGATCTCGCAGACCGCGAGCGCCATCATGTCGGCCGCGAAGGCGACGGGCTCGGCGTGAAAATTGCCGCCCGAGAGCGCCTCGCCCTCGTCGGGGAAGATCAGCGGGTTGTCGGAGACGCCGTTGGCTTCTGTGTGAAGCGTCGCGGCGGCCTGGCGCAGCAGGTCGAGGCAGGCGCCCATCACCTGGGGCTGGCAGCGCAGGCAATAGGGGTCCTGCACGCGCTCGTCGCCCACGAGGTGGGAGGCGCGGATCGCACTGCCGGCCATGAGGGCGCGCAACGCGTCGGCGGTCGCGATCTGGCCGCGGTGCTTGCGCAACCGGTGGATGCGGGGATCGAAGGGCGTGTCGGAGCCGCGTGCCGCGTCGGTGGACAATGCGCCCGTGATCAAGGCCGAGCGAAACAGCGTTTCGGACTCGAACAGAGCCGCAAGCGCGTAAGCGGTCGAGAACTGCGTGCCGTTGAGCAGCGCCAGGCCTTCCTTGGCACCGAGAACGACAGGCTGCAGCCCGGCCTCGGCCAGCGCCGCCGCGGCGGGCAGGCGACGCGAGCCGAGGCAGGCCTCGCCGACACCGATCATGACGCTGGTCATGTGCGAGAGCGGTGCCAGATCGCCCGAGGCGCCGACCGATCCCTGCGAGGGAACGACCGGATACAGGCCGCGCGCCAGCATGGCTTCGAGAAGCCGCACGGTCTCGACCCGAACCCCCGATGCGCCCTGGGCGAGGCTCGCGAGCTTCAGCGCCATCATCAGCCGCACGACCGCGACCGGCATGGGCTCGCCCGTGCCTGCCGCGTGGGAGAGCACGATGTTGCGCTGGAGTGTTTCGAGTTCGCCCGTCCCGATCCGCACGCTGGCGAGCTTTCCGAAACCGGTATTGATCCCATAGACCGGATCGCCCCTGGCGACGATCGCGGCCACCGCCTCGGCGCTCCGCGCCACAACAGGCCAGACGGCGTCACCGAGCGCGACGCCCGCACCACCGTAGATGGTCCGCCACGCCGAAAGGGATACCGAACCGGGCTTCAGGATCATCGCCACCATGGAATCTCCGCGCATCTTCGCCTCTCGGCGGGAGGCATTGAATCAACCCCTTATATTGTATAGACATAAAACACCAACGCAAGCGATTTGGCTCCGCCCGGCCATGGCACAAGCCGACGGGCCTGCTATTCTGCGACCCGCAGCCGTCGGGCTGCGCCCAGCGAGGTGTGATGACGGCTGCCCCCGAACCGCAGGCACAGGTGCCGGCCCCCTCGTTGCACGGGCGCATTCTAGGCGAACTCGAAGAGCGGATCCTGTCCGGCGAATGGCCGCCGGGTCACCGCATCCCCTCCGAACATGACCTGGCGGACGTGTACGACTGCTCGCGCATGACGGTGAACAAGGTGCTGACCCAATTGGCGCAGGCCGGCCTGATCGAGCGGCGCCGCAAGGCAGGAAGCTTCGTGCGGCGGCCGTACTCGCAATCCGCCGTGCTGGAGATCAAGGATGTCAAGGCCGAGGTTCTCGAACAGGGCCTCGCCTACGGCTACGAGATCCTATCCTCCCGAAAACGACCCATCCGTGCGGGCGACCGATCGAAGCTGGCGCTTGCCGTTGCGGGTCCGGTGCTCGATGTCGTGGTTCGGCACAGGGCCGGGCGCCGGCCCTTCTGTCTCGAAGAGCGCCTCATCAATCTCGGCGCCGTGCCGGAAGCCGGTTCGGAACATTTCGCCGAGGTATCACCCGGCGCGTGGCTTCTCACGCGCGTGCCCTGGACGGCGGCCGAACACCGCATTCGGGCAGAGGCGTCCGATGCCGAGACCGCTCGTCTGTTGGGCGTGGCGGCCGCGACCGCGTGCCTGGTCATCGAACGACGAACCTCCTGGGCCGAGCAACCGATCACCTTCGTGCGCCTGACCTATCCGGGCGATGCCCACGAACTCGTGGCTCGCTTCGTCCCCTCGCAGGGATAGGTTCGAAGGGTGACGAGGTCGCCATCCTTCGTGACGGTCAGCCGCACGGGGCGTCAGCCCGCGTAGGCGACGGGAAAGTCCGGTCCTTCGAGCTTTTCGCCGGCCTTGAGCGTCAGATGCTTGAACGGAGGCGAGCCCTTGCCCTTTCGGTCGGCGAACACGGCGTCGTCGCCGACCCAGCGGGCCGAGAAGACGCGGCGACGGTTGGCCCTGGCCTTGTTGGCCGAGGCGCCATGAACGGTCCGGAAATTGAACGCGACCGCGTCTCCGGGCTCCATCGCCCAGCCCAGGATCGTGTATTTATCCCGATCCTTGTCGATGTCCGGCAATTCGACACTGTCGTCTTCGGCGTAGAGGTCCGTTCCATCGAAGCGCTTCGGCTTGTGGATCGCCCACCGGTGCGAGCCGGCGACGCATTCGAGGCTGTTCTCGCGGGGAACGTGATCGAGCGGGATCCAGAAGCTCACGCTTTGCCGGCCCTCGACGCAGTAATAGGGGAGGTCCTGGTGCCACGGTGTCACCACCGAGGTGCCAGGTTCCTTGACGAGGACGTGGTCGTGAAAGAAGCGCGCCGTCTTGGAATGCATCAGACGCGCCGCCACTTCGGCGGCCGGCGAGTCCAAGACGAAATCCCTGAAATCGTCGAACCGCTGCCAGTTGCAGAGGTCCTGGAAGAACGGTGCTGCGTCTCCCTTGGGATGGTAGGAGCGTTCCAGAGGGCTCGGGTTCCGCATCAGGTCGTCGATGCCGTGGCGCAGGCGATCGACCCAGTCCTTGAAGACGCCCTTCAGGATTACGGCCCCGTCTTGGGCGAACTGCTGGACATCGGCTTCGGCGGGGAGTGTGGTGGAGGTGGTCATGTCGGGGTCCTCGTTTGCCATCAAGCAACCTACTTGTATAGACATGTATGATCAAGGAAAATCTCGGAACGCGCTCGATAGGCGTCGAGGTCGCGATCTGGCCCGTTCGCCTCTCGCCGTGAGCGGAAACCGCAAGCGGCGTAGAGGACTCGGGGCAACGAAGCCTGGAGAACGCTTCCCCATGAATAGCTTGGTCGGCGCCGAAGCCGCGCCACGGTATCAGCAGCTCAAGTCCTATTTATCCGATCAGATCGGGACGGGCCTCCTCAAACCTGGCGATCGGCTGCCGTCCGAACAGGCGCTGGTACGCCGGTTTTCCGTTTCGCGCATGACGGCCAACCGCGCCTTCAACGAACTCGAGGCGGAGGGGATCATCGTCCGCGTCCAAGGCGTGGGTTCGTTTGTGGCGACGCCGAAGGTCGAGTCGGCCGCGCTCGAAATTCGCGATATCGCGGCCGAGGTACGCGAACGCGGGCAGACCTATCGCTGCAAACCGCTGCGCATCGAGCGCTCGCGGCACAAGGGCATCAACCTGCTGCTGGGTCTCCCGGCCGGCGGCACGCATTTCCGCTCCTGTCTCCTGCACCACGCCGACGATGTCGCCATTCAGGTCGAAGACCGCTTCGTCAATCCCGCCTTCTCACCCGATTACCTGGATGAGGACTTCACAAAAATCACGCCCTATCAGGCCCTGATGTCGCTCGCCTCGTTGCAGGCGGCCGAGCACGTCTTTGAAGCGACGCTGCCCACGGCCGAGCAAGCCGATTGGCTGAACATCACGCCCGAAGAGCCCTGCGTTTCTCTGCGGCGGCGCACATGGTCGCGCAACATGGTCGCAAGTGTCGCCATTCTGACCTCGCCGAGCAGCCTCTACCGTTATGCCGGCCAGTTTGGCACCCGGCCGCCGGGCGCCGAGCGAGTGCCGTATCTTTGACTCCGCCGGCCGGCGTCTCGTGCTCGGCCGCACCGAGGTGGTTGCGTCAAACTGCCGTCAAACCCATCGTCCCCGCACAAAATTTATGCCTTGACAGAATCAGGGCCAGCTTGAAGATTATGTCTAGTCAAAATAAAAACTGCACATCGCGTGGCGGACCTGCCGTCGCATCTCAAGGGTCGTCTGAAACGCTCAAAGTCGTCAGGTTCATCATCGTCGCAATGAAGGGCAAGGGTCATCATGCAGGACACATTCGAGATCTCGCGACGTGGTCTGTTGGCCGGTGCTCTGGGTGCATCGGGGTTGTTGTTGCCGGCCGGCATGGCTCATGCCGATGAACCCAAGCAGGGCGGACATTTCCGCATCGGCGTGGCTGATTTCGCAAGCTCCGACGTGCTCGATCCGACGATCACCAACACGCAATTCCAGGTCAACCTGGAATGGCAGCTGCGCAATAACCTCGCCGAGGTCCAGGCGGGGGGCAAGGTCATCCCGGAACTGGCCGAAAGCTGGGATGCCTCCAAGGACGCGAAAACCTGGACGTTCAAGCTGCGCAAGGGCGTGACATTCCACAACGGCAAATCTCTGACGCCGGAGGATGTCGTGTACTCCTACCGGCTGCACATGAAAGAGGGCACCAAGACGCCCGCAAAACCGATCGTGGCGCAGGTCGCGGACATCAAGGCCGATGGCGATGCGGTGGTGTTCACGCTCAAGGACGGAAACGTGAGTTTCCCGGCGCTGACGACTTACGCAGCCCTCTATATCGTGCCCGACGGAACGACCGATTTCGCCAAAGGCGTCGGCACCGGCGGCTACACGCTGGAGAACTTCCAGCCGGGGATCTCGTCGCTGGTCAAGAGGAACCCGAATTACTTCAAGGCCGGGCGAGCCCATTTCGACTCGGTCGAGATGATCGCCATGAAGGACGCGACCGCCCGCGCCAACGCATTGCTGACCGGCAAGATCGACACCTACAATGCCGTCGATCCCAAGACCGTCAAGCTGCTCGACCGCAACAAGCAGATCAAGATCAACAGCGTGACCAGCAAGGCGCATTTCTGTTTCGCCATGCTGATGAATCAGGCGCCGTTCACCGACAACGATGTTCGTCTCGCCATGAAATATGCGATAGATCGCGAGGACATGGTGAAGCGCATCCTCAACGGCTATGGCTCATTGGGGAATGACGAACCGCTGTCGCCGGCCTACCCGGAATACGCCGCGCTTCCACAACGCGCCTACGATCCCGACAAAGCCAAATTCCATCTCAAGAAGGCCAATCAGGAAGGGCTGAAGACCCAGCTCTACGTGTCGGAGACGCCGTTCGCCGGTGCGACCGACGCCGCCGTCCTGTACAAGGAGCACGCCGCCAAGGCCGGCATCGAGATCGAGGTCGTGAAGACGCCCGAGGACGGCTACTGGGACAATATCTGGCTCAAGAAGCCGCTCTGCGCGACGCGCTGGAGCGGACGCGTGAACGCCGACGTGATGCTGAGCCTCGCCTACACCGAGGAAGGCATCAAGGCGGGTTGGAACGAAACCAATATGAATGATCCGCGGGTCAACAAGCTCGTGGCCGACGCCCGTTCCGAATTCGACGAGGCGAAGCGCAACGACATGTATGCCGAAGCCCAGAAGATCATTCATGAGACGGGCGGTGCCAACATCTTCGCTTTCGCGGCCCTGATGGATGCCACGATCAGCACCGTCCAAAACGACGGAAAGCTGTCGGGTGACTGGACCCTCGACGGCGGTCGCGCCTCCGAGCGCTGGTGGTTCGCCTAGCTCGCCGGGCGCTGCGGCGATCGTCATGAACGTCATCGGCGCCATTATTGCGAAGCGGGTGGGCCTCGGCCTGTTCACTCTCTTCGTGATCTCGCTCCTGGTGTTCTTTGCGATCCAATTGCTGCCGGGCGACCCGGCGTCCGCCATTCTCGGACAAGGCGCGACGCCGGAAGCCCTGGCCTCGTTCCGTCATGAGCTCGGCCTCGACCAGACGCCGCTGATCCGATACCTCGCCTGGGCGTCGGGCCTCTTGCATGGCGATCCGGGCCACTCGCTGGCGAATGGCCGCCTCGTGGCCGACCTGATCGGGGAGCGTCTCGGCAACACCGTCTATCTCGCTGCGGTTTCGACCGCGATCGCCATGCCGATCGGCGTGGCCCTCGGCGTGATGGCGACGCTGATGCGGGGCCGCGTCTGGGACAGCATCACTTCGACGTTGTCGCTCGTGACCATCTCGTTCCCGGAATTCTTCATCGCCTACATCCTTGTGGCGGTGTTTTCGGTCAGCCTAGGCTGGCTTCCTGCCGTCGCCTTTGCGGAGGCGGGCCAGACGGGCTGGCAAAGGTTCGCCAACGTGGCGCTGCCGGCCATCACCTTGTCCTTGACCGTGATCGCCTACGTGATGCGGATGACGCGCGCCGCGCTGATGAACGTGATGGCGGCGCCCTACATCGAGATGGCCCAGCTCAAAGGGACACGGCCTTTCGCGATCGTGGTTCGTCACGCGCTGCCGAATGCGCTGGCGCCGATCATCAACGTCGTGCTGCTGAACCTCGCCTACCTGATCGTCGGCGTCGTGGTGGTCGAGGTCGTGTTCGTCTACCCGGGCCTCGGCCAATTGCTCGTCGACTCGGTGTCGAAACGCGATCTCCCTGTCGTGCAAGCCTGCTGCATGATCTTCGCAGCGGTCTATGTGCTGCTCAATCTCACGGCGGACATCCTGGCCATTCTCTCGAACCCGCGCCTGCGCCGCCCCCGAAGGACCGCCGCATGACGGTCGGGCGCGTGCTGCGCCAGGCGCCGTTGACGGCCAAAATCGGCTTGATCCTGATCGCCCTCAACCTGGTTGCAGTTGTCTTTGCCCCCTGGATCGCGCCTTACGGCGAAACGCAGGTGGTGGGCGACCAATGGTTGCCGGGTTTCTGGGATCATGCCAGCATGCCGGATGGCATCTACGCTTTGCTCGGCACGGATCAGCTCGGGCGCGACATCTTCTCTCGCCTGGTGTACGGAGCGCGGAATTCCATTCTGATCGCCCTCGGCACGACCGCCTTGTCGTTCACCGTCGGTGTGACGACCGGCATGGTGGCCGCAACGGCGCGGGGCGTGGTCGACCAGATCATGAGTCGGATCGTCGACATTCTGATGGGCTTTCCGACCTTGATCTTCGCGCTGCTGCTGCTGGCGGTGCTGGGCTCGTCGATTCCGGTGCTGATCGGTGTCATCGCGCTTCTCGATGCCACGCGCGTGTTTCGCCTCAGCCGGGCGCTCGGAATGGACCTCGAGGCGCAGGACTATGTGGAATTGGCGCGGCTGCGCGGGGAACGGATCGGCTGGATCGTCCTGCACGAGATCCTGCCCAATGCGACGGGTCCGCTCGCGGCCGAGTTCGGGCTGCGCTTCTGCTTCGTGTTTCTCTTCATCGCGACGCTGAGCTTCCTCGGCCTCGGGATCCAGCCGCCGATGGCCGATTGGGGCTCGATGGTACGGGAGAACGCCTCCGCGATCTCGTTTGGCATTCTCACCCCGCTGTTTCCGGCCGCTGCCATCGCCATCCTCACGGTCGCGGTCAACCTCGTCGTCGACTGGTTCATCCGCTTCACCGGAGACGCCCATCATGGCCGCTGACCCCCATGGCGCCCGGCGCAAGGGCGAGCTGCTGCTCGACGTCCAGGGGCTGAAGATCGAAGGCCGCACCGGCGGGCAGTGGCAGCCGATCGTTCGCGGCGTCGACCTCACGTTGCAGCGCGGCGAAGTGCTCGGCCTCATCGGCGAATCCGGGGCCGGGAAATCGACAGTCGGGCTCGCGGCCATGGGCTACGTCCGGGCGGGCTGCCGCTTTACCGGCGGGAGCGTCATGTTCAACGGCCAGGATCTGCTGAGGCTCGATCGCCCGGCGCAGAGCACGTTGCGCGGGGCGCGCATCGCCTATGTGGCGCAAAGCGCCGCGGCCGCCTTCAATCCCGCCCACCGCCTCATGCCGCAGGTGATCGAAGCGCGGCTGCGCGACAAGCGCGGCGAGCGCGCCGAGGCGGAGGCCGACGCACGACGGCTGTTCGGCAAGCTGCAGCTCCCCGATCCGGATCGCATCGGCCTGCGCTATCCGCACGAGGTCTCGGGCGGCCAACTCCAGCGCGCCATGACCGCCATGGCCATGGCCTGCCGGCCGGACCTCATCATCTTCGACGAGCCGACGACGGCGCTCGACGTCACCACGCAGGTCGAGGTGCTGGCCGCCATCCGTGCCATCGTGGAAGAATTTCACACGGCCGCCCTCTACATCACGCACGACCTGGCCGTGGTGGCGCAGCTTGCGCATCGTATCCTGGTGCTCCGGCACGGCCAGGCCGTCGAGGAAGCGCCGACCCGCACCATGCTGGCCGCGCCGCGCGAGGACTATACCCGCTCGCTCTGGGCCGTGCGCAATCTCCACAAGCCCCAGCGGGCCTCGGGCGAGGTGGTGCTGGCGATGACCGGCATCCATGCCGGCTACGGCGCCGCCAAGGTGCTCGACGACGTCTCGATCACGGTCGGGCGAGGCTGCACGGTCGCGGTGGTGGGGGAATCGGGCTCCGGCAAATCGACGCTCGCCCGGGTGGCGACAGGCTTGCTGCCGCCCCGACAGGGCGAGATCCGGTTCTGCGGCGAACCCCTTTCGCCTTCGCTGAAAGGCCGCACCCCCGACCAGCTCCGCCGCATCCAGATGATCTACCAGAGCCCGGACGCGGCCCTGAACCCACGCCATACGGTCCGCGATGTCATCGCCCGCCCGCTCACCTTGTTTCGCGGCCTGAGCGGCCCGGCGCGCGAAAGCCGGATCATCGAGTTGCTGGACATGGTGCAACTCGGCCCCCACTTCCTCGATCGTCTGCCGGGCGCCTTGTCGGGCGGCCAGAAGCAACGGCTCTGCATGGCCCGCGCGCTTGCGGCCGAGCCGGACATCGTGATCTGCGACGAGGTGACCTCCGCGCTCGACCAGATCGTGCAGGAGGAAATCCTGAAGCTGCTGCTGCGGCTGCAGGACGAGCTCGGCGTGTCCTACCTCTTCATCACGCATGATCTCGCGACCGTGCGGGCCATCGCCGATACGATCGTGGTGATGCACCGGGGCCGTGTCGTGCAGCAAGGTCCGCGCGATGCGGTGCTGTCGCCCCCGTACCCGGCCTATACCGAGCTGCTGCTGTCCTCCGTGCCTGCTATGGACCCGGATTGGCTTACGAACCTCCTCGCGGCCCGAAGCGACGCCAGGAGTGTCTCGGTTTGAATTTCGGGATTGGGTGGGAAGCAGTCTTCACCTCGGAAGCCGAAAGCGGACGGGCCGGACCGGCAACACTTGGTTCGGTATGAGTGTCCTCATGACAGACCGCAGGAGCTTCAAAGTTGATCTGAAGCCTTGCGCACCTAGATCGCTTAGAATGCGCAATGGAGCAAGGCGATGGGCCGAACAGCATTGGTGGTGGGCGCGAGCGGGATTGTCGGCAGTGCGACGGCAACGCTGCTGGTGAATCAGGGCTGGACAGTGCACGGCCTCGCGCGTCGACCCGTCAAGCAGCAAGGGGTGCAGCCAGTGGCGGCAGACCTTCAAAATGCGGGAGCCACGGCGGCGGCGCTCAAGGGCATTCATCCCGAGGCCGTGTTTATCACGACGTGGCTCCGTCAGGACAGCGAGGCCGAAAACATCCGCGTCAACTCCGCCATGGTACGGAACCTGCTTGATGGCCTGGCGAAGCCGACAGGGCGGCGCCACGTCGCTCTCGTAACCGGACTCAAGCATTATCTTGGCCCGTTCGAGGCCTATGGAAAAGGCACGCTGCCGCAGACGCCTTTTCGCGAGGAGCAGGGCCGGCTTGACGTCGGGAACTTCTATTACGCGCAGGAAGACCAGCTGTTCGCCGCCGCCGAGCGAGACGGCTTCGCCTGGAGCGTGCATCGTCCGCACACCGTGATCGGCAAGGCGGTCGGCAATGCGATGAACATGGGGACGACGCTCGCCGTCTACGCAACCCTTTGCCGCGAGACCGAGCGGCCTTTCTATTTTCCGGGATCGGCGGCGCAGTGGAACGGGCTCACCGATATGACCGACGCCCGCCAGCTCGCCCACCACCTGCTCTGGGCAACAATGACGCCTGCGGCCGCCAGCGAGGCGTTCAATGTTGTCAATGGAGACGTCTTCCGCTGGAGCTGGATGTGGGGCCGCATCGCTAACTGGTTCGGTGTCGAGGCGGCGCCGTTCGACGGCACGATGCGTCCCCTGGAACAGCAGATGGCCGGCGACGCGGACCTCTGGCGCCGAATTGCCGAGCGCGAGGGTCTGGCCGAGCCCAATCTCTCGCGCCTCGCCTCGCCTTGGCACACCGATGCTGACCTCGGCCGCCCGATCGAGGTCGTCACCGACATGTCGAAGAGCCGACGCCTTGGGTTCAAGGAATACCAGGCAACAGACGATGCGTTCTTCGACCTGTTTGCGCAGCTCCGCGCCGACGGCCTGATCCCCTGACTGGAGAACGTTTCGTGCCGACAATCCGTGGTTGGGCGAGGGGCTTGTCTGCTACGGGCATGCCCCAAGCGCCCAGCGAGAGCCGGTCTGATTGTGAGCGGAGGTTCAGACCAAGACGCTACCCGACGCCATGGTCGCTCGAAAAGCGTCCGAAACGATGCCGGCTTTGTGGTTCGCCGTCAGGTCGGCCGGTCTGTTGAGGCGCGTCGGGCGCCGTCCCGGTTTCCGCGTCGCACTCCGGCGCGTATGGATTGTCCCCGATGCGAAAACGCCGGTTCCGCCGGCTGCGCCGCGTCCAGATCGTACGATCACGCCATTTGGCTACCTCGATCGAACCTGTCTGATCTGCAATCCCAAGGTTGGGCACGTTGATTTGAAATGAACTAGCCCGTCGCCGCATCGATGTCTCGTACGCTCGCTAGGCGGTTTCCGCTAGTTGGACCCAATAGCTGATGCCGTAAGGAATCGCTTCATCATTGAAATCGTAGGCGGGATTGTGAAGTCCGGTGCTGTCGCCGTTGCCGAGAAAGATGTAGGCGCCCGGCCGCGCCTCGAGCATGTAGGAAAAATCCTCGCCGAACATTTCCGGCGCCGCGTTGGTATCGACATTTGCTGCACCGGCGACCCGGCTCGCGACCGAGCCGGCCAGGACGGTTTCAGCCGCATGGTTGAAGGTGACCGGATAGCTCGGGATGAACTCGATCTCGGCGTGGCCACCCATCGCCGCGGCCTGCGCCTTGCAAATCGTCCATATGCGTTCACGCCCGGCGGCCGTCACCTCCTTGCGCAGGGAGCGCACCGTGCCGGCCAGCTCCGCCTTGCCGGCGATGATGTTGAGCGCGGCGCCCGCTTGGAACTTGGTCACTGAAACCACGAGCGAATCGAGCGGATCGACGCTGCGCGATACGATCGTCTGCAATGTGCTCACGATCTGGCTGCCGATGACGATCGGATCGATCGTTCCGTGGGGGCGGGCGGCATGGCCGCCCTTGCCTTCCACGGTGATGACGAATTCCAGCGTTTCCGCCATGATAGGGCCGGGCCGCAGCGCGAAATGGCCGACCGGCAGGCCCGGTGCGCTGTGCATTCCGAAGACCCTGGAAATCCCGAAACGTTCCATCAGGCCGTCCCGCACCATCTCGTTGCCGCCGCCGCCGTCCTCCTCCGCCGGCTGAAAGATCACGGCGACCCGGCCGGCGAAATTGCGCGTCTCGGCAAGATATTTTGCCGCGCCCAGCAGCATGGCGGTGTGGCCGTCATGGCCGCAAGCGTGCATCCTGCCGGGTATCTTCGAGGCCCAGGGCAATCCCGTTTCCTCGCAGATCGGCAGCGCATCCATGTCGGCGCGCAATCCAACGGTGTGGCCGCCGGCGCGGCCGCAGATCAATCCGACGACGCCCGTGCGGCCGACGCCGGTCACCACCTCGTCGCAGCCGAAGACACGCAGCTTATCGGCGACGAAGGCGGCGGTTTCATCAACGCCGAAGCCGAGCTCGGGCATCGAATGGAGATGGCGGCGCCACCCGGTCACTTCCTGTTGCAATTCGGCGGCTCGGTTCAGGATAGGCATTGTTGTCGTTCCCCGAGTAAGTCGTTCACCGCTCCACGTCGCTTGCAAGCCGGCTCGCCATGAACTGGTAGATGTCCCAGATGGTGCCCTCGTAGTGGTCCGCCGCCAGCGGACCGCCATGGTAAAATCTCGTTTTCAGGCCGCGCTGCAGGGTTTCGAGCTTCGCCTTGTCCTCGGCATTGAAGTCGTTGCAAAGCCTGACATAGTCGCGGACGTTCGGATCGTTCGGATCGGTCAGCACGCCCGCCACGCCCCAACGGATGGCCACCGCGTCGACGCCGGCCGGGCGGAGGCACAGAAACAGCGTGAAATGCGGGGCAACCGAGAAAACGAGGCCGGGATAGATGCAATAAAGTCCGCTGAAGCGCTGCTCTTCGGGCGTCAGGTCCGCATGGAAGGGGCCGCGTTTGGGCGTATTCGGATTGTAATGTGCCCTATAGCCGGTGAAGGCCGCGTTGCCGGGCACCTTTTCGCAGAGATTCGTCGGCGTGATCGGATGGAGCGTCTTGGCGTGCGTCGTGCTGAGGTGATATCCCTCCATGAAATTTTCGCAGAGCGACTTCCAGTTGGTCAGCCAGACGTCATCGGCGCCGTAGAGGAAGTTGCGCTCGTCGATGTGATAGTTGCGGATGAGCTGGTCCAGCTCGACGAGTTTCGGCGCCAACGGCTCGGCGTCGCCGCCGAGATTGACGAAGATGAAGCCGTTCCAGAGTTCTGTCCTGAACGAGGGCAGGATGCATTTGGTCTTGTCGAAGCCCGGAACCTTGTCCATCAGCGGCGCGCCGAGAAGCCGTCCGTCGTCTCCCGAATAGGTCCACCCGTGGTATGAGCACGAAAACCGTGCGGCGTTGCCGCGACCTTCGGCGATGATGTTGCCGCGATGCCGGCAGACGTTCGAGAAAACGCGGACTTGGCCGTCCTTGCCGCGCGTCACCATAAGCTGCTCGTCAACCAGCTCCGTGGTGAAGTAGTCGCCGGCATTGGGGATTTCACCCGCATGGCCCAGACAGATCCATTCCTTTCGGAACAGATGATCCTTCTCGAACGAAAGGAATTCTTCGGACGTGTAGTACTCCGGCGGCATCGTCGTCGCCTCAGACGGCCTGCGCGTCTTGATCTGCGTCAGCTGGTGGCGGATGCGGTCGACGGTGGAGAGCTGGACGTTCATGGTTTTCCTCGGCTAATTCTGACCGATTTCGTTAGAGGCTTTAACTGATTCTAGCCGTCACGGCCCGGTGAACACGCGGGGTGGTGGGCCGCCGAGATGGTAGTCCAGTAAGGCGAGGCGATCATTGCCGAAATGGAGTCTGTCGCCGGTATCGACGGTGGGAACGCCGAACACGCCCCGTCCGACGGCTTCCTCGTTGTTCGCCTCCAGCCGGGCTTCCACGGCGAGCCCTCCGCCGCCGCTTGCGTCGCGGCACTGTCCAAGCCGGTCAGATCAGCGAGTTGCGCGAGCGTGTCGAGGTCGGAAATATCCTTGCTGTCCATCCAGTAAGCCTTGAAGACGATCAAGGCCAAGGAGGCGGGCGCGGCGTACCATGCCGAGGGCCTTCAGCCTCACTCGTCGGCACGTCTCCGTTCTGTCCTGCGGCCGACGGCCGGGCACCGAAGCTCAAGCTTGCGGCGCGTAGTGGGTGATCAGCTGCCTCACGGCCCGGCGCGTCGCCTCGACGGCTGCGGCACGGGTGGCCCGATCCCCGAGGCTCCCGACATCGATCTCGTCCGCGCCTGCGCGGCCCTGCCGTGCCCAGTCTTCGCCGAAGGCCGCTATCGAACGCCGAACGAGGCGTGGGCGGCCCGAGCCGCCGGCGCAACGGCCGTCGTCGTCGGATCGGCCATCACGCGGCCCGAGCATGTGACGGGCTGGTTCGCGTCCGCCATGGCCGAGCCGCTCGGCCCTCGGGCGGCCAGCTGATCCCGTGGCCGGCGCTCCCGTCCTCGCGATCGACCTTGGCGGCACCAAGCTCGCCGCGGCCCTCGTCGACGGCCCTGACGTGCTCGAGCGCCGCGAATCCCCGACCGATCGCGCGGGCGGCCCGGACGCCTGGATCGCGGCGGCCGGCCGCCTCGTCGCGGGATGGGACGGCGTGCGGGCCGCGGGGATCGCGGTGACGGGCCTGATCCGCGGCGGCCTCTGGCGCGCGCTCAATCCCGACACTCTGCCGGTGCCCGACAACTTTCCCCTGGCCGACAAGCTGCGCCAGCGGCTCCGCATGTCGGTCACGGCCCGCAACGACGCGCAGGCGGCAGCCTGGGGCGAATACCGGTTCGGCGGCGCCGGCGTTCAGGATCTCATCTTCGTCACGGTCTCCACCGGAATCGGCGGTGGCATCGTCGCGCGGGGCCGATTGGTCGAGGGCCGAACCGGGCTGGCCGGGCATATCGGCATCACGCCGGTCGAGACCCCGAGTGGTGTTCGACGCTTCGAAGATCTCGCGTCGGGAAGAGCTTTGAACCAGCTCGCGCAGAACGCTGGCCCGATTACGAAGCGACGGCCCTGTTCTTCACCAAAGCCGTCAACCTCAAGAGCCCGGTGCGCTACGGCACGGTGCTGCAGATGAAGAACCTGCTGTTCAACATCATGGCCTTCGATGGCCTGCCACGCTCCTACGGGGGCAACTGGATGGATTCGTCGGGCAAGATCACGGTCGATTCGGCCGCCTATCGCACGGCGCTCGACCTCTACAAGACGCTTTACGATGCCGGCGCGACGCCCAAGGACTCGCTCTCCTACGAATTCCCGAAGCCAATGCGGCGTTCGGGTCGGGCCAGGTCGCGACTATGCTGCAGTGGAATGCCGCTGCGGCCGACCTCGACGACAAGGACAAGACCCCGGCGGTCGCCGGCAAGATCGGCACGGTCGCGCCGCCGGCCGGCCCGGCTGGCCGCTTCACGCATATCCACAGCCTGGGACTCGGCCTGAACAAGGCCTCGCGATCCCGCTGATCATCTTCTCGATCCCGATCTACCTCGTGTACCAGCAGCTCCACCTGCTCGACACGCGATTAGGGCTCGCCCTCATCCTCTGCCTCGTCAACCTGCCGCTCGTGCTCGTGCTGCTCGTCAACAGCCTGCAGGACCTGCCGATCGGGATCGAGGAAGCGGCGCGGATGGACGGGGCCGGGACGCTCGCGCTGCTGGTGCGCGTCGTGCTGCCGCTGTCGGCGCCGGTCGTGGCCTCCACCTTGATCCTGTCCTTCATCTACGCCTGGAACGAGTTCCTGTTCGGCCTGATGCTGACGACCGAACGTGCCGTGCCGATCACGGTCGGCGCCTCGTTCTTCTTTTCGGCAAGCGGCGGCGGCATCCGCTGGGGCATCGCCTCGGCCGTGATGGTCGTCAGCGTGCTGCCGCCCCTGCTGCTGAGCCTCCTGGCCTATCGGTTCATCGGCCAGGCCCTGGCGGCCGGAGCCGTGAAAGGCTGAGCGCCCCGCTTCAAGACGCAAGGGAGAGATGCATGCAGGACGACTATCGGTTCGACGTGATCATCGTCGGGGCGGGAGGCGCGGGCGCAGTGCTGGCCGCACGCCTCTCGGAAGACAGTCGACGCCGCGTGCCGCTGGTCGAGGCCGGGCCGGACTACCGGAGCGCCGAGCAGCCCGAGGCGATGGCGAGCCAGAACCCGTTCAACCTGCTGCTTCCTGCGGAATTCCAGCGCCGCTACATGTTCGACGATCTGATGGCGCGTCGCACCACGCGCCAGGAGCCGCGCCTTTACTGGAGGGGCAAGGGCCTGGGCGGCAGCACGGCGGTCAATGGCCAGCTCGCCATCCGAGGCGTGCTCGACGCCTTCGACGAATGGGCTGCCTATGGTGCCAAGGGCTGGTCGAGCCGGGAGGTCCTGCCCTTCTTCGCCAAGCTCGAAAACGACCTCGCCATGGGCAACCGGCCCCACCACGGCACCCGAGGGCCGATCCCGATCTGCCGCGCGCCGCCGGCGGCCTGGGGCCCCGTCGACCTGGCCCTGCGCGACGCCGCGCTCGACATGGGCCGTCCCTGGCATGACGACCTCAACGCGCCCGATGCGACGGGCGTGTGCACCTTCGCGATGAACAATGTCGAAGGCCGGCGGGTCTCCAACAACGACGCCTATCTGGAGCCTGCCCGGCAACGCCCGAACCTCGAGATCCTGGGCGACACCCCGGTCGATCGCCTGATCTTCGACGGCCGCCGCTGCACCGGGGTCGCCGCCCTCCTTCCGACCGGTCCGCGAGATTTTCGGGCGGCGGAGGTGATCGTCGCTGCCGGGGCCGTTCATTCGCCCGCGATCCTCCAGCGGTCGGGGATCGGCCCGCGGCGCTGCTCAGCGATCTCGGCATCGCGGTTCTGGCCGACCTGCCGGTGGGCGAAGGCTTCTTCGACCATCCCTTCTTCCGCCTCGAGCTCAAGATGAAACCGGAGCTGCGGGCGAAGGATCCGCACACCCGCCACATCAATTGCCTGGTCAAGTACAGTTCGGGATTCCCGGGCGCGGCGTTCAACGACATGATGTTCGTCGCGGTCAATCACGGCGGCATCGGCCATGCGCAGGACATGGCACAGTTCGGCGAGGCCGGGCTGCACGTGATGCTCTACGAGTGCCGCAGCCGGGGCACGGTGCGCATCGCATCGACCGAACCGTCGCGCCATCCCGATATCGACGAGCGCATGCTGAGCGACGCCTTCGACCTCGCCCGCATGCGCGACGGCGTGCGCCGACTCTGCCGCCTGGGCAGCCACGATGCGATCCGGGGCATCTGTCGAGAGATCCAGATCGCCAACACGGGGCTTCCGCTCTCGGACCTCGTCGCCGCCACGGACGACGAGATCGACGACTGGCTGCTCGACGGTTGCAATGACGCGCAGCATGGCGCTGGCGGCTGCTGCATGGGCCCGAACGGCACGACCTATGGGGTGGTCGATCCCGACTGCCGCGTGCACGGCGTCGCAGGTCTGCGCGTGATCGACGCATCCATCATGCCGCGTGACTGCAAGGCCAACACGGCCCTGCGACGATCATGATCGGCGAGAAGATGGCAGCGCAGATCCGCTCCGCCGATGCCGGGGGCTGATCGGCGCGACGCCCCGTCGGATCCAAGAACAACCTGTCGAAAACTCATATCTAGATCAGTCTCAGCAGGCCAGACCGACGTCCCAACCCTCCAGGATCGCAGCCTCGACGTCGCGGGGCGCGTAGGCATCGCCAATCACCCGCGTGCTCGTGCGGCGCGCGGCGAGAGCCTCCGCCCCGCGCGGGTTTGCAGCGAGACAGGTTCGCCGCCTCATCCCGGATCGCCCAAGACGGCGTAGGCGAGACATTCGATCAGCATCCCCGGCGCGAGCAGTTCCTTCACGACCACGGTCGAGCGGCTCGGATAGGGGTCGGAGAAGACCTCGCGATAGACCGCGTTGAACCCCGCGAAATCCTTGGCGTCGACCAGATAGACGACGACCTGCGTCACGTCCCGCAGCGTGCCGCCTGCGGCCTCCACGGATTGCTCGAGGTTGGCCAGCATGCGGCGGGTCTGCACGGCGATGTCGCCCTGCACGACGGCCGCTGTGGCAGGATCCTTGGGGATGTGGGACGAGAACAGCAGCGCTCCCGCCCGGACGGTGCCATTGAGCGGAACGTTCGGGGTCCGCGCCAACCCGGTCTCGACGACCTGAAACATGATGTCCTCCACCTGATCAGCGGCGTGCCGACGCGCCGCATTGCCGAGCTACTGCGGACGATCCGCCCGATAGGGCGCGATGGCGATCGCGGGGGTCCGTTCGGCGACGATATCGGCGACCAGACGTGCCGACCCGCAGGCGAGCGTCCATCCGAGCGTGCCGTGACCGGAATTGACGATCAGGTTGCCGATGCGGTTCCGGCCGATCAGCGGTCGTCCGTCGGGCGTCATGGGACGCAGCCCCGTCCATAGCGTCGGCTGCCGCTCGCGCGGAAAGCTCGGGAAGAGGTCGCGCAAGCCGTCCATCAGCGTCGCGCATCGCGCCTCGCTCAATTGCGTATCGAAGCCGGTGAATTCCGCCGTGCCGGCCATCCGCAGCCGGTTGCCGAGACGCGAGAAGCCGATCTTTCGCGTCTCGTCGATGAGCGACGTCGTCGGCGCGCCGTTCCAGCCGTCGACCGAAACGGTCGCCGAGTATCCCTTGACGGGATAGATCGGCAGGCGAACCCCAAGCCGGCCGGCAGTCCCCGCGCTGTAGCTGCCGAAACACAGGATGTAGCGCTCCGCCCGAAGTGTTTCACCGTCGATCGTCACGCCTGAGATGACGGAACCGTCGCGAGCGATGGAGCGAATCTCGCGCCCGAAGAGGAACCGGACGCCGGCCCGTTGGCAAATCTCGGCCAGAGCCTGAGTGAACTTCAGGCAGTCGCCGGTCTGGTCGTCCGGCGAATGGATGCCTCCCACGATGTCGCCGGCGCTGGGCGCGAGCGCCGGCTCCGCCGCGATGCACGCGTCGCGATCGAGCACGCGCTGCGCCATGCCGATCGAGGCGTTGCGCTCGACGGTCCGGGCGGCCTCTTCCAGCGCCGTTCGCGATCGGTGCACGACCAGGATGCCGCGCTTGACCTCGTCGTAGGCGATCGCATGTTCGGCGACGAGCGCGTTGAGCTCCGCCCAGCTCAGCGCGGCGAGGTCGTGGATCGCGCGGGCATTGTCGCGCCATCGCTCCCCGGTGCAGTTGCGCAGGAATTGCGGCCCCCACCGCCACAGGCCGGGGATCGCACGCGGCCTCAGCAGCAGCGGCGCGTCTTCCCGGCCGAGCCAGCGCAGCAGATTGCGCGGAACACCCGGCGCGCTCCAGGGCCCGGCGCCGTGGGCTGCGATCTGGCTGCCGTTGGCGAAGCTCGTCTCGAGACCGGCGGCCGGCTGGCGGTCGACGACCGTGACGCGATGGCCGTCCCGCGCCAGGAAATAGGCGGTCGTCACGCCGATCACGCCGGCGCCGAGAACCAGAATGTCCATCTCGCATGTCCTGTTCTGAAGCCCCGCGCAGCTCCCGCTCCGCGGAGCGAAGGTCACCGCCCGCTTTGGCCGAAGTGACGTTCGAGACGCCTCACCGCATAGGCCAGCGGCGCCGCCATCGCGAAATACAAGGCACCGGAGACAAGGTAGATTTCCATCGGCATGAAGTATTCGCTGGAGAGGTCCCGCGCCCGCAAGGTGAGCTCGGGCGCCCCGATCAACGAGGCAACCGACGTATCCTTCAGAAGTCCGATCGCGTAATTGCCGAGCGGGGGCAGGGCGATGCGGGAGGCCTGGGGCAGGACGATGAAGCGCAGCACCTGTGGATAGGTCATGCCGATCGACTGGGCCGCCTCGCCTTGCCCCCGCTCGATTGCCGCGATGGCGGCGCGAAAGATTTCCGACACGTAGGCGCCGCCGTTGAGGCCGAGGCCCACCACGGCGGCGATGAAGGCCGGCAGGACGATGCCGACCGAGGGCAGGCCGAAATAGACGAGAAACAGCAGGGCCAGGAGCGGCGCACCGCGCACCAGGTCGACATAGACGGCGGCAAAGCGCGCGAGTAAGCGATGCGACGACAGGCGTGCCAGCGCCAGGACGAGGCCGAGGCTGACCGCCAGGATGAAGGCGAGGACCGCCATGCGCAGCGTATTTCCGGCGGCCGTACCGAGCTGCGGCATCCATTCGCCGAGATAGTTTGCGAGCTCGGACAGGCGGGGAAATGCCGTCATCGGCCGCGTCCCGTCCGCGCCTCGAGCAGACGCACCGCGTGCGAGAGCGGCAGGCTCATGGCCAGGTAGATCGCCGTCATGATGAGGTAGACCTGGGTGCTCAGGTAGGTCTGGTTGATAATGGCCGTCGCCTGGAAGGTGATCTCGGGCGCGGCGATCGCCATGGCGATCGAACTGTCCTTCAGCAGGCCGATGCCGTAGTTGCCGATCGGCGGGAGCGACGTGCGGATCGCCTGGGGCAGGACGATCCACCACATCGCCTGGGGACGCGTCATGCCGATCGCGAGGGCCGCCTCGGCCTGTCCCTTGTGCACGGCATCGATCCCCGACCGGTAGATCTCGGCCAGATAGGCGGTGCCGTTGAGGCCGAAGCCGATGATGGCGGCCGTCAGCGGCGACAGCCGCAGCCCGAATTCGCCGAGCCCGAAGTAGATGATGAAGAGTTGCGTCAGCACGGGAATGCAGCGGAAGACCTGGACATAGGTCTCGGCCGCCAGCACGGCGAGCGCCGAGCGCGACCGACGCATGAAGGCCACGACGAGCCCGAGGATCAGGGCGATGGCGAGCGCGCCCGCGGTGATCTCGAGGGTCGTCACGGCGGCCTTGAGCAGCGCCGCCAGGATCGAGGGAATGAGCGGCAGCGCGCGGGCCCAGGCCGTCATGACATCGGCTTCTTCTGCAGTACGGCGCGCAGGAAATCCCTCGTGCGCGCGTGCGCCGGCGCCCTGAACAGGCGACCGGGGGGCGCCTCCTCGACGATCTCTCCCTTGTCCATGAAGACGACGCGGTCGGAGACCTCTTCGGCGAACCCCATTTCGTGGGTGACGACGACCATCGTCATCCCGTCCTCGGCGAGCTTGCGCATGACCGCCAGGACCTCGCCCACCAGTTCCGGGTCGAGCGCGGACGTGGCCTCGTCGAACAGCATCAGTTTGGGTCGCATCGCCAGCGCTCGGGCGATGGCCACCCGCTGGCGCTGGCCGCCGGAGAGGCGGTCCGGGTAGGCCTTGCGCTTGTCCGCCAGACCGACCTTCTCCAGCAGCGCATCCGCGAAAGCTTCGGCCGACTTGCGATCCTGCCGCAGGACCCGGACCGGGCCGATGCAGACATTCTCCAGGACCGTTAGATGGGGAAACAGGTTGAAGCTCTGGAACACCATTCCGATCTGCGCCCGCAGCAGCGCGATCTCCTTGTCGCGCATCTTCCGGTAGGCGCCGTCGACCAAACGTTCGCCCATGAGCTGCCCGCCGACGAAGACATGGCCCTCCGAGGGCTCCTCGAGATAGTTGACGCAGCGGAGAAGCGTCGTCTTGCCGGATCCGCTCGGGCCGATCAGGCTGACCTTCTCTCCCTTGGCGACGTCGAGGTGGATTCCGCTGAGCACCCGATGGGCACCGAAGCTCTTTCCCAGGTTGACGATGCGCACCAGCGGGTCCGCCGTCGCTGCGGCAAGCTGTTCCTGCGGCATGGGCCGGCCGTCCGGGGTCAGGCGAAGAGCGACGTGAAGTCCTTCATCTTATGGGCGAAGGGACCCAGAATATCGCCGTTGGCATCGCGATCGATGCCAAGGCGCGGATTGGGGTCGGGCGGCACGAGGTAATCCGGGCTCGTCATCCCATAGGCTTTCAGAATCTCGGCATTCCGCTTCTTCGCCCAGAGCCAGCGCACCCCGGTATTCACCGCATCGAACAGGTCCTTGTTCTCCGCGTTCATTCCCATGACGGAATGCTGCTTGTTCGACATGATCGGGTAGGCGGGATCCACGGCGATCGGCAGTTGCTTGACGCCCATGGTGGCGTTGTTCTGGATCATGGCATCGACGAAGGGTGCGTCGAGGACGCCGAAGTCGAGCCGTCCTGCCGCGATGTCGCGCACGCAGGCGTCGAACGTGTCGTAGAGCTTCACGTCCGTGACGCCCGGGATCTTCTTGAGTTCCGGCACGACCGTCACGCCGGTGATGGCGCCGACGCTGTGGCCGGTGAAGTCGGAGGCCTTGACGTAATCCTTGATCGGGGTGTCGGCGCGCATCGTCGCGAAGGCGCCAGTGTAATAGAGCGCGTCGGTGCACAGCATGATCTTCGAGCGTTGCGGGGTCCAGCCCATGTTGCCGAGCATCACGTCGGCGCGTCCGCTCTTCACCGATTCGATGGTGGCGGACCATTCCATGAAGGCCGGCTTCGCCTTCAGCCCGAGATGTTCGGCGATGATGCTGATCATCTCGCCGTCGGTCCCGACGATCCGGCCATCTTTTTCTCCGGTGACGGGAAGCACCGGGATCGTCGCCACCGTGATGATGCCGGGTTCGACGGTCTTGAACGACGGCGGGCTCGCCGCCCAGGCGCCTGAACGAGCGAGCGCGCCGAGCCCCAATCCTGCGGCGAGCGTCGCGAGGCCGAAGGTGCGGCGGGACACGCCCTGACCCGCGGCGAACTTGTCGTTCTCGGTCATCATGTTCTCCTGGCTACGGCCTTGTCCTGGCGGGCGGAGGGAAGACTTTGCGCGGCACCGGCCCCTCAGGACTTGCCGCTGCGACCGACATGGGCACGGGCGACGATCTCGATGAGGCCGCCTGGGATCATGATGCCGGCGATGATGGTCGCGCGGTTGGGGTATGGACTGCGGAAGAATGTCCCATAAACCTCGTTCATCCCCACGAAATTGTCGGGCGAGGTGAGATAGACCTGGACCTGGACGACATCGTCCATCGTCCCGCCGGCCGCCTGGACCGCATGGCGCAGATTCTCGAGGGTGACGCGTGTCTGGTCCCGAATGCCGCCGGGCGCGCAGGAGCCGTCCGGCAGGCAGGCCCAGTGGACCGTGTAGAGGATCCCGTCGGATTCGACGGCCCATTCCGAAGGCACGCCCGAATCGGGCAGGCCGAAACTGATCTTCTTCTTCACGCGACCTCGCCTGTCCTGTAGCGAAACATCCTATGCTGCCAGTCTGAGGCGGCGGGGCAGGGAAATCGAATGATATCTCCTCATGGCCTATCGGCCTCGCTCATGGGCGAGTTCGGATCAAATCCTCGGCGCGGCCGTGATCGTGGGCGACGCCGAATTGCGCTGGCCACGTAAGCTTGGCCGCGTGATGGTGATCAAGACCGGCCATGGAGTTTTCGGATTGCCGCGTCGCTTCGCGCCTCGCGACGACGGTGCGAAGCATCGCGATCAATCATCCTGAAACACCTGGACGATCGCGCGATGGATCGCGCAGAGTCAGCGAAATGGATCGGGACTCGGATGTCATTCCGGGCTTCTCATCGAAACAATCATCGGTAAGAAGATCACGGTCCGTCGCGTCCGACGATGTGGCGCGACTGATGCAGACCCGATCGATCTCGAGGCAGCGCTGCCGGGCCAGACCGTAGAGAGACAGCGGATCGAAGCGACGCTTCTTCCCCCCGAGCCAGTAGGCGAAGAAGCGGAACGTGATGCGGGGCTCGAAACGGGCGAACCAGATGCGGGACTGGCGAAACGGATAGGCGGCCACGGGATCGAGGAGAGCGAAACCGAGCCCCGCCTCCACCATGGCGCAGGCGGCCGTGGCGCCGGCACATTCGATCACCTGCACGGGCGGGTTTGATCGCTGTGAGAACACCTGGGCGATCGGATTGCTGAGATGATCGGCCCGCGGGACCTCGATCATCGGCATCCCGTCGAGATCGGCCGCCCGGACGACCTCGCGTCCCGCCAGTCGATGCGTCTCGGGCAGCAGGCAGCGGGCTTCGAACTCCATGAGGAGGCGCCCTTCGACCTCGGGGACCGGCGTCGTCTCGAGCGCGATGCCGAAGTCGGCCTTGCGGGCCGCGATCTGACCGAGCACCTGCTCGTTGCTGACGGCGTCCACCAGGAAGAAATCGGCCGACACCGCCTGCCGGTAGCCCGAGATGACGCTCGGTAGGATCGCGGTCGATGCGACGGGCACCAGCGCGACGGTGACGGTGCGTTGACCGGCTACCTTGAGCCGGAGGCAGACGTCGTTGATGCTGTCGAGCCCGAGGAACGAGCGCTCGATCTCGTCGAAGAGGATGGCCGCCTGCTCGGTCGGGATCAGGCGTCCGGCCCGACGATCGAAGAGCGGAAACTGCAGGAGCGCGTCGATTTCGCGCAAGAGATGGCTGACCGCCGACTGGGTGACATGCAGGCTGGCCGCTGCGCCCGTGACGGAGCCGGTCAGCATGACCGCCCGGATCACCTCGATATGGCGAAAGGTCAGCTTGTGGGCCATTCAACCTCTCGAAGCGAAATGTCCCGCGTGGCGGCGTGATTTGACGGCATGGCTTGTCGCTATGCGCAAGTCTCACTCGACCCCGGTCAAAGATCAAGCTGGGCGACGAGTTCGCCGGGCGACGAATTCGCGGTTGGGCTGGCGGAGCGGTCACGAGGTGCATTCCGGCTAGGTTCAGCCCGGACATGTCCATCGCGTGGCGAGGCGGTCACAGGCGTGACCCGAAGGACTACGCTGCGGCGCAACCGCCGAGCGCGTTCGCGCAGCGCTCGAGCAGAGCGAAACGAGGGCAGACGCGATGGCGAAGGTTTTGGCGGCTGGCTTGGCCGAAGCGGGCCGATGCTGCCAAGGCCCATGCCGAGATACACATAAACGAAGTTCGTCAGCTGGCGGGCAATTTCACCGAACCGCCACTCCGCGGTCACCGCGCACTGGCCGTCATTGGCCAGCGACACGCCGAGTCCGGTCGCCGCCCGCAGCAGCTTGCGCAGCACGACGCCGTCCCAACCCGGGAGCCGGGGCGGGCTCAGCCCAGCCACCGCGAACGTCGTCAGCCGGCGAGCGAGGCGGCTGCGATGCTGTTCTGCGGCTCGTCGCGGTCGGCGAAGGCGGGTTCGGGACGAGGTGCCTGTAAACCGGCGCGGGCCCGACACCGGTCGGCGTCGCGAACCTTTGATCTCATTCGCATACCTCGAGGTCCCGGGAACTCGCCCGGCGATCCTTCTCATGGCGGAAGCCCGGCAAAGCTCCGCAGCGAGCGTGCGAGGCCGGTCGGATCGTAACCGCGGCCGATCACGACGACGCGATTGTCACCCTCCTGGCTGCGAGCATCGTCCTGCCGCAAGACTTCAGGCGACTGCACCACCTTCCGGACCGTTTGAAGCAGGAGCCGCCCGGCTGGCGTCCGCACGACACCTTTGACGCGCACGACCTCGTCGCCGCGCGCATGAAGAAGCGCGGACAGCCAGACCGCAAAGGTCGTCCAATCCACCTGTGCGTCGAGGTGCAACGTCGTCGGCCGCAAGGGTCCGAGATCGGAATTGTCCAGGGCGGGAAGCACGACAGCCTCGGCCTGAACGGTGGGAAGCGTAGCCGGTGCGCCCTTGAGGGATCCCGCGATCTCGGCATGCGGGTTGAGCACGCGCAGTGTCGCGGCCAGCGAGGCGACGGCCGCATCTTCCGCCGCGTCCATCTTGGTCATGATCAGCCGATCCGCGGCCTCGATCTGTCGCCGTCCGAGGCGCTCGCCGCGAAGCTGGTCCAGTCCGTTCAGCGCGTCCACCGCCACGACCACCTCGGAAACGAGGATGTGGTGCACCAGGACGGTGTCGTCGCGGATCGCCTGCACGATCGGCCCCGGATCGGCCAAGCCGCTGGTCTCGAGCACGATCCGGTCCAGTCTGTTCGACGTCGAGGCGCTGCGGCTGCGCTCGTCGCAGATCCGGCGCAGGAGGTCCACGAAGCCGGCCCGGCCTTCGCAGCATACACAGCCACCCGACAAGATTTCGGTGCGCTGCGCGCGCCAGAGAAGCGCGTCGTCGACCGACGTGTCGGCGGCCTCGTTGACGATCACCAACGCATCGGCGAATGCACCTTCATGCAATTGGTGGCGCAACCACGTCGTCTTGCCCGAGCCGAGAAAACCTCCCAGCACGGTCAGCCGGACGCGGCCGTCGCGGTCGGCCGTCACGCGTCCTCACCGGGGAAGCGCGTGTAGCGGGGGTCGAGCGGGTCGACCGCCACGCCGGCAAGCCTCTCGACCGAAGCCCAAACCTCCGTCAGGTCGCGCACAATCTCGTGATGCCCCGACAGCGTGGACAGCTGAATGCCGAGAACCTGCGTATCCTCGTGCGCCGTGAGGCCATAGGGCCGCAACACCGCTCGCAAGACCTGCGCGCGGCGAAATCGAGCCCGCCACCGGTCCGGCGTCGACGTCGCGCCCGCTTCGGTCCAGTGCCCCGGCCTTGCCGGAAAGCCGCAGCTTGCACACATGGCGATCTTGCTCCAGGTCGAACGCCGCGGACGCATCCGTGGGTCCGCGGCTCGTCGGACGGATCAGATGACCTTTGGGCGCTCTTGCCCGGAGAAGGGGAAGCGCTTCCGGAAATCCTCGGCGATCTGCTCGAAGGTCATCCACTTCACGCCGTCGTGGCCGTTGATGTGCCCGATCAGCCGCTCCAGCATCAGGATGACCTGAGGGCGGCCGCTGACGTCGGGATGGATCGTCAAGGGAAAGATCGCATAGTCCATCTCGCGATAGACATAGTCGAACTGATCGCGCCAGAGCTCTTCGATATCACGCGGATTGACGAAGCCGTGGCTGTTCGGCGCCTTCTTGATGAACATCATCGGCGGCAGGTCGTCGACGTACCAGTTCGCGCCGATCTCGACGAGGTCGATCTCCTTGCCGTGCTGGAGCGGGTGCATCCATTCTTCTGCACGCTTGGCGTAGTCGATCACGTTCCATTTATCGCCGAGGCGGGCATAGAACGGCTGAAAGTCCCGATACCCCTGGCTGTGATCATATTTGAAGCCGTATTTCTGCAGGAGCCCAACGGTCGACTCCGACATCTCCCACCACGGCGCCACATAGCCGCGGGGTTTCTTGCCCGACAGTTTCTCGATGAGACCGACGCATTTGGCGAGCACGTCCTCTTCCTGCGTTGGCGTCATCGCGATGGGATTTTCGTGAAGATAGCCGTGCGCGCCGATCTCGTGTCCCGCGTCGACGATCCGTTTCACCTGGTCGGGGAAGCTTTCAATGCTGTGCCCGGGGATGAAGAAGGTCGTGGTCAGGTTGTGCTTCTTGAAGAGGTTCAATAGCCGGATGTTGCCGACCTCGCTCGCGAAGACGCCACGCTGGATGTCGGAGGGGGAATCACCGCCGCCGTAGGAGCCGATCCAACCGGCCACGGAATCGACGTCGGTGCCGAAGGCACAGATGATCTCTTTCGCCATGTGCTACTCTCCCTGCTCTTGGATGTTGACGGACATTCGGCGGCCGTGCCGGACCCGGTGCCGCCGGTCGTGGTTCGGCGCCGTTGCGCTCCGTGTCGAGATGAAACTAATAAGGGTTCCGCATCGCGACCCCGACGATGGTGTCCTGCAGCGGACGCCCCGGTCGAGCTCATCACGGCGTACCGCGACACCTGCGTGAGCGCGATCCGCCGCTTTGCAGCGTCCCGGCGCGTTTCGGACCGCGTCCGGGGGATCCGCAGCGTCAATCCTCCGTGTCATGGCGTCGATCCCTCCGCATACGTCCTTTGGGGAACGCGTGGATGTCGGCCTGGTCGGCCCCTGGTGCCGTGCGGCCGGCGGCACGGCGTCTGCCCCTAGCCAAGCGCCCGCACGACCGCCTGCCCGCAGGTTGCCGTGTCGGCCCGGCCGCCAAGGTCGCGCGTGCGCAGGCTCGGCTCGACGAGAACCTGTTCGATCGCTCGCACGATGTCGTCGGCGGCGGCTTTCTCGCCGAGATGCTCGAGCATCATGGCAGCCGACCAGATCTGTCCGATGGGATTGGCGATGCCTCGCCCAGCGATATCGGGCGCCGAGCCGTGCACCGGCTCGAAGAGGGATGGGAAATCGCCTGCGGGATTGATGTTGCCCGAGGGTGCGATGCCGATCGTGCCCGTGCAGGCCGGCCCGAGATCCGACAGGATGTCGCCGAACAGATTGGAGGCCACGACAACGTCGAACCGGTCGGGGTTGAGCACGAAATGCGCCGTCAGGATGTCGATGTGATACTTGTCCCAGGTCACGTCCGGATAGGCTTGCGCCATCGCGACGACCCGTTCGTCCCAGTAGGGCATCGTGATCGAAATGCCGTTCGATTTGGTGGCCGAGGTGAGGTGTCGCTTCGGTCTTTGCTGCGCGAGCTCGAAGGCGAATTTCAGCACGCGATCGACGCCGATCCGCGTCATCACGGTCTCCTGAACGACAAGCTCGCGTGGCGTGTCGGCGAAGATGCGGCCGCCGATCGACGAATATTCGCCTTCCGTGTTCTCCCTGACGACATAGAAGTCGATGTCCCCCGGCTTGCGGTTGGCCAGCGGAGACGGCACTCCAGGCATCAGACGGACGGGCCGGAGATTCACATATTGATCGAATTCTCGCCGGAATTGCAGCAGCGATCCCCAGAGCGAAACATGGTCGGGGACTTTCTCTGGCCAGCCGACGGCACCGAAGAAGATCGCGTCATGAGATCCGATCTGCTGCTTCCAGTCCTCGGGAAGCATGCGCTCATGCCGCGAATAATATTCGTAAGATGCGAAATGGAACGTGTCGAGCTGCAGTTGAAAGCCATGTTTTCGGGCTGCGGCTTCGAGCACCGCACAGCCTTCCGGCACGACTTCCCTGCCGATCCCATCGCCCGGGATGACGGCGATCCTGTAGTGGCTGCGCGATCTATGATTGGACATGGATGTTCCTGCTTGTGTTCAGGTTGCGATCCTCGCCGTGCGCGGGGCGGCAAAGCGGATCTCAAGCGCTTCGCTGATCCGCCCGGCAGCCCTCGGGAGGGTCGCCACGTCGGCGGGGATGTGCGGGAGCAAGCTCATGGCCCGCCGCCGGCCGACGTTTGCGCGACGTACCAGTCGAGGATCTCCGCCCCGTTCATGTGAACCACGCCTTCGCGACTGTTGATGTCGGCGAAGGCCTCCTCGAGGTAGCGGATGCGGTGCGGCTGCCCCATGATGTAGGGATGCAGCGCCACGGTCATGATCTTGACGCGCTCCGATCCCTCCTGAAGGTAGCGGTCGAGCGTGTCTCGGCACTTGGTGACCCAGTAAGGCGACTCGTGGTGCTGCAGCACCATCGTGACGATGTCGTGCGTCTCGAAATTGTAGGGAAGCGTGACCAGCGGGCCGTGGGTGGTGGAAATCGTGGTCGGCTCGTCGTCGAACACCCAGTCGCCGATGTAGCGTACGCCGGCTTCGGCCAGGAGATCGGGCGTCTCATAGGTTTGCGTCAGGCCCGGACCGAGCCAGCCGACCGAGCGTTTGCCGGTGAACGTCTCGATGATGTCCATGGCCTTGTGGATCATGCCGCGCTGATCCTCGAGCTTGTGCATGGGGATCTGGTCGTAGCCGTGGGCCATGAACTCCCAGCCGGCATCGCGGGCCTGGGCGGCGACCCGCGCGTAATCTTCACAAACCCGGGCGTTGCATGACAGCGTGGGGCGGATGCCGAGCGTCTCGAAGAGCTGGAACAGGCGCCATACGCCGACGCGCATCCCGTATTCATGCCAACTCCAGTTCGCCACGTCCGGCAGCAAGCTCTGCCCGGACGGCGGCGGCAGCACGGTCCGGGCCATGGGGCGGGCGATGTCCCACACCTCGAGGTTGACGACGGTCCAGACGATCACCTTGCCGTCCTGTTTGCCTCCCAGGCGCAGCTTCAACGGAGGCCGGTCGACGATGGCGGAAAAGGGGCTTCGTTCGCGTGGCAGCATGAGCGTTACCTCGGGTGAACGGACGCGATTTGGAGTCGAAGTCGACTGCCCGGCGGGCCTGCGCGACTCATCGTTGATGGAACTCGGCCGCAGCAGCGGCGGCACGGCCGCGGGTTCGCGGCTGCTCAGATCATGACGTCGCCGCCGTTCGGGTTGAGGGTCGCGCCGACATAGTAGGCACCCTCGTCCGAAGCGAGGAGAACGGCGGTCGGAGCGATTTCGTCGACCGTGCCGGCGCGGCCGATCGGAAGCTCGGCCAGCTTGCGTTTGCGCCAAGGCTCGGGGATTCCACGGAACAGAGCGGTATCGATCGGGCCGGGGCAGATGGCGTTCACGGTGATCCCATCGCGCGCCACCTCGTAGGCCAAGGAGCGGGTAAATCCGATCACCCCGGCCTTGGCTGCCGCGTAATGCGCCATTTCGGCCGCACCCTTGTGAGCGAGTTGCGACGAGGTCGAGATGATGCGCCCGAATTTCCGTGCGATCATGCCGGGCAGCACCGCTCGCGTGCACAGGAAGACGCTGCGAAGATTGATCGCCATCATCTCGTCCCACATCGCAGTCGGCATGTCGACCACGAGAGACGTCGTGTCGATCCCCGCGTTGTTGACCAGGATATCGATCCGGCCGAGCCCGCTCGCCGCAGCCTCCACGGCGCGATTCACCGCGGCCTCGTCGCTGACGTCGGCGGCACATGCCATCACGGTCGCGCCATGCCCCGAAAGATTGTCGGCGGTGGCCTGAGCGCTGGCGAGCTGCCGGTCGAGGATCGCGACCGAGGCGCCCTCGCGCACGAAGGCCCGCGCGATCGCCTCCCCGATGCCGCGGGCGCCGCCGGTGACGAGCGCGGTTCTTCCTTCAAGACGTCCGGACATGGGAATTCCTCTCTGTGGCTTTCGGAACGAAGCGGGCGGGCTGGCTTGCCGGGCGCCCCAGGATGCGTTCGGCTTCGGCCATGAAGGCCTCGAACGTCTTCGACGCCGGTCTCGTGGCTGCGACGTCCGCATGGCGGAAGCAATGAACGCTGTGGCCGGCCCCGACCGTCTCGGCCGGTGGCATCTCGACCCGGCAGCGGTCGATCACGAAAGGACAGCGCGACGCGAGAAAGCACCCCGGAGGCAGGTTGATCGGGCTCGGAATCTCGCCCTTGAGGCTGACCGCGCTCTCCATGGTCAGCTCGGGATGCGGCAGCAGCACCGACGAGAGCAGCCCGCTCGAATAGGGATGGTGAGGTTGGCTGAACAGGGTCGCGGCCTCACCCTGTTCGACGATCATGCCCAAGTACATGACCGCCACGCGGTGACTGATGAAGCGGATCGTCGACAGGTCGTGCGAGATGAACAGGTAGGCCGTATTGCGCTCAGCCTGGATGCGCTTGAGCAGATCGATGATCTCGGCCCGGGCCGTCGGATCCAGCGCCGAGGTTGGCTCGTCCAGCACCACCAGGTCGGGCTCGGTGATCATGGCGCGGGCGATACCGACGCGCTGCTGCTGGCCAGCCGAAAGCTCGGAGGGGTAGGCGTCGAGCAGCGCGGGATCGAGCCGCACCAGGCCCATTGCGTCCCGCACCCGGCGGCGCCATGCGCCTCGTTCGACCGAAAGCGCCTGCAGCGGTTCGGTGATCGTGGCCCCGATCTTCAGCCGCGGGTCGAGCGACTCGCTCGGCTCCTGGAACACCAGCTGGACCTTACCCGTCGGCGGTCGACCGCTGGCCTGGCGGCCGCCCGGCAGATCGAACCGCACGCTGCCGGCGCTCGGCTCGATGAGGCCGACGATGATCCGGCCGATGGTGGTCTTGCCCGAACCGCTTTCACCCACAAGCCCAAGGGTCTCACCCGGCGCGATCGAAAACGACACGTCGTTGATCGCGCTGACGACCTTCGAGGAGCCCGCGATCGGAAACTGCTTGAAAAGGCGATCCACGGTGAGCATCGGGTGATCAGCGCCTCACGGGAAAGTGGCAACGGACGGCGTGGCCCGGGCCGAGTTCGGCCAGCGGAGGCTTCTCGTCGCGGCAGAGCGGTTGCGCGAGCGGGCACCGCCCCGAATAGATGCAGGCCGCAGGCGAGGGCGGCGTGCTCGCGGGAACGCTCCATCCCTGCCTGAGCCCGGGATTGTGCGAGAAGGCGGCGAGCAGCAGCAGGGTGTAGGGATGCGCGGGCGCCAGGAACAGGGCGTTGCGGTCCGCGACTTCCATGATCTCGCCGTTGTACAGCACCGCGACCCGGTCGCAGAAATGCGCCGTAATGCCGACGTCGCGGGTAATGAACAACATGGCGCTGCCGTGCTCGGCCGCGAGCTTGCGCAGAAGGTCGAGGATCTGCGCCTGAACGGTGACGTCGAGGCCGCTCGTCGCGTCGTCCGAGATCACGAAGGCAGGGTCGCAGATGAGCGCGATGGCGATCACGGCGCGTTGCGCCATGCCGCCCGAAAGCTCGTGCGGATAGGCGTTCATGCGCCGCTCCGGATCTGGAATCTGGACGGCCCTCAGCATGGCGAGCGCGCGGGCCTTCGCGGCCTTGCGGTCGAGGCCGAGGTGGACGCTCGCCATGGTGGCGATCTGATCGCCGATCCTTACGGTCGGGTTCAGCTCGCCGCGGGGGTTGGGCACCACGATGGCGAGCCGGTGGCCGCGCAACCGGCGCAACTGCTTTTCCGGGAGGGCCAGGATGTCGCGGCCGCGGAACACCACCCGTCCGCCCGCGACGCGGCCGGGAACCGGAGGAGCGCCCAGGATCGATCGCGCCAGGGTGGTCTTGCCGGCGCCGCTCTCGCCCACGAGACCCATGATCTCGCCGGGCCGCACGGAAAGATCGATGCCGCGGAGCACGGTTCGAGACCCCCCGGCGGATGTCGGAAACACGACCCGCAGGCCTTCCACCCGCAGGAGATCCTCGGCGACGTTCGGGGCTGCAACGGGCCGTTCGGCGCCGACGGCGATGCTCAAAGCGGTGTCCTCAATAGCTGATCCTGGGGTCGACCAGCACGTAGACGAGGTCGACCACGATGTAGACGATCAGCGAGAAGATGGCCGAAAACAGCACGAAGCCGAGCACCGGATAAATATCGGAATTCAGCACGCCCTGGACCGCGTATTGGCCGGCGCCGCCCCAGGAAAACACGATCTCGACCAGGACGGCGCCGCCGATCAGATAGCCGTAGAGCACGCTGACGATAGTGACGATGGAGGGCAGGGCATTGCGCAGCGCATGCCGGGTGACGAGGCGCTGAGGAATGCCGCACAGCACCTCGTAACGGCTGGCATCGGATGCGAGCATCTTCTCCATGCTCGACTGCGTCATCTTCATGATCGGCCCCGCATTGATCAGGCCCAGGGTCAGGACCGGCAGGATCAGGTGGGAGACGGCCGAGCGAAATGCCTCCATGTCGCCGGCGAGCAGCGTGTCGATGGTCATGAATCCGGTCACCGGTTCGGGCGCCAGGACCGCGATATCGAGCCGGCCGAGCGGCGCGGGCGCCCAATGGGCGAGCGTGTAGAAGACGAAAATGAGCACGAGCGCGAACCAGAAGTCGGGCAGGGCGCCGGCGCTCAGGCCGTAGATATCCGTTAGCCGACCGATCCATCCGTTCGGTCGCAGGGCGGAGGCGATGCCGAGCCACAGGCCCACGACGATCGCCACGACCAGCGAAAAGGTCACGAGTTCCAGCGTCGCGGGAAAGCGCTGAAGCAGGTCGTCGAGCACCGGTCGCGTGGTCTGCCACGACGTTCCGAGGTCGCCATGCAGCAGGTGATCGACATAGAGGATGAATTGTTTGTAGAGGGGCTGATCGAGCCCCATCTGTCCCCGGAGGCTCGAAATCGCATCCGGGGTTGCGGTCGGGCCGAGCATGAGCACGGCCGGATCGCCCGGAATCGATTTCACCAACAGAAAGCTGACCAGAACGATCCCGAGCAGCTGCGGCAGAACGAAGGCGAGGCGATGAAGCAGGTAGCGAAGGATGCGCATCGGCTCAGATCCCTGCCTTGATCACCTGCCGGGCGGCCATCCGTGCGCCGCGGCGTTCCATATCCTGGGCGAGTGTCTGCCGGCCCGCCGGGTCTGACAGCATCTCGATGGAGGCGCCGACCAGCGAGAATCCGAACACCGTGACGGCGAGCGACAGGCCGGGGAACACCGATGGCCACCACTGGCCGGTGACGACGTTCTGGAATCCCATGGCGATCATGCTGCCCCATTCGGGCGTGGGCGCCCGAACGCCCGCGCCCACGAAGGACAAGGCCGACGTCAGGAGAATTCCCCAGCCGACGTTGACGGAGAGCTGCGCCAGGACGGGCGCGATGGCGTTGGGTATGATGTGGCGCCGTATGGTCGTCGTATCGGAAACGCCCGCCACCTTGGCGGCTTCCACGTAGCGCATGGCGCGGATGCCGAGGACCTGCGAGCGCATCAGCCGCAGGTAGATCGGCATGTTGACGAAGGCGATGGCCAGCACGACGGTTTGGATGCTCTGGCCGAGCGCCGCCACCAGCGCGATCGCGAACACGAAGATCGGGAAGGCCTGCAGGACGTCCGCGGCCCGCATGACGGCAAAAGACAGCCAGACCTTGGGGCCGCGCCCGACCGAGTAGAAGCCGACCAGCGCGCCGATCGCGGTCCCTACGACGGAAGACAGCAACGTGCCGAGGATCGCGATCGTCAGATCGATCCGGGGTGCCGTGATGGCACGGCTGAAAATGTCCATGCCGACCGCGTCGGTCCCGAACAGGTGCGCATGGCTGGGCGGCTGCAGAAAATCGTTGGAATTAGCCTCCACGGGCGAATAGGGCGCCACGAAGGGCGCGAGCAACGCCGCGAGCACCACGAGAACCACGATCACATGGCCGACCGCGAAGCGAGGCCGGATCAGAAGCGCGCGTCCGAAGAAACGCAGGGCGGACATCATGCCAAAGATACCATCGGACCGCGTCCATGAGAAAGGTGGCAAACGCGGCCCGTCGCGAACTCTTCGAGACCGAGATGGAGGGCATCGCGCCAGATCCGTCTCCTCGTGGAACGCGGGCCAAGGCGATCCGGCCGCGACAGATCAGGCGCGGCTGAAATCCTGGAACCTGAGGTTGTTCGACGTGTAATAGGTCAGCCCTTTCAGGTTTGCTTTTCGAGCCACGGTATACTTCGGATAGGCCAGGAAGCCCCAGGGCGCCTCGTCCATCAAAATCTTCTGCACCTCCGTATATTTTTCTAGCCGGATCTTGTCGTCTAGCGTCTCCAATCCTTCGGTGATGAGCTGATCGACCCGGTCGTTTTTGTAGTTCGAATAGTCGACATAGCTCTTCTGGTTGAAGTACAGGTACATCGAATAACCGGGATCGGGCGTCCAGGGCGAGTCGAGATAGAAGATCACGGGCTTCTGCCGCTTGGTGACGGCTTCGTAGAACACGCCGGCCGGCAGCTTTTCGAGCGAGATGTTGACGCCGATCTTGCGCAGCGACGTCTGGATGAGCAGGGCGATCGGCTCCTGCGTCGGGTCGCCGGCATTGTAGGAGAGGGTCGTGGAGAAGCCGCTGCCGAGCCCGGCTTTGCCCAGCAGTTCCTTGGCCTTGTCGAGGTTGAGGTCGTAGGTGAAGAACGACGAGTTGACCATCGGATAGATGTACGGCATCGGCGCCGTCTCTTTATCCGCGTAGCCGTAGTAGATGGTGCGGATGATCTCGTCCTGCGGGATGGCGTAGTTGAAGGCGCGGCGCACGTCGACGTTGTCGAAGGGCTTCATGGCCGCGTTCAGCTCAAGCCAGATGATGTAGGACGCATTGACGGCGTCCACCGCGACCGTATTCGAGCCTTTGAGCGACTGCAGCTCGCGCGGCTGCAGGAATTGCGCGATGTCGACGGCGCCGCCCTGCAGCAGCGATAGCCGGCTCGCGGAGGTCGGCACCTCCTTCATGATGACGCGCTTCATGGCGGGCTTGTCGCCCCAGTAGTCGTCGCGCGCCTCGAACACGGCCTGCTGACCGCGGACCAGCTGCTTCAGCCGATAAGGGCCGAAACCCGCGCTGTCGTTCTTCAGGAACTGGACCGCCCAGGGGTCGTCCTTGCCGCCCGCCTCGGCGCACTTGGTGGCATCGTAGATGGGATTGGCCAGATTGCACTGCTGCTTGAGCAGCAGCGGGTTCGGCTTGTCGAGATTGAAGGAAATCACATGATCACCCTCGATCTTGATCTGGTCGGGCGTGTGCAGCCCGAGCACCGCGGTCTGAAACAGGCCCTGGCCCTTGAGGTTGAACTTGCGGTCCCAGGTCCACTTCACGTCCTTGGCGGTGAACGGGTTGCCCCAGTTCGACTTGACGCCCTCGCGGAGCTTGAAGGTGGCTTTGCGGCCGTCGGGCGCAACCTCCCAGCTCTCGGCGAGCTTGCCCTTGAGCGCCAGACCGTTCGGCTTGTCGGGGTGGACGCCTGTGTCCTCGCGCATCACGCCCGGAGCGTTTGGATCGGGCATCTTCTCGTAGGCGAGCATGTATTCGTAGATCGCGCCGAGGGTGTCGATCGATCCGAGGCTGACGTCGAATTCTATGTCGAGACCCTGCGGGGTCGCGGGCGCCGCAATGACCAGCGTGTCGGAGGCACCTTGCGCGGAGGCGGCTTGTGGAAGCGCCAAGGTCGCCGGCACGAGGCTCGTGCCGCCCAGGGCGGCCGCGGTGCGCAGGAACTGGCGGCGGTTTTGAGTGAAGGACGAGCCGGCGTCTCGATCGGACATGACGTTCTCCCTGACCGCGCTGGCCCATCTCAAAGGTCGGACCAATCGCATCGAGGAAAATGGACACCGAATAGCGCGCGACGTCAATCTCGAAGTTTGTGCAGGAGTGCCGCTGCGCTGAGCAGCATGTTTTCGCTAGGTGCCGGCCGCTTTTCTGATTAAGGTCTGACCAATTCGCATCATCAGCGGCGAGCTAGGCGCATGAGCAGAATCGTCTTGGTCACAACGGGCGGCACCATCGCGTCGCGTCACGATTCCCGCAGCGGGCACACGGTCGCGAGCGTTGGCGGGGATATGCTTCGGCAAACCCTCAACGATCGGCTCGAGGGAATCGACCTTGCCGTCGATGAATTTTGCAATGTCGGCTCGTTCGCGGTCGACCTTCCGCTCGCCTTCGATCTCGCGAAACGCGTGGCCCTCCACCTGGCCGACCCTGCGACGACGGGCGTCGTCGTCACCCACGGGACGGACACGATGGAAGAGAGCGCCTATATGGCGGATCTGCTGATCGGGTCGGACAAGCCGGTGGTCTTCACCGGCGCCCAGCGCCCGGCCGACATGCCCGACGCCGACGGGCCGCGCAACATCGCCGATTCGGTCCGGATCGCGGCCTCCCCGCTCGCCGTCGGGATCGGCGCCATGATTGCTTTCGAGCAGGATTTCCACGCGGCGCGCGACGTGACCAAGACCCACGCGTCACGCGTCGACACCTTCGCGTCGGGTGAGCACGGCAAGCTGGGAGAGATCGATGGCGAGCGGATATCGCTCCACCGCCGCCCCGTGCTGCGCAAGACTTTCGCGGCCGACAGGATCGAGAGCCGGGTCGACCTTGTCAAACTGGTGATGGGCTCGGACGACCGCTTCCTGCGCTTCGCCGCCGATAGCGGGGCCAAGGCCATCGTCATGGAGGGTTTCGGACGCGGCAACGCGACCCCTGTGGCGGCGCGAGCCGTCGCCGACATCGTCGCGAGCGGCACGCCGGTGATCGTGACCTCCCGGTGTCCGCGCGGCCGCGTGCGCCCGATCTACGGCAACGGCGGCGCTCGCGATCTCGAGCGGGCCGGCGCGATCTTCGCGGGCGATCTCAGCGGGCCGAAAGCAAGGGTGCTGGCGGCCGTGCTGCTCGGTGCCGGGTTCTCGGCCGAGGCGATGCGCGCGGAATTCGATTCTCTCGGGGGCTGACTCCTTTGTCAGATGACTTCCACGATCCGAATGCCGGCCCTGCTGCAGGCCCGGCTGAGATGCTGGCGCATATAGTAGCGCGCCCCCTCGGGATCGCTTCGCTTGAGAGACTCCACGATGCGCTCGTGCTCCAAAACCGCCTCCCAAAGGGTGTCGCGCCGGATCAGCGGGAGCCGTTGCGCCTCGAGCAGCACGCCCGCGAAACTGCCGTGCATGTCGGCGAGCAGCCGGTTGCGCGAGAACCGGATGATCAGTCGATGAAAATCGAAATCCGCTTGCGCATAGGCCCCGAGATCGGAGAGCCGGGTGGCCTGCCGGAACCGTTCGAGACTCTGATCCAGTTCCGCCACTTCCTGGTCGGTGTGGTTCATGGCGGCGAGTTGAACCGCCTGGCTCTCCGCGATGAGCCGAAACTGGTAGACCTCCTCGGGCGAATAGCGGGCCGCGAACCGCCACGAGCCCGTCGGCTGTCCCGTCACGGCGTGCTCCGCATTGCTGACCAGGAAGGTGCCGCGACCCTGTTCGATCGACAGCAGCCCGAGGGTGCCGAGAATCGAGACGGCCTCGCGCAGGGAGGCACGGCTCACCCCGAGCTGCTGGGCCAGGTCGCGCTGCGGCGGCAGCGCCGTGCCGCTCTTGAAGATACCGTCGCGAATCATCGCGCGGAGCGACGCAACCGCGGCCTGCGTGACGTTGGACGACAATTCGCGCCGCGCAAGCACGCGACGCGGCGGCGGCGGCTGGGCCGGATCCCGGCGTTCGTCTCTCTCGGCGATCTTGCTTTCGGACATCAGCATCGTGGTCTGGCGCGGTTAGCCGCAAGTCGGCAACATGTTTCGTTTCGCTCGCATTTGGAATGGGGCGTGACGGTCCGATTCGCAACCATTCAGCGCTTCACGCCGGCGGCCCGTGCGGCGAGCCGGAGCGTCGGCACGATCGCGGACGGGGTCCTTCGGCCGGTGGGGGGCGATCGTCCGGGATGATCACGCGCGGCTGAACTGGCCGGCAGGCTCGCCACCCGCGGTCGCGGACATGAATGTCCAGAGCGGCGCCTAAGCAGATCGGCGCGAGGCGCTCGGTGGGGCACAACGAGTTAGAGCTTTCGTCTCGTATACGACAGAGCTGCATTGGTTCATAGGCTGCGAGCTGTCGCGTCAAGGTGATGATCGATCGGGAGGGACGTCGTTGCGTATCGTCGATATTCGGGAACGGACGGTGCCGATCGCTTCGCCGATCGCCAATGCCTACATCGACTTTTCGAAGATGACCTGCTCGATCGTGGCGGTCGTGACCGATGTGGTGCGCGACCGCGCGCCCGTGGTGGGCTACGGCTTCAACTCGAACGGTCGCTACGGCCAGGGCGCCTTGATGCGGGAACGGCTGCTGCCGCGGCTTGCCGAAGCGGACCCGAAGGATTTCTTGAACGACGAGGGCAACAATCTCGATCCGTTTCGCATCTGGACCGCCGCCATGCGCAACGAGAAGCCCGGAGGTCACGGCGAGCGATCCGTCGCGATGGGAACGCTGGACATGGCGGTGTGGGACGCCGTGGCCAAGATCGAAGGCAAGCCGCTCCACCGCCTGCTCGCGGAACGTTTCGGGGACGGCGCACCGGAGGACAAGGTCTGGGTCTACGCGGCCGGCGGCTACTACTATCCGGGTAAGGACCTCACCGCGCTCCAGGATGAGATGCGGAGCTATCTCGATCGTGGCTACCGGATCGTGAAGATGAAGATCGGCGGTGCGCCGCTTGCCGAGGACTTGAAGCGGATCGAGGCCGTGCTGTCGGTGGTGGGCAGCGGCAGCCGGCTCGCGGTCGATGCGAACGGCCGGTTCGATCTCGATACTGCGCTGTCCTATGCGGCGGCGCTCGAGCCTTACGGCCTGTTCTGGTACGAGGAGGCCGGCGACCCTCTCGATTATGCGCTGCAGGCCGAGCTGAGCGCGCGATATGGCGGTCCCATTGCGACCGGTGAAAACCTGTTCTCGCATCAGGATGCCCGCAACCTGTTGCGATACGGAGGACTGGACCCGCGCCGGGACTGGCTGCAGTTCGACTGCGCGCTGTCTTACGGCCTCGTCGAATACCTGCGCACTCTGCGCGTCCTGACGGAGAACGGCTGGTCGACCCGCCGGATCGTGCCGCATGGCGGCCATCAGATGTCGCTGAACATCGCGGCGGGCTTGAAGCTGGGGGGCAACGAGTCCTATCCCGACGTGTTCCGGCCCTTTGGCGGCTTTGCCGACGAGATGGCGGTTGTGGACGGATATGTCGGCCTGCCGGACATCCCGGGCATTGGCTTCGAAGCAAAGAGCGAGCTCTTCGCGCTGCTTCGGAAGGAGCTGGGCGCATGACCATCGCGTCGACGCTGACCTGAAAGATCAGACCTTTCCGGCCGCAAGAAAGCCGAGGGACCTTTCCGTGGATACGGTAGCCGTCGCTTGACCAGGGAAAATACTCGATGTTACGGTCGACGAATGGTCCGACCATAAGGTCCTTTTTAGCCGGGGCGGGCGCGGAGTGCGGTGGTGAGCGATCCGGTCCTCCAGGTAATCGATCTCACCAAACGATACCGGGCCACGGTCGCGCTCGACCACGTGTCCTTCGGCTTGAGGGCCGGCGAAGTGTGCGGCTTGCTGGGCGAGAACGGTGCCGGCAAGTCGACACTGGTCAAGGCTCTGAGCGGCGTCGTGGCGCCCGATCAAGGCTCGATCCGCCTGCGGGGCAATCCTTTCAGCCCCACCTCGATCGTCGAGGCTAATCGGCTCGGAATCTCGACGGCCTTTCAGGAGCTCAGCCTGGTGCCGAGCCTGTCGGTCGCGGTCAACTTGGCGTTGCCCCATCCGCCGCGCAATGTCGCGGGCCTGGTGTCGAGTCGCGAAGTGCGCCGCCGCGCAGAGCTGACCCTTGCGCGCTACGACGTCACCGACGTCCGCCCCGATGATATCGTGGGGCAGCTGCCGCTCGGCATGCGTCAGAGGGTGGAGATCGTCCGGGCGCTGGCCCGCAATCCTTCGGTGCTGCTGCTCGACGAGCCGACGTCGGCTCTGTCGGACCGCGAATGGCTGTTCCGCCTGATCGACCGGGAGTTGAACGGGCGCATTTCGATCCTCTACATCAGCCACAAGCTCGACGAGATACGACGCCTGTGCCGACGCTGCATCATTCTCCGGAATGGCTGCAAGGTGCTCGACAGCGATCTCGCCGCGATGAGCGACGGCGACATATTCACCAATATGGCGGGCCGCTCCGTGGTTGAAGCCTTCACGCGCCGCGCGTCTTCGGTGCGGAAGGGGGCCGCCGCCCGTCTTCGCATCGAGAACCTCGCCGGCCCGGGCCTCGACGACGTGAGCCTCGCGCTGGCGCCGGGCGAGTGCCTCGGCGTCGCCGGGCTGGAAGGCCAAGGCCAATCGGCTCTGTTTCGGACCCTGGTCGGTCTCCCGCCCGCGACCGCCGGGGCGATCGCGCTCGACGGGGTCACGATGCCCATCCGCTCGGCTCGCGACGCCCGGTCCAAAGGGTTGGTGCTGGTGCCCGAAGACCGTAAGGCGGAGGGACTTTTCCGCGATCTCTCGACTCTCGCCAACGTCTCGCTTCCGGTGATATCGACGGTGAGCCGCTTCGGCCTCATCGACCGGAGGGGCGAGCGGAAAGCCGTCGCAAGGGTGACGCCCGCCGTCGACCTGGCCGAGCGCTACCTCAACCGCAACATCGGTGCGCTCTCCGGGGGCAATCAGCAGAAGGCTGTCCTGGCGCGTGCCCTCCTGGCGGGAGCCAAATGCCTGCTGCTGTTCGATCCGACCCGCGGCGTCGATGTCGGCGCCAAGCAGAGCATCTACGCGATGATGGCCGAATTCGTCGGCAATGGCGGGTCCATCCTGTTCTATTCGACCGAGCTCGATGAACTCGTCCATCTGTGCGATCGCGTGCTGGTGATTTACCGTGGCCGCATCGTGGGCGAGGCGCGCGAGGCCGATCTGACCCAGGCTGCCATCCTTTCGCTGGCCTCCGGCACTCATCCCGGATCGGTTGCGCACGCAGTGCCCGCAGTCGAGGCGGTGCAGTGATGCGCGACGGCGCGGGCTCGGTTCGTGCACTCGGTGCGAGTGCGGCCTTGCCGGCCTTCGCGCTGCTGGTCCTGATGTTCGCGATCTACGCGAGTCGCGATGCCTCGGCGCTGACAGTCTTCGGATTCGGCAACCTGATCAACAATGCCATCGTCCTGGCGGTGGCGGCGTCCGGCCTGACGCTCGTCGTGTTGTCGGGTGAATTCGACCTCTCCGGCTCCGGCGTCGTGGCGATCGCCAACGTGGTGGTGGCGACCACCAGCACGGGAAGGCTCGGCAGCCTGGGGAGTTTCGCTGTCGTGCTGGTTATCGGGCTCGCGGTCGGCGCCATCAATGGTTGTCTCGTCACGGTTTTCGGCCTGCAATCGCTGGCCGTGACCATCGGCTCGCTCATCGTGTGCCAGGGGATTGCGCTCATGATCCTCGGCGCGCCCGGCGGCGACGTGGCGGACGCCATCGCCTCCGGCGTCACGGGCGACGTCGGTGGCATTCCCATCGCGGCCATTATCGTGTTGGGTGTGGCGGCCGCGTGGCTGGTGCTGAAGAACACACGAGAGGGGATCGGCCTTTATGCGGTGGGCGACGACGAGATCGCGGCGCGCTTGTCCGGCCTCGATGTCCGGCGGACCCGGTTCCTGGCCTTCACGGCGGCAGGCCTTCTCTATGCTGTCGCAGGTTACCTGTTCAGCGCCGAGATCGGCTCGGGCGACCCGCGTATAAGCGACTCCTTCCTCCTCTATATATTCGCCTCGGTGGCGATCGGCGGAACCTCGCTGACGGGCGGGCGTGGCGGCGTGCTCGGCTCGCTCATCGGTGCCGGCATCCTGACGGTCATGCAGAAGATGCTCTTCGCGCTCGGCGTCGCCGAATTCTACACGAATATCTTCAACGGGATCATCATGGTCGTGGCGATCTTCTTCGGCCAGATCGGACCACTCCTGTTCCGCCTCGGTCGGCCGAGGGCCGCATGACAACGGAAACCGAACAAGCCGTCCAGACTGCGGCAACACGGCCACATCCCGCGCCGAAACTCCGCGCCCGTCTTTTGCATCCGGACCTTGTGCCCGCGGCTCTGGTGCTTGTCGCCACGGTGACGCTGATCGTCGGCTTGAAGCTCACGATTCCGGGGTTCGGCTCGCTGCCACAGCTGACCGCCATTCTGGTCACCGCGATCTTCCTGGTGGTGGCCTCGTTCGGTCAGGGATTGGTGATCCTGACCGGCGGCATCGATCTGTCGATCGGGACGGTGATCGGCATTGGCGGCATGATCGTCGCGAACCTGACCCGCGGCAGCGACGACATGCTCCTCTACGCCTTGCCGATGGCCTTGCTCTGCTGCGCCGGCATCGGCTTGGTCAACGGCCTGGGCGTCGCAATCGCCCGGCTGCCACCCTTCATCATGACCCTGTCCTCCTCCATCGCGTTTTTTGGCGTGGCCCTGGGGATGACGGCGGGCAGTTCGCAGCAGAGCGTGGCGCCGGCGCTGCAGCGCTTCGTGGCGGGCAGCTGGCTCGGCATTCCCCTGCCGATCGTCTTTATCGTCCTGTTCGCGTTGGCGGCCGTTCTCGTCCAGAACCGTAGTCCGGCGGGGCGCCAGATCTATGCGATCGGCAGCAGCCCGAGGGCCGCGGCGATACTCGGCCTGCCCGTGGCGGGGCTCACCGTCGCGGTCTACACGGTGAGCGGGTTGTGCAGCGGGATCGCCGGCGTGCTCCTTGCGGGCTATTCGTCCAGCGCAACGCTGGACATGGGCAATGCCCTTCTGATGCCCACCATCGCGGCTGTCGTCATTGGAGGCGCCCGAGTGACCGGGGGAGCAGGCCTCTATGTCGGCACGCTCGCCGGGGCGCTCTTCCTGAGCACCTTGTCGACCGCCATCACCGCGCTGAGCCTCTCGCAGGGGTTGCGCAGCGTCATTCAGGGCGCCGTCATCATCCTGGCGCTCCTGTTGCAGAGCCGGCAGGGAGATCGGCTCACAAGCTGACCGGAGCGGCTTCGCTCCATAGAAACGAGCAGGGAGAGACATCGATGAGGAATGGAAAAGGCCTCAAGACAGCGAGCATCGTCGCGGCCGCGGCCGGGATTTTGGCGGCGGCCGTCCCCGCACGCGCCGAGGAGCACTACAAGGTCTTCCTCGACATGAGCTACAGCGGCAATTCCTGGCAGGCGTCGGCCGCCAACGGCATCAAGGCGCTCGCCTCCACACCGCCTTACGACAAGCTGGTCGAGTTCAAGACCGTGATCTCGGGGACCGACGTCCAGCACCAGATCTCGGATCTGCAAAGCATGATTGCGGCCGGCGCCAACGCCATCATCCTGTATCCCCTCTCGCCGACCGCGCTCAACCGGGTGATAAAGCAGGCCTGCGCCAAGAAGGTGCTCGTATTCGCCTACGATTCCACCGTCACGGAGCCGTGCGCCTATAACGTCAGCAACATCACGGCCCGATATGGCGCCAACACCGCGCAATGGATGGCAAACCAGATGGGCGGCAAAGGCGAAATGGTGATCAACCACGGCGTCGCCGGCACCACGGTGACGAAGGTCTACGACGAGCAGGCGCTCGGCGTCTTCAAGCGCTACCCGGGCATCAAGATCGTGGGCGACTTCTACGGAAACTGGAACGACGGCACCTCGCAGGAGGAAGTGGCCAAGATTCTCGCCGCGCATCCGAACATCGACGGCATCTGGAACGTCGACGGCAGCTACGGCGCGTTGCAGGCCGTCATGAACGGCCGGCCTAACCGGCTCGTGACCATCGCCGGTCAATCCAACAACGGCTACCGCCTGATGATCGCCGATCCCGCTCTGCAGGCGAAGGGTCTCAAGGGCGTCTCCTCGAGCGCGGGGCCAGCCGTCGGCCCCTATGCGTTCAAGGTGATGATGGAGGTGCTGACGGGCAAGTCGAAGCTCGACAAGCACAATATCGAGTATCCGCTTCCCTGGGTCGAGCCACAGGACGTGAAGGTGTGCAGCGGCGAGACGTTCGCCGCGGGCTGCAATACCTTCCCGGCCGCCAAGGTCGCGCCTCTGTTCCTGGATACGGCGCTCAATGGCGATCTGGTGCCGGAACTCAGCATCGGGGCCGTGCAGAGCGGCGATGCGACGCCGGGGGCGAGCATCAAGCCTCTGCCGCCGGTCGCCTATGCCGACGATCTGCCCGGCGTGAACTGCATCAGTTGCACGGCCCCGGCCGATTGGCTCGAGCCGAATCACGTCAAGCCGATCCCGGTGCCGAACTGAGCGGCCTGCGGCGACGCCGGCTGCGCGAGGCAGCCCACCTGCCGCGGCCTTGCTGAGCTTGCTCGAGGGCAAGCACGAAGGAGCAGCCGCGCCACATCCGCGATGCTCTTTCGCTTGCAGGAGACGAGGTAGACCTGGCCCTCCGGCCCGGCGTGCCTCCTGCGATGGCCTCTTTCAACGGATGCGCATCGAACCCGCTCGGTCATGCGGCCTGCGGCTTGAGCTCGACCTTCAGCCATCCGGGCTCACGCGAGTCGAAGGCCTCGTAGGCCGCGACCGCGTCCTGGACCGGCTCGATCTTCGTCAGGATCTTGTGCGGATCGATCGCGCCGGAGGCGATCAGGTCGAGGAGGTGGGGGATGTATTTGCGGTGGTGGCAGTTGCCCATCTTGACCGACAGGTTCTTGTTCATCGCGGCCCCGATCGGAAACTCCTTCATCGTGGGCGGATAGACGCCGATGATCGCAAGCGTGCCGGCCTTGGCGAGCGCCTCCACGGCCCATTCGAGCGCCTGATTTGGGCTGTCGCCGGGCTTCCAGGCGTGGTCGTGCGACGCTCCAGGCGTCACGGCCTTGGCGGCGGCACGGAGCATGCCGCCCGCTTTTCCCGTTGCGGTCGCGCCGGGGCCGTGATGGGCGTGTTCCGCATCCACCCCCACGGCGTCGATCGCCCGGTCGACGCCGATGCCGCCGGTGAGGTCGACGATGGTCTTGACGGGGTCCTCGCGCTCGAAGTCGATCACCTCGGCGCCCTGGCGACGGGCCATGTCGAGCCGGTCCGGATGATGGTCGACCGCGAGAATGCGGCCGGCCCCCATCAGCTTGGCGCTGGCGATGGCGAACTGCCCGACCGGCCCGCAGCCGAAGACCGCGACCGTGTGGCCTTCTTCGATGTCCGCGAGATCGGCGCCGAACCAGCCCGTCGGAAAGATGTCCGAGACCAGGATCGCCTGGTCGTCCGTGACGCCGTCGGGAACCCTGACCATGGTCGTGTGGGCGTAGGGAATGCGAGCCCGTTCGGCCTGCAGGCCATGCCACGGCCCCGTCGGGCCGGGGCCGCCGAAGAAGGCCGTTCCGGCCCGCTTTCCGTTCGGGTTGGCATTGTCGCACTGGGCGTAATAGCCGGCGCGGCAATAGGCGCAGTGCCCGCAGGCGATGGTCGAGCAGATGACCACCCGGTCGCCCGGCGCGAAGTTGCGGACGAGGTCGCCGACCTCCTCGACGATGCCGACGCCCTCGTGCCCGAGGATCGTTCCTTTCTCCATGCCTGAGACCGAGCCGCGGACGAAGTGGAGGTCGGTGCCGCAGATCGCCGAGGCGGTGAGCCTGACGATCGCGTCGGTGGGCTCCTTGAGCTTGGGCTCGGCGACGTCGTCGAGCCGGATGTCGCCGATGCCATGGAAAACGATCGCCTTCATGGGTGCTCCGAAGCGTTTGAGAAGATGCGGTCAGGTGCGGCGTCCGGGACCGTCCGCAAGGTCCTCGAACTCGTCCCGAATGTCCGCGATGGTCGGCAGGCGCAGCTGCCGAAGCTGGGCATGGATCGTCTTGGCCGCGGCCGAGCTCAGGTCGCGCTTGAAGTTGGTCACCACCTCGTCGGCCGAAACGTAGCGGCGGTAGCGGGCGGCATCCGCTTCGGTCGCTTTTTGTACGTGCTCCAGCTTGGCAATGTCCGCCTCGGGCCGCCCATCCGGCTTGGCGTTGAGAACAGGGTCGAACACCTTCCGCTGAAGAAAGTCGAGAAGGGCGTGCTTCCTGCTCTTATCCATGATCTCGCTGCCAAGTCCGGCCATTGCCTGACGAACTTTCGAGATCGGACCGAGGTTCACGCGGATCGACAGATCCTGCGAACTATTTCATATAGTCGAGATCACGCTATTGCGGCTCGATGGGAATGTACTTTCCGACCGTCGAGAAGCTTTGCTCATTGCGTGGTCGATTTGGCGCCGCGCGCCGCTTCGGTCGTCCCTGTGACCGTGCCCTTGGCGCGGACATGCGTCGTGAAAGCGTCCACCCAGGCATCGAAGGCGGCGAGAGCTTCGTGTTCCTCGGCCAGATCGTCAGCCTGATCGTCGGCGTAGAGCCTGCCGACCCCGCTGTCGGCATGGCTCCAGAGCGGATCAGGAACGTCGATCCCCGAATAGCGGCATTGCCATACGAGACCCTGATAGGCGTCGCGTTCGTTGGCGAAAGGTTCCGCCGCCGGATCGAACCAGTCCTTGTGCATTAGGAGCTTGGGGCGACCGGTCTCGTCGAGATCGGCGGCGCCCTGGTCGCCGTAGCAGAAGAATCCGGCCGTCCGCCCCTCCAGATGATTGCGGCTCAGCTCCCGCCATTGCGCCGAGCGTTCCAGCGCCTGAGCCAGCAGGGTGTTCTTCTTGTCGATGAGATCGGGCCGTGGATTGCCGCCGTTCATGCACACGAGCCGGTCGAACAGGAGCTTCAGGTTCGTCGACGGCCCGTACCAGTTGATCGGCCCGATGAAAGCCCAGGCGTCGGCCCGGGCGAGGCGTGCATAAAGGTCCAGATCCCAGAGCAGGTCGGGCTGGTGGTCGCTCCGCGGCCCGTAGCAGTTGCAGGGCCACACGCACAGGGCCATCGAGGACGACACGCAGGCATTGCACGCCTGGATCTTCGGCTTGCCGTGCTCGTTGCCGATGTCCTCGTGGTCGACCTGCCAGCCGGCGGGAAGCCGAGCCAGCATGCGGTGCATGAATGCACGTGCTTTCGAATCGAGGCCCGGGCAGGAATTGAGCCGCCGCTGGGAGCCGGCGATCACCAGCACACGCGGAGGCCTCGAGCCCTGCGGCACAGGTTTGTCGAAGGCATCGTCCTTCAGGTTCGTCATGCGCGCCAGCGTCTCGACGGAGAGGGGGTGTACAGGCCCTGCAAAACGCCGCACCGACGCCCGTTTCGGCGGCCGTTCTGCGGCGCGACGATCTGCGGCGGCCTGTTCGGATCGACAGCTCGAGACGGCGTAGCGAGACATCAATGCAAGCCGCCGAGTCGCGGTCGACCCCGCGGACGCTCGCCGTTCTTCGTTCGCTCGATCGGGCTATGCCGCCTTCTTGTTGATTCTGCTTTCCGCGAGCGCGGTCAGCTTCTTGTCGGTGGCCTTTTCCTCGTCGAGGGTCTGTTGCAGCACGCTCGCGCAATCCTGACGGCCGAGCTGCTCGGCCCATGTGATCAAGGTGCCGTAGCGCGTAATCTCGTAATGCTCGACAGCCTGGGCCGACGCCAGCAGGGCGGCGTCGAGAACCTGCTTGTCGGAAACATCCCCGGCGACCTCGTTCGCTTCCTTGATGATCCCGTCGATGGCCGGGCAATCCACCGCCTTCACCTCGCGGCCGTGCATCTTGAAGACCTGTTCGAGCCGCTTGACGTGGTTCTCCGTCTCCCGCAGGTGGGTCTCGAAACCGCTGCGCAGCTCGGGGTTCGTGGCCTTGCCGATCATCTTAGGCAGGGCCTTCGTAATCTGATTCTCGGCATAGTAGATGTCTTGCAGTTGGTGGACGAAGAGGTCGTCCAACGTCTTGATCGACGCAGAGAACAATCCCATGACGTTGCTCCTCATAGCTGCTGATGCTGATGCACGCCTCGCGGTTCATGCGGTGCCTGTGTCAGGTCCCTCCCAACGCCGGTGGCTCAAACGGAGTTCGAAGGCGACACTCGGGTTCGACGGGTGATCGCGGGCGATCGGGTCGGTCGCCTTCCCGTCGGCGCGCGATGCCTGCGCCACCGGTCTCCGACCGTGGAGCGCTTCAGGGTGTCACCGGTTCGCACCCTTTTCACATCCGGCGCGTTAGCAACCAAATGCCAAGCAAATACGCCCTGAACGTCTCCCTCACGGAGCACCTGTGCGACTTCGTTGCGGCGCAGGTTGCCTCGGGGCGTTTCGGCACTGCGAGCGAAGTGGTTCGAGCCGGCCTCCGCCTTCTCGAGAAAGATGAGCGGGATTTGGCGCGTCGGCCCGACGGATCCGATGGCGCAGACCCGAATCCGCCAACGTCCATGTCCCGAAAGCTCACCGAAGAGCGGCGGATTGCCACGCCGAGGAGAGTGCCGTGACGAGCATGATGCCCAACACCTTTCCGATCGTCGGCATCGGCGCATCGGCGGGCGGGGTCGAGGCCCTGGAAGGATTCTTCCGCGGCGTTCCGGACCAGCCGGGACTCGGCTTCGTCATCGTCACCCACCTGAGCCCGGATCGCGAGAGCACGCTCCACGAGATCATCGGCCGCTACACCGACATGACCGTCGAGGTCGCCGTCGACGGCCTCACGGTCGAGCCGAACTGCGTTTATGTGTTGCCGGCCGATGCCATCCTCAGCATCGAGAAACGCAAGCTGCTGATCCGCAGGCCCAGCTCGAACCGGCGCGAGCGTAAGCCGATCGACATCTTCTTCAGCGCGCTGGCGGCCGATCAGGGCGAACTGGCGGCCGGGGTGGTGCTGTCGGGCGGCGACGGCGACGGCACGCTCGGCATCAAGGCGATCAAGGAGCGCGGCGGTCTGACGCTGGCGCAGGTCCGCGACGGCTATGGGCCGGCGCATCCGGACATGCCGGACAGCGCCATCTCCACCGGCTTCGTGGATTTCGCGGTGCCGGCGGACGAGATGGGCGCCAAGCTGGCCGAGTTCGCCCGCAGCCTGGACATGCTCGACGGCCTCGCCGAGACGTCGCGTGCGACCGACGACGGAGAGACGCTCGACAGGGCCCGGCAGGAGATCTACGCCATCCTGCGCACCCAGGTCGGTCATGAATTCGGCGGCTACAAGTCGAAGACCTTCCTGCGCCGCGTGCGGCGACGCATGCAGATCAGGCAGATCGACACGGTCGAAGCCTATGTCGAGTTGCTCCGCGAGGAGCCGCAGGAGGTCGGCGCACTGTTCCGCGACCTCCTGATCAACGTCACCAACTTCTTTCGCGACCACGAGGCCTTCGACAACCTCGCTGAGCTGGTCGTGCCGAAGCTCTTCGAGGGCCGCGGGGCCGACGACACGATCCGCGTCTGGGTGCCGGGGTGCGCCACGGGCGAGGAGGTGTTCTCGATCGGCATCCTGATGCGCGAGCACATAGACCGGCTCGCCGCCGTTCCGCGCGTCCAGATCTTCGCCACCGACATCGATGAGCATGCATTGAGCGTCGCCCGAGCCGGGCGCTACCCGGCGACGCTGCTCGAAAGCGTCTCGCAGGAGCGGCGGCAACGGTTCTTCATCCTCGACGGCGGCAGCTACGTCGTGTCGAAGGAAGTGCGCGACCTCTGCATCTTCTCGCCGCACAGCGTCATCCGGGACCCGCCGTTCTCGCGCATCGACCTCGTCTCCTGCCGCAACCTGCTCATCTACTTCGGCCTGGACGTGCAGGGGCAGGTCATTCCGATCTTCCATTACGCGCTGCGGCCGGAGGGCTATCTGTTCCTCGGAACGTCGGAAAACATCACCCCCTTCGGCGACCTGTTCGCGCCGGTCGAGAAGAAGCATCGTATCTTCCGCCGACGCTCCGATGTCGTGCCGAGCGGTCGCCTGCCGCTCGCGATCAGCGGCCTTCGGCCGGGGCACGTCTCCGACCGCCCCATGCGCCAACCTGCGCCCGGCGGCATCGCGCTGCGGCAATCGGTGGAAAGCCAGGTGCTCGACCAGTTCGCCCCGCCCTATGTGGTGGTGAACCGGGAAGGCGACGTCGTCTTCTACTCAGGCCGGACCGGCAAGTACCTCGAGGCGGCGCACGGCATGCCGACGCGGCAGATCCTGGCGATCGCCCGCAAGGGGCTGCGCCTGGACCTGCGGACGGTGCTGCGCGAATCCGTGGATACGGGCCGCGCGGTCACGCGCGACGGCATCGCGGTCGAGGGTGACGATGGACGCGTACAGATGGTCTCGCTGACCGTCGCGCCGACGAACAAGCCCGATGGAAGCGAGCCGCTTTTCCTCGTGCTGTTCGCGGATCAGGGCCCGACGCTGAGCCGCGAGGAGGCGGCGAGCCGGGCATCGTCGCCCCATGACGGCGCGTCGCTTCACCTCGACGCCGAGTTGCGCGAAACACGCGAGCGCCTGCAATCGCTCGTCGAGGAATACGAGACGGCGCTGGAGGAGCTGAAATCGTCGAACGAGGAGCTGGTGTCGGTCAACGAAGAGCTTCAGTCGACCAACGAGGAGCTCGAAGCCTCGAAGGAGGAGCTGCAGTCGGTCAACGAGGAGCTGCATACGCTCAATGCGGACCTGAACGGCAAGATCGAGTCGCTGGACCGAGCCAACAGCGACCTGCAGAACCTGTTCGAGAGCACCGAGATCGCCACCGTATTCCTCGACAGGAGCCTGGCCATCCGCAGCTTCACGCCCGCGGTGGCGAAGGTGTTCAACATCCTGCCGAGCGATCGCGGACGTCCGATCACCGACCTGTCCAGTCGCTTCACCATGCCGGATTTCCGGCAGGATATCGCCGATGTCTTCGCGGGCCACGGATCCGCGCAGCGCCAGGTCGCCCATGACGACAAGGCGCACTACCTCGTCCGGATCGGACCTTACCGCAACGCCGAGCAGAGGATCGCCGGCGTCGTCGTCACCTTCGTCGACGTCACCCCCCTGACCGAGGCCGAGGCGCGTCAGCGCGTGCTGATCGCCGAACTGCAGCACCGCACCCGCAACCTGCTGACCGTCGTGCAGTCGATCGCCCGGCAGACCTTCGCCAAGGGTCAAGCCCTCGACTCCTTCGCGACACGGCTCGCTGCTCTCGGCCGCGTCCAAAGCCTGATCAGCAAGGCGACCGGCGACGTTATCGATCTGGCGGATATCATCCGTCTCGAATTGCAGGCCCACGGGTCCGACCAGAGTGATAGGATCCTGGTCGAAGGGCCGCCCGTCGCGCTCGGGGTCGACAGCGTCCAGACCTTCGCGCTCGCCTTGCACGAGCTCGCCACGAACGCCGTGAAATATGGCGCCTTGAAGGAGAAGACGGGCCGCCTCGAGATCGCCTGGACGGTGTCGCGCAGCCGCGAGGATGGGCAGGCGCTCGTCCTGCACTGGCGCGAGAGCGGCGTCGCCATGCCGCCACCGGAAACCTTCGATCATGGGTCCGGCAGGAAGTTGATCGAGCGAGCCCTGGCCTATACGCTGCAGGCGAAGACCCAGCTCAGCTTCGGCGAGGGCGGGGTGTCTTGCCGGATCGAGATGCCGCTCGCACGAGGTGCGGGTGACGACCGCGACAAGGAGACGAAAGCGACATGACCGAACGACGGGCCCTCGAAGGACGCCGCATCCTCGTGGTCGAGGACGAGTTCATGATCGCGGAGACCCTGTCCGACATCCTGGAAGAGGCGGGGGCGACGGTGGTCGGCCCGATCGGCTGGGCCGACAAGGCGCTCGCCTTCCTGCAAAGCGCCGACTCGGCCTTGGACGGCGCGGTCTTGGACATCAACCTCCACGGCCAGGATTCCTACCCGATCGCGGATGCCCTGTTGGACCATGAGGTCAGGTTCGTATTCGTCACCGGCTATGACGGGCGGGCGCTCGAGCCGGCATACCGCGACCATCCCAGGTGCGAAAAGCCGCTCCAGCCGCAGGCCATCATCGCAGCCCTGTCGCCCGCGGCGGAATGAGAAGCGACGCGAGGCGCATCTGCTCCGCCGATAAGTTGCGACAGCGACATGGGGCGCAGGAATCGACCTGCCCGACCTCTGGGAACGAGGATCCGGCGGCGGCGGGTCAGACGTGACCCGAGCCAGGCGGCGCTCGGCCTATGTGGCTTTCGCTGTTCTATCGCGGACACGTCCATCGACGACGCGAGCGTCCGATCCCGGCGTGAAGCGGCTGGTTTCGCAGGACCCTATGCGTAGCGTCTGAATGCCGGCGCAGAATTCGACGTAGTCCTGCCACCCGTGGCGGCGACGTATGATGCTGCCCGATCACGCGGTGTTCGGCTCGTTCCGGATCTCGGCCGCCTCGATCATCGGGATCCGTTCCCCGCGGCGGCGGAGCGGAGCGGGTAGACGGCGCCCTCGGAGCTCGGCCGCTCGGCGACGCGGCAGAGGTAGACCTCCGCCTCGGGATGCGAGACGATCTCGAACCCTGCGCTGCGCAACATCGCCTGTGTGCAGGCGGCGTTCGGGACCCACCAGTTGGTCGGATCGGCCGAATAGCTCTGCTCGATGAAATGCATCTTGGGGTAGCCGGGGGCGTCGAAATGGTCCTGGTCGAAGAAGCCGTAATCCGACTTCACCGGATCGCTGGCCGCCGCGCCGCGCTGCATCGTCTGGAACAGCATCAGATCCTTGGCGACGGTGTCGCGGATGATGTCCAGCGCGAGCAGCGGATGGCGCAGATGGTAGAAGACCCCCATGAAGATCACGAGGTCGAACCGTTCGCCGAGCGCGCCGAGGTCGAAGACCGAGAGGTTGCTAAACTCTATGTCGAGCGACGTCACCTCGGCGGCAAGTCGCGCCTGTGCCAGATAGCGCTCATCCGAATCGATCGCCAGCACGCGTTCGGCCCCGCGGCGTTTCATCTCGAGGGCGTAGAATCCGGCGTTGCAGCCGATGTCCAGGACCGTCATGCCACCGAGATCCTGCGGGACCGCGTGCGAGAAGAGCTGCCATTTGCTGGCCGGGTAATCACGGAGGAAATGGTTGGGCGCCGTCATGACGCCGCCGAGGTCCATGTTGTGGAACCACTCGCCGAGCGCGTCGACCCGGCGCCTGATCTCGTCGCGGTCCATGCTCACGGCGCGCAGGTCTGGTTGATGTTCATGACCTTGACCTCCCCATCCCCGATCAGGATCCGGCTGATCGAGGCCGGCGCGACCTCGAACCGGGAATGAAAGGCGAGCGGCAGGCCCAGTGCCCAGGCGAGTCCCGTCTTGATCACATCCGCATGGCCGACTGCCGCGACCGTCGCGTCCGGATGGCGCAGATGCAGCCGCGCGAGGCAGCGCGCCATGCGGACTTGCGCTTCGAGCATCGCCTCGCCGCGTGGCGCACGGGCCTGGTCGCGATCCCGGTTCCAAGCCGTCCAGCGCGGATCGGATTGGAGCGCGTCGAAACCGAGGCCGGTCCACTCGCCGAAATCGAGCTCGTCGAGATCGTCGTCCACATCCACCGGCGCGCCGAACGCCGCGGCGACGATCTCGGCGGTCTCGCGGGTCCGCTCCAGCGGGCCCGAATAGAAGGCATCGACCGGACCGTGGCTGCGAAGCGCCCTGGCCAGCGCCGCCGCTTCGCCGCGACCGTGGCTGCTCAACGAGACACCCGCCATGCGGCCGCATAGGATCCGGCCGAGCCGGTCATGCGAGCCGTGCCGGATCAGCAGCACCGCCGTCGTCATTGGTCCCGCCGTGCTGGCCCGCGACCGCCGCCAGGACTGCTCTCGTCCTCCTCGTCGCCGGCAATGAACCGGGCGGTGCGCGCGTGGGCCTCGTTGTCGTCGAACTGCCGGGGCGGGGATTTCATGAAGTAGCTGGACGGCCCGACGAGCGGTCCGCCGAGCCCGCGATCGAGGCCGAGCTTGGCGCAGCGCACGGCGTCGATCACGATTCCCGCCGAATTGGGACTGTCCCAGACCTCGAGCTTCAGCTCGACGTTGAGCGGTGCGCCGCCGAAGCTCGTCCCCTCGAGCCGGATGTGCGCCCATTTGCGGTCCGACAGCCAGGGGACGAAATCGGACGGCCCGATGTGGATGTCGTCGGCATCGAGCGGCACGTCGAGCTGGCTCGACACGGCGCGGGTCTTCGAGATCTTCTTCGATTCGAGCCGCTCGCGCTCCAGCATGTTCTTGAAATCGGCATTGCCGCCGAAATTGAGCTGGTAGGTGCGATCGAGCCGCACCCCGCGTTCGCGGAACAGGTTGGCCAGGACGCGATGCACGATGGTCGCGCCGACCTGGCTCTTGATGTCGTCCCCGATGAGCGGGAGCCGCCGGTCGGCGAAGCGCTTCGCCCAATGCGGATCGGAGGCGATGAACACCGGGATGCAATTGACGAAGGCGCAGCCGGCGACGAGCGCCTGTTCGGCATAATATTCGGTGGCCTTCTGGGAGCCGACCGGAAGGTATGAGACGAGCACGTCGGTCGCCGAGCGCCTCAACACGTCGGCGACGTCGACCTCCGGACGATCGGAGAGGGTGATCGCGTTGGCCATGTAACGGCCGATCCCGTCCAGGACGGGGCCGCGCCGCACCTCGACCCCGCAAGGTCTCGGCTCGGCGAAGCGCATCGTATTGTTGGGGTCGGCGAAGATCGCATCGCTGACGTCGCGCCCCACCTTGCCGTCATGCACGTCGAAGGCCGACGCGATCTCGATATCGCCGACGTGATAGCCGCCGAGCTCGACGTGCATCAGGCCTGGCGGCGGTTCGTTGCTCGGTGCCGATGCGTAGAAGGTCATTCCCTGCACGAGCGACGATGCGCAATTGCCGACGCCGACGATCCCGATGCGGACTTTCTTCCGGCTCATCCATTGCCCTCTTGCCGGCACTGCGGCCGACCGCCGCCAGACTTCCGGCACGTTGCAAATTTGCCGTGGCGAAGGAAAGTTCCTGCCGCAGTCTGCAGGGCAGCGGGAACATAGATGAAGTCGTCGGTATTTGTCCGTCGGGCGTCATCGTTTCGCTGCAGTGCGAAACCCGGCGTCCGACGACCTCTCGGCGCGGCGGTTCCCCGATCAGACGCGCGCCGGTCGTCTTGTGTTCGGCAATGCGGGGCAGCTTATCGTGGCGAACCACATTCTCATCACCGGCGGAGCGGGCTTCATCGGCCGCCACCTCGCGCAAGCGCTCGTCGGGCGAGGCGACCGGGTGCGGGTCTTCGACAGCCTGATCGACCAGGTGCACGGCGGCGGACATCGTCCGGACGGCTTGAGCGCGGATGTGGAGCTGGTCGTCGGGGATATCCGCGACGAGGCGGCGGTTCGCCGCGCCGTGGAGGGAATTGACCAGGTGGTCCATCTCGCGGCCGAGGTCGGCGTCGGCCAGAGCATGTACGCGGTCGACCGCTACACGTCGGTCAACGATCTCGGCACCGCCGTCCTGTTCCAGCAACTGATCGCCCGTCCGGTGGCGCGGGTCGTCACCGCCTCCTCGATGAGCATCTACGGCGAGGGGCTTTACCGGACGGCGGATGGAGATCTGCGCCAGGAGGTGGTGCGCGGCGCCCGCAACGCCGACGGGTCCTGGGATCCGCAGGACGAGGCGGGGCGGCCGCTCGAGCCCATGCCGACGCCAGAAACCAAGCAGCCGGCGCTGAAATCCGTCTACGCCATCGGCAAGTATGTACAAGAGCGCCTGACGCTGACCCTGTCGCCTGCCTATGGAATGGAGGGCACGGCTTTGCGGTTGTGGAACGTCTATGGTCCCGGTCAGGCGCTGTCCAATCCCTATACGGGCGTCCTGGCGATTTTCGCCTCGCGCCTTGCAAACAACCGCCGCCCCATGGTGTTCGAAGACGGCCAGCAGCGTCGCGATTTCGTCCATGTCGCCGACGTCGCCCGGGCCTTTCTGCTGGCGCTCGACAGTCCCCGCGCGCCGGGCGAGGTGTTCAATATCGGCAGCGGCGAGATCCGCACGGTCGAGGACGTGGCCCGGCTGCAAGCCCGCTCCATGCGGCTGGACGCCTTGACGCCGGACATCACGCACAAGGCACGGATCGGGGATGTGCGGCACTGCATCCCCGACCTGACCAAGGCGCGGACGCTGCTCGGCTATGGGCCGCGCCAGGATTTCGGTGAGGGCCTCGCCGAACTCGCCGAATGGGTTGCCCGTCAGGAGGCGCAAGATCGCGTCGCCGAGGCGCGCGACGAACTCGAAGCACGGGGGCTGGTGGCGTGATCGGCGGCGGCAAGCACCGGGTCCTGGTGACCGGCGGGGCCGGGTTCATCGGCTGCAACATCGCCGATCATCTGGCCCGCCAGGGTCATGACATCGTCGTCTTCGACGCGCTGCGGCGCCCCGGGGTGCAAAGGAACCTAGCCTGGCTCGCGGAGAACCACGGCGAGCGCGTCCGCTCGGTGATCGCCGATATCCGCGACGGCGAGGCGGTCGCTGCCGCGGTAGCGGGGGCCGACGTGGTCTTCCATCTGGCCGCGCAGGTCGCGGTGACGACGAGCCTCGCCGACCCGCTCGAGGACTTCGACATCAACGTCCGCGGAACGCTCAACCTGCTCGAGGCGCTGCGCCGCAGCGGGCGGCGGGTGCCGATGATCTTCGCCTCCACCAACAAGGTCTATGGCGACCTCGCCGACCTGGATCTGCGTCGCACGGACGAAGGCTACCTGCCGGCGTCGCCCGAGCTGCGCCAGAACGGGATCGACGAGGCGCGGGCGCTCGATTTCCACACGCCCTATGGCTGCTCCAAGGGCGCGGCCGATCAATATGTCCTGGATTACGCGCGCAGCTACGGCCTGCCGACGTGCGTGCTGCGCATGAGCTGCATCTACGGTCCCCGGCAGATGGGGACCGAGGACCAGGGGTGGGTCGCCCATTTCCTCATCCGGGCGCTGCACGGCCAACCGATTTCCATCTATGGCGACGGGCTGCAGGTGCGCGACATCCTGCACGTCGACGACGCCGTTCGGGCCTATGTGGCGGCCTGGCGCGATATCGAGACGGTCAAGGGGCGTTCCTTCAACCTCGGGGGCGGCAGCCAGAACGCCGTGAGCCTACGGCAGCTTGTGGCGGAGATCGAACGCCAGGTCGGCCGACAGGTGTCGCTGACGTTCGATCGCTGGCGGGAGGGCGACCAGCGCTACTTCGTCGCCGATGCAAGGCTGCTGCGCGCGGCGCTCGACCTGCCGGCGCCGATGCCCTGGCGGGCGGGTCTCGCCGACCTCGCGGCGTGGCTTCGCGCCAGGAGCTCCGTCCAGCAGGAGAGCCTGAAGGTGGCCGTATGAAAGTCGCCCTCGTCAATCCGTCATGGTCGTTCGCCAACAGCATCTATTTCGGCTGCCGCGAGCCACATCTGCCGCTCGAGCTCGGCTACAGCGCCGCCCTGTTGCGGGCGGCGGGTCATGAGACCCTGCTGCTCGATGGCGCGCTGATGGGAGAGCCGAATGCCGCGCTCGTCGAGCGTGTCGCCGCCTTCGGCTCCGACATGACGGTCGTGACCACCGCTCCGACCTACCTGTTCTGGCGCTGCGCGCAGCCGGAGCTCCGGGTTCCGCGCGAGGTCTTCGCCGCGCTCGGCCGTCGTGGCGGGCTGACGGTCGCGGTCGGCCCGCATGCCTCGGTGACGCCGGAGACGACGCTGGCGAAGCTCGGCTGCGACGTCGCGATCCGGGGTGAGTGCGAGGAGATCGTCGCCAGCCTCGCGCGGGGCGGTCCGCTGGGTGGGCAGCCGTCGATCGCCTATCGTGACGGCGAGCACGTGGTCGTGACGGGGGCGCCGCATGCCGGCCGCTTCACGGACCTGCCGGCCCTGCGCTGGCCGGAGGCGTGGCTCGAACGGCATCGCCACCATCATCACCGCTTTGGCAGCGAGGGGCAGGGGGCCGGTGCCGAGGTCGAGGCGTCGCGCGGCTGTCCCTACAGCTGCAGCTTCTGCGCCAAGATCGATTTCCGCGACAAGTACCGGCGCCGCGACGTCGGCATCGTCATCGACGAGATCGACGGACTGATCGCGGCGGGGGCGGGCTACGTCTATTTCATCGACGAGATCTTCCTGCCGCAGAAGCCGCTGCTCGAAGCCTTGGTGACCCGGCCGGTCGAGTTCGGCGTTCAGACGCGGATCGACCTGTGGAAACCGGCGATGCTCGATCTGCTGGGCGCCGCCGGCTGCGTGTCGATCGAGGCCGGCGTCGAGAGCCTGACCGTCGAGGGTCGGGCGAGCCTCGACAAGGACTGCCGACTGTCGACGGACGAGCTGACCGCGCGCCTGATCCACGCCCGTCGCTCGGTGCCGTTCGTCCAGGCCAACCTCATCGAGCGGGCCGGCGACGATGCGAGCGAAATCGCCCGGTGGCGCGAGGGCCTTCTGGCCCATGGCGTCTGGGCCAACGATCCCGTGCCGCTCTACCCCTATCCGTCCTCGCCAGACTATCGGAAATTATGGGGCGAACCCGATGACCGCGCCTGGGAGCGCGCGCATGAGCATTACCTGGGCCAGTTCGGGACGTTGAGCGACATTCAGGCGGACGATCCGCTGCCGCTGCCGCTGCTGGAAGCCGCGTGCTGCGCCAGTTGAGGACCTCGCCCGGCCGGCCAGCCCATGTCGTGATGACAGGCGACGCCGTCGGGGGTGTGTGGACCTATGCGCTCGATCTCGCCTCGGGCCTCGGCAGGGCCGGCCTCACGACGACGCTGATCGTGGCCGGGCCGCGGCCATCCCGCGACCAGTTGCGCAGCGCCGAAGGCGTGCCCGGGCTTACGCTGGTGATCACCGACGCGGCGCTCGACTGGACGGCGATGAACGAAGGCGAACTCGCTAGGTCGGCGGCGGTCGTCGCGAGGATCGCGACATCGCATCGCGCCGACATCGTCCATCTCAATTCCCCCGCCCTCGCGGCTTACGCCTCGTTCGACGTGCCGGTGCTCGGAGTCTGCCACTCCTGCGCGGCCACCTGGTGGGCGGCGGTGAAGGTCGGCATCCCCCCGGCCGGCGTCGCCTGGCGCATCGGAGCTACGGCGGCCGGCTATGCGGCCTGCGATACTCTCGTCGCGCCGAGCCAAGCCTTCGCGGAGGCAACGGCCGCGGCCTACGGCGCGCCGGCGCCCGGCGTCATTCACAACGGCCGTGCTCCTCGGATCGAGCCGCCCCGCCCGCGGGAACGCCTGGTGCTCACGGCGTCGCGATTGTGGGACGAGGGCAAGGATGTCCAAACGCTCGACCGCGCCGCCGCCCGGATCGATGCGGACGTCGTGGCGCTCGGGCCTCTCGCGGCGCCCGATGGCTGCAATGTCGCCTTCGATCGGCTGAAGACGCCCGGCGTCGTCGCCTCGGCGGATGTGGCGTCATGGATGGCTCGCGCCCAGGTGTTCGCCTCGGCCGCCCGCTACGAGCCCTTCGGCCTTTCCGTCCTCGAAGCCGCGCAGGCGGGACTGCCGCTGGTCCTCTCCGATATCCCGACCTTCCGCGAGCTTTGGGAGGGCGCAGCCGTTTTCGTGCCGCCCGGCGACGCGGACGGGTTCGCAGCGGCGATCACCCGCCTGCTCGATGCGCCGGATGAGCGTCGAAGCACCGCCGCAGCGGCGCGCCACCGCTCCGAGCGCTACGGCCTTGATGCGATGACCTGCGGCTATCTCGGTCTCATCGATCACCTTCGGTCAGCCCGGGTTCCGGCGTGAGGATCGTCTATTTCACTCATTCGCTGCGCTCCTGCTGGAACCACGGCAACGCGCATTTCCTGCGTGGAGTCCTTCGCGAACTTGTCGTGCGCGGACATGACGTCCGGGTCTACGAGCCGGCGGATGCCTGGAGCCTGAGGAGCCTCCTCGCCGACCACGGTGATGCCGGCCTCGATGCCTTTGCCCGCGCTTATCCGGAATTGAGCTCCTCGACCTTCGGTCCGGACGCCGACCCGACCATGCTCTGCGACGGCGCCGACATGGTGATCGTCCACGAATGGAACGATCCAGCCCTGGTCGCGGGCATCGGCCGGCTCCGCCGCAGCGGCGATTTCCTCCTGCTGTTCCACGATACGCATCATCGCGCGGTCACCGACCCCGCCGCCATCGAGGCGTTCGACCTCGAGGACTACGACGGCATTTTGGCCTTCGGCGAGGCCTTGTCCGAGGTCTATCGCGGCTGGGGTTGGAGGGGTCGCGTCTGGACATGGCACGAAGCCGCCGATCTGCGGCTCTTCAGGCCGCCCGAGCAAGAGACGGCGCGGCACGGATTGGTGTGGATCGGCAATTGGGGCGACGGCGAGCGGACGAAGGAGATCGAGCGATACCTGCTCGCCCCCGCCTTGGCGGCTCGTCTCACGCTCGACGTCCACGGCGTGCGCTACCCGGCGGAGGCGCTCGCGCTGCTGAGCCGCCACCGTGCCGCCTATCGGGGCTGGCTGCCGAACGCCCGCGCCCCCGAGGTCTTCGCAGGTCATCTCGCCACCGTCCATGTCCCGCGCCGAGCCTATGCCGAACGCCTGCCCGGCATTCCGACGATCCGCGTCTTCGAGGCCCTGGCCTGCGGCATCCCGCTCGTCAGCGCCCCATGGTGCGACAGCGAGGGCCTGTTCCGCCCGGGCGACGACTTCCTCGTCGGACGCGACGGCGCCGAGATGGAACGCCACCTCGGCGCGCTGCAGCGCGACCCCGAGCTTCGTGCGAGCTTGGCGGCCAACGGCCTCGAGACCGTCCGTGCGCGCCACAGCTGTGCGCACCGGGTGGACGAGCTCATGACGATCATGAGGACCCTGAGGCCGGCGCAGCAAGCAACCGAAACGAGCGATGTGGAGCGGGCCGGATGAGAATCGCCTTCTATGGATCGAGCCTGCTGTCGTCCTACTGGAATGGCGCGGCGACCTATTATCGGGGCCTGTTGCGGGCGCTCGCCGACCATGGCCATGCCGCCACGTTCTACGAGCCCGACGCTTTCGATCGTCAGGCCCACCGCGACATCGATCCGCCGGATTGGGCGAAGGTCGTGGTCTATCCGGCCGACGAGGCGTCGCTGCGCCGCGTCGTCGCCGAGGCCGCGGCGGCCGATGTCGTGGTCAAGGCATCGGGCGTCGGGGTCTTCGACGACGACCTGCTGGACGGCGTCATGGCGGCGGCCCGCCCCGGCGCGCTGAAGATCTTCTGGGATGTCGATGCCGCCGCGACGCTCGCCGAGATGCGTGGATCCGGACCCGACCATCCGGTCCGCCGCGCGCTTTGTCGCCTCGACGCGGTGCTGACCTACGGAGGCGGTCCGCCGGTCGTCGCCGCCTACGAAGGTTTCGGGGCGCGTCTCTGCCGGCCGATCTACAATGCGCTCGATCCCGAAACCCATCATCCGGTCGCGGCCGAACCGCGCTTCCAAGGCGACCTCAACTTCCTCGCCAACCGGCTGCCGGACCGCGAGGCGCGCGTCGAGCGCTTCTTCATCGATGCCGCCGCGCGGCGGCCCGACACAAGCTTCCTGATCGGCGGCAACGGCTGGGCCGACAAGCCGATGCCGGCCAACGTGCGCCGCATCGGCCATGTTGGGACGGCCGATCACAACGCCTTCAACGCGTCGCCCCTGGCGGTGCTCAACGTCGCCCGCGACTCGATGGCCGAGGTCGGCTTCTCGCCCGCCACCCGGGTATTCGAGGCGGCCGGCGCCGGCGCCTGCCTGATCACCGACGCCTGGGAGGGCATCGAGCTGTTTCTCAAGCCGGACGAGGAGGTGCTGGTGGCGCGCGATGGCGCCGATGTCGCCGATCTCCTGAGCACCCTGACGCGGCCGCACGCGCGAGCGATCGGCGCCGCGGCCCTGGCCAGAATCCTGGCGCAGCACACCTATGCGCGACGCGGCATCGAGGTGGATGATCTGCTGAAAACCATGATGGCGGCCAAATCGGACCTGAGGGTCGCATGAGCCCCACGTCCATTCGGCTGGTGGTGCTCGGCCTCAGCCTGTCGTCCTCCTGGGGCAATGGCCATGCCACGACCTATCGGGCGTTGCTGGAGGCCTTCGTGGCACGCGGTCACCACGTGACCTTCCTCGAACGCGACGTGCCCTGGTATGCCGGCGCGCATCGCGACCTTGCGGCGCCCGCCTTCTGCGACCTGATCCTCTACGCCGACCGCGCGGAGCTCGCGCGCCACGGCGATCTCATCCGCGATGCCGACGCCGTGATCGTCGGCTCCTATGTGCCGGAGGGCGTCGCGGTCGGCGCCTGGGCGCAGGCGACCGCCGCCGGACCGGTCGCCTTCTACGACATCGATACGCCGGTGACGCTCGGCAAGCTGGCGGCGGGCGAGGAGGATTACCTCTCGGCAGCGCTGATTCCGCGCTACGATGTCTATTTCTCGTTCTCGGGCGGCCCCATCCTCGAGCGGATCGAACGACGCTACGGCTCACCGGCGGCGCGCGCGCTCTATTGTGCGGTGGACGAGGCGGTCTACCTGCCGTTCGACGCGCCGCCGCGGTGGGACTTGAGCTACCTCGGGACCTACAGCGCGGACCGGCAACCGGTCCTCGAAACGCTGTTGATCGAGCCGGCGCGCCGCGCGCCGCACCTGCGTTTCGTCGTCGCCGGTCCTCTCTACCCGCCCGGCATCGACTGGCCCGCCAACGTCGACCGTCTCGAGCATGTGCCACCGGCCGATCATCCGGGGTTCTACGCCCGCAGCCGCTACACGCTGAACGTGACGCGCGCCGACATGGTGGAGGCGGGTTTCAGCCCGAGCGTGCGCCTCTTCGAGGCGGCCGCTTGCGGAACTCCCATCATCTCGGACGTGTGGGCCGGGATCGAGACGATCTTCGAGCCCGCGTCGGAGATCCTTCTCGCCAGGACGGCGGATGACGTGCTCGGCATGCTGACCCATCCCGACGAGCGCCGCCGCCGCCGCATCGGTGCGGCGGGCCGCGCGCGCGTCCTGCTCCAGCATTCGGCGCCACGGCGGGCCGAAACGCTCGAGCGGGAACTGCGTGCCGCCATCCTTCGACGCTCGTCCTGCCACGCTGTGCGCGGCCAGGACGAGCGGCGCGCTACGCCGCCGCCCGCTCCCGCCTCAGTCGCTTGATCACCGGAGCGACCGGCAAGTCGAGAATCCGTCTGAAATGGTCGATCGTGAGCCGCAGCCCGTCCAGCAGCGGCGTGGTCGGCTGCCAGTCGAGATTCGCCTTGGCCCGGGCCAGGTCGGGACGACGCTGTCTCGGATCGTCCTCCGGCAGCGGCCTCGACACGATCCGCGATGCCGACCCCGTCAGCTCGATCACCGCCTCCGCGAGCTGCCGGATGGTGAACTCTTCCGGATTGCCGAGGTTGAATGGCCCGGTCACCTCGCCGGGCGTCTCCATCAGCGTCACCAGGCCGTCGACGAGGTCCTCGACATAGCAGAAGGAGCGCGTCTGGCTGCCGTCGCCGTAGAGGGTGATGTCATCGTCGCGCAGCGCCTGGACGATGAAGTTCGACACGACCCTGCCGTCGCTCGGATGCATGCGCGGCCCGTAGGTGTTGAAGATTCGCGCCACCTTGATGGCGAGACTGTGCTGTCGGCGATAGTCGAAGAACAGGGTTTCGGCGCAGCGCTTGCCTTCGTCGTAGCAGGAGCGCGATCCGATGGGATTGACGTTGCCCCAGTAGCTCTCGCGTTGCGGATGCTCGACCGGGTCGCCATAGACCTCGGAGGTTGAGCTCTGCAGGATCGAGGCTTTCAGGCGCTTGGCAAGGCCGAGCATGTTGATGGCGCCGAGCACGCTCGTCTTCGTCGTTTGCACCGGATCGAATTGGTAGTGAATCGGCGAGGCCGGGCATGCCAGATTGTAGATCTGATCCACCTCGACATAGAGCGGAAAGCAGACGTCGTGACGCATCAACTCGAATCGGTTGTTGGAAAGCAGATGAGCCACATTATCGCGGCAGCCTGTATAGAAATTATCGACACAAAGTATCTCGTCGCCGCGATTCAGAAGTTTTTGGCAGAGATGGGATCCAATAAAACCGGCGCCCCCGGTCACTAAAACACGCTTTCCGCTCATCGCGCACCCCTTCTGTGTCGGGTGAACGCAGCTTGTACAAAGCTTGTTCCGACGGACGAAACGAGGCCGCCCGCGCCGACCCGCGCAAACACGCTCCGGGAGACCGCGTCAGCGAATTCGCATAGGTCGATGCGGAGGATGCTCGAGTTCGCGCGCAAGACGCCGTGCAAAGGATGTGGCGCGTCTCGCCGACGTCACGCCCCTACCTCGACCTAAGCAGCCTTGCGTGGCCAAAGCCACGATTGATTTTGCTTTTCATAAGCAAAATCAATGCTGCTAACATTTCTGAGTGCAAGCAAACTCGCGAGAGTTTGCTTGTCCGTTCTCATCGGCCGAGCCATCGAGGAACGCTAAAGCGGGAGATGGGCACAGGGAGCTCTCCCCTCGATCTCGGATCGAGGAGCGATGACGAAGAGTCCGGCGCAGTTCCCGACCGGATCGTTGATAGGACCCTCGTCGTTCGAAGGGTCTACCTTGTGGAGACCGTCCGATGCGTTTCGCCCCAACGATGCCGGCGCGGATGGCCGTGGCCCTCTTGATGTCGGCGAGCCTCGCCCCCGTTGCCTCGGCCGCCGGCAGGGCGGCGATCGAGCGGGTGGCGAATTTCGACCACCAGGTCACGGGTGTCGCGGTCTCGGAGACCGGCCGCATCTTCGTCAACTTCCCGCGCTGGTCCGAGGACGCGCCGATCTCGGTCGGCGAGCTGAAGGACGGCAAGCTCGTGCCCTATCCGGACAAGGCGTGGAACAGCTATCGCAACGCCGCGCCGCTTGCGCCTCAAGACCATTTCGTGTGCGTGCAGGCCATGACGGCCGACGGCAAAGGCAGCCTCTGGGTGCTCGATCCGGCCGCTCCCGATACCGAGTTCATCGTTCCGGGCGGCCCCAAGCTCGTGAAAATCGATCTCGCCACCGATAAGGTCGTCAAGACCTTCGCATTCGGCACCGACGTGGCGCCGCAGGGCAGCTATCTCAACGACGTGCGCTTCTCTCCCGCCGGCAAGTGGGCCTACATCACCGATTCCGGCGCCACGGGCGCGCTCGTGATCGTCGACCTTGCGACCGGCAAGGCGCATCGCGTGCTCGAAGGCGACGTGTCCACCATGCCGGACAAGAGCGTCAAGATCGTGGTCGACGGCGTCGAGCTTCGGCAACCCGACGGGCGCGGCGTGCAGTTCGCCGCGGACAGCATCTCGATCGACCCGAAGGGCGATTATCTCTACTGGCAGCCGCTGACCGCGGCGGCGCTCTATCGCATCCCGACCGCGACGCTGCAGGACGCGACCCTGTCTCCGGCGCAAGTCAAGGCCAAGGTCGAACGGGTGGCGGACAGCCAGCCGAACGACGGATTATGGACCGACGCGGCCGGACGAATGTTCTTCACCGATATCCAGCATAGCGCCGTCGCCGCGCGGGAGCCCGACGGCAGGACGACGACCCTGGTGCAGGATCCCCGGCTGCGGTGGCCGGACACCTTCGCCGAAGGCCCGAACGCGACGCTCTATGTCACCAACTCCGCCATCAACGATTCCCCACGGTTCAACGCCAAGGGTTGGAAGCGCACGTCGTTCAACCTCTGGAAGATCGTGCCGAAAGCCCCCGCCGACATCGGTGCCAATCCGGCCTTCGCGGGCAAGTAGGAGGCATGGCGATGTCCGTCGCCTGACAGCGGGGAGCGCCTCGAAGATCTATGCGCCCTGACCCACAGGCGATGCATCGAAAGACCGGCAAATCCGTCCGTTAACCGCCAACCACGCCAATGTAGATTCAGATGCGATCGAGGGGCGGCATATGATCGATCGTCTGTTTGTCGTTCAACTGCAGTCTAGCCTCTGCTTCGTCGCCGAGAGAGCGATCCGATAACTAAGCCATATCGGACCAAAGGCGCGATGGAGGCGTTGACGCCTCCGAATACGCGAGCCTCATCGTCCACAAAGCGCGTCACGAGAAGGTGCGACAGGAGCTGTCCATGGTAGCAAAGCTTAAGCCGTTATCCGATCAGACGATCGTGATCACCGGGGCGTCGAGCGGCATCGGGCTGTCGAGCGCCCGCCGCGCCGCCGAACGCGGGGCGCGGGTCGTGCTGTCCTCGCGCAACGGTCCCGAGCTGGAGAAGATCGTCGAGGGCATCCGCGGCAAGGGCGGCCGGGCCGCGCACGTGGTTGCCGACGTGTCCAAGCGGGAGGACCTCGACCGCTTGGCCGAGGAGGCCATCAAGGCATTCGGCGGGTTCGACACTTGGGTCAACAACGCCGGCCTAGGCATCTTCGGGCGCCTGGATCAGGTCTCCGACGAGGACCACCATCGCCTGTTCGAGGTGAATTTCTGGGGCCTCGTCTACGGCACCCAGATCGCGGCGGCACACTTCAGGCAGAAGGGCGGGGCGATCATCAATCTCGGCAGCGTCGTCTCCGACGTCGCCTTCCCGGTGCAAGGCATGTATTGCGCCTCGAAGCACGCCATCAAGGGTTTCACCGACGCCTTCCGCATGGAATTGGAGGAGGCCGGCGCGCCGGTCTCGGTGACTCTGATCAAGCCGGCCTCCATCGATACGCCGTTTCCGATCCATGCGAAGAATTACCTCGACGAGGAGCCGACGCTGCCCCCGCCGATCTACCAGCCTGAAGATGTGGCGGATGCCATCCTCTATGCGGCGCAACATGGCGGGCGCGACTACTATGTCGGCGGCGGCGGAAAGCTGATGAGCTCGCTCAACAAGCACATCCCGAGCGCGATCGACTGGATGGCGACCCGCATGGTCGGCATGGAATCGTCCGGGCCGCCCAACAGGCCGCGCGAAGGCTCGCTCCACGCCGTCGCGGCGGACGGACGCGTCAATGGCGACCCGAAATCCATGGTGCGCCACAGCGTCTACACCAATGCGCAGATCCATCCGCTGGCTACGGCCGCCATGGTGGCTGCCGGGGTTGCCGGTCTCGCATTCCTGGCACGCTCGTCGAGTCGTGCCTGACCCTCTCCTGAGGAACCACTCCCATGAAAGCTCTCTGCTGGCACGGAACCAACGACATCCGCTGCGACACCGTCCCCGACCCCAAGATCGAAGACAGCCGCGACGTCATCGTCAAGGTGACGAGTTGCGCCATCTGCGGCTCGGATCTCCATCTGATGGACGGCTTGATGCCGACGATGAAGAGCGGTGACATCCTCGGCCATGAGTTCATGGGCGAGGTGGTCGAGACCGGCTCGCCGAACCACAAGTTCAAACCGGGCGACAAGATCGTCGTGCCCTTCAACATCAATTGCGGCGAGTGCCGCCAATGCAAGCTGGGCAATTATTCGGTCTGCCAGCGCTCCAACCGCAATGCCGCGATGGCGGCCGAGCAGTTCGGCTACACGACCGCCGGATTGTTCGGCTATTCCCACCTCACCGGCGGTTACTCCGGAGGCCAAGCCGAATATGTCCGTGTTCCCATGGCCGATGTCGCCCCCATGAAAGTGCCCGAAGGCATGAGCGACGAGGAGGTGCTGTTCCTCACCGACATCTTCCCGACCGGCTACCAGGGTGCCGAACAGGCGGGGATCAAGGGCGGCGAGATCGTCGCCGTGTGGGGCGCCGGCCCCGTCGGCCTCTTCGCGATACAGTCCGCCAAGGTCCTGGGAGCCGAGCGGATCATCGCGATCGAGACCGTCCCCGAGCGCGTCGCCATGGCGAAGAGGGCCGGCGCCACCGATATCGTCGATTTCGAGAAGGAGGATGTCTTCGAGCGGATCAGGGAGATCAGCAAAGGCGAGGGCGCCGATGCCGTCATCGATTGCGTCGGCATGGAGGCCAGCGCCGGCCACGGCCAGGGCGGCATCGTGAGCGCCGCGAAGGAGAAGCTGCTGCCGGCCGAGCGCACCTATGTGCTCGACCAGGCCATCAAGGCGGTGCGCCCCTGCGGTGTCGTCTCGGTGCCGGGCGTCTACGGCGGTCCGGTGTCGGTCAACATGGGCCAGATCGTGCAGAAGGGCCTGACGATGCGCAGCGGCCAGACGCATGTGAAGCGCTACCTCGAGCCGCTGACCAAGCTGATCCAGGAGAAGAAGGTCGACACGACGTTTCTGATCACCCACCGCAGCACCGATCTCGAGGACGGCCCCGGTCTCTACCAGACCTTCAAGGACAAGAAGGACGGCTGCGTGAAGGTGGTGTTCCATCCGGCAGGCTGAAGGCGTTCCGGGCCGTCGGCCAAAATGGATGAACGATAGACCGGAGAGACGGGCCAAGGAACGCGCGGACTGGGCAGCCCTGTTTCTCGGCCCGCCCGCAACCTCGTGACGCAGCGGAGAAACGCGCCGATGACGGTCGTGGGGGTCTGGATGACGTGTTCGCTGGCCTATCTGGTTCTGGCCGGGCAGGTCAGTCTCGACGAAGGCGTCGCGGCCATCGTGACCGGCGCGGGAGGCACGCTCCTTTGGGTTCTGCTCCGGCGCGTCTCCGACCGCAGGTTTTGGTTCGATCGGTGGTCCGCTCTCGCTCTCGCCCGTGCTCTGACGGGTCTGCCGGCGGGGATCTTTCGGCTCGGCCGAATCCTCCTCGCGTCCTTGCATGGCGATGTCTCCGGCCGTCGTCTCGAACAACCGTTCCATGGCGGTGAACGCGACGATCCGGAGGAGGCCGGGCGTCGCGCCATCGTGGTTCTGGCGACCTCGCTCGCGCCGAACAGCTTCGTGCTGCGCGTCGAGCGTGGCCGCGACCTGATCGCGGTCCATGGCCTGGCGGATCAAGACCCGCGCAATGACCCGCGCTGGCCGATATGAATCCCTGGCTGCTGACCCTGCTGGCGCTGCTGCCGCCGCTGCTGGCGCCGCTCGCCCTTGCCATGCGCGGGGCCGTCGGACAGCGCTTGGTCGCGGTGCAGATGATGGGGTCGGTCGCGACGCTCATCCTCGCCGTCATGACCTTCGCCTTCGATCAGGCGTCCTCGATCGACCTCGCCCTCGCCTTCGCCGTCCTGACTCTCCCGGCGACGCTGCTCTTCGCGGTTTATCTGGAGCGCTGGCTATGACGAGCGTCGGTCTCGATCTCTGCCTCGCTCTCGCGGTCCTTGCAACCTGGCTCGCCTGCCTGGGCTTCCTTCGGCTGCGATCCGAGCTCGACCGGCTGCATTGCGTCGCCTTCGTCAACGTGACGGCGGTGCCGATGATCGCGGCTGCCGCATTCTTCGAGGAAGGCGTCACGCCCCGCTCCGTCAAGCTTGTGGCGCTCGTGATCATGACGCTGCTGACCGGCGCCGCGATGAGCCACGCCGCCGGACGGGCGCTCGCCCTGCGCGATGGACCTCGGGCATGACCCTGCTGCTCGCGGCGCTTCTGCTGCTCACCGCGGCTTCCGGGCTCGGCGTCGTCCTGACGCGCGATCCGCGCCGCCAGGTCTTCGCGCTCTCGGCCAACGGTGTCGTGCTGACGCTGCTGTTCCTTGCCCTGCAGGCGCCCGACGTCGCTCTCTCCGAACTGGCGGTCGGCACCGCCGCGACGCCGCTTCTCTTTCTCGTGACGCTCGTCGCGGTGCGCATCAACAAGAGCCGCCGGTGACACCGCGGTGGCGCACCCTTCTGCTGGTGCTCGCCGGCCTCGTCATCCTGCCTGGCGTATGGCGGGTGGCGATGGCGCTGCCGCCCTTCGGCGCCCCGACGTCGCCCTATGGCCAGGCCGTCAACGCCCTGGTGCCGTCGCTGCGGCATGTCTCCAACATGGTGAGCGCCGTCAACTTCGACGTACGCGGCTTCGACACGCTCGGCGAGGAGTTCATGCTGCTCTGCGCCGTCACCGGTACCGTGCTGATCCTGCGCGGCGGCCGCGGCGAAGACAGACGCGCCAAGGCCGGCCGGATCGCGGGGCGCGCGCTGGAGCCCCGTTCGGACGCCACCGTCCTGATCTGCCGCATGTTCGGCGTCTTCACCCTGGTCTTCGGCTTCTATGTCACGCTGCACGCCACCGCCACGCCGGGCGGCGGTTTCCAGGGCGGCGTCGTCGTCGCTTCCGGACTGCTGCTGGTCTACCTCGGCGAGGGCTACAGGGGCTGGCGAAGGATCGCCCGCGCGCCGGTCCTCGACGGCCTCGAAGGCGGCGGCGCGCTGCTGTTCGCGCTGGCGGGTCTTCTGCCGGTCGTCCTGGGTCGGGCCTATCTCGAGAACGTGCTGCCGCTCGGGACCGTCAAGGACATACTGTCGGGCGGTCTCATGCTGGTCGAGAACGTCGGGGTCGCGTTCGCGGTCGCGGGTGGATTCGCCATGATCATGGTCGAATTCATGGAGGAGACGCGCGCCACCCAATCCGAGGTGGAGGAATGAGCGTGCTGCCCTGGCTCGTCGCGGCGTGGCTGTTCGGCGTCGGCGTCTACGGCATCGTCTCGAGCCGCAATTACGTTCACCTGATCGGCTGCCTGTCCGTCTGCCAGTCGTCGAGCTACGTTCTGCTGCTCGGGCTCGGCTATAGATGGGGCGCGGGGCCACCCATCTTCTACGATCACCCGCCCGGCACGCCGGCGGTCGATCCGGTCGTGCAGGCGCTGGTGCTGACCGACATCGTGGTTGGCGCGACGGTCACGGCGCTGCTGCTCGCCCTGGCTTTGCAGGTTCACAAGCGCCGGGGTTCTCTCGATCCGCAGGAGTTGCGGCCGCTCGACAGGCGGGGCTCGTGACCGGCATCCTCAGCCTGGTTCCGCTCCCGGTCGTGGTGCCGCTGGCGGTCGCCGCCGCCATGCTGGCTGCCGGCCATGTCCTGCCGCCGCGTCTGCCGGACGTCGTGGCCGTGCTGACCGCCCTCGGCGTTGCGGGGCTCGACATCGCGCTGACGTTGGCCTCGCGGCACGGCACGCTCCTCTACTGGTTCGGCGGCTGGACGCCGCGTCCCGAGGCCGTGCTCGGCATCGCCTTCGGGATCGATCCGGCGAGCGCCGCCTTCGCCGGCTTCATCGCGCTGCTCTTCGCGGCGACCTTCGTCTTCGCCTGGGGCTATTTCGACGAGGTGCATGCGACCTTCCACGTGCTCATGCTGCTGTTCCTCGCCGCCATGCAGGGCTTCTGCCTGACGCGCGACCTGTTCAACCTGTTCGTCTGGTTCGAGGTGATGAGCGTCGCGGCCTTCGCGCTCACGGCCTATCGCCTCGAGCATTCCTCGATCGTCGGTGCGCTGAGCTTCACCGTCTGCAACAGCCTCGGCAGCATGTTCATGCTCGGCGGCATCGGGCTGCTCTACGCGCGCACCGGCGTGCTCGACTTCGATGCCATGGGCAAGGCCGTCGCCGCGGCCGGGCACGACCCGGTGATCGTGGGCGGCTTCTGCCTCGCCGCCATGGCGCTGCTGATCAAAGCCGCCATCGTGCCTTTCCAGTTCTGGCTCGCGGATGCGCATGCGGTCGCGCCGAGCCCCGTCTCGGTGATCTTCTCGGGCGCCATGGTGCCGCTCGGCCTCTTCGGCTTCGCCAAGCTCGTCGTCGTCATCTTCGCCGGCGCCGAGGAGATCCTCGCCTTCGTCCATACCCTGCTTTTGACGCTCGGCTGCCTGACCGCCGTCGTGGGCGGCCTGATGGCGTGGTCGCAACGCCATCTCAAGCGCCTTCTCGCCTTCTCCACCATCGCCCATATCGGCATCATGCTGACCGGACTGGCGGCCTCGTCGGGTGCGGGCATGGCCGGCCTCCTGGCCTATCTCATCGGGCACGGGCTGGTGAAGGGTGCGCTCTTCATGCTGGTCGGCGTGCTCCTGGCGACGCGGGCCTCGGTCGACGAGCTCGACCTGCGCGGGCTCGGGCGCGACATCTGGCCGGCCGGCGTTGCCATGGCGGTCGCGGCGCTGCTGCTCGGCGGCGCGCCGCTCGGGATCCTGCACGGCGGGGCCGACCTGATCGCGGCTTCGGCGCCGCGCGCCGCCGGTCCGGTGATCCATGCGGCGGTGCTCATCGGCACCGCGCTGACCGGCGCGGCCGTGCTGCGGGCCGCGGGGCGCATCTATCTGGGCCTCGGCCCGGATCCCGGCGCGCAGGCCGAGGCACCGACGGAGGAGGAGCAGGAGAAGGCCGACCGCCCGCTCTGGCTGATGCTGGCGCCCTGCGTCGTCTTGCTGGTCCTGGCCTTCGTCCCGGCTGACCTCGCCAAGCATGCGGCCGTCCGCGTCGTGCCGCTGTTCGCTGCCGGCCACCCATCCTTCCCGGTACCGGAGCCGGAGGCCGGGGCAACGGTCCTGCCCTGGATCTCGGTGCTGACGACCGTCGGGCTGGCCTGCCTGGCGTTTTGGGGTCATCGCCTGCCGAAGGCGCCACGTCTCGCCGCCAAGCTGGCCACGACCCCGCTCCTCGGCGGCCTCAACAGGCTACACAGTGGTCTCGTCAACGATTACGTCGTGTGGATATCGCTCGGATTCGCCCTGTTCACGGTGGTCGCTGCGCTGTGCCGCTGAACGGCCTCACAGAGGTGGCCGTCTCTCGCGAGCAAGACCGATCCATCGAGCCGAACGGCACGCGCCGGGCCGACGAGCGACATGACCGCGTCATCGCTTGGGGAGGCGGTGACGGCGGTTCACGGAAGCTGGCCGCCAGCGGCGCAAGAAGCAGCGCCGTCGAGGGCATTCTACAGCATGTTCGGCTGTTGCCGAACATGCTGTAGAAGCCAACGGTCGCCGTCACGGAGAGCCGGATGATATTGGGCACATTTTCCCATTCGGGACTCCCGATCGTCGCAATGGTCGACGCAGCGGGTGGGCGCGCCTTTGATCTGCTCGCCGCAACCCGGAAGGATGGCGCGGCGACCGCGTTCCTGCGAGACATGCTGGCCCTGATAAAGGCCGGTCCGGAGGCTCTTCGCGAGGTCGCCCGGCTGGCCGAGCACCATTCCGGGGATCGCTCGCTCTGGTTGCCGCTTGGCGAGCTCGAGTTCTTGTCGCCCGTGCCGGTCCCCGAGCAGATCCGCGACGCGTCGATGTTCCCGCAGCACATCCGCAACGCCGCCGCCGGCATGCGCCGCATCAGGACGGCTCGCGCGGGCCGTAGCGCGACCGACGACGAGGCAGGTTCGCGTCCCGACGTGCCCGAGGCCTTCCGCCGGCAGCCGATCTTCTATTTCCAGAACCGGTTCAACGTGGTCGGCCATGACGCGACCGTGACGTGGCCGGCCGCGAGCGAGGTGATGGACTTCGAGCTCGAGTTCGGCGTCTTCATCGGGCGCGACGGCCGGGACATCCCGCGCGAGCGGGCAAGGGAGCATGTTTTCGGCTATGCGATCTACAATGATTTCTCGGCGCGCGATGTGCAGGCCGACGAAATGGAGGCGGGTTTCGGCCCCGCCAAGGCGAAGAGTTTCGCCGGCGCCAACGCGATCGGCCCTTGGATCGTGACGAGCGACGACATCCCGGATCCGGCGGCTCTCGAGGCCAGCGTCTCGGTGAACGGCGAGCTCTGGGGGCGATCGGACTCCGCCGGCATGCTGCACGACCTCGACAGCATCATCGCCTACCTGTCTCGCGACGAGATGCTGAAGGCCGGGGAATTCATCGGCCTCGGCACGATGGGGCAGGGCTGCGGGCTCGAGCTCGGGCGCTATCTCCAGCATGGAGACGTCGTCGAGCTTTACGTCGAGCGCATCGGGCGGCTGCGAAACCGTGTCCTGCGAGGCGGAGCCTGATCCAGGGTTGCTTGGATGGGTCCGTGCGACTCAACTGCCGCGCAGGTAAGATCTCAGTTTGAATTCCGGTCACGACCCAACTACGACATTGGCGTGGGTCAGCCGCAATGACCGCAACTGCCCGGAGAACGAACCCGCTGCGCGGGAGGGGCGCGTGTGGCGAGGTGAAAGGTAGGACGCCGTCGATCGTGCGGGCGGTTTGAGCGGCTTCTGAGGCAGGCGGAGCATCGAGGGTCCTTTCACCGAGGAGCCTCCGATGGACGTTCTCATTCCCGCCACCCCGATCAGCCCGCTTCGCCAACGCCTGATCGACGACATGACCATGCGCCAGTTCTCGCGCGAGACGCAGCGCAACTACATCCGCGATGTTGGGCGCCTGGCGACCTTCCTGGGGCGCAGGCCCGATACGGCCACGGCCGAGGATCTGCGCCGCTTCCAGATCGAGCAGCGCGACGCCGGCGTTCCGGTGCCGACGATGAACTGCATCGTGTCGGCGCTGCGTTTCTTCTTCACCCATACGATCGACCGGCCGGACCTCGCGCGCAAGCTGGTCAAGGTGACCTACCCGCGCAAACTGCCCGTCGTGCTGAGCCAGGACGAGGCGGCGCGGCTGCTCCAGGCCACGACCTGCCTCAAGCACCAGGCGGCGCTGTCGGTCGCCTATGGGGCCGGCCTGCGCGTCGCCGAAGTGGCTCAGCTCAAGGTCAGCGATATCGACAGCGAACGCGTGCTGATCCGGGTGGAACGCGGCAAGGGCGGCCAATATCGCAACGCCATGCTCGCCGCGGATCTGCTCATCCTGCTGCGCGAGTGGTGGAAGGTCGGACGGCAGCAGGGCGTGATGCATCCCAAGGGCTGGCTGTTCCCGGGCCAGCATGCCGGAAAGCCGATCAGCACCAGGCAGCTTCATCGCATCGTGGTCGAGGCGGCGCGGGCGGCCGACATCGCCAAACGGGTCGGGCCGCATACCCTGCGCCACAGTTTCGCAACCCACCTGCTGGAAGACGGCGTCGACATCCGAGTCATCCAGGCGCTGCTCGGCCACGCCAAGCTGGACAACACCGCCTTCTACACCAAGGTGGCGACCCGCACAGTGCGTGCCGTGACCAGCCCGCTTGACAAGCTCGGCCTCTTCGTGCCCGACGATGGAGCGTCCGGCCGCTGAAGGCGTGTCGGCCTCCGCGCTGGAGGTCGCCGATGTCTTCCGAGCCGCAGGGCCGGCTTATCGGGCCGCTCACGCCGGGCACCTGAGCCTGCACCAGCTCAAGGTGATGGCAGCGATCGAGCATTGCCGGACCGCCGCGCTCGGCGGCCACGTTGAGGCTTGCCAAGACTGCGGCCACCTCCGGATCACCTACAACTCCTGCCGCAACCGGCACTGCCCCAAGTGCCAGGGTGCGGCCGCGCGCAGCTGGCTCGCGGAACGTCAGGCCGACCTGCTGCCGGTCGGCTATTTCCACGTCGTCTTCACCCTGCCGGCCGCGATCGCCGATATCGCATTCCAGAACAAGGCCGTGGTCTACGACCTGTTGTTCCGGGCCGCCTCGGATACGATGATGACGATCGCGGCGGACCCCAAGCATCTGGGTGCGCGCATCGGCATCACCGCCGTGCTCCATACCTGGGGCTCGGCGATGACGCACCATCCGCATGTGCACATGATCGTGCCGGGCGGCGGCCTGTCGCTCGACGGCACACGGTGGATCGCCTCGCGCCCGGCCTTCCTCCTGCCGGTGCGGGTGCTCGGCGCACTTTTCCGCCGCCTGTTCCTCGAGCGCCTCCTCGCCCTGCACGAGGCCGGCCGGCTGGCCTTCTTTGGCGCCCTGGCGCCGCTGGCCGATCGTCGCGCCTTCCTGCGCCACATGGTCCCGATCCGGAAGAAGCGCTGGGTCGTCTATGCCAAGGCCCCGTTCGCCGGCCCCGAAGCCGTGCTCGCCTACTTGGCGCGCTACACGCATCGGGTCGCGATCTCGAACCGGCGGCTGCTCGGCTTCGACGCGGCGGGCGTCACCTTTCGCTACAAGGATTATCGCCGCGGCGGCCCCGACCGGCAGCAGGTCATGACGCTTGCGACCGACGAGTTCATCCGACGGTTCCTGCTGCATGTCCTACCGCGCGGCTTTCACCGCATCCGCCACTACGGCTTGCTCTCCGCCTCGGCACGCAAGACCAGCCTCGCGCTCATCCGCGACCTGCTGGAGGCCGCCTCACCTCCCGACGACATCCCGCCGGAGAAGCCAGCCGATCAGCGTCCGCCATGTCCGTGCTGCGGCGGGATCATGATCGTCATCGAGACCTTCGCGTCCCGATGGCAGCCGCGCGGGCCGCCGCCACCACCCCAAGCCGGCAGGATGTGCGCATGAACCGGCATGCACAGCCACCTCACGCCGCGGCACAGGCGCCGCGGCCAAGGCTAACGCTCGCGCCCTTCATCCCGGGTGACGTCTCGGGACGCCACGAGTCGCTCTCTCGAGGTTCGGACCAACGCCCGATCAGGCGATCATCAGTTCCGGCAGGCCCGGTTTGCGCGTCCAGCAAAGGGGCCCGAGCCCGCCTCGACACAGGCCGCAGCCTAAAATCCCCATAGTCCCCCTTCGACTTCGCGGGTTCGTTCTTCGGCGACTTTCGTACGCCTCACGGCGCCCGAAACTCTTCACGAGAGCGGCTGGTCCGCTATGGAATGAAAAAACGCGGATAGCGGACATTTGGCTTAGGAACCGCTTGCGCGGCAGAAGCCATCGAAATCAGAAGAAAAGGTTTAGCCTGACCGATGTTTTAGAGTTTCGGTCATATCTTTTGAAAACCGCAACCTATAATATTGGCGCGAACTCATTTTGCAGAAGTCTTGAATTTCGCACCACCGGATGCATGCATCATGAAACAGACATTACTAAATCCTCCCGGAAATTCAGAAGGTCAGGCGGGCGTGGAGGCGCTTCGCGTTGCTTTGAACTGTTGAGCGCTTCCCGCGATGCGTCCGACGCTGAAGCGGGCAGTCTCCGTCTCATGCCTGATCCGTCCCGGACTTACGCCTTGGCGGCGTTCCGTGCAGCCTCGAATACATCGCGTGCGGAGGTCGTGCCCGCTACGTGCTCTGTACCCTCGGCTCCGAGGTCCATCCATCCCGCGTTCACGGCCTCAAACATTTCTTCGGCAGGTCCGGTGTGGCCCTTCGGGATACCGAATTGCTCGAACGCTTCCGCCCACCCTACACGCGGGACTGCGAAGGCTTTCACGTCGAGATTCAGAACTTCACCCAATTGCTCCGCGACTTCATCGGCACTAACCATCGAACCAAGCTCGACGATGCGCTGCCCTGACCAGGCTGGCCCGGTCAAAAGGGTCGCGACCTCCGCGCCGATGTCGTTCGTCGCGACCATGGTCGATTTCCGGTTTGTCGGATTATAGTAGACCGGCAGCGTTCCGCCTCGGGCGACCTGCAAGC